>NZ_AP022589.1:2400000-3008015 GCF_010731755.1 Mycolicibacter minnesotensis
ATCCAGGGGCCGCGATTTTCCACCCGCGCCGAGAGCCAGTGGTTCGCCGCAGCGGGATTCCGGTTGATCAACATGACCGGGTATCCCGAGTCGGTGCTGGCACGTGAACTGGAGATGTGTTACGCCGCAGTGGCTTTGGTTACCGATCTGGATGCCGGGGTGGATGTCGGCAGTGGTGTGAAGGCCGTCGACGTGTTCGCGGAGTTTCAGAAGAACATCGAGCCCTTCAAAAAGCTGGTGCAGCAGGCCATCGAGCGCATCGACACCGAGCGGACCTGTACGCACTGCCTGCCGCACGAGGGCATTCAGCTGCCGTTCGAGCTGCCCTGAGCTCCGTCGCCGCCCGCGCTGGGATCGTCTGCCCCACGATAGATCTTCGGGCCACTCGCGGGCGGCTCGAGCGCGGGCTCCGGTGATCGAAAGATGCGCGGTGCGCCGGGCTCGCCCGGCTTGGGGCGGTCGTCGGCGTGCACCGTGAGCCGTCCGGAGACGATCGCCACCACCAGCCCGCACAACGCCAGCCCGCACAACGCCACGTCGAACGTGCTGGTGATCTGTTGTGCGAGGCCGTTGCCGTAGACCGGGTTCGCCCACGCGTCGACACGCTGGGCGTCGGCCAGCCGCGGAGCCAGGCCCACTCCGACCACGACGCGGGCGATGGTGAAGCCGAACAAGACGGCGCTCACCGACCAGACCGCGGCAGCGGGAAGGGAGCGATTGGTCAGGTTGAGCCGCAGCCACATCGCGATGGCAGCCGTCACCACGTCGAAGGCGGCCATCGCGGCGCTGTCATAGGGCGAATACGGCAGGTCCAGGCCGATCGCTGCGCTGAGATCGACCAGACGCATCAATGCTGATCCCAGGCTCCAGATCGTGATCAGAAGAAGCGTGTTGCGGGTGGCGCCCAACCATGTCGCCGCCGACGCGTCACGCGCCGCGGTCACCGCGAACAGTGCAGCAGCCGCCACCCACACCAGGTAGCCCTCGAAACCGACTCCCGCCGTGGAGGTGTTCTGCGCGATGCCGTGAAAACCGTCGATGTCGCGACCCACCGGAAGTGCCCAGACCAGTACCGCCGCGATCAAGGCAGCTCCGCCGAGTAGCACCACACTGAGCTGAGATGCTTTGTCGCGTCGCAGAACCCATCGCGAGGCAACGACAACCGTTGCCCACGCGACTGCCCCGTAAACCAGCGCGGTCGCCACGATCGCAATCTCCTGGCGGCCCAGACCGCTGGTGGCGTCAGCATCGGGAAGTGCGTAGCGCACGCGCCAGTACAGGTTGAACAGCACACTGGCCGTGGCGCCCGCGACCCCGGCGTAGCCCAGGAGCTTGACGACGCGCCACCACAGCCGCACCGGCCCCGCGAGCACCGGTTGCGCGGCCAGCAAAGCGCCTGCTGCACCCAGCAGTGCGCCCGGCCCGACGCCGCCGGGCGGTCGGGAGGTTCCGCCGTAGCGGATGGTCTGCACCACATCGAGGGCCACCACGCCGAGAATCAGCAGCAGATACGGGACGCTGAGTACGAGTCGTAGCCGGTCGGCGGCGGGGTTGGCCGATGCCCGCTGGATGCCCCAGGGGCCGGCGTAGGTCGCGGCCAGGGCTGCTAGCGCCAGCACTGTCGCCGCGGCCAGCGCGGCGAGCATCCCGGGCTCGGTGGCCGGAATGCCGGCACCGAAGTACAGGCTCCACGGCAATGCCGGCGCTGCCAGAAGCATCGCCGCCGCAGTCGCATCGCGGCCGATATTCCAGCTCCTGGTCGACTCGGCGATCACCTGCTCACCATAACCGCGGACGAGGCGCACACCACTGAACTGCGAAGATCGGTCCGCTCGGCCGTCGGTTCCGCGCGACTAGACTGGCAATTCGAGTGGCCGCGGAAGGAGGCGCGCAATGGATGTCGCGCTCGGGGTGTCGGTTACCGGCGCGCTGGCTCGACTGGCGCTCGTCGAATCGGATGCCTATGGCGACGCCGTGCTCGATGAGTCCATGCTCGACCTGACGAGAAGTCCGGTCGAAACGCTCGTCGAAACGGTGACAGGCACGCATCGCATGTTGGCCGATGAAGGTCATCGACTGGCGGCTACCCGGCTGTGCTGGTCGGATTCGGAATTGATGGCGGAGCTTCGTCAGGCTTTGGAGGATGCCGGCGTCGAGAACGTCTCCGAGCAGACCCAGGCGCGCTCGGCGGTGGCATTGGCGCGCGACGTATCGGGCGAAGACGGCGAGACGACATGGCTGGCCGCCCCTGCCGGTGACGCGACGATGGCAGCGCCCGCGGTATCGGACGCCACCGTGCTGGGCGCCGCTGTTCCCGATGCCGCTTTGCCCGACGCTGCCGATGCCGACGCCGGCGCCACCGCATTGGCCCCGGCGGAGCAGGGCAGCCAGTCAGACCAGCAGCTCGCGTATTCGATGACCGATGATGACTCCGAACTGCTGCCGGTCGAGTACGCCGAGACCGACTACGAGGGCTACGAAGGCTATGACGCCTACGGTGCCGAGTATGGCGACGACGACGCCGCTGAACTCACCGAGCGCGCGGCCCCGCCGCCGGTCGGTCGGGCGCTTCTGGTGGGCAGCTCGGTCGGCGGGATCCTGGTGGCCGGATGCGCCGCGTTGGCCGTGGCCGTGACGATTGGCATCCGCCCCACCGCCGCGTCCGCGCCATCGCAGCCTCCGGTGGTGGCGGCGCCACCGCAGTCTCAACCGGTGCCCGGCAACTTCATGCCGGTGCTCCCGGCCCCGAAGCCGGTACCGTTGCCTGCGCCGCAGATTCCTGCACCCAATCCCGTTGTGGTCCCGGCTAACCCGGTACCGGCGGTCGTTGCTCCACCCCCGGCGCCTCCAGTTGCACCGGCACCGCCGGCGGTCATCCCGATTCCGATCCCGATCCCGATCATCACCGGGCCCGTCGGTGGCGGTGGTGGCTGGTTGCCTGGCTCGGGTGGGAGCAGCAGCGGGGGAGGCGCCGGTTCTGGCGGCGGTCACACCGGGGGGAATCCCCCCGGTGGCGATGCCGGCTCAGGTGGCTCCGGATCAAGTGGCTCCGGCACGGGTGGCAACGGGTCGGGCAGCAGTGGTTCGGGCGGTAGCGGTTCGGGCAGTGACAGTTCTGGTGAAAATGGTTCCGGCGGAGGACATTCCGGGGGCACCGATACCGGCGAGGGTAACGGTAGTTCCGGTGGATCCGGCGGCAATCCCGGCGGCTCGGGTGAGGGGACCGGTGGTTCCGGCGAGAGTGGATCTGGTGGTCACTCCGAGGGGACCGGCGGGACTGGTGGTGCCTCTGGCGGATCCGCCGATGGTGGTTCGGGCGGCGCGGGCTCGGGCGGCGAATCCGGCGGATCCGGTACCGCAGGATCGGGCAGCGGAGGATCGGGCGGCGAGGGCTCGGGGTCTGCGGGTTCGGGCAGCTCGGGTTCTGGTGCCGACGGCTCGGGCAGCGGTTCTGGTGGCGCCGGCGGCAGTTCCGGTGGCGAGTCGGGTGGCTCCGGGGCCGGTGGCTCCGGCGGAGCCTCTGGTGGTTCCGCCGGTTCCGGGGGCGGGTCCAGCTCCTCGGGATCTGGTGGTGGCGCCGGGAGTGGTTCCAGTGGTGGCTCGAGTGGCGGGTCGAGCGGCTCGAGTGGTGGCTCGAGCGGTGGCTCGAGCGGCGGTTCGAGTGGCGGCAGTTCGAGCGGTGGTTCGAGTGGTGGATCCGGCAGCAGTTCCGGCGGCGGCGACTAGACCCGACCTCGCTTCAGGCGAAGCTAATCTGCAGAGAATTGGCGCGCCAACGCCTTTCGGTCCAGCTTGCCGATCCCGCGTCGTGGAAGCGCAGCGACGACGTGTAGCTCGCGTGGAGCTGCGGTGGCATCGAGAGATTCTGCGACGTGGGCGCGCAACTCGGCCAGCGTTGGCGCGGTGGCGCCGGCCACCACCACGGCGGCGACCACCCGCTGCCCAAGTCTGTCGTCGGCAATCCCGAACACCGCACAGTCGGCGACCGCGGGATGGGTCGTCAATACTGCCTCTACCGGACCGGGTAGGACCGTCAGGCCTCCGGTACTGATCGCGTCGTCGGCCCGGCCCAGAACCCTCAAGCGCCCTGAGGAGTCAAGGGCGCCAACATCATCGGTCTGAAACCAGCCGGCCTCGGCGAAGGGGTCAGGGTGGATGGGGTCGCGGTAACCCTGCGCCAAGGTCGGGCCGCCGAGTGCAATCCGCCCGTCGGCGCCGATCCGCACCCGGACGCCCGACAACGGAACGCCTTCATAGACACAGCCGCCCGCGGTTTCGCTCATTCCGTAGGTGCGTACCACTGTGACACCAGCGGCGGCTGCTGCGTCCAGGACCGGTTGCGGCGCCGGGCCTCCGCCCAACAACACCGCATCCAGCTGGGCCAGCGTGGCGCCGGGCTCGGGATACTGCAGTGCTTTGGCGAGTTGGGTGGCGACCAGCGAGGTGTAGCGTCGACCGGGCCCCAGCTTGGCCACCGCCTCGGGCAGCCGGGCGGGATCGAATCCTGTTGTGACGTCCAGTGCTACGGGGGCCGTACCGGCGGCCAGGCTGCGCACCAGGACCTGGATGCCGGCGATGTGGTGCGGCGGCAGTGCCAGCAGCCAGTGGCCCGGTCCGCCCAGCCGGTCGTGCGTGGCGGCGGCGCTGGCCGCAAGCGCTGCACCGGTCAGCAGGGCTCCCTTGGGCACCCCGGTGGTTCCCGACGTCGCCACGACGAGTGCGACCTCGTCGCCGATCGGCTCATCGACACGCATCGCGGTCAGTGCCGACGGATCGGTGTCCGAGCCGACCGGAGTGAATGCGGCCGCATCGCCGTCCAGGACACCCTGCAATGCGGGCAGGAGTGTCGAGACCGCCTCACCGGGTGGGATGACCAGGGCACGCAGCCGCGCTATGGGTTTCCCCCGTTGGTGGGGGCGTCGTTGGTTGGAGCGTCGTCGAGCAGCCAACCTTTGGCAGCCAACCGTTCTCGAACCCGTTCGACGTCCTCGACGGCCGGCAGCTCATTGGTCAGACGGGCGATCAGCACCCCGATGTCGATCCGGTCGAATTCGCCGCGGCCGATCAACTCGCGAGCGACATCTTTGACCTCATCGTTGGTCAGGCGCCGTGACAGCAGGGCCAGCAGCGGAACGTAGTCGTTCTGCGGCACACCGTCGGGGTACCCGGCGCGCAGCCAGGCGACGATCGAGGTGAGAAATTTGTTCATACTGCGTCAACTTCCCCGCGCCGACACCGGAAGGAACATGTCAGCGCCAATATTACTTCTCATCAAGGCCAAACACCTCTTCCCAATTGCCCCAGTCATCCCATTGCCAGCCGATGCGATGCTCGATGAAATCGCGCGCGATGAACAACACGCCGACCAGGACCGCGGCGAGCAACAGCGCAAAGATGAACCAGCGCAGCAGCGTCAGTTCGCGGCCGTGCTCAGTCGGCCCGTCGGCGGCGTCGCCCAGCCGTACCCCGACCGCGAACAAGGCCGGCAGTGCGGTGCCGACCAGCAGACCGAAGATCACGATCTTGGCGGTGGCGACGTAGTCGAACCAGGTGCTGATGGCGTTCACGCACCGACTCCCTCCGCGCCGACCTCGTCAGGAATATCGGAGATACTCGTTGGTGGTGCAATGACTTCGAGTCCGTCGGTCATGTGTGCGCCCCACTCAGCGGTGACGTTGGTGTGGTCGACCGGGACCTTGCGGGACTGCAGCCAGATGAGCATGGAGACGCCCACCAGCAACACCAGTCCGGTGATGGTGCCGGCGTAGCCGCCGATGCGGTGGATCAGCTGGTAGGTACCCGCCCCGATGGCCCCCGCCAGCGGCAGCGTGATCACCCAGGCGGTCGCCATCCGTCGCGCGACCCCCCAGCGCACCTTCGCGCCCGGCTTGCCCAGGCCCGAACCCAGTACCGATCCGGTCACCACCTGGGTGGTCGACAACGAATAGCCGAAATGGCTGGACAGCAAAATGATGGCTGCCGAGGAAGATTCAGCGGCCATGCCCTGGGGGGATTCGATTTCCACGAGCCCCTTGCCCAGTGTCCGGATGACGCGCCACCCACCGAAGTAGGTGCCGGCGGCCATCGCCACCGCACACGACACGATCACCCATAGCGGCGGGGTGACGTCGGTCTTGAGTGCGGCCCCGTAGGAGATCAGGGCGAGGAAGATCACGCCCATGGTCTTCTGGGCGTCGTTGGTGCCGTGCGCCAGCGACATCAGGGCAGCAGAGAACACCTGGCCGCGTCGGAAATCCCGCAGGGTGCGTCCCCGTGAGACGCCCCGGGTCAGCCGGTAGACCAGCCAGGTTCCGACCGTGGCGACCAGTGTCGCGGCCAGCACCGCGATCACCGTCGGCACCAGCACCTTGGAGACCACTCCAGGCCAGCGCACGCCGGCTTTGCCGGCCGCGGCCAGCATGGCGCCCACCACACCGCCGATCAGGGCGTGTGAGGAGCTTGAGGGGATGCCGAGCAGCCAGGTCGTCAGGTTCCAGACGATGCCGCCGACTAGTCCGGCGAACATCACCTCCAGTGTCACCAGGTTCGTGACCACCAGATCCTTGGCCACCGTGGCGGCGACCTGGGTCGACATGAACGCGCCGACAAGGTTCAGCGTTGCACAGAGCGTCACCGCGGTCTTGGGCTTGAGCGCACCGCTGGCGATCCCGGTGGCAACCGCGTTGCCGGTGTCATGGAAGCCGTTGGTGAAGTCGAAGGCCAATGCGGTGATCACGACCGTGATCAACAGGAACAGCTCCAAGGTCACCGTGCGGATTTTTGCAGCCGCACGCCTGCCTTGTCGAACCGGGTCAGCCCCGCTTGGCGCCGAGCAGGTACCAGCCCAGGTGGTGACCCAAGAAGTCGCGGGCGATGAAGAGCACGCCGATGACCGCCACGGCCAGCACCAGCAGGAAGATCGCCCAGCTCAAGGCGACCATCAGTGGCCGGCGCGCGCCCGTGGTGCCGTCGGCGACCGCGGGGACACCATTGCCTGCGACGTTGACCCGTACACCGACGGCGAACAGCGCCGGCAGCAACCCGCCGACGAGCAGTCCGAAGACCAGGATCTTGCAGGTGGCTGCCAGGTTGAACCACTGATTCATGAGCGGATGACCTCACGTGAGTTGGGGTCGTCGGTGGAGACGACGGTCAACTGTGGGCCCTCGGAGTCGGAGTTGAACGCCATCCTCAGGGCGTTCTCGACTTCGCGGCCGGCCTCTTCGGGTTGCACGGCGGGGGCATCCAGACCGCCGGTGAGGCTGCCGTCCCATTCGGCGTTGACATTGTTGTGGTCGATGCGTGCCCGGCGCGACCGCAGCCAGATCGCCAGGACCGCGGTGATCAGCAGCACCACCCCGATGATGATCCCGGGGTAGCCGCCGATGCCGTGGACCAGGCCGTAGGCACCCGAGCCGACCCCGCCTGCCATGGGCAGGGTCACCAGCCAGGCGGCCGCCATGCGTCCGGCGACACCCCAGCGCACTTGCGCGCCCGGCTTGCCGACGCCGCTGCCCAGCACCGATCCGGTGGCGACCTGGGTGGTCGACAGCGAGTAGCCGAAGTGGCTGGACAGCAGGATGACGGAGGCAGCGGCGGACTCGGCGGCCATCCCCTGCGGGGATTTGATCTCGACGAGGCCCTTGCCCAGGGTGCGGATCACCCGCCAGCCGCCGGTGTAAGTGCCGGCCGACATGGCCAGCGCGCAGCTCACGATCACCCACAGCGGGGGCATCGTGGCCGAGGTGCTTACGGCGCCGTAGGACATCAGGGCGAGGAAGATCACGCCCATGGTCTTCTGTGCGTCGTTGGTCCCGTGCGCCAGCGAGACCAGCGCCGCTGAGCCGATCTGACCGTGCCGGAACACCTTCTCCGCCTGCTTCTCGTCGACGCCCCGGGTGATGCGATACACCAGCCAGGTGCCGACCGAGGCGATCAATGTCGCGACCACGGTGGCCACCACCGCCGGAACCAGCACCTTGGAGACCACCCCGCTCCAGTTCACCCCGTGCCCGCCGACCGCGGCGATCATCGCGCCCACGATGCCGCCGATCAGGGCGTGCGAGGAGCTGGAGGGGATGCCGAGCAGCCACGTCAGCAGGTTCCACACGATGCCGCCGACCAGGCCGGCGAAGACGATCTCGAGGGTCACCAGGTGGGCGTCGACTAAGCCTTTGGCGATCGTCGCGGCGACCGCGGTGGACAGGAAGGCGCCGATCAGGTTCAGGCAGGCCGACATGGTGACCGCTGCCTTGGGCTTCAGCGCCCCACTGGCGATCGATGTCGCCATGGCGTTGCCGGTGTCGTGGAATCCGTTGGTGAAATCGAAGGCCAAAGCCGTGATCACCACGATGATTAGCAGGAGCAGTTCAAGGCTCACGGGAACATCACGGATTAGATTCTGAGGCTTGCGCGGCGCCGTTGTCTAACGATTGTGCAGGCGAAACGCGGGTGTATGTCGAAGCGTCTCGAACTGTTTCCCCGTCGTTAACCTCAGGGCTTCTGGGGGTTGTCTCCGCGGGTGTCGCGGCGCAGTGGATGGTCGTCGGGGACCTCGACGAAGATCAACGTCAGGCCGTCGGGATCGGTGACATGCATCTCGCGCAGACCCCACGGTTCGCGGCGCCACGGCCGGGCGATGGCGACTCCGCGTTGCTCCAACTCCGCTTGGGTGGCGGCGACGTCACGGACCTGCAGCCACAGTGCCCCCGAGAAGTTCGCCCCCGCATGCTCGGGGTTGCCGTGGCCGGCCAGTTCGATCAGCGACTGCCCGGCGTAGAAGACCATGCCGGCGCCGTAGTCGCGGGCGATCGCCAGCCCGATCTCGTCGCGGTAGAACTGCAGCGAGCGTTGATAGTCGGCCGGACGGAGCAGGAAGCGGCTGGCTAGAACCTCCATGAGCTCTCCATCAGTCCTCGACCGGCTCGATCCGATTCCGCTTGACGATCGCGGTGGCCCAACCGGCGTTGAGGTTGTCCAGTGCACGAAACGCCAGCGCCAGGCGCGGCGCGATGCGGATCGGGCGGTATCGGGCCGCGTCGAGCATCCATGCGCCGGCCTCCTGCGCGGTGAGCCCCGGCTTGCCCTGGAACGCCGCGGTGGGCGCGATCATCGGGGTCTTCACCAGCGGGTAGTACAGCGTGGTGGACTGCACGCCGTAGCGGGCCCACTCGCTGTCGATGACCCGGCTGACGGCACTCAGTGCGGACTTGGAGCCGTTGTAGACCCCGAACAGCGGCGAGGAGTCGGTGAATACGCCCCAGGTGGCGACGTTGATGATGTGGCCGTCGCCGCGCTCGCGCATAGCCGGAGCGAACCCGCGGATGAGCCGCAGCGGCGAGTAGTAGTTCAGCTGCATGGTCCGCTCGACGTCGTGCCACCGTTCCAGGGATTCGGCCAGCGGACGGCGGATGGAGCGCCCGGCATTGTTGACCAGGATGTCCACCCCGCCGAACCGCGCGTCGACATCCTTGACCAGCTGGTCGATGGCCTCCAGGTCGGACAGGTCGCACGCGATGGCGTGCGCGGTGCCACCGGCGGCGGTGATCCGCTGGACCAGTGCGTCGAGGTTTTCCTGACGGCGGGCCACCGCGATCACGGTGGCGCCCGCTGCCCCGAACTGTTCGGCGCCGGCTTCCCCGATGCCTGAGGACGCCCCGGTCACCAGCACCCGCTTGCTGGTCAGGTCGATGGCCTTGGCGCCGGGCCGGTGCATCAGCTGCGCGGAGACGGGTGGGCGCATGGTGGCGAGCGTGATCTGGTCGGACAACCGGCGTAGCGGACTGCGGCTCATGGTTAGCCAGTCTATGCGTGGTATTTGCGCCGAGTTGGGGGTACCTCCCGCTTGCGGGGGAGAGTTAGCGTGGCCGCTACTCGCACTTCTGCGCGCCAAGTACAGCCTCGGGGAGACGGGCCGCCTCGCCCCTAGAAGTAGCGGGGGAACCTGCTCCAGTCCGGGTCGCGCTTCTCCAGGAACGAATCCCGGCCTTCGACCGCCTCGTCGGTCATGTAGGCCAGCCGGGTGGCTTCGCCGGCGAACAGTTGCTGGCCCACCAGTCCGTCATCGAGAAGGTTGAAGGCGAACTTCAACATGCGTTGTGCCTGAGGCGATTTGCCGTTGATCTCGCGAGCCCACTGCACCCCGGTGGCTTCCAGGTCGGCGTGGTCGACCACCTCGTTGACGGCACCCATGTGATGCATCTGCTCTGCGGTGTACGTGCGGCCCAGAAAGAAGATCTCGCGGGCGAACTTCTGGCCTATCTGGCGGGCCAGGTAGGCGCTGCCGTAGCCGCCGTCGAAGCTGCCGACGTCGGCGTCGGTCTGCTTGAACCTGGCGTGCTCCCGGCTGGCCAGGGTCAGGTCGCACACCACATGCAGGCTGTGCCCGCCGCCGGCCGCCCAGCCGTTGACCAGGCAGATCACCGGTTTGGGCATGAACCGGATCAGCCGCTGCACCTCCAGGATGTGCAACCGTCCGGCGCGCGCAGGATCGACGGTCTCGGCTGTTTCTCCGGCGGCGTACTGGTAGCCGCTACGGCCGCGGATGCGCTGGTCACCGCCGGAGCAGAACGCCCAGCCACCGTCCTTGGGCGCCGGGCCGTTGCCCGTCAGCAGCACCACTCCGACATCCGGGGACATCCGGGCATGGTCCAGCGCCTGATAGAGCTCGTCGACGGTGTGCGGCCGAAACGCGTTGCGTACCTCGGGACGGTTGAACGCCACCCGCACGGTCGCGTCACTGACGTGGCGGTGATAGGTGATGTCGGTCAGGTCGGCGAAGCCGTCGACCGGGCGCCAGATGCTCTCGTCAAAAGGGTTGCTGCTCACGTCTGCGACCGTACCGGGGCGGTGGCGTCAGGTCGCCGGAGTGGCCGCCATGGGCTGAGCAAGCTGGCTACGGTGGACACGGTGACCCTCGACGACATCCTCGACCGCCTGCATGTGGTGGCGTTGCCGATGCGCGTCAGGTTCCGTGGCATCACCGTTCGGGAGCTGGCCCTGATCGACGGCCCCGCCGGTTGGGGAGAGTTCGGTGCCTTCGCTGAGTACCAACCACCCGAGGCGGCGCACTGGCTGGCCGCCGCGCTGGAAAGTGCCTACCGCGGACTGCCCCCGCCTGTCCGCGACCGCATTCCGATCAATGCGACCGTGCCCGCGGTGGACGCCGAGCGGGTTCCCGAGGTACTGGCGCGGTTTCCCGGCGCCCGCACCGCCAAGGTCAAGGTCGCCGAACCCGGCCAAACCTTGGCCGACGACGTCGCCCGGGTCGATGCCGTTCGTGCGCTGATCCCCACCGTTCGGGTCGACGCGAACGGAGGCTGGACGCTCGATGAGGCGGTCGAGGCGGCAAAGGCGCTGGGAGCATTGGAATATCTGGAACAACCGTGCGCCAGCATCGCCGAACTCGCCGAGCTGCGTCGCCGCATCGAAACGCCGGTGGCCGCCGATGAGAGCATTCGCAAGGCCGCCGATCCGCTGGCCGTCGCGAAGGCCGGTGCTGCCGATATCGCTGTGCTGAAAGTCGCTCCGCTGGGCGGGGTCTTTGCACTGGTGAAGATCGCCGACCAGATCGGTATGCCAGTGGTGGTCTCCAGCGCGATCGACTCGGCGGTGGGTATCTCCGCTGGTCTACGGGCAGCGGCGGCGCTGCCGGAATTGCCGCATGCCTGCGGGTTGGGCACCGGATCACTGTTTGTCGAGGACATCGCCGAGACGCCGGCGCAGGTCGACGGCTACCTGCCGGTGCAGGCGATAACTCCGGACCCGGCCCGGCTGCACGCCCTGGCCGCTTCGCCGCAGCGACGGCAGTGGTGGATCGACCGGGTACGGGAGTGTCATCGGCTGTTGCCGGGGTAGGTCTTCACACGCTGGGCAAGCGGGCGTCGATCCCGTTGGCAATGGTGACGGCTTCGTCGCTGACGTAGAGCTTGCACGCCAAGACGTCGATGGCGACGTTGTTGGTGACCCGCAGTGCCCGCTGGCACGACCAGCCGGGGCTGTCGTCCTGGTGCTGGGTCATCCACAGCGTGGAGTCCACATCGGCGACGGTGTCAAAGGTCCAGGCCGACTCCGGGTAACCGTCCTTGGTCGTGGCGAATGTTCGCTCGCCGCAGGACTTCCAATGCTGGGCGGTCATGTCGAAGAAGCTCTGGGCGACCCGGCGGTCGGCGAACACCGTCGCGGCCTGGATCGCGACGTGGTCTTGTGAGTTCTGGGTGAGGGTCTGGGCGAGGGTCGCCGTCCAGTCCATGTCGGTGTACACCATCTTCTCGATGGGCATCCACGCCGCCAGGCAGTCGTGGTCGGGGAATTGACGGCCGGAGTCGAACATCCGCGACCGGGAGTCTTTGACCCGCATCCCGTGGGCGCCCATGATGTCGTTGACGGTGGAGGCGTCGAGCAGTAGCTCGGGCAGCATCGCCGCAGTCACGGGCCGGGGCCCGTCGCGGTCGGCAGGCAACGCCACGCCACCGGTCACCCGGACACAGTCGGCGAGCACGGCGCAGGCCAGCGCCAGTGTGCACGCCAACCCGACGCTTCGTGTCTGCATCACCGTCCCCCAGCTGCGCAGTTGCGATCCTGACACCATAAGGCGTCGGCGGGTCGCGTACCTTCACTCTGGTGACCAACCTCGCTTACGACGACCGTAATCAGGATGGTGAGCCGGTTCTGTTCATCGCTGGGCGGGGCGGCGCAGGCCGCGGCTGGCACCTGCACCAGGTGCGCGAGTTCCAGCTGGCGCGGTATCGCCCGATCACCTTCGACAATCGCGGTATCGGTGCCACCGAGAATGCCTCGGGTTTCACCACCGAAACCATGGTGGCCGACACCGCGCAGCTCATCGAATCGCTGAACGTCGGCCCGGTCCGCATCGTCTCGGTGTCGATGGGCTCGTTCATCGCCCAGGAATTGATGCTGGCCCGACCCGAATTGGTCAAATCCGCGGTCCTGATGGCCACCCGCGGCCGCCACGACCGCGCGCGGGAGTTCTTCTATCAGGCCGAGGCCAAGCTCGCCGAGTCCGGTGTCGAGCTTCCCGCCGAGTACGAAGCGAAAGTGCGCCTGCTGGAGAGCTTTTCGCCCAAGACGCTCAGCGATGACGCCGCGATCAAGGATTGGATCGCGATGTTCACCATGTGGCCGGTGAAAAACACCCCGGGGTTGCGCTGCCAGCTCGACGTGGCACCGCTGACCAACCGGCTGCCGGCCTACGCCAACATCACCGCGCCGGTGCTGGTGATCGGTTTCGGCGACGACGTCGTCACCCCGGCACACCTGAGCCGTGAGGTCGCCGAGGCGATCCCGGGCGCGCGTTACCTGGAGATACCCGATGCCGGGCACCTCGGCTTCATCGAGAAGCCGGACCAGGTCAACAAGGCGGCCCTGGAGTTCCTCGCCGAGGTCGACGGCAAGCCTTTCCGGTGGGCCGCCGGCCCCCCGGCGCACGACTAACCTGGTGCCAATGACCAACCCCTCGACGGCACAGGCCCGCATCGTCGTCGACGAGCTGATTCGCGGCGGTGTCCGCGATGTGGTGCTGTGCCCGGGTTCCCGCAACGCCCCGCTCGCGTTCGCGCTGCACGATGCCGACCGGGCCGGCCGATTGCGCCTGCACGTGCGCATCGACGAACGCACTGCCGGGTATCTGGCGATCGGGCTGGCGGTGGGTGCGGGTGCACCGGTCTGTGTGGCGATGACGTCGGGCACCGCGGTGGCCAACCTGGGGCCGGCCGTCGTCGAGGCCAACTATGCCCGGGTGCCGCTGATCGTCTTGAGCGCCAACCGTCCCTACGAAATGCTGGGCACCGGCGCCAATCAGACCATGGAGCAACTGGGCTACTTCGGCACCCAGGTGCGCGCCAGCATCAGCCTGGGCCTGGCCGAGGACGCCCCCGAGCGACTTGAGGCCCTCAACGCAACCTGGCGTTCGGCGGTGTGCCGGGTTGTGGTCGCCGCCACCGGGTCTCGGACCGCGAACGCCGGGCCGGTGCAGTTCGACATCCCGCTGCGCGAGCCCCTGGTGCCCGACGCCGACGCAACACCGCAGTCCGAGCCGGCAGGCAGGCCCAACGGCCGCTCGTGGACCTTCACCCCGCCGGTCAGCTTCGACCAGCCCCTGGACATCGACGTGTCCCCGGACACCGTGGTGATCGCCGGGCACGGGGCGGGCCTGCACCCCAACCTGGCGGCGCTGCCCACGGTCGCCGAACCCACCGCCCCGACACCGCAGAATCCGCTGCACCCGCTGACCCTGCCGCTGCTGCGCCCGCAGCAGGTGATCATGGCCGGCCGGCCCACCCTGCATCGTCCGGTGGCGGCCCTGCTGGCCGACCCGACGCTGCCGGTGTACGCGCTGACCACCGGGCCACGCTGGCCCGACGTTTCCGGCAACTCGCAGGCCACCGGCACCCGCGCCGTCCTGTCCGGGGAGCCGGACCCGGCCTGGCTGAGGCGGTGCGCGCAGCTCAATGCCCACGCAGTGGCCGTGGTGCGCGAGCAGTTGGCGGCCCATCCGCTCACCACCGGCCTGCACGTGGCCGCGGTGGTGGCCGACGCGCTACGCCCCGGCGATCAGATGGTGTTGGGCGCATCGAACCCCGTGCGCGACGCCGCGCTGGTCGGGTTGGGCAACGCCGCGCAAACCCGCGACGTCGTCGTGCGATCCAACCGCGGGGTCGCCGGTATCGACGGCACGGTGTCCACCGCGATCGGTGCCGCGTTGGCTCATGAGCGCCAGCACCCCGACGCCCGCACGATCGCGCTGATCGGTGACCTGACCTTCGTCCACGACAGCTCCGGGTTGCTGATCGGGCCCACCGAACCGAGACCGCAGCACCTGACGATCGTGGTCTCCAACGACAACGGCGGCGGCATCTTCGAGCTGCTCGAGCAGGGCGACCCGCGGTTCGTCGACGTCGCATCGCGTATCTTCGGCACCCCGCACGACGTCAATATCGCGGCGCTGTGCCACGCCTACCACGTGGAATTCCAGCAGGTAGAGGCTGATGCGCTGCCCGCCGCGCTCGCCGAATCCTGCGGTGGGGTGCGGGTGCTCGAGGTCAAAGCCGACCGCTCGTCATTGCGGTCGCTGCACGCCGCGATCAAGGCTGCGCTGTGAGGCTGCCCGATTACCGCTCCACTCGGGCCTTTCGGGTGCTGCAACCGGTGGCGCACAGCCTGGTCTGTGGCCCCGGGCTGCTTGCTCCCGGTTCTGTGGCTGGGCGTGCGCTGCGGTGGACGCGCACGGGCATTCTGATCCTGGTGGCGCTGGTGAGCTTGCAATCGTTGTTGCTGGTGGCCGGGGCGTGGCGCAATGACATCACCATCGAGCGCGACATGGGTGTCGCCGCGGCCGAGGTGCTCAACGCGGGCTTTCGGCGCTCGACGATCGAGTTCGTCACGCCGGAGCGGATCACCTACCGGCCCGAGCTCGGCGTGCTCTATCCCTCCGAGTTGGCGACCGGGATGCGGATCTACGTCGAATACGACAAGTCCGATCCGGACCTGGTGCGGGTGCAACACCGCACCGCGGTGCTGGCCGTCATTCCGGCCGGTTCGGTCGCGGTGCTCGCCTGGCTGATCGGAATCGCGGCGCTGGCGGGATGCAATGTCGCCGAGCGACGCTGGGCTGCGGGTTAGCGCGCAGCCACCAGCCGGCCGAGCCAGCCGGCTTCGTCGGTGTCGACCACCGTCTTGGTTGTCACGTCGTACACCGTCGGGGTGCCGGGACTTTGGGGATTGGCCGACAGCAGCTGCACCCGGTTGAAGGCGTTCATCGATGTGGCGTCCACGGCCTGCTGTCCCGCGGCGATCCGCTCCACCACCGGTGTGGGCAGTCCGCTCTCGCGTGCCGTGGTCGCGAGGTCGTCCAGGCTGGGCGCGCCGCCCTTGCGGTACAGCGCGGTCACGTAGCTCTGGTAGGCCTGGGCCGAGGTGGCCGGATCGGCCGCTGACATCAGGGCATTGCCCACGCGTGCGGAGACGTCGTTGTGGCGTCGGGTGTCCAAGAACGTCATCCACCGGTAGGTCACCGCGACGTCGCCGGCGGCCAGGTGGCGGCCCAGGGCGTCGCCGGAGGCCGCCTCGAACTTCGCGCACTCGGAGCACTGGGGGTCGCAGAAGATCTCCAGCTGCACCGGGGCCTGCGCCGAGCCGGCCAGTACACCGAAGTGGTCGGCGGCCAGCACCGTGCCCGCCACCTCGGGTTCGGCCGTCGCCGGGGCCGCCGATGCTGTGCCGAATACCGTCAGTGCTACCAATGTTCCCAGCCAAGACCGCATTCCACGACCCTAGCGAAAGGCGGGTAGCGTCAACCCGGTGAGCCGCGCCAGCCTGGACAAAGACCCCCATGCCGTGGCGTCGATGTTCGACGGCGTCGCCCGTCGCTACGACCTGACCAACACGGTGCTGTCGCTGGGACGAGACCGGTCCTGGCGCCGGGCCACCCGGAAAGCGCTCGAGTTGCAGCCGGGGGAGAAGGTGCTGGACCTGGCCGCCGGGACCGCGGTGTCCACGGTCGAGCTCGCGAAATCGGGTGCCTGGTGCGTGGCGGCGGACTTCTCGGTCGGGATGCTGACCGCCGGTGCAGGGCGCCCGGTGCCCAAGGTGGCCGGGGACGCCACCAAACTGCCGTTCGGCGACGGGGTGTTCGATGCGGTCACGATCAGTTTCGGGTTGCGCAACGTCGTCGACCACACCGCGGGCCTGCGGGAGATGGCCCGGGTGACCCGCCCCGGGGGGCGGCTGGTGGTGTGCGAGTTCTCCACCCCGACCGTGCCGGTGTTCGCCACCGCCTACAAGGAGTACCTGATGCGGGCGCTACCTGCGGTGGCACGCGCGGTGTCGTCGAACCCGGAGGCCTACGTCTACCTCGCCGAGTCCATCCGTGCCTGGCCGGATCAGGCCGCGTTGGCGGCGCAGATCGAGGCGTCGGGGTGGTCGGAGGTCAGCTGGCGCAACCTCACCGGTGGCATCGTCGCGCTGCATTCGGCCCGCAAGCCGCTGGCCTGACGCTCGACCTTCCGGCTCAGCCCACGTGGGCCGAGAGCAGCCAGCCCGCGGCCGACTTGCGACCGCCTGCCTCTGCCCGCAGCGGAACGCCGCCGAAGCCGGGGAACTCGTCGGGGAACACCGCGTGGATGCGGGCCGGCTTGATCTCGTCGATCACCCAGTACTTGGCGACCACCTCGCGCAGTTCGTCGGCGGTCACCGCGAACGGCGGGCCTTGCGGGATGGCGGCTTTGTCGAACACCAGCACGAAGTACGACGTCCCGGGCGCGGCGGCGCGCACGATCGAGCGCTGGTAGCCGTCGCGGGCTTCGACCGGGATCGAGTGGAACAGGGTGCTGTCCACGATGGTGCCGAAGCGGCCGTCATAGCCGGAGAACGCGCTGATGTCGGCGACCTCGAAGGTGGCGTTGGTCAGGCCGCGTTCGGCGGCTTCACGGCGGGCCAGGTCGATGGCGGTGGGCGAGCTGTCGAGGCCCACGGTGGTGTGGCCCCGTTCGGCCAGATACAGCGAGATGGCGCCCTCGCCGCAGCCGACGTCGAGGACATCGCCGTGGAATCTGCCCTCGGCGATCAGTGCAGCCAGTTCGGGCTGAGGCTCTCCGATGCTCCACGGTGGCTTGGTTCCTGCCCCCAGCTCCTCGGATTCTCCCCGGTAGGCGGCGTCGAAGTGCAGTTCCATGGGTTCGCTCATGACTCCGGTATAGCAACGGCCCCGACGTATGTCAACGATGTTGATATACCGTCGCAATGTCAGTGCTAGGAGAACGGGCGGCGGCCATCGATACGCCGCGACAATCGCCCACCGCCGCGCCAGATCCGGGCCACAAAGTCGGCGTCCTCGTCGGTGACCAGGTTACCCATCACCCGCACGGCGAACTTCATCAAGGCCGGGGAGCGCATTGCCAGCGGTCCGGTGGCCGGCAGGAAGCGGGGGAACGTCAGCAACAGCGCCAGCCGCCGGGCCACCGAGAACGCCCGGGCATAGTGGGCGGTGAGCAGCTCGGGCCAGGCCTGGGTGAGCACCGCCGACGGTCCCGACGCGGTCAGCAGATCGACGGCCAATCGCCCGGTCTCCAGGCCGTAGTCGATGCCCTCACCATTGAGCGGGTTGACGCAGGCCGCGGCATCACCGATCAACATCCAGTTGGGTCCGGCGACCCCCGAGACCGCGCCGCCCATGGGCAGCAGCGCGCTCGATGGCGCGCGTACCGGGCCGTCGAATCCCCATTCTTCGCGGCGCTGGTCGGCGTAGTAGGCCATCAGCGGTCGCAGCGCCACGTCCGCGGGCCGTTTGACGGTGGCCAGTGCTCCCACGCCGATGTTCACCTCGCCGTTGCCCAGCGGGAAGATCCATCCGTAGCCCGGCAGCACCGCTCCCTCGGGTGAGCGCAGCTCCAGGTGCGACGTCAGCCAGGGCTCGTCGCTGCGCGGGGAGGCCAGGTAGCCGCGGGCGGCCACCCCGTAGACCGTCTCCTGGTGCCATTGGCGGCCCAGCGCCCGGCCCAGCGTGGAGCGCGCACCGTCGGCAACGATCAGGGTCTGGCAGGCCACCTGCGAGCCGTCGCCCAGCACGATCGAGCGCACTCTTCCCGACGCATCGTGCTGAACGTCGACCGCCTTGACGCCCAGCAGCATTCGGGCGCCGGAGTCTTCGGCGACTCTGCGGATTCGCTCGTCGAGTTCGGTGCGGGGCGCGGCACTGCCGGTCGAGGGAAAGGACGGGCCCGGCCAGTCCACTTCGAGTTCGCTGCCGAAACCGGCCATCCGCAGGCCGCGGTGGCGGATGTGACCGTCGAGCCACTCGCCGAGGCCGAGCAGTTCCAGCTGCTCGACGGCGCGGGGGGTCAGGCCGTCCCCGCACGTCTTGTCCCGGGGGAATGCGGCTGAGTCGATCAGCAGCACGTCGCGGCCCGCTCTGGCGGCCCAAGCGGCTGCCGCCGACCCGGCCGGTCCGGCACCCACTACCACTACCTCGGCCACCGTCTCAGCCCTGGAATTCACAGTCACCAGTATGTTGGAGCCGTGAGGACACCGGCGAGTGTGGTGGCGGGGTTGGATTTCGGCGGCCTGGGGGACCCGGATTTCGCGGGTCGGGTGCGTGACGGGGTCGCCCGCATCGAAGAGCTGATGGACACCGAGCTGCGGGGCGGCGACGGCCTGATGACCGAGGCGGTGACCCACCTGTTCGATGCCGGCGGCAAGCGCTTCCGTCCGCTGTTCACGGTGCTGTCCGCTCAGCTCGGGCCCGAGCCCGACGCGTGGCAGGTAACGGTCGCCGGCGCGGTGATCGAGCTGGTGCACCTGGCCACGCTGTATCACGACGATGTGATGGATGAGGCGCAGATCCGCCGCGGAGCGCCGAGCGCCAATGCCCGGTGGGGCAACAACATTGCGATTCTGGCCGGCGACTACCTGTTCGCGACCGCGTCACGCCTGGTGTCGCGACTGGGCCCGGACGCGGTGCGGATCATCGCCGAGACCTTCGCAGAGCTGGTGACCGGGCAGATGCGCGAGACCCGCGGTGCGGCCGAGGGCGCGGACGCCATCGAGCACTACCTCAAGGTGGTCTACGAAAAGACGGCCTGCCTGATCTCGGCGTCGGGGCGGTTCGGCGCGACGTTCTCCGGTGCCGGCGATGAGCAGATCGAACGACTGGCCCGGCTGGGCGGGATCGTGGGCACCGCATTCCAGATCTCCGACGACATCATCGACATCGATTCCGACCCTGACGAGTCCGGCAAGCTGCCCGGCACCGATTTGCGTGAAGGTGTGCACACCCTGCCGGTGCTCTACGCGCTGCAGGGAACCGGAGCCGACGCCGAGCGGCTGCGCGTGCTGCTGGCCGGCCCGGTCACTGAGGACGCGGCGGTCGACGAGGCGCTGGGCCTGTTGCGGGCGTCGGCCGGCATGGTCCAGGCCAAGCAGACGGTGGCCGACTATGCGGCGCGGGCTCGCGCGGAGCTGGCCGAGCTGCCCGACTGTGTCGGCCGGGCAGCCCTGGCCAGCCTGGTCGACTACACCGTCAACCGACACGGCTGATCGCGGTTGCGGAACTCGTGCGACCCCGGCGGCGTTTAATGAGCACGACTGGGGTTCTTCAAGGTTCTTCAAGGAGGAGTCGATGACCTGGCACCCGCACCACAACACGGCGAAGACGTTCTTTCTGCTGTTGGTGATGTCGGCGTTGATCGTCTTGGTGGGTCGGGCCTTCGGACCGCAGATGATGTGGGTGGCGGTGCTGTTCGCCGTAGGAATGAACGCCTACACCTACTTCAACAGCGACAAGCTGGCGTTGCGGGCCATGCGTGCCCAACCGGTGACTGAGGTTCAGGCGCCGGAGATCTACCGGATCGTGCGTGAGCTGGCCACCACGGCCCACCAGCCGATGCCTCGGTTGTACGTCAGTGACACCAATGCGCCCAATGCCTTTGCCACCGGCCGGAACCCGCGCCACGCCGCGGTGTGCTGTACCAGCGGAATCCTGCGCCTGCTCAACGAACGGGAGTTGCGCGCTGTGCTCGGCCACGAGCTGTCCCACGTCTACAACCGCGACATCCTGATCTCGTGTGTCGCCGGTGCACTGGCCTCGGTGATCACCGGCTTGGCCAACATGGCGATGTTCATGGGCAACCGCCGCGACGGCAACCCGCTGGCCATGCTGCTGGTCGCCTTGGTGGGGCCGCTGGCGGCCTCGGTGGTCCGGTTGGCGGTATCGCGGTCACGCGAGTACCAGGCCGACGAATCCGGCGCCGTGCTCTCGGGCGACCCACTGGCGCTGGCCTCCGCGCTGCGCAAGATCTCCGACGGCGTGCAGGCCGCCCCGCTGCCGCCCGAGCCGGCACTGGCCAGCCAGTCGCATCTGATGATCGCCAACCCGTTCCGGGCAGGTGAAAAGGTCGGCCAGCTGTTCGCCACCCACCCCCCGATGGCTGATCGGATTCGCCGGCTCGAGGCGATGGCCCGGGGATAGCGGGGCCTGTCGGCTCCGATCAGGCGCGTCCGTTCCTGCTCGATCCGGGAACGCCCAACGCGGGCACGTCGTTGTGGACCGCATGTGCGAGCGCTTCCGGACTCACCTCAAGCCGGACCTCCGGTGCGCAGGTCGTGCAGGAGGAGTCCGCATCCTCGCCGGACTGTCCCGGCCGCACGACGGTGCCGCCGTTGGCGCAGTGCTGCTGCTGCCAGTCGTCGAGGGCTTGTTCGGCGGCGTGATCGAGGTAGGTAGTCGAGATGTCCAGGATGACCCGGGCGCCCGCGGGAATCCGCGCCAGTACGCCGGTGAGCCTCGGCAGTGCCAGGAAGGTGCAGGCGCCGGTGATGGAAACCAGCCACGCCTCGCCGACCTGCTCGGAAGTGACTTTGACCCGGATGACTCGCCAGCCGGTCATGACCAGCGCCAGTGCCAACCCGATCATGACCCCCTCCAGCAGGTTCAGGAAGACCACGCCGACGATGGTCACCGCATAGATGGCGATATCACCGCTGCGCCATGCTGTTTCGACGTGAGCCAGTTTGATCAGCTGGACGCCGACGGTGATCAGCAACCCGGCCAGCGCAGCGCTCGGAATCTGCTGGATCAGACCGGCGAACGGCAGGGCGAACAGCAGGATCCACACCCCGTGCAGGAAAGCCGACGCCCGCGATTTCGCGCCGGCACTGACGTTGGTCGCGCTGCGAACGATCACCCCGGTGATCGGCAGGCCACCGAGTAGGCCCGAGGTGACGTTCGCGGTGCCCTGCCCGATCAGTTCGCGGTTGAAGTCGGTGCGCGGGCCGTTGTGCATCCGGTCAACCGACACCGCCGAGAGCAGGCTCTCCACGCTGGCGATCAACGCCACGGTGACCACTCCGATGACGGCGGCTGCCCATTGACCGTGGGGTAGCTCAGGCAGCGCAACGGCGTCCAGCAGCGAGCCGTCGAGGGTGATGCGGCGAACATCGAGGGAGAACGTCAAGGACAGCAGCGTCGCCCCGATGATCGCCACCAGGGGGCCGGGAATCCGGCCCAGCGGACCGGGCACTGATCGCCAGGCGAGCATCGTGATGATCACCAGGATTCCCAGGAGCGGCTCAGGTCCGTTGGCGTCGATGATCTCGCTGGGTAGGGAAGTCAGGTTCACCCAGGCTGAGCTGGCCGACTTGCCGCCCAACAGGACGTGCAGTTGTTGTAGGGCGATGGTGACGCCGATACCGGCCAGCATCGCGTGCACCACCACCGGGGAGATGGCCAGCGCGGCTCGCGCCACCCGGCTCAGGCCGAGCAGAACTTGGAGCACTCCGGCGCCGACGGTGATAGCGCACGTCACCTTCCAGCCGAAGGTTGCCACCAGATCTGCGACTATCACCGTCAGGCCGGCCGCCGGCCCGCTCACCTGCAAGGGCGAGCCGCCGAACAGGCCGACGACGAGGCCGCCGACGATAGCGGCGATCAGGCCGGCCAGTACCGGCGCGTCCGAGGCGATGGCGATGCCCAGTGACAGCGGCAGCGCTACCAGGAACACCACCAATGACGCCGGGAAGTCATACCGAAGGATCGATCGTGACCTGGCTGTGCGGTTGGTGATGGCATCGCCGGCTCTTCGCGCGGTCAGCATCCGGTAACTCCCCTGCTCTTCTCATAAGACGTCGCTGAGATGCAGCAAAGATATTCATCGATTATTACCGGTTCACCAAGTGAACATGTCTAGAAAGTAAACATCGGTTACACAACCGAAGGGAATTACCAGGTTTCTGGCAGGTATTGACAGGTTTCTGGCAGTTAGAAGCCCGCTCCCTCCACTTCGTGGCCCGGTGTTTCGGCGATCAGCCCGCGGTAGGCCTGCTCGACGGTGGAGCCGTGGTTGATCACACCGTCGACCTCGCGGGCGATCGGCATGCTCAGCCCGTACTGTGCGGCGAACTTCATGATCACGCTGGCGGCCCGAACGCCCTCGGCCACCTGGTTCATCGACGCGATGATCTCGTCGATGGGCTTGCCGGATCCCAGTTGTTCGCCGACGTACCGGTTGCGGCTGCGCTGGCTGGTGCAGGTGACGATCAGGTCGCCCATCCCGGCCAGACCTGCGAACGTGTCGCGGGCCCCGCCCATGGCCTCACCCAGCTTGGACATCTCCCGTACCGAGCGCGACATCACCATGGCCCGAGTGTTCTCGCCGATCCCCAGCGAGTAGCCCATCCCGACCGCGATCGCATACACGTTCTTGAGGGCCCCGGCCATCTCGACACCGATCACGTCGTCGGTGGTGTAGACCCGGAACCGCTTGGTACGAAACAGTGACGCCAGCTCGCACGCCAGGCTCTGATCGGGCATGGCCAGCACCGCGGCTGCGGCGTATCCTTCGGCGACCTCGCGGGCGATGTTCGGCCCGGCCAGGATGCCGGCCGGATGTCCGGGCAGTATCTCGTCGACGATCTGCGACATCCGCATGTTGGTGCCCTGCTCCAGGCCCTTGACCAGCGAGACCACCGGCACCCAGGGGCGCAGCTCGGCGGCCAGCTCTTCGAGGACTCCCCGGAATCCGTGCGAGGGAACCGCCATCACGACGACATCGGCACAGTGTGCGGCCTCGGCGAAGTCGGTGGTGGCGCGAAGCGTTTCGCTGAGCTCCACGTCGTTGCCCAGGTAGCGGCTGTTGCGGTGGTTGTCGTTGATGTCGGCGGCGGTCGATTCCGATCGGACCCATTGCAGCGTCGGCGCGCGGCGCGAGCAGATAGATGCCACGGTGGTGCCGAACGATCCGCCTCCGAGCACGACGACATTGGGTGTACGAGTAGCAGCAGGCATGAGCGACAGCGTATTGCCGTCGCCACCGCCATACCGGCGGTTTGTGGACATGTCGCCTAAACGGCAGCCCAGCCACTACCCGGCCAGCGGTATCGCCTCTCCGGCCCGCCCGAACACCATGGACTCGGTGATCTGGTCGAACCGGAAGTCCAGGGCGTCGGCGAAGTAGTTCTGCCGAACGTTCCAGGGCCGTTTGGTGCCCGAGCGCGGAAGCGCGTGTGGTGCGCGCAGCACATAGCCGGCTTGGATGTCCCAGGCCGACTTCTCGGTCATCGGCTGGTCGCCCAGGTGTGGGTAAGCATGTGTGTAGCCGCGGGAAGCCATGTAGGACAGCAGGTTGGCGGTGGCGCGCGCGGTGATGTCGGCGCGCAGCGTCCAGGACGCGTTGGTGTAGCCCACGCACCAGAACAGATTCGGTACGTCTTCGAGCATGTGCGCTTTGTAGACGAATCGGTCGGTGGGTTTGATCTCGTTGCCGTCCAGGCTGATCCGCACCCCACCGAGTGCCTGTAGCTGCAGGCCGGTGGCGGTGACGATGATGTCGGCGTCCAGGTGTGCCCCGGACTGCAACGTGATTCCGGTGGTGTCGAAGTGATCGATCCGCTCGGTGACCATCTCCACACGCCCGGCGCTGATGTGGGCGTAGAGGTCGGCGTCGGGGATCAGGCATAGGCGTTGGTCCCACGGCTGATACGGCGGTTTGAAGTGGGTGTCCACGGCGTAGCCGGGGGGAAGGTTCTGCACGGCCTCGCGACGCAGCATCCACTTCAGCAGCGGAGGCGTTTTGCGGGCCAGGAACCACACGTAGCCCTCGAAGAGCGCCATGACGAACCGAATGATCGGGTGAGCGACCTTGCGGGGAAACAGCTTCGAGACCACGTTGACGAACATGCTGTACTTGGGCGCCGAGATCAGGTAGGTCGGTGTGCGCTGCAGCAGGGTCACCCGCGCGGCAGTCTCGGCCAACGCCGGCACCAGGGACATGGCAGTGGCCCCGCTGCCGATCACCACCACGTTCTTGTCGGCGTAGTCCAGATCTTGGGGCCAGTGCTGCGGGTGCACCAGCGTCCCGGCGAACGTCTCGGCACCGGGAAAGTCCGGGGTGTAGCCGTCGTCGTAGTTGTAGTAGCCGGACCCGAAGAACACGAACCTGCTGCGGTAAGTCCGCGGGGTGCCGTTCTCGTGCGCTGTCACCGCCCAGGTGTCGGTCGCCGAATCCCAGTCGGCCTCCAGGACGTGGTTGTTGAACCGGATGTGGCGGTCGATGCCGTGCTTGTGTGCTGCGTCGGTCAGGTAGTCGCGGATCTCGTCGCCGCCCGCGACCCGTTCCCGCCGGGTCCAGGGCTCATACGGCAGGCACAACGTGAAGATGCTGCTGTCGGAGCGCACTCCGGGATAGCGGAACAGATCCCACGTACCGCCGATCCGCTGGCGCCGTTCCAGGATGACGTAACTGGTGCCCGGGTTGCGCTCGGTGATTCGGTAGGCCGCGCCGATACCGGAGATGCCGGCCCCGATGATGACGACGTCCACGACCTCTTCGGTAGTCACAATCCCAGACTAGGCACCGGGCGGGCCGGCGGGTCGGGATTGCGCTAGCGGTAGTTCACGAACTGCAGCGCCACATCCAGGTCGGCACCTTTGAGCAGCGCCTGGACCGCCTGCAGGTCGTCGCGCTTCTTCGACGACACCCGGATCTCCTCGCCCTGGACCTGGGACTTGACGCCCTTGGGGCCCTCGTCGCGGATCAGCTTGTTGATCTTCTTGGCGTGCTCGGAGTCGATGCCCTGCTTGAGGCTGCCGCTCACCTTGTAGGTCTTGCCCGACGGCTGCGGGTCCCCGGCGTCGAACGCCTTCATCGAGATGTCGCGGCGGATCAGCTTTTCCTTGAAGACGTCGACGGCAGCCTTGACTCGCTCCTCGGTGGAGCTCACCAGCTCGATGGTCTCCTCGCCCTTCCAGGCGATGGTGGTGTCGGTGCCGCGGAAGTCGAACCGGGTGGCCAGTTCCTTGGCGGCCTGGTTCAAGGCATTGTCGACCTCCTGCCGATCGACCTTGCTGACGATGTCGAACGATGAGTCCGCCACGAGACCTGTCCTCTCTTGATGGGTGTGCTGGCCGATTTGTGTTGTGGGTACATCCTCGTTGTAGTCTGCTAAACGCGATACGGCAGGTTGCCCGAGCGGCCAATGGGAGCGGACTGTAAATCCGTCGGCGGAAGCCTACACAGGTTCGAATCCTGTACCTGCCACACTGGTCAGGCCCCCTTTCGAGGGGGCCTGACTTGTTTTCGGGGTCGCGGACCTGGCGGCGAGCCTCGGCGGCTGCCCGTGGGTCAGTGCGGCTTTGACCGCCAGCAGGTCCACCCGGTGGACGCTCGGCGGTTCGGAAGTGGGCCGGCAGGCGTTCCCCCGCCTCCTGCAGTCATTAAGCCGAGGGGCCCTGGAGGAGTCAACGGTTGGACACAGGCTGCGTAAAACCTTTCCGCGCAGTCAATTCCGCGGGCTCGCATCTTCGCGTACTCGCGGCGGCTTACACTCCGGCGATGCCCGCCGAGAAGGAGCCCACCATGCCCGCAGCGGATCTCGTCGTCATCGGCACGGCCCTGACGGTCAATGATGCGCAACCGACCGCCGAGGCGCTGGCTGTCACCGAGGGGCGCATCGTCGCGGTCGGCGCCCGCGCAGACATCGAGAGTCTGATCGGCCCGGACACCCAGGTGCTCGACATCGGCGACGGCTGTGTCTTGCCCGGTTTCGTCGAGGCCCACGGTCACCCGCTGATGGAGTCGGTCGTGCTGTCGGGGCGGATGGTCGACATCCGGCCCGTCACCCTGACAGACGCAGATGCCGTGGTGGATCTGGTCCGCGCAGAGGTCGCCGCGCGCGGCGCCGCGGGGGCCTACGCGATCGGCTGGGACCAGCTGCTGCAGCCGGGCCTGCCTGAGCCGACGTTGGCCTGGCTGGACGGCCTCGCACCGGACAGCCCGCTGGTGATCGTGCACAACTCGGGACACAAGGCGTACTTCAACAGCGTGGCCGGCCGAGCGGCGGGGCTGACCCGCGACACCCCGGACCCGGTCGGGGCCAAGTATGGCCGCGACGCCGCCGGTGAACTGGACGGGACCGCGGAGGAGACCGGGGCGCTCATTCCGCTGCTGGGTGAGGCCATGCTGCCCGGAGACGCTCCGGCGATGCTGCGTGCCGAGTGTGCGCGGCTCAACCGGGCGGGGTTGACGACGATCTCGGAGATGGCGTTCTCGCCGCAGTTCCGGCCATTGGTGCAGGCACTGCATGACGAGCTGACGGTACGACTGCGCACCTACGAGATATCCAATCCGCAGTTGCACACCGACGCCTCGCCAGGCGACGGTGACGACATTGCGCGTCAGGTCGGTATCAAGATCTGGGTGGACGGCTCGCCGTGGATCGGCAACATCGACCTGTCCTTCCCGTATCTGGACACCGAAGCCACCCGCGTCATCGGCGTCGAACCCGGATCGTGCGGGCACGCCAACTACACCGGTGAACAGTTGACCGAGATCGTCGAGGCGTATTTCCCGCACGGCTGGCAGATGGCCTGCCACGTGCACGGTGACAACGGCGTCGACACCATCCTCGACGTCTACGAAGATGTGTTGCGCCGGCACCCGCGCGACGATCACCGGCTGCGCCTCGAACACGTCGGTGCCATTCGCCCCGAGCAGTTGCGCCGTGCCGCCGCGTTGGGTGTCACCTGCAGCCTGTTCGTCGACCACCTGCACTACTGGGGGGATGTTCTGGTCGACGGGCTGTTCGGGGAGGAACACGGGTCACGCTGGATGCCGGCGGCCTCTGCCGTCGCGGCCGGCATTCGTATCTCCCTGCACAACGACGCGCCGGTCACCCCCGAAGAGCCGCTGCGCAATATCAGCGTCGCCGCCACCCGGGTGGCGCCCAGTGGGCGGGTCCTGGCGCCCGAGGAGCGGCTCACCGTCGAGCAGGCGATCCGGGCGCAGACCCTCGACGCGGCCTGGCAGCTGTTCGCCGACGACGTGACAGGTTCCCTGGAAGTGGGCAAGTATGCCGATCTGGTGGTGCTCTCGGCGGACCCGCGCACCGTCGCCCCGGAAGCGATCGCGGATCTAGAGGTGCGCGCCACCTTCCTGGCCGGTCGCCAGGTGGTCTGACGGCCGGGATGCGGTCGGGGCCGGCGTGATCCCGTGGTGCAACGCGGCCACGTCCGGGTGTGCTCGCGTCCGCGACTTCCAGGCGTTCTGGCCGTAAGTGTTGTAGAGGGGATTGTCGGGGTCTGTCTCCACCCCGCGGGCCAGGACGGCTAGCGCGGCAGGCAGGGTGATGCGCGCGACGGTGGCATCCAGGGCCGGGTTGAGGAAGTAGGCGATCGACACTCGGTCGGTGCCGGGCCGGGGTGAGCGCACCCGGTGACGTGTGGCTCGCAGGTAGCCGTCGGTCGCGACTTCGAGCAGTTCACCGATGTTGACGATGAACGCACCCGCCACGGGAGCCACATCCACCCATTCACCGGGCGCGCTTTCCACCTGCAGGCCCTCGGAATCGGGCTCGACGAGCAGCAGGGTCAACACCCCGGAGTCCTTGTGGGCACCGACACCTTGATCGCTGTGCGCGGTACCGGGATAGCGGATCACCTTGATCAGCGTCGACGGAGCGGTGAAAGCGTCGTCGAACAGATCTTCTCCAGCGCCCAGCGAGGCCGCCCAGTGCCCGAGCAAGGTGCGGCCCACCCAGGACAGTGAGCGATCCCACGACTCGAATGCGGGTCTGAAGGCCGCCGGCTGCTGCGGCCACAGATTCGGGCCCTGCAGGTGCCAGAAGCCCTGCGCGCCGGGCAGCGCCGGGCGTTCGGGACCGATGTCGATCTGCTCGCGCCAGTCGATGCAGCCGTTGGTCAGCTCGCCGCCCACGCGTGAATAGCCCCGGAAATGCGGGCTTTGCAACTGGCTGATCCGTTGCTTGTCCTCCTCGGGCAATCCGAAGAACTGCCGCGCCAGCTCAAGGGCCTCGGTGATCTGCGTGTCGGGCACGCCGTGACCGGTGAGATAGAAAAAGCCGTGCGTATGGGCGGCCTCCCGCAGCGCCCGGCGAAACCCGGCAGTGTCGGTGTCGGCCTCGGACAGGTCGAGCACGGGCAGCATCGCGTCGGGCTTTCGTCGTGGCTAGAGGTCGCCGGAGTAGTCGGCGGTCAGCCAGCGGTCGGGCCGAATGGTGAACAGCACGCTGGATTCGTCGTCCATGCTGGCGGCGAAGGCCCGTCCGCCTTCCTCTCCCAGATAGCGGATCGCGATGGCTTCACGTTGGTCCAGCGGTGCCGGCGTGGTGGTCTGGACCACGGTGCCTTCGACGATCACGTATTGGTAGGGCAGGTCTTCGTGCTGCACCACCAGTGTCACCACGCCGGCCTGCTCGATCAGCCTGGCCTTGCGTCTGCCGGCTCCGGTGTTGATGACGATGTCGCCGCCGGGGGTGTAGCCGTACCAGATCGGGACGCTGGCCGGTGGGCGGCCGTCGGTGGCCGCAACGGACAACACCGCGACGTGCTTGTCGGCGAGGAACTGCTGGCGTTCGGTTTCGGTGAATGGCTTGGGCATGTTCGGTCGAACACCGAGGGGGCCGTGGCTATTCCGGAGCCTAAAGACCTCTGGCGGCTGCGATGTTGGTAAGGCTAACCTTGGTTTCATGAACCTGCCGATGCCCGACCGCAAGACCGCCGACCTGCCCGGCCACTGGCTCTTCGCCCGGCTGGGCAAACGCGTCCTGCGGCCCGGCGGGCTCGAGCTGACCCACCGAATGCTGGCCGACGCGCGCCTGACCGGCGTCGATGTGGTGGAGCTGGCACCCGGCCTGGGGCGCACGGCGACCGACATCCTGGCGCGCAACCCCGGCAGCTACACCGGCGTCGAGGCCGACACGAACGCGGCCGGCGCCGTGCGTTCGGCAATCGGCAGCCGGGGCCGAGTCGTCACCGGGGAGGCCTCGCAGACCGGTCTGGACGCCGACAGCGCCGACGTCGTGATCGGCGAAGCGATGCTGACCATGCAGACCAACGCCCACAAGGCCGACATCATCCGAGAGGCCTTCCGGGTGCTGCGTCCCGGCGGCCGCTACGCCATCCACGAGATGGTGCTTCAGCCCCACGATGTGCCGGACGCCGTCAAGGACGAGGTCCGGACCGCGCTGGCCCGCTCCATCAAGGTCAACGCCCGTCCGCTGACCGCCGGGGAATGGACCGAGTTGCTCACCGAAGCGGGGTTCGCTGTGGAGAAGATCGGCTACGCGCCGATGGCACTGCTGGAGCCCCGCCGGCTGGTCGCCGACGAAGGCCTGCCCGGGGCGCTGCGGTTCGTGTTCAACGTGCTGCGCGATTCCGACGCGCGGGCCCGGGTGCGCAGTATGCGTGCGACGTTCCGCCGTCACCGCGACAACATGGCTGCCATCGAGGTGATCGCCGTCAAGCCGGCCTAGGTTTCCCGGGCCTGCAGGCCGAGCCGGAATCCTGCGACGCAACACACCGTGGGAGCGTCGCCGGATTCCGACTCGCGGCATGATGAGCCCATGACAACCCGCGACCGCGACAACTCCGGCCGCCCCCGCAACGCCCGGCCGCGGGACCGTCTGGGCCGCCCGTTGCCGCGAGGCAGCCAGGACGGTGTCCAGGGCGTTCCTGACGACCTCAACCTCCCGCCCGCGCAGATGCTCGCCTACGCGCAGCTGCTGCTGGACGACGGGCTGGCGTTCAACGCCCACGAGGTACTCGAAGCCGCCTGGAAACACCGTCCCGCCGCCGAACGTGACCTCTGGCAGGGCTTGGCGCAGCTGGCGGTGGGCGTCACGCACGTGCAACGCGGGAACGTCAGCGGTGCGATCAGTCTGCTGCGCCGCGGCGCCGAACACCTGGCGACGGTGCCGCCCCCGGCGCCGCACGGGATCGACCTGGCCGGGCTGCGGGGCTTTGCCGCGGACCTGGCCGACGACGTGGCGGCCGGAGTCACGATCGCGCCCCAGCGGCTGCACCCGCGGCTGATCGCGTGAGCGCCCCGCTGCGCTGGACGCTGGCCGACGGCCGCGAGCAGCTGTTCTTCGCGTTGCCCGGCCACACGCCAGACCCGATGCCGGATCGTCGGCCGCTGCCGCCGCGCGACCCCGAGCCGTCGCAACTACGGTTCGACCGCACCACCGGCCATTGGGTGATCATCGCCGCGCAACGCCAAGACCGAACCTATAAGCCCCCTGCCGATGCCTGCCCGCTCTGCCCCGGCCCGAGCGGCCTCACCAGTGAGGTGCCGGCCGCCGACTACGACGTGGTGGTCTTTGAGAACCGGTTCCCCAGCCTCGCGGGGCCGGGGACCAGTGTGGTCACCCCGCCCGACGCCGACGGCTTCGTCACCGAGTTTGTTTCCAAGCCGGGCGTGGGGCGCTGCGAGGTGATCTGCTTCTCGCCCGATCACACGGGATCGTTCGCCGACCTGCCGCCGGCCCACGCGCTTCTGGTGGTGCAGGCCTGGCGGCATCGCACCGCCGACCTACTGAACCGGCCCGGCATCGAGCAGGTGTTCTGCTTCGAGAACCGCGGCGAGGAGATCGGGGTGACCCTGGCCCACCCGCACGGCCAGATCTACGGCTACCCCTATCTGACCCCACGCACCGCGGCGATGCTGGCGCAGGCCCGTCAGCATCGAATTGCACATGGCACCAACCTGTTCGCCGACCTGCTGGCCGCCGAGCGCACAGACGGCACCCGAGTGGTGGCGCGCTCCGACCACTTCACCGCGTTCGTTCCCTTCGCCGCACGCTGGCCGGTAGAGGTTCACCTCTACCCGAACCGTCGGGTGCACAACCTGACTGACCTGACCGATGACGAACTCGACGACTTCGCGCTCGTCTACCGAGACCTGTTGGGCCGCTTCGACCGGATCTACGATGCCCCGCTGCCCTACATGGCCGCCCTGCACCAATACCGCGACCGCGGCGTCCAGGCCGACGGCTATTTCCACGTGGAGTTGATGTCGATCAGACGGAGTGCGTCCAAACTGAAGTATCTGGCGGCCTCGGAGTCGGCGATGGATGCGTTCATCGCCGACGTCACCCCGGAGGCTGTGGCGGCTAGGCTGCGTGACTTGTGATCACCTACTCTGCGCCGGGGCGGGTCAACCTGATCGGCGAACACACCGACTACAACGGTGGTTTCGCACTGCCTATAGCGTTGCCGCAGCGCACGCATGTCACGTTCACCCCGGACGATGCCGACACGCTCACCGTGCTCAGCGACCGCGCCGACACGCCGGTGACCATCGCGCTGGACACCAGTCCCGGCCGGATCCACGGCTGGGGTGCCTATGTCGCGGGAGTGGTCTGGGCGTTGCGCGACAGCGGATTCGCCGTCCCCGGGGGCTCGATGACCATCAGCAGTGACGTGCCGATCGGTTCGGGCCTGTCGTCCTCGGCGGCTCTGGAATGCGCGGTGCTCGGTGCGCTGAGCACCGCAGCGGGTCTACAACTCGACCGGATCGATCAGGCCCGGATCGGCCAACGCGCCGAGAATGACTATGTCGGTGCGCCAACGGGTCTGCTGGATCAGCTGTCGTCACTGTTCGGTGAGGTGTCCCATGCCCTGCTGATCGACTTCCGGGACGTCACGGTGCACCCGACACCGTTTGACCCCGATGCTTCCGGGGTGACCCTGCTGCTGCTGGACTCCGGCCAGCGGCATGGCCACGTGGACGGCGAATACGCCGCACGGCGAGCATCGTGTGAACGGGCAGCCGCCGAAATGGGGGTGGCGTCGTTGCGCGACGTTCAGCATCGGGGCGTGGAAGCGCTGAGCGCACTGCATGACCCGGTCGACGCCCGGCGTGCCAGGCATGTGCTCACCGAGAATGATCGGGTGCTGGATTTCGTCGCCGCGTGCGCGGAGCTGGACTTCGCGGCTGCCGGAGCGCTGTTCAACTCCTCGCACGCCTCGATGCGCGACGACTTCGAGATCACCACCGAGCACATCGATCTGATCGCCGACAGTGCGGTGGCCGCCGGCGCCCTCGGTGCCCGGATGACCGGCGGCGGGTTCGGCGGCTGCGTGATCGCGCTGGTGCCCACCCAGCTCACCTTGAAGGTGGGTGACGCGGTGCGCGCCGCGGTCACCGACGCCGGCTATGCCGAACCCGAGGTCAGCCGGGTGTATGCCGCGGCGGGGGCGGGATAGCGTTGTAGCTCAGATCATGTCGTTCTCGGTCAGCCATCGCATCACCGGCCAGCCGATGAACACCGGCAGCCAGCAGGTCAACACCCGGTAGAGCAGTACCGAGGGGACCGCCAGCGCGGCGGGCACGCCGAACGCGGCCAGCCCACCGATCAGGGCGGCCTCCACCGCTCCCACCCCGCCCGGTGTCGGTGCGGCAGAGGCCAGCGTGCCGCCGACCATCGTCACCACCGTGACGGTCACAAACGAGGTGTTGCCGCCGAAGGCCTCCACGCTGGCCCACAGGGCCAGCGCCGCACCGAGGGTGGTGCCGGCGGCGCCCAGCACGATCAACGCCAGGCGTCTGGGCTCGCGGGCGAGCTCCACCAGGTCCCCGGTTACTTCGGTCAGGCGCGGACGCAGCGCAGTGGTCAGCCAGCGCCGCAGGTTCGGAACCAGCAGCACGATTCCGGCCAGGCCGAGCGCCACGCCGGCGATCAGATAGAGCAGGGTGGCGCCGGGCACGAAGTGGGACAGATCCATCGAGGCGCCCGCGGCGGTGGTGAAGATGACCAGCAGGATCACGTGCACGATCACCTGCACCGACTGCTGCAACGCGACGGCGGCCGTCGCGCGCAGGGTGCTCAGGCCCCCCTTCTGCAGGAACCGGGTGCTCAGCGCCAGGCCACCGACGCCAGCCGGGGTGGTGGTGGCCGCGAAGGTGTTGGCCACCTGCATGATCGCCAGATCTCGAAACCGGACCAAGCCGTTGGCGCAAGCCCAGAGGGCACCGGCGGCGCCGACATAGGTCAGCGACGAGACGATCAGCCCAACCATCGCCCAGGCCCAGTTCGCCTGCCTCAGTTGGGAGAAGAACGTGGGCACCTGGCTGATGAACGGGTAGGCGACATAGACCAGGGCAACGAGCAAGACCAGCTGGATCAACTGGCTGCGGGTGAACCGGGTGATGGTCTTGGTCTGGATCTGATCGGTACCGGTCTGGCGCTTGACCTCCTCGCGAGCGGCGGCGATCACGGTGCCGACGTCGGGCACGGCGCTGCGCAGGCGCGCGGGTACCGCCGATTTGGTGAGGCGGCGCGAGGCGGCCAGCACCGCGGTGCGGCCGAAGTACTCGATGGCCGCCTCCACTGCCGCGGCCGGTTCGTAGAGCCACGACGTCGTCACCAACAACTGGGCGATATCGGACTGCAGTTGGGTGTCGGTGGCGCCGTACTCGGCGTTGCCGAAGCCGCCGAACAGCACGGTGCCGCCGTCGACGGTCATCTCCTTGCTGCGCAGGTCGCCGTGCGAGATCTGTTGATCGTGCAGATGCCGCAGGGATTCCCAGGATTTGCTCACCGGAGTGGTGGCGGTGCTATTGGCGAGCGGAGTTCCGCGGGGCGGGGTATGGGCGTAGAGCGTCCAGCCTCGGTCCAGGGAGGCGACCGCGACGGTCTTGGTGTTGGCGAACCCGGTATCGCCGATGCAGATCGCCATCAGCCCGCGGTGCTCCACCGCGCGGTGCAGCGAGGCATGCAGTGGCGCGGTTTCGGTGGTGCGTAGCCGGAATTTGCGCCAGAGCTGGCGCAGGGCGCCTCCGCTGCGCTGGTTGGGGCCGTACAACTCGATGATCGCCGGGTGTTCGCCGACGGTGGACAGCACCAGGGGGCCGGGGCCGGCGGGCCGGATGACCGCGAGTTCGGTGACGGCGTGACCCCGGCGCGCCAGGGTGCGCACGGCGGCGTCCAGCGGCACCTCCAGCGCCGGGGTACCGACGATCAGGATCACCAGCGCGCCGACGAACCAGCCGACCGCCAGACCCAGCAGCGAGCGGGCCGGCACGATCGCGCTGACCACCAAGTGGATGGGCACGAAGGCCAGCAGTAGCGCCCACCACCAGCGCCGCCAGCGGGCCGGCAGCCACGGCCCGGAGACGGTGAGCATCGCGGCGAGCATGGCGATCCACCGCGGATCGTCGAGGAACTGCGCCAGGGTGGTGGCCAGCCGGTCGGAGAGATCGAAATGCCAGTTGGGTGCCGCCATGCCGGTGCTGCGAATGGACAGTGACACCACCGCGAGCAGCCCGGCCACGGCATAGGCCCCGAGCAGTTTCCACTGCCGGGAGACCACCAGCCCGATCAGGATCGCGAACGGCAACACCAAGATCGCGATGCCGTAGGCCAGGTAGACCAGGTTGGCGTGGACGGGGGAGAGCACCCCCACGATCTGCGATACCGACCGCTCCAGGGCCACCCATTCGTAGCGGGTGACCAGCGAGCTGGTGATGACGGTGGCGAGAAAGAGCGTGGCCAACACCAGACGCAGAATGTCGTTGGTGCGTCGGGTCAGCGGCTGCAGCAGGTTGCCGGTGACGGCGACGTCGCGCCCCTCAACTCGCATGATCTCTTTCGGTCCGTCTCATGCCGCATCGCATGGCGGCTCGCCACAACTTAACCGGTGAGCTGGGGTATCACGGTGGTTTGTTCGTGAGATACGGCCGCGTCGCCCCGCCTGAGTCCCATCCGTCACAGTTGTCACTGGCTGGTAGGGGTGTCGGGTATGCCCGCCTCTGAGCGACAACCGCCTCGCCGCCGGCTCAGAGCGGGTAGCTGACCCCGGTCATCTTCTCTGACTCCTCCCAGAGCCGCAGCCACAACTGCCGGTCGTTCGACAGTTTGTTGGAGGGGCAGGGCCCCACCGGGCCGCGGGACTGGTTCAGTTTCATGGGTCCCCAGTAGATGTCCGGGTCGGCATCGGGGACGGTGGCCGCGAACAGGGTGGACTCGGCGCCCCGCTCCGGCGGCTGGCCCACCAGGTATAGGCCGTACTTGGCGATCAGACCGACAACGGTCTTGTCGTTGTTGAACAGCTCGGTGCTCGACACCCCGGGGTGTACTCCATAGGAGCGCACCGGCGAACCGGCCGCCACGAGCCTGCGCTGCAGTTCGCGGGCGAACATCAGATTGGCCAGCTTGGACTGCGCGTAGGCCAGGTTGCGCTGGTAGGGACGGTGCTCGTAGTTGAGGTCGTCGACCCAGAACTTCGGCGTCTGCTTGTGCGCGATGCTCGCCACGGTCACCACCCGGTCGCTGATCCGATCCAGGAGCAGGCCGGTCAGTGCGAAGTGGCCCAGGTGGTTGACCCCGAACTGCACCTCGAAGCCGTCCACGGTCCGCCGTTTCGGGATGTTCATGATCCCGGCGTTGTTGATCAGCACGTCGAATCCGCCTTGCTGGCCGGCGAACTCGCGCACCGACTCCAGGCTGCCCAGGTCCAGCGCCGCCACCGTCACGTCGCCGTCGATGCCGTCGGCGATCTCCTGGGCCTTGGCGGTGTTACGGCAGGCCATCACCACCGCAGCGCCCTTGGCGGCGAGGGTGCGGGTGATCACCACGCCCAGACCACCGTTGGCGCCGGTCACCACGAAGGTGCGGCCGGACTGATCGGGGGTGTCAGTGATTCGGAAAGACATGCTGGTCACCGTACCTGCCGGTGCTGGTGGTCGGCGTCTACACCCAGTGCAGGACTTGGGTGACGATCACCGGCGGGAGGACGGCGAGGGCAATGGTCAGGGGTGTCGCCAGACAGCCGATGAGGATGCCCAAGCCCACTTGGGCTGTTCTGACGCCACCGGTCTGCCACATGAAGAAGCCGGTGGGTACCAGGATCGCTGTGGCGATGCCGAGCAGGTAGAGCTGCAGGATCCAATAGGGGAATAACGTCCACGTCGCGGCTTCGACTACCGCGATGGTGGCCACTGCGGCGACAAAACCGTACGGGCCGTAGCGATCCTTGGCAGGTGGGGCGCTCATCAGGGCCGCAATACGGTCAGGAAAGCCAGGACGAAAGACAAGCCGACCGCGGCCACAGCCACTGCGGCTCCGCCGAGGGCAAAGCCCAGGCCGTGCCGGCGCGGCGATTCCGCGCACAGCAGTCTTGCGGCCAGCACGACCGAGGCATCAGTGGTGATGGTGGTGGTGACCACGACCAAGAGGGAAATCCGGGCATCAGTGTTGATCGGAAAGCGGGCCAGTAACCAGCCGATGCCTAACGCTGCTGCGAACACACCTTGGACGACGAGCGGTGCCGCCCAGGTGGCGGTGCGCCACACCTCGGGGCTGCTGCCGCGGATGCGGCTCGGAAGTGCGACAAGCATCTAGGCGCTCCTCTCGGTGGTCACGCGGGGACACCGCCGGGCCTACCCGAGGCCGACGATACCGACGGCGGTGCGGTGGTCGGCCCGAAATCGGTGGCGGGGATCGGGGTCCGGACGTCGAAGCGCGGATTCCAGGATCCGCCGTGATCGAATGGCGCAAAGGCTGTGCCCCCAGCGCCGATGTCATGGTGGAACGGCAGGTTGAACATCGGTGCGTGGCTGCCACCGGACTGCGCGGGGTCGATCAATACGGTCCGGGTGCTGCCGCCGGGCAGATCCTGGTAAACCTCCAGCGACGGGTAGTCAGTTCGGGTGCCGTCGACGTGGACCCCGCCCGGGCCGGGGGTGAACACCAAGTCGCCGTTGACGCTCAGGCGGTGGCTGCCCAGCGGTCCGTGAGCGTCGGTCGAGGGGCTCATCGCCAGGGGGTTGCCCGCGTCGTACCTGATCCGTACCGAACCGTCCGAAGCTTGCGTCACGCTGCCTTGGGGGACACCGGTTTTCACCTGAAGTGCGGAGCCGTCGGAATCGAGTTCGATGGAGGGATTCTGGCGCATCACCACGATGCCGTTGTCGTAGTCGATGTAGGCGGTGACCTTGGTGTCCTCGGGGTCGAAGTCCTTCGTTGCGCCCCTGCCGTTGCCTGCGTCGCGTGCGCTCAACCGATGCACCCACGGCTGTTCGATCCACTGCGATGTGCGCACCACGCCCTGCCCGGCCACCGGATCGATCTTGACCACCCGAACTTGGGAGTGCACACCATGGAACTCCGGGTTGTAGGTGTGCGCGTCGAGCGCGGCGGCGGTGGTCCAGTCGGATGCCGACGTCGGCGCCCGGCCGAAGACCTCCCGGAACGCGTCGACCTGATTCCGCCGTCGCTCGTCATCGGTGGCCGGGCCTCGTTTGTGGTCGACGGCCTGGATGCTCGGCCGCTGCCGATCCTCGGTCGAATAACCGCCTCCCAGAGCCCGAGTCGCCCGCGCGCGGGCCCGACTGTCGGCCACGGTGTCGGCGATCACCTGGTGGATATCGCAGGTCTTGGCGGTCAGGAAACGCTGGAACTGGCGGGCGCCGACGGGTGTGTCCAACGTCGCGCGATGCTGTGCCACTGCGTGGCGTATCTCGGCTTCGATGCTGTCGAGCCGCCGACGGCCCGCAACGGTGACCTGGGCTGCGTCGTGCAGGGTGGCCACAAAGGCCCGATCGGTGTGCACCGACCGTTGCAGCCGCCGCGCCAGTGCGGCCTCGCGTGTGCGCGCGGCGTCGGCGTGGGCGCCGAGTTCCTCGGGCATAGCCGGGACGCTAGTTCAACGGTGGCCGCAGCGGTATTCACCCTGACCCGGCCGGCGTCAGTCCTTGAAATACACCAGCTGATGGGTGCTGGTCAGCAACCGGCCTGCACGTGACCACAAGTGCGCGCTCTGGTCGAAGTAGCCGCGCGAGAACCGGTTGGCGTGCGCGCTGGCCAGCAGGTAATCACTTCCGACAGCGTCGATTTCGCTGTGGTCGACGTGAAAATAGGTGGTCAAGGTGATGGTTCCGGCGGGCAGGAAACGCCCGCGGCGCAAGAACACACGAGGAAAGAACACGTCCGACAGGCAGGCCAACGCGGCGAAGTCGAGCATGCGGTCCTGGGCGTCGCGCACCCACAGTGTGGTGGTCGAGGAGGGACTGGGCTCACCGGCCCCAAGCGGCACCGGGCCGTCGGTGAAGCGCATGTCGTAGCGCTTGGCCCAGACGATCGCGTCGACGAACGAACCCGGCTCGACCTCTTCGGGCGCGGTGACACTCGGCGGGCGGCTTTCGTCGTCGGCCCAGGTGTCGCGGTGTAGACCGAACAGTGCGGTTGCGGTGGTCTTGACCTCGTCGTCCTGGCGAAGTTCCAGCAGCCAGTGCTGGTTGCTGCGGTTGGTCCGGGCGGCGCGCAGGCAGATCTCGAACGCGCCGTCGGTGATCGGGGCGGCGAAGTTGACGGTCAGCGCCAACGGATCGCCGATCCGATCGGGGTGAGATTCGACGGCGCGCAACAGGACGGCCGCGGTGATCCCCCCGAATGGCCCGACCATGTTGGCCCACTCGGGATCGGTGGCGCCGCGAACGGTACCGGCGTCGACGGTCTTGAGCCGCATGGCGCGGTCGAAGGGGTGCGAGGAGGCGGTCACGGTGCTCCTATGAGGTGGGCGGAACGACATCGGTCACGCTATCGCGGTGACCAGCCAGGTACGGCCCGGGAACTTCACGACCCCGTCGACCCGCAGCCGGCGCAGCTCATCACGCAACTCGTCGACGGCTGCGGCCCAACCGTCGTCGCCCAGCCGCTCCTGCAACTCGGCGCGAGCCTGCTGTCCGGTGCGGTTGGCCAGGATCAACCTCACCCGTTCCTCGACACCGTCGCTGTCGCCGATACCGAAGTCACACACCCCGTCGAATGCTTCGAGTGCCACGTCGCCCCAGCCGGCGTCGGCCAGTACCGCCCGCACTCGATCGGGATCGCCGAAGGCCAGCGGCCCGGGCAGCGTGGGGTCCAGCGCCGGGGGCGGCGATTCCAATTTGGCGGCCAGCACGTCGATGCCTGTGGTGAACATCGGATTTTCACCGTCGCGCCAGCACACGAACACCAGCCGGGCTCCCGGGGAGGCCGCCTGGCGGATGTTGGTGAACGCGGCCACCGGGTCGTCGAAGAACATCACCCCGAACCGGGAGATCACCCGGTCGAACGAGGCCCCGCCAACGGCCGCCTGCAGGTCCATGGTCTGGGCGTCGCCGAGGCTGACCGTGGCCTCGGGCACCTGCCGGCGGGCCGCCTGCACCATCGGCTCGGAGATGTCCACCCCGACCGGGATGGCGCCCAGGGCCGCCGAACGCTGCAGCAACGCCCCGGAACCACAGCCGATATCCAGGACCCGCGCACCGGCCCGGATGTCGGCGGAGCGGATCACCGCGTCGGCGAATGGCGCCAGGACGGCCTCGAAGATCGCCGCGTTCTCGACCCAGTCGATGCCCTGGGCTGCCCAGGCGTGCTGCTGTTCCTCATTCGCCATGCCCCGAGCGTAGGGCCGAGGACCGGGGTGGACGTGTCGCGGCCCATGATGGTGGCTTACGTCCACACCACGGCGTCAACGCCACGGCGAAGGAATGCCCGATGCCCGATGCTCCGCTGCGTGACGATCACCTCGAGCTCCTGCGCCGGCGCGCGCTGACGCAGGACGCGGCCCGCCCGCACGCGGTGCAACGCCGGCACGACGCCGGCGGGCGCACGGCCCGGGAGAACATCGCCGACCTGGTCGATCCGGGCACGTTCGTGGAGTACGGGCGGTTCGCGATCGCGGCCCAACGCGCCCGGCGCGCCATGGACGACCTCATTGCCAACACTCCCGGCGATGGCCTCCTCGGCGGAACGGCGACCATCAACGGTGCGCTGTTCGGCCCCGAACGCGGCGCCTGCGCGGTGTTGTCCTACGACTACACCGTGCTGGCCGGAACGCAGGGCGCGATCGGTCACTTCAAAAAGGACCGGCTGTTCGAGCTGATCGAGCGGCTGCGCTTGCCGACGGTGTTCTTCGCCGAGGGCGGCGGCGGACGGCCCGGGGACACCGACTACCCGACGGTGTCCTCGCTGGACGTGCCGGCTTTCGCCCTGTGGGCGAAGCTCTCCGGTCTGGTGCCGCGTATCGCGGTGGTCAACGGCCGCTGCTTCGCAGGTAATGCCGTGATCGCCGGGGCCTCGGATCTGATCATCGCCACCGCCAACACCTCGATCGGGATGGCGGGACCGGCGATGATCGCCGGCGGCGGCCTGGGCCAGGTCGCCCCCGACGACGTGGGACCCCTGTCGGTGCAGGCCCCCAACGGGGTCGTCGACATCGTGGTGGCCGATGAAGCCGAAGCGGTCGTGGTCACCAAACGGGTGCTGGGCTATTTCCAAGGCTGCACCGCTGCAGGAACCGCGCCAGAGCAGAACGCGTTGCGCACCATGATCCCCGAGCGGGCACGACGCGCTTATCCGCTCAAGCCGATCATCGAAACCTTGGCAGACACCGACTCGGTGACGTTTCTGCGGGAGAAGTTCGCACCGGAGATGGTCACCGCGCTGGCGCGGATCGAGGGCCGCCCGGTCGGCATCATCGGCAACAACACCATGGTGATGGCGGGCGCCATCACCGCAGCCGCCTCAGACAAGGCCGCGCGGTTCCTGCAGCTGTGCGACGCCTTCGGGCTGCCCATCGTGTCCTTGGTGGACTGCCCGGGTTACATGGTGGGCCCCGCTGCCGAAGCGGAGGCCTTGGTGCGGAGGGCATCTCGGCTGCTGGTGGCCGGCGCCGCGCTGCGGGTGCCACTGGTGGCGGTCATCCTGCGGCGCGGCTATGGTCTGGGTGCTCAGGCCATGATGGGCGGCAGTCTGCATGAGCCGGTACTCACCGTGGCCTGGCCCAGCGCGCACCTGGGTCCGATGGGCCTTGAAGGGGCCGTCCGGTTGGGCCTGCGCAAGGAGCTGGAGGCCATCGTCGATGCCGAGGAACGTGAGGAACGCGTCCGTCAGGCCACCGCGATCGCGCAGGAGAACGCCAAAGCGCTCAACGCCGCAACGCTTTTCGAGATCGACGACGTTATCGATCCCGCCGATACCCGAAGCCTGATCGCCGCAACGCTGGCGGCGTCCGTCCGATTCGGACAGGATGTGCCGCCGCGTCGTTTCGTCGACACGTACTAAAGGGCAGGGGCGTCATGCTGCCGCTCCCGTGACGGCACCCACCCGATGTAGGTCAGATACAGCCCGATCAGCGCGAACAGGGCGTACAGCACGCGGGTCCACCCCTCGGCCCGCATCGCGAAGCTCGCCGCAGACATGCCACTGTCGGGAAAGACGGTCAACGCGAGTCCCTTGAGGGTGGTGATCCAGCCCGTGGCCGAGACGAAGATCGCCGCAGGCCCGCGCCAATAGGGGTGCAACGCCACCACGATCAAGCCGATCAACAGCGTGAATGCCCCGGTCGCCCACAGCGCCAACGGGTCGGTCCCGTAGTTCTCGACGTCTGCCCACACCTGCGGCGCGCGGAAAATCGCCGCCGCGGTGACGATGAACAGGAATGGACCCAGCACCCGGGCGAACATGCGTGTCCGGGCCTGGGCTGCGACGGTCAGACGGTGTTCTGAAGTAACCATCACTGCACCCTCCTAGCGTTATTCCCCCAGGTTACGAGCGTGTCGGGGGCGCCGCCATCACTCGCGCAAAACGGCGATTAGGCCGGCTCGCGGCCGGTGGCGGTGTCCAGCGTCAGATCCCACGCCGACAGCCACGGGGTGATGGTCTGGGCGATCGAGAACGGGTGCGGGTCTTCGCACTTGGGCTCGGAGTAGTTGCCGTCGGAGACCGCGACGTAGATTCCCACGGCTTCGGCGCTACCGTCCTCGCGCAGTCGGTACACCGGTCCGCCGGAGTCGCCGCAGGTACCACCGGTTTGGAAGCGAACCTTGTTCACCTCACTGGCCACCACCGGTCCGCATAACGCACCGCCACTACGGATCCCGTAGTGGCACAACACATCACCGACAGCCACCGATTCAGCGATCCCGGTCACCGGATGACCGTCGACCATCGACGTCAGTGGGATCTTGCCCGGATCATCCAGGCTGATCAGCCCGATGTCATAGTCGTCCCAATCGCTGCCGTCATGGACGGTCTCGGTGAACGTGCCGATTGTGCGATAGGCGAAGGCGCCGCCGTGACGGATCTCCACCGCGCCGTGACCGCCGCCCGGATTGCAGTGTCCAGCCACCAGTAGTCCGGGGCGGCCGTCGCGGTCGCGCACCAGGAATCCGGTGGTGCAGCTGGCACCGGCTTCGTCGCCGACAGGCTCGATGTTGATGCCGATACCGGGGCCGATCGCGTGGGCCATCGGGATCGGCGTCTGCGGGTGTATCGGGTACGCGCGGTTCACCAGGTACAACCCGACGAAGATCGCGGTGACCACCACGGCGGTCCCGATCCGCCACGCCGCGGTCCTCACCCTGTCCCCGCGGTCGCGTCCCGTCACCGACGCAACGGTAGCGGCAGCGCCCTTGCGTAGGCTTGGCAGATGGCGTCCCCGACTCTGACCGCCGACTTCGCCCACCAGTTCCCCGAACTCGCGAAGTCCTGGCAGGCCGCCACGCCACCGGAACCGAGGCTGCTGGTCCTCAACGAGAAACTGGCAGGTGAGCTGGGATTGGATCCGGCTTGGTTGCGCAGTCCCGACGGACTGGCGCTGTTGACCGGCGCCGACGTCCCCGATGGCGCTGCCCCGGTGGCGCAGGCCTATGCCGGACACCAGTTCGGCAACTACGTGCCGCTCCTCGGCGACGGCCGCGCGCTGCTGCTCGGCGAACTCGCCGGCGATCACCTCCGCGACATCCACCTCAAGGGCTCCGGGCGGACACCATTCGCCCGAGGAGGCGACGGGCTGGCCGTGGTCGGCCCGATGCTGCGCGAGTACGTGATCAGCGAAGCCATGCACGCCCTGGGCATCCCCACCACCCGTTCGCTGGCCGTGGTGGCCACCGGAGCGCTGGTGCAGCGGGAGACCCCGCAACCCGGCGCGGTGCTGACCCGTATCGCCGCCAGCCACCTGCGGGTGGGCAGCTTCCAACTGGCCGCCCAGCAGGCGCATGCCACAGGCGACCTGGGGCTGCTGCGCCGGCTGGCCGACTATGCGATCGCCCGGCATTACCCCGATGCCAGACAAGCCGAAAACCCCTACCTCGCACTGCTTGCGGCGGTGATCGAGGCCCAGGCGTCGCTGATCGCGGACTGGATGCTGGCCGGATTCGTGCACGGGGTGATGAACACCGACAACATGACCATCTCCGGGGAGACCATCGACTACGGGCCGTGCGCCTTCATGGAAGCCTACGATCCGGCGACAGTGTTCAGCTCCATCGATTACGCCGGTCGGTACGCCTACGGCAATCAGCCCCTGGTCGCCCAGTGGAACCTGGCCCGGTTCGCCGAGACCGTCCTGCCACTGCTGGCCGCCACCGAGGAGTTGGCATTGGCCGTGGCGGTAGAGACCCTCGAGGGATTCATGCCGCGCTATCACGGGCTGTGGTCTGCCGGCATGGTCGCCAAGTTCGGGCTGGCGGCCAGTGTGGAGTCCATCGCCCTGGTCGACCAGGCGTTGGCGCTCATGACCGAGCACCAGGTGGACTACACCTCGTTCTTCCGCCGGCTGGCGCACGCGGGGCGTGGTGACACCGCGGCACTGCCCGCGGTGTTCGGCGATTGGCTGCCGCGCTGGCGGGCCATGAACCCCGACATCGACGCGATGGAGTGCGTGAACCCGGTCTACATCCCGCGTAATCACCTGGTGGAGCAGGCATTGACCGCCGCGATGCGGGGCGACCTCGCGCCGGTGGACCAGTTGCTGGGCGTGATCACCGACCCGTTCCGGCAGCGTGCTGGCCTGGCGGACTACGAGTCCCCGGCGCCACCGGAATTCGGTGCTTACCGCACTTTCTGCGGGACCTGATCCCCGGCCCGATGCGCACCGTGACCGGCCGGCACCTGGGGGGCTTTCAGTCCCGGCGGGGCGGCATGGCGACCCGTTGACACCCTGCCGTTCTCGCTGATCTCGAAACGCCGTGCCAGCCACGCCAGCGGCCCGGGCGCCCACCAATTCCATCGGCCCATCAGGTGCATGAACGCCGGCACCAGCACCATCCGGATCAGGGTGGCATCCACCAACACTGCCAGGGTCAGACCGAGCCCCAGCATCCGCATGAACGACACCTGCGCGGCGATCAGTGCCGCGAACGAGATGGACATGATCAGTGCCGCGGCGGTGATCACCCGGGCGGTGTGCGCCAGCCCCAGAGCCACACTCTCGTCGTTGTCGGCGCGGGTGCGCCCCGAGGCCAGCCAGTATTCCCGGATGCGGGACACCAGGAACACCTCGTAGTCCATCGAGAGCCCGAACGAGATGCAGAACAGCAACACCGGCACGTTGGCGACCAGCATCCCGGTGGGCGTCGTCCCCAGCGCACCGAGATGCCCGTCCTGAAAGATCCAGACCAGTGCGCCGAAGGCGGCCGACAGCGACAAGATGTTGAGGATCAGCGCTTTGATCGGCAACACCACACTGCCGGTCAGCAGGAACAGCAGCCCGAAGGTGATGGCGGCGATCAGCCCCAGCACCTGGGGCAGTCGGTCGGTGATCGCGTTGACGCTGTCCCGGTTGATCTGCGCCAGCCCACCCATCTGGACCGGCTGGCCGGCTGGTCCCGGTACCTCGTGCAGCCGATCGAGCTGGGCTTCGGAGGCATCCGAGAACAGCGGGGCGGTGCCGGCGACCGTCAACAGCACCGTGTCGTCGTTGATCCCGGTGGCCGCCGAGGGTTCACCCACCCGGTTGCCTGAGACGAAGGTGCCGGTGGGCGCCGACACCGAGGACACCCCCGACACCCGGGACAGCTCGGCGGCGTAGCGATCCAGCTCCTCGGGTGCGATCGCGTGGGCGTCGCGCACCACGATCGGCACCGCCCGGTCGGAGTCGTCGGCGAACTTCTCGCGCAGCGCGTCGCCCACCTGGTGCGCGGACGCCGATTGTGGCAGCACCCGGTCATCCGGGTAGCCCCACTTCACCCCGAGAAACGGCAGCCCGACCGACACCAGCAGCGTGACCACCACCAGACCGATCGGCACCGCGTGGCGGGCGACGAAGCTCGTTGACCGGTACCAGAATCCCTCTTCGATCGGTCGTGCCACCGGTTCGGGACGCCGCAACAGCCGGCGCAGCCCGCGCCGCAGATCCAGTGCGTCCAGCCGCGGGCCCAGCAGGGCGATCGCCGCCGGTGTGACCACGATGGCGGCCAGTGCCACGAACGTCACGGTCGCCACCCCGGCGTAGGCGAACGATTTGAGGAAGTACATCGGGAACAAGACCATGGCCGCCATCGACAGCGCGACGGTGATCGCCGAGAACAGCACGGTGCGGCCCGCGGTGGTCATGGTCCGGACCAGGGCCTCGTCGGGCGCGGCGCCTTCGGCGAGCTCGTCGCGGTAGCGGCTGATGATCAACAGGGTGTAGTCGATGGCCAGCGCCAATCCCAGCGCGGTGGTCAGGTTCATCGCGAAGATCGACACGTCCGTGCTCAACGTGATCAGCCGCAGCACGGCCATCGACCCCACAATCGCCAGACCGCCGAGCGCGATCGGCAATGCCGCCGCCAGCAGGCCGCCGAAAACCCACACCAGCACCGCGAAACTCAACGGGATCGCAATCGATTCCATCAGCAGCAGGTCGTGTTGATTCTGATTGTTGATCTGCGCGTAGATCATCGCGCCGCCACCGGCTCGGACGGTGACGCCATCGCGGTCGTGGGCTAGCTGGTCGGCAAGCGTGCGGGCGTACTTCTGCGCGTCGTTCTCGCCGCCCTTGAGGTTGGCCACGATCAGACCGGCAGTCCCATCGGTGCTTTTCAGGCGGGCGGCCGCCGACGGCGGATCCGTCCACGGCGAGGCGACGTTGAAGACAAACGGCGACTGCCGCAGTGCCGCAGCGATCTCGGTGCCGACGGCGCGTCCCTTCGCGCTGTCGGCGCCGTCGGGTGCGCTCACCAGAATCAGCAGCTGTTGGTCGCTCTGGCCGAAGGTGTCGGTCAACAACTGGGTGGTCTGGGCGGACTCCGAATGGGGGTCCTGGAATCCGCCCGCGGACAGACTGTCTGCCACCGGGATTCCGAATACCGCTGCGGCCACCATGACCAGCCCGGCGAGGGCAAGGACACGGCGCGGAGCGGAGAGGGCCAACACGGCGATCCGGTGCAGCACGTAGTGACCTTCCGCCTCAAGGGTCAAACGAGGGTGCGGAGGGCACCCCTACCGACAACATACGTAGTCCACGGCCCGCACGTTCACCATTTGCGAGCGTGCCGCGCCGTTGAACCACAGTCCCGCCCGCACCGTGATCTCGACATGGGCAACACTGCGACCGGGGCCGTGGATGCTGCGCAATCCCCTTGCCGTTGCTTCGCCCTGGCCAACACAGCGGAAGTGCGGGAACGTATTCGGATGGACAACGTCGCGCTGGGGTGTCGGTGACCGGCTTCGACGCCGACCTGCTGGTGGTCGGCGGCGGACCCGGCGGCCTGGCCGCGGCGTTGTCTGCGCGCCAGCACGGGTTGTCGGTGATCGTCGTCGATCCGCGGGCCGGGCCGATCGACAAGGCCTGCGGGGAGGGGCTGATGCCGGGCGGGCTGGCCGTGCTGAAGGCGCTCGGGGTGGACCCCGACGGTATGGCGCTGCACGGCATCACCTACCTCGACCACCAGCGCCGGGCCCAAGCGTCCTTCCGCGATGGTGCGGGGCGCGGGGTACGACGCACCACATTGCATGCCGCGCTGGCCGATGAGGCCAAGCGCAACGACGTTGACTGGATCCATACGCGGGTGGGCGACGTGGTCCAAGACGCGGCCGGAGTCACGGCGGGCGGTGTTCGAGCCCGATGGCTCATCGGCGCCGACGGACTGCACTCCACGGTCCGCCGCGCCGTCGGGATCGCCAGCGTCGCAGGAAATCCACGGCGCTACGGGGTGCGGTCGCACTACCGGATTGCGCCGTGGTCGCCGTTCGTGGAGGTGTACTGGTCACGCTGGGGTGAGGCATATGTGACGCCGGTGGAACCCGGTCTGGTGGGGGTTGCCGTCTTGTCGCCGCAGCGTCCGCAGCTCGACTGGTTTCCTGCCCTGACCGCTCGGCTCGGCGACGCCGAAAACGGCCCGTCGCGCGGCTGCGGCCCGCTGCGGCAGGTGGTTTCGCGGCGCGTCGCCGGCCGGGTGCTGCTGGTCGGTGACGCCGCCGGATACGAGGACGCGCTGACCGGAGAGGGCATCAGTCTGGCCGTCAAGCAGGCCACAGCCGCCGTCGCGGCGATCGTCGACGACAACCCGCAGGCCTACGAGCGCCAATGGCGGACGATCACGCGCCGCTATCGGCTGCTCACCCGCGGTCTGGTGCTGGCCAGCGCGTGGCAGCCGACCCGACGTGCTGTGGTCCCGGCCTGTCGGGCGCTGCCGGCGGTGTTTGACCGCGCGGTGCATCTGCTGGCCCACTGAGGGCCCGCTCGACGACGGCCAGAACCCTCTGGGAGGAGCCGCGGGAGTCGACGGTGATGCGCACCGAACCGTCGGGATAGTTGCGGACCTGTAGCCCACTGGCGTCGAAGATCTCGCTCCATGATCGGCCCGCCGCCGGCAGGTAGACGAAGTTCGCGTGGGAATCGGTGGTGTAGGCACCGGCGGCGCGCAGCCGTGCACTCAGATAGCTGCGCTCGGCGACGATGTGCGCGATGCGCTGCTCCAGTTGGGCGTGGGCGGCGTAGGAGGCGGCCACCGCCACCGTGCAACCGGCATTGATGCCGAACGGCAGCTGCAAAGACCACAGCAGTTCGGCCAATTCCGGTGCCGCCAATGCGTATCCGATACGCAGACCCGCCAGGCCATAGGCCTTGGAGAACGTGCGCAGCACCACGACGTTCGAGAAGCGCTCGATGAGCCGGTGGACGTCGACGCGCCGGGCGGTGGCGACGAACTCGATGTAGGCCTCGTCGAGCAGCACGATGGTGTCGGTGGGCACCTCGCTGATGAACCGCTCGACGTCGCCAACGGACTCCAGGGTGCCGGTCGGATTGTTGGGCCGGCACAGCACCACCACCCTCGCGTCCTGGGCGGCATGGGCCATCGCGGCCAGGTCATGATGGCCGTAACTGTCGAGGGGAACGTGGACCGCAGCCAGCCCCGCCATCCGGGCGAACGCGAGATACCCCTCAAAGATGGGCATACTCAGCACGATCCGGTCGCCGGGTACCGCTGCGGCCTGCAGCAGTCGCAATGCCAGCCCGGAGGCCCCGGGACCGATGGCCACCTTCTCCTGCGGCACCCCGAGGTGTTCGGCGACCAGGCCGCGCAACCGCGTCGGCAGGAACTCCGGATAGCGGTTGGCCGCACCGATGAAGTCGGCCAGTGCCGCGCGCACCGCCGGCAGTGGTGGTAGCGCGCTCTCGTTGAGTGACAATGCGCAGGGGTCGACCGCAGGCGGGAGGATGGCGCGAAGCCGGCTGTTCGCCGAATCCTGCTGCGCCGCCGAGGTCATTGCGGACGTCCGCCCCACCGGAAGGCCGCCGCACCGGCGAAGTCCCCGGCGTGCGCGAAGCCGGCCATCACCACAACCTCACCGGGCTGCACCCGGTTCTCGCTGATGGCCCGATCCAGATTGATCGGGATACCGGCGCCGAACAGGTTGCCGCACTCGTCAAAGGTGTCGACGTGTCGGGATTCGGGCAACTCCAGGGCCTCGCGCCAGTTGCGCAGGAAGACCCGGTTGGGCTGGTTGGTCACCAGCAGTCCGATATCGGCGGGTGACAGGTGATTACGGTGGCAGACCGCGAGCGCGACTTCGGGGACCTGCCGATTGCCGCGGGCGAGCACCTTGGTGATCTTGTCCTCGGTGAAACCGATGTAGCCGGCGCCGGGGCCCGGCTCCCACCATTTGCGGGGCGGATCGATGGTGTAGGTCATGTCGCCGGCGTACTGGCCGTAGGTGCGGCATTCGACGTCGATGATCGGGGACTGATCAGACAGGGTCAGCAGCCCGACCGCGGCACCGTCACCGGGAACCGAAGCCTGCGACTTGCTGCGTACGGCGGGCTGATCGAAGACCTGGCCCGCCGCGTTCTGGGCGATCGCGATCAGCGCGCTGCGCCCGGCGCCGGCGGCCAACAGCTGCCGGGCAAGGTTGATCCCCAGCACGAACGCCGCGCAGCCCCCGTTGTGCAGATCCAGCACCGTGCTCGGTCGCATCCCCAGTCGGTGGGCGATACCGCCGCCCGAGCCGCAGAACGGGATGTCGGGCAACTGGGTGTGGGTGATCAGGATGTCGACGTCTTCCAGGGTGTCTTTACCGTGGCGCTCGAGGATTCCCTGTGCCGCCCTTTCAATCATGTCGACCGCGGACTCGTCGGTAGCCACATGATGACGGAATCGAGGCGCACGGAACATCAGATTGTCGCGCAACGCATCGGATTCGGCGTACTGCGTGTAGTAGTCGGCGGGGACGGGCTCGCCGGGAAGGTAGCTGGAGACGTCGATCAGGCTTACTGCGGGTCGACTCGGCTGGTTCATCGTCTCGCCTCACTGCATCCAGGCCGGCGTGACCGGCAGGCCGTTGTGGTGGCGGTATTCCGCGATCGCCTTGAGGTTCTTCAGTTCCAGTAGGTGCCCGGCCCCGAACATGTCCCAGAAGTCGCCCACCCAGACCGGGCGCTCCGGCGGTGCGGTGTCCGGATAGGGGTTCTCGTCATAGAACGGGTGGTGGCAATTGGTCCACAGCACAACCGATCCGGGCTTGTTGAACACCAGCTGCGCGTCGACCACCCGGATCAGGTAGATCATCCACAAGTGGTCGGGCTGGTCCCAGGCGCAGTGATAGTCGACGGTGCGGGCTTCCCGATTGAACTCGGTGCGGGTGTAGATCTTGGTCTCCGAGCCCAGCCGGTCATAGGCCAGCCAGAGGCCTGCCTCGTCGGTGGGGGTGAAGCCGCGCAGGCTGTAGGTCCATTCCTCCAGGCTGCGGGTGTCGGCGAGGTAGTCGAACAATTCGTCGGGCGGGCAGTCGATGTAGTCGTTGACGGTGCAGTAGTTGCCGAAGACCACATCGTGGGGGTAGACCGAGCGCATCATCTCCATGATGATCGGCGTGGCGACCTCGCGCGGGCTGGTCTCGACTCGGATCAATCCATCGAGAGACCCGGGCGTACCGGTGTGGTCGTTGATATCAGCGAGGGCTGGCAGCGACATCGAGGTGATCCTCCTTGTGTATGGACTCTTGGTCGTGATGCCCTACGGGGGCAGTGGCTTTCGGTGAATCGGTGGCGGACAGGAACGGTGCGAACGGCGGTATCTCGTCAGCGGCACATTCGACGCTGATCACCGAGGGCCCGTCGTGGTCCAACGCGGCTGCCAGGGCCGCGCGAAATGCGTCGGCGTCATCGACGTCGATCGCCTTCAGGCCTGGGAACATCGCGGCCAGCCCGGCACCGAGGTGGCTGGGGGAAAAGCGGTTGTAGCTGTAGAAGCCTTGGTAGAACAACTGCTCACGGGTGACGCACATGGCGTGCGCGTTGTTGTTCATCAGGACGAACAGAATGGGGAGCCGGTACTGCACGGCGGTGTGGATCTCCATGCCATGCATGAAGAACGAACCGTCGCCGGCGATCACCACGGTGCGCCGCCCGCGGCCCAGGGCCATGCCGATGCCGGCCCCGAAGCTGTATCCCATGCCGCCCATCCCCAGGGCCACCAGGAAGCGCCCTCCAGCGCGTGGCGGCAGGTAGTGAATGGCCGCCGCTCCGGTGTTGCCCGCGTCGACGACGACGTCGACCTCTGCGGGCAAGGCCCGGTCCAGCTCTGCCATCGCCTCGCGATAGCGCACCCCCGGGCCGGTGTGGGCGGGTGGTTGCAACTCGGTGTGCGGCACCGTTTCGGGCACCCGCAGCCACCTGGGGCGCCCCTCGCCGGAGAGATCCCGAACGAGGGCCCGCAGCGACTGCCGCAGATCGTCAGTGTGCACATGCGTGCACGCAACGTAGGGGGGTGCCGAACCGATCGACACGGTGCGGACCGCACTCAGGGCCTCTTCGAGGCCGGCGCGTGCGGTCAACGACAACCGGGTACCCACCACCAGGCACACCGCGCTGGTGGCCAGTGCCTCAGCGGCCGAAGGATGGCCCATGATGCCGGCCACCCCGAGTGCCGACGACGATCCCAAACCCGATGTGCCGGAGACGTCCTTGGCGTCGGGCACGCACACCACCCGGGCGCGCAGCAGGGCACGCAGTTCCTCAAGTTCGGTGCGGGCGTCGTCGCGGGCCACCTGCTCACCGGCGATGATCGTGACCGGTCCGCGAGCATGGCGCAGCGTCTGCACAATCGGGTGCGGGTCGCTGATCAGTGGGCGATCGGCCGCGCCGTTGCGCGAAATCGGCCCGCTGGCGACATGGCCTTGCTGAATGTCCTTGGGCAGCAACAGCACTGCGGGTCCACCGGCGCGGGCGGCGGCGATGGCCCGGGGCAGGGCCGCCACGATGCCCTCCGGGGAGAGCACCCGCTCGCAGAACACCGACACCGCTGAGAACAGGGCCGCAGCATCGATCGCGCCGTTGCGGCCGCTGGTGTCCTGAAAGCTGCCGCGGCCGTCCAAGATGCTCGGCGCCTGACCCACCAGCGCCAGCACCGGGACCCTGCTGGCCAACGACTCGCCCAGGCCGGCAACCAAGTTCAGTGCACCGCCCCCCGAAGTCGCGGCCACCACGCCCAGTCCCGCACCGCTGCGGCTGTAGCCGTCGGCCATCGTGGCGGCCGAGAACTCATGTTTGGCCAGGACTGCGGTGATCTCCGGGTGGAAATACGCTGCGTCGTAAAGATCTTCGATATTCGCGCCGTCGACCCCGAAGAGGTGGCTGACTCCCCGTGCCGCCAGTTGGGCGACGATGAAATCGGCCACCGAAACGATCCTGGACATCTGCCCCCACCTAACTCCCGACGATGTCTGTGACACGGTGTGCGTCTGGCGTTGGTTCAGGCCCTACAGCGTGCGCTCCAGCAGGACTTGGCCGTTGACGGCGGAGACCACCTGCACCGCGGCGATCTGATCGGCCGGTGTCGAGATGCTGGCGGCCGGTGTCGCGGTGTGTCCGGGTTCGGCGACCCAGGTCGCCAGCCGGGTCTGGCTGCCGTCGCGGCCCACGACCACCAGTGCCAGCGTGTCGTGGTGGGCGTTGACCGGTGCCAGGCAGACGCAACTCAAGTCGATGTGACTTCCCCAGGACTGGCTGCTGACCATGACCGTGGAGGCCAGTGCGGTGGTGCCGACCTGCGCCATCGGTACCGCCTCGTGATGAGGGGAGTGGGCAGGGGAGGAGCTGATGCCGATCAGCACGCCGATTCCGAGCACGGCGGCCGCCGCGGCCGACGCCGTCCACGCCATGATCCGGGTCCGCCGGCGCCGCCGGTGCACCTCGGCCAACAGTGCCGGCAGCAGGCTGGCCGGGGGCTGCGGTGGGTCGGATTCGTTGATCGCGGCCACACAGTCACTGTCGAGCTGCGACAGCAGCGCGGGAACGCCGCTGATCTCGGTGACGGCGTCCCGGCATTGGGGGCAGCCGGCCAGGTGTCCCTCGAACTCCCGGCGATCGGCCGCAGACAGGGAGCCGAGCACGTAGGCGGCATCCCACATGGCGTAGGGATGCTGGTCTTCGACCGGCCACGCGGGGCCGGCGTCTCGCGGCGACATCATCGGGTCACCCCCATCTCCTGCAGAGCCAGGCGCAGAGCCCGCACTGCGTAGTGCAGGCGTGATTTCACCGTTCCCTCTGCGATGCCAAGATCGTGTGCCGTCTGTCCCGTGGTCCAGCCACGGTAGTAGGACCGTTCGATCACCGCGCGATGCTCCGGTGACAGGTTGGCCATGGCGTCGGCGATCAACATCCGGTCCAGGGCGGTGTCCACCTCGTCGCGGGTGGGTTGGTCGGGTGCGGTGGTCTCGTCGAAGGAGGCGACGACGTTGCGGAATTTGGGGCTGCGCCGTTCGTCGATGATCATGTTGCGCGCCACGGTGCACAGCCAGGCCCGCGGGGAACGCTCGGTGTCATCGATCACCTCGGGGTGCTGCCAGGCGCGCAGCAGCGTCTCCTGAACCACGTCCTCGGCGCGGCTGGCGTCGCCGGTCAGGCGCATGGCGTAGCGCCACAGCACGGCGGCGTGTTCGTCATACAGCGCTTTCATCAGCGCGGCTTCGTGGTCAGGCGGGATGCCGATACGAGGCAAGCTGATCACCTCCTGCCTAGTGATACGACGTAGCGGCCCGGTGGGTTCATGCTCGTTGCGGATACCCCGACGAGTCAGCCGGGAATCCAGCTCCCGTGAAAGCCGTGCGGCACGCGCCGGGGCAGCTGCACCCGGGCGACCGGTTCGGCGTCGAACTCCGATGCGCTGATGATCACCAGTTCGCTGCAGTGGCGCACCGGACTGTAGACGTAGGTCAGATACCAGCCGGCCGATTCGTCGGTCTGCCCCGGAGCCGGGGCGAACACCGCCTCGTCTGGTGCGCCGGCGGTGCCGTTGACACCGAACCGGTACACCTGGGCACTGTCGCGTGCCAGGTCGTAGCGGACCAGGCCCTCTTTGCCGACGGTGACGGCGTAGCGGGCGTCGGTGCCCACCCGCCGGTCATCCACCCGAGGAAACTCGATGTCCCGGTCGTCGAGCTGAACCTCACGCACCGCTCCGGCCGCCAGATCGATGGTCCAACGCCACAGCGAAGCATCGGTCTCGAAGTCGCTGTTGTCGCGCCAGATCTCTGGGTAGCGAACCACCTGAATCACAATCGACTCGCCCTGCGGCCCGGAAACGTCGAACGCGTTGGCGATGTGGAACACGTAGCACGGTTCGATGTCGAACCAGCGGATCGGCCCGAAGGGGTCATCGCGGCGCAGCACTCCCAGGCGGGCGGCGTAGCCGTCATCCCAGCGGTAGGGCAGGTCACGGTCGACCGGCCCGGTCAGCGCCACTTGCGGGTTGAACACCACGGGCAGGTCCAGGAACACCACGTGGTCTGCGGTCAGCGCGAAGTCGTGCATCAATGTCATCGCGGGAACGTCGATCGGTCGCCGGATCGCCACGGTGCCGTCGGCACCGGCACGGTAGTAGGTGATGTGTGGGTGGGCGAAGTCGCCGTAGCCGAAGAAGTGCAGCTCGCCGGTCTTGGGACACACCTTGGGGTGCGGGGCCATCGAATCGACCAGCTTGCCTGCGAAGTCGTAGGCGCCCAGGGTGTCGAGCTCACGGCTGATCTCGTAGGGCAGGGAGGCATCCATCAGTGCCAGGGTCTTGCCGGCGTGCTGGATCACGTGGGTGTTGGCGGCGCTGGCGTGCAGGTTGCGGCTGCCGTCGGGGCGCAGTCGCGGCAGCGGCTGATCGAAGCTTTCGGTACGCACCCAGCGGTTGCGGTACCAGGCGGCCCGGCCGTGGTGCAGCCGGACACCGTGCACCATGCCGTCGCCGGTGCACCAATGCCCGCCCGCCGATCGAGGGTTGGGGCCGTTGCGCAGGTACCAGCCGTCGAGCTCCGGCGGAATGCTGCCCTGCACCGGTAGATCGAACGCGGTGAGCTCGTCGGCGACGGGGGAGTAGTTGCTGGGACGAAAGACCGAGAAGACGGTCTCTGGGGCCTGCAGGACCGCCACCGGCGTGCCCGACGCCGGCAGATCCGCGGTGCCGTTGACCTGCCGGGTGGCGCCGTGGTGTTCGGGGGCGACTGCCGCGTGGGGTTGGTCGACGGTGAAGTCGCTGCGATCCAGCAGGGACAGCGCCACCAGTGTTTCGGACAACTCGGCGACGGCGTCCTGGCACAGCCCGCAGTGGTCCAGGTGGGTCTGGAACTCGAGGTGCTCGGCTGCCGACAGGGATCCCAGCACGTAGGCGGCATCCCAGGCGGCGTACTCGCGGTGCGAGGTCGTCATGGCAGTGTTCTCGCCGCGCGCAGGCTCTGCTGCAGGGCCCGCAGCGCGTAGTGCAGTTGTGTTTTCACGCTGACTTCCGCCATTTCCCGATCGGCTGCGATCTGCTGGGTGCTCCAGCCGTCGTAATAGGCACGGCGTAGCAGGGCGCGTTGTTCAACCGAGAGCTGAGTCAGTGCAGCGGCCACGTCAGCCCGGCTGGGTGCGCGGTCGCGGCGTGCGGGCGCCATCGCCTGGCGACTTGCCGGGGGTGTTCCTTTATCCATGCACCGGCCTCCCCGAGTGACACGCTGCGGCGGCCTGGCCGGTTCACCTCTGATCCCCCGGAACCGGTCGTGGCCCGTTGGTTCAGTCTGGCCCGCGCGCGGCGGCAGGGGAAGGGGTTCGTTGTGGCGTGCTGTTTTTACGAGGTGCTGGTGACCAGTTCCAGATCCCAGGCCTGCAGCCACGGCTTGATCAGCTGCGCGACCGAGGACTCCTGCGTGCCCTTGCACACCGCGTCGGGATCTTGGCCGTCGGACACCACGCTCAGGATGCCGACCGCTTCGGCGGTGCCGTCGGGCCGGACCCGGTATGCCGGGCCGCCGGCATCGCCGCAGGTACCGGCCGCGGTGAAGCGCACCGAGTCCCGCTCGCCGGCGACCACTGTGCCGCACATCGGCTCACCGCTGCGCACCCCCAGGTGGCAGAGCTCGTCGCCGATCTCCACGCTGTCGGCCACCCCGGTCACCGGGCGACCGTCGACCTCGGAGGACAGCGGGAACTTGTCGTGGCGGTCCAGAACGATAAGCCCGATATTGGAGTCGCCCCAGCGGTCGCCGTCATAGACGCTCTGGGTGAACCCGCCGACGGTGGGGTAGAGGGCGCCGTGGTGGATGGCCACCTCACCGGACCCGCCCGGCTTGTTGCAATGCCCCGCGGACAGCAGGCCCGGCTGCCCGGTGTTGGTGCGGACCAAGAACCCCGCGGTGCAGCTGGTGGACTCCGAACGTCCGGTGCCGGACACGTTGATACCGACGCCGGGACCGATCGCCTCGGCAGCCGGCAGTGGGATCAACTGCCGCACCGGTTGGGCACGGGTGGCCCAGACGATGCCGGCCAGGACTGTGAGCGCGCCGGCCACGATGGCCAGGCGCTTAAGCAGGGTTCTGGGCGGGAGTCGTCGAATGGCGTCCACTCAGACAACGCTACCGACGTTTTTTTGCGGGTTTGTGGGCGAGCGGGTTACGTGGGGATGAACAGGGGGAGTGGGGAATGTCACGGTGGGGGGGAGTGGGTGCTGGCGTCGCATGAAGTATCTGTGCCGGTGACAACCATCTGGCTGGTCCCATTGATTTACCGTTGCCGCAGGGCCATTGTGCGCAAGTTGGAACGCGGGACACAGGACGTAAAGCCGCACAGCTCCGAGGTCGATTGCTATTTCCAGGTCGTGGACGATGCAGATGGGACTCGGCTGCTTCACCTGAGCACATTCGGTTCGGACGGCCGGGCATCGGCGCCGAAGAGTAGTCAGTCGATCCAGATTGATGAAGAGATGGCACACCAATTAGTGGCCCTCTTAGTTGAGACATTCCCACGGGCGCAGCCGGACGTCCTTCGCGGCGAGGCCTAGGCCCTTTCAAATCCTGCTGGAAAGAATCTAATTCGGGACCGCGTAGGTGGCACTCGGGACCTCGCAGCACGGGCCAATAGGTTCGTCTTCGTCAACTCCACGGCGACACCCGCCAGAACGCCATCCAGGTCCTGGCACGCCCCATCCCCCTCCCGCCCCCTGAGACCATGTACCGATGACCGCAACGCTCGTCGCCAAGAACATCGCTGGCGGTTTCGCGCACCGCACACTGTTCGAGGGCCTTGACCTGACCGTGGCACCGGGGGACGTCATCGGCGTCGTGGGCGCCAACGGCGCCGGCAAGAGCACCCTGTTGCAGATCCTGGCCGGCGATCTCGAGCCGCTCGAGGGCGCGGTCAGCATCGCGCCGGCCGATGGGTTTGTCGGGTGGCTGCCGCAGGAGCACGAGCGGGTGGAAGGCGAGACCGTCGCCGCCTATATCGCCCGCCGGACCGGCTGCGCGCAGGCGTCGCAGGCCATGGACGCTGCGGCGGCAGCCCTGGCTGATCCGGATCAGGCTCCCGCGAGTATCGATCCGGCCGACGCCTACTCGGTGGCGCTGGACCACTGGCTGGCCACCGGTGCGGCCGACCTCGACGAACGGGTGCCAGCGGTGCTGGCCGACCTGGGCCTGGACTCCGAGGCGGTGCAGCCCGAATCGACGCTGATGACCGGGCTGTCGGGTGGGCAGGCCGCCCGGGTGGGTTTGGCCGCGCTGATGCTTTCGCGGTTCGACATCGTCCTGCTCGACGAGCCGACCAACGATCTCGACCTGGACGGGCTGGCCCGGCTGGAGCAATTCGTCCGGGATCTACGCGGCGGAGTGGTGCTGGTCAGCCACGATCGGGAGTTCTTGGCCCGCAGCGTCACGCGCGTCCTGGAATTGGACCTGGCCCAGAACACCACGACGGTCTTCGGCGGCGGATACGACAGCTACCTCGAAGAACGAGAGATCAACCGCCGGCACCGGCGCGAGCAGTACGAGGAGTTCGCCGAGAAAAAAGCCGACCTGGTCGCCCGCGCCCGCACGCAGCGGGAATGGTCGAGCCAGGGCGTCCGCAATGCCATGCGCAAGGCGCCGGACAACGACAAGATCCGCCGACGCGCCGCCACCGAATCCAGCGAGAAACAGGCGCAGAAGGTGCGTCAGATGGAGAGCCGGATCGCCCGCCTGGAGGAGGTGGTCGAACCCCGCAAGGAATGGACCCTGCAATTCAGCATCGGGGCTGCGCCACGGTCAAGCTCGGTGGTCGCAACGCTCGACAATGCCGTGGTGCGCCAAGGCGATTTCACCCTCGGACCGGTGTCGCTACAGGTGGATGCGGGCGAACGGATCGGCATCGTGGGCCCCAACGGGGCGGGAAAGTCGACGTTGCTGCGACTGCTGCTCGGCCGCCAGCAGCCCGATGCGGGCCGGGCCAGCTTGGGAGCCAATGTCGCGATCGGTGAAATCGATCAGGCGCGGGCCGATTTCACCGGTTCCGCCCGTCTCGTCGACCGCTTCGAGCAGCGGGTGCCGGACTGGTCGACCGCCGACGTGCGAACCCTGCTGGCGAAGTTCGGGCTGACCGCCGACCATGTGGAACGCGCGGTCGACGACCTCTCACCCGGGGAGCGGACCCGCGCCGGCCTGGCGCTGCTGCAAGCCTGCGGCACGAACGTGCTGGTCCTGGACGAACCGACCAACCATCTCGATCTGCCCGCCATCGAACAGCTGGAGCAGGCGCTGGAAACCTACGACGGCGCGCTGTTGCTGGTGACTCACGACCGCCGGATGTTGCAGAACGTCCGATTGGACCGCTCCTGGCGAGTCGAGAACGGGCGCGTCACAGAGTTGTAGGCGAGCTGGCGCGTTCACGCGACTGGCATTTTCCTTAGAGATATGATGTGGTGTAGACCACGTTAGAAACTCTGATGTGACGTAGACCACAGGAGCCGATGTAATGACCGCTTTCTTGACTGGCTTGGGCGTCACGGCAGCCACCGCGACCACCGCCGCCGGCATGATGGGCCACGCCACCGTGGCACTGTGCGTCGGTCTGGTATCGGCGGCCTTCTTCGCCGGCCAGATCTGCTGAAAAGCCCCCTGAATGGCGGCACCTGAGCCGCCGAAATCCGCATCGGGTGCCCCTAGGGTGACGCTGGACGCCGACAACTATCGTCGAGCGATGACCCCCGAGGAGCGGCTGACCGCGCTCGAACACATCGAGGCGATCAAAGCCCTCAAACACCGCTACTTTCGGGCCTGCGATGCCAAAGACCCCGAAACCTTCCGGGCCTGCTTCATCGCCAATGGCGCCGACATCCACTACGGCGCATTGGGCGGGTTCGACGATGCCGACAAAATCGCCGCGGTATTCACCAAGATCGCGCTGCACACCGTGGACGGCAAACCGGTGATCCTGGACATGCACCACGGCATGCACCCCGACATCGCCCTCACCGGCCCCGGCACGGCCACCGGCCACTGGACGCTGAAGTTCCGCCAGCTCAACATGATCGAGCGCACCGAACGCCTGCTCACCGGTGAGTACGACGACGACTACCGGATCGAGGACGGGGCCTGGAAGATCGCCCGCAGCCACTTCCGCCAGCTCTGGGCCATCACCCGGCCCCTGGGCGATGACGCCATCGTGGAGGTTTAGGGCGATGAGTACACCGATCGCCTTGGTCACCGGCGCCAGCCGCAGCGTCGGCAAGGGCATCGCGCTGGCCCTGGGCTCGCACGGCTGGACCGTCTACGTCACCGCACGCGGTGAGGTCGGTGCCGACGGGCCACTGGATGAGACCGCCCGCGAGGTCACGCAGCGCGGTGGGCGCGGCATCGCCGTGCAGTGCGATCACCGCGACGACGCGCAGATCGCGACGCTGTTCGCTCGCATCGCCGAGGAGCAGGACGGCCGGTTGGATCTGCTGGTCAACAATGTCTGGGCCGCGCCCAAGGGCTTCGCCGGGTTCACCGAGAAGTTCTGGCAGCGCCCGCTGTCGGACTGGGACACCCTGATCGGGGTGGGCCTGCGCACCCACTACGTCGCCTCGGTGTACGCCGCGCAGCTGATGGTCCCGCGCGGGGCGGGCCTGATCGCCAACATCTCCTCATTCGGCGCCCGCGGACACCTGCACTCGGTGCTCTACGGCATGTCCAAGGCCGGGCTGGACAAGATGACCGCCGACATGGCCGTGGAGCTCACCGGTACCGGGGTGAGCGCGGTGTCGCTCTGGCCGGGCCTGGTGAAAAACGAAGTGATGCAGGGCTTCATGGATCGCGGCCTGGACAACTTCCAGGGCTTCCCGCTGGCCAACGCCGAAACGCCGGAGTTCATCGGCCGCGTCATCGCCGCCCTCGCCGTGGACCCCGACCTCGCCGCCCGCAGTGGACACACCCTGATCACCGCCGAGACCGCGCTGGATTACGGCATCACCGACCTGGCCGGTAACCAGCCCGATTCGCACCGGAGCCTGTTCGGCGGCGGCCCGCTGTATTGACGCTGCGGCTAATTTCAGCTGCTAGCCGTGGCGCCACACCCGCAGCGCCGCGGTGACCATCGGAATCTGCAACGGCAGACGCGCCAGCGTCGCGGCCCGCAACCACGGCTTGTCCCAGAACAGCCGGACGCTGTTGAGGTTTCCCGGGTACACGGCGACGAACAGCGCGGCGGCGGCCAGTCCGGCCCGCCTGCGGGTGCTAGGCACCAACAGCAGCGCCCCGATCACCACCTCGGCGACTCCCGAGGCGTAGGTGTAGAACCGGGCGCTGCCGGGCAGTTCGACCGGAATGATGCTGTCGAAGGGCTTGGGCCAGGCGAAATGGGCGGTCCCGATACCGAGCAGCATGCCGGCGAGCCAGCGAGCACGGGTAATCGCGGAGCGCTGCTGCACTGTGGTGGTCGTCACGCCCCGAGTGTAGCTGCGGCGGCTACCAGTTACTGGGGACGTAATCCTTGAGGAAGCAGCCATAAAGGTCCTCGCCGGCTTCCCCGCGCACGATCGGGTCATAGACCCGCGCGGCGCCGTCGACCAGATCCAACGGCGCGTGGAAACCCTCCTCGGCCAGGCGCAACTTGGTGGGGTGCGGACGCTCATCGGTGATCCAGCCGGTGTCCACCGCGGTCATCAGGATGCGATCGTTCTCCAGCATCTCGGCCGCACTGGTGCGGGTCAGCATGTTCAGCGCGGCCTTGGCCATGTTGGTGTGCGGATGCCCAGGGCCTTTGTACTGGCGGCTGAACTGGCCCTCCATCGCCGACACGTTGACGACGTACTTGCGGCGGGCGGTCGCTGCCGCCATCGCCGGGCGCAGCCGGCTCACCAGGATGAACGGGGCGGTCTGGTTACAGAGTTGCACCTCGAGCAGCTCCAAGGCGTCGACCTCGTGCACCCGCTGGGTCCAGCTGTTCACCGAAGCGGTGTCGGGCAACAGTCCGCCGGCATCGATCGCGGTGCCGGCGGCGATCCGCTCCGGGGAGGCGCTGCGCGCGGTCAGGGCCAGCTCGGTCAGGGCGTGCGGCTCCTGGTGCGCGGCGAGGCTGCCGGCCAGCGCCGCGGGATGGGCGTCGCTGACATGGTCGAAGGTGATGACGTCGACGAGCTCGTTGGCCGGAGTGCGCTCGGCCTGCACCAGGGCCGCATACGAGCCCGGCGCGCGCCGCACCGTTTGCGCCGCGTTGTTGATCAGGATGTCCAACGGGCCCTGGGCGGCCACCGTGTCGGCCAACGCCACCACCTGAGCCGGATCACGCAGGTCGATGCCCACCACCTGCAGCCGATGCAGCCAGTCGGCGCTGTCGGGCATCGCGGCGAACCGGCGCACCGCATCGTTGGGGAAACGGGTGGTGATGGTGGTGTGCGCACCGTCGCGCAGCAGCCGCAGCGCGATGTACATGCCGATCTTGGCCCGCCCGCCGGTGAGCAGGGCGCGTCGGCCAGACAGGTCGGTGCGGGCGTCACGCTTGGCCCGGCTCATGGCCGCACAGTCCGGGCAGAGCTGGTGATAAAACGCGTCGACCTGCGTGTAGTGCGTCTTGCAGATGTAGCAGGCCCGCGAGCGCAGCAGGGTGCCCGCCGAGGCCCCGACGGCCGCAGACACCAGCGGGATGCCCTGCGTCTCGTCGTCGATACGTCCCGGCGCTCCGGTGGCCGTGGCGGCGATCACGGCCTTATCGGCGGTGGCCACGGCGTCGCGCTTGGCGCTGCGGCGAGCCTTCTTGACCGCTTTGAACATGCGCGCGGTGGCCCGGCGCACCGCCACGGCGTCGGGGTGCTCGGGCGGCAGCGCATCGATCTCGGCCAGCACCTGTAGGCAGGTGGCGAGCCTTTCGGAGTCGATCGCGGTCACGTCTGGAAGGGTATCGGGCCTGGTGCCCGATTATTGAATTGCTCAAGATCGCCCATACACTCAGCGACGCAATGACCGACAACGCCCTGGACTCGCCGGTGGTCGCCGCCGCGCCGCAAAGTGGCCGGATCTCCGCCGAGGCAGCCCGCCGCCGAACCTTCGCCGTCATCAGCCATCCCGACGCCGGCAAATCCACCTTGACCGAGGCCTTGGTGCTGCATGCCAAGGCCATCACCGAGGCCGGCGCGGTGCACGGCAAGTCCGGTCGGCGCGCCACCGTGTCGGACTGGATGGAGATGGAGAAGGCCCGCGGTATCTCCATCACCTCGACCGCGCTGCAGTTTCCCTACCGCACGGCCAAGGGCCAGGACTGCGTTATCAACCTGCTCGACACCCCCGGCCACGCCGACTTCTCCGAAGACACCTACCGGGTGCTGACCGCCGTCGACTCCGCGGTCATGCTCATCGACGCCGCCAAGGGCCTCGAACCCCAGACCCTCAAGCTCTTCCAGGTGTGTCGGCACCGCCGGATCCCGATCATCACCGTGATCAACAAGTGGGACCGGCCCGGTCGGCATGCCCTGGAATTGATGGACGAGATCGCCGACCGGATCGGATTACGTCCCACGCCGTTGACCTGGCCGGTCGGCATCGCCGGAGAATTCGACGGGGTTCTGGACCGCCGTTCGGGAGACTTCATCCGGTTCACCCGTACCGCCGGCGGCGCCACCGCCGCGCCCGAGGAGCACATCGCCGCCGCCGACGCCCATGCCGCGGCCGGCGCCGACTGGGACACCGCGGTCGAAGAGTGCGAGCTGCTGTCTGCTGATGGATCCGATTTCGACCGCGAGGCGTTCCTGGACTGCTCGGCCACCCCCGTGCTGTTCACCTCGGCGGCGCTGAACTTCGGGGTGAACCAGCTGCTGGATGTGCTCACCGAGTTGGGACCGGCGCCCAGTGGTGCGCTTGACGTCGAGGGCGGCCGGCGCGCCACCGGCGCCCCGTTCAGTGCGTTCGTGTTCAAGGTGCAGGCCGGCATGGACTCCGCCCACCGCGACCGGATCGCGTTCGCGCGGGTGTATTCGGGCACCTTCGAGCGCGGTGATGTGCTGACCCACGCCGCGACCGGCAAGCCCTTTGTCACCAAGTACGCCCAGTCGGTGTTCGGCCAGCAGCGCTCCACCTTGGACACCGCCTGGCCCGGTGATGTGATCGGGCTGGCCAACGCCGCCGCCCTGCGTCCCGGCGACACGCTGTATTGCGATGTGCCGGTGCAATACCCGCCGATCCCGAGTTTCTCCCCGGAGCATTTCTCCGTAGCCCGCAACGTCGACCCCAGCAAGCACAAGCAATTCCGCCGCGGCATCGAGCAGTTGGATCAGGAAGGCGTGGTGCAGGTGCTGGTCTCCGATCGCCGCGGCGAGCAGGCCCCGGTGCTGGCCGCCGTCGGCCCCATGCAGTTCGAGGTGGCTGCCCACCGCATGGCCCGTGAGATGGGGGCGCCGATCACGCTGGAGCCGTTGCCCTATCAGGTCGCTCGGATCGTGGATGCCGCCGACGTCGACTTCGTCAGCAAGCAGTCCTTGGCGGAGGTCATGACCCGCACCGACGGCGTGCACCTGGTCTTGTTCTCCAACGCCTGGCGCCTGCAGGGCTTCCAGCGTGACAACCCCGACATCACGCTGCGATCGCTGGTGGCCGCGGAGAGCTGACCGAACCGGCGGCGCTCAGTCGCGCAATGCGGTAAGCAGTTCCGGCAGCGGCACCGTGGCGATCCCGATGGCGGCGTCGCCGATACCGTACGGCAGGACCAGGGTGTTGGCGTGCACCAGCGCGCCGCAGGAGTAGACGACGTTGGGCACGTAGCCGTTCTGCTCGTCGTCGGCAGGGCTCAGCAGCGGTTGGCGCAGCCGACCGACCAGCCGAGTCGGATCGTCGAGGTCAAGCAGAATCGCTCCGATGCGATAGGTGCGCATCGGGCCTACGCCGTGGGTGAGCACCAGCCAGCCGGCCTCGGTTTCGATGGGCGAACCGCAGTTCCCGAGCTGCAGGGCCTCCCAGGCCTGGGCCGGTCGCTGGACGGGAACCGCGCTCGGCCACACCGACAAGTGATCGGAGTAGGCGATCGCATTGGATTCGCGGTCCGCTCTCGACATGGCCGCGAACCGGCCACGGATCCGGCGCGGAAACAACGCCAGGCCCTTGTTGGCCGCGGCGCGGCCGACGATGGGCGTGGACGTGAACGACCGGAAATCCGTTGTCTCCAAGAGCTGTTGGCTGATGTGGGATCCGCTGTAGGCGGTGTAAGTGGCAAGCCACCTGACGGACCCGTCGTCGTCGGTGAAGCGGACGAATCGGGCGTCCTCCATCCCGGCCCCCTCAGCTTCCGTCGAAGGCCACAGCACCCGCTCGGTCAGCGGGATGTCCTCGGAGAAATCGACGCGGTACGACCGCTCGGCGATCGCGCGGATCTCTGAGATCGTCTCTTCGGCGCGTCCACGGGTACGCAGATGGGTGTGCAGCTTTGCAAGTTGGCTGTTCAGGTCAGCCTGGGTGAAACGGTCTCCGAGGGCGTTGAGGACGTAGTCGGTGGCCTCGCCGGTGTTGTCGAGACGGGCGAGCTCACCGCGAAAGACGGCTGAGTCCAGCAGGGTTGGGGTGGCGGCGCCGACGGTGGCGAAGGGGCCCCGGCCATCGATCGTGGCGCGGCCCGCCGCGTCGACGACGCCGGTGCGGAACCCGATCGAGGACCGATGTCCTTCTCCGATGCCCCGCACGCTCATCACGAAACGCAACTCACCGGCTGCCGTGCCCGCCTGGTCGGGGTGCGCCACGATGCTGGGGTTGCACAACGCCGCACCCTCAATGGCGTATTCACTGGTGAAGGCCGCACCCAACAACAGCATGCGTGTCTCGGAGAGTGCCTGGTCGGGATCCAGCCGGTCGGCAAGTTCCCGGGCGTGCCGACCGAAGGTGCCGACCAGATCGCGGTGACGCCCGTCGAAGCGTGTCACGACATCGTCGAGCGAGGACCGCACCTCGGCCTCGTCCAGTGCCAGAATCCGTCTCAGTACCACGCCCGCGCGGGACTCCTGGTGCTCGAAACCCTCCTGGCCGGGCACGAAGAGTCGTGTGACGACGCGCGCCGGGTCGGCCGCGAGCCGCCCGGGGTTGCGCCTGCCCAGGCTGTCCTGCGCCGAAGTCATTGCGGCACAGTCGAGAAATTCTGAGCGTGCTGCAGGGTCGACAACACGGCCAGAGTCGACTCGGCGCCCTGATTGCGATTCACCCCGTTGGCCTGCAGGCCGTCGAATCCGCCGCCGGTCTCGGGATCCCACATCGGTTGGCTCGCATCGTTGGCGCCCTGGAACCACGCCGCGGCCGCTCGGACACCCGCCGTCCAGATCGCACCAGCGTCAACGGCGGCGGCCCGTGCGCACGCATCCGCGAGCGTGGACACCTCGATCGGCTGCTGGTCGAATCCGGGCCGACGGTCATCGGGGCCCCGTCCTGCCACCGGGGTGGGGGAGAGGTGCCCGTCTGCCGTTTCGTAATCCACCAGCCACTCCAACAGATCCAGTCCGCGCTGCCACAGCGGTGGTGAGTCGAGCACCACGCCGGCCGCGATCATCGCCTCGGCGAGGACGGCATTGGCGTAGGTCAGCCGTGCTTCGGGCCATGGCCACGCGGGGTTGCTGCTCGGTTCGGTGACGGTGGCCGCGTAGTCGGTGATGAGTGCGCGCGCCGCGCGGTGGTCGGGGTCGACGGTCAGAAGTTCCGCTGCCCCCAAAGCTGCGAACGCCATGGCGCGCGGCCAGATCGACCGTCCCTGAGCGGCACGGTCGAACTGGACTATCGCGGACTGGCGCACCCAGCCCACTTCGCTTCTCGCAGCGGCCGTCCCGAGCCCCCAGACACACCTGCCCCAGCAGTCCTCGAAGGCCGGTTCGTCGGCCCAGCGGCCGGCGACATCCATCCGATTGCGGCATGCGCCGGTGAGGGCCTGCGCCTCGTTCAGGAACCGCACCGCGACACTGGCGAGGCGGCGCACGTCCCCCTCAGTTTTGGGCTGGCGGGCGGCGACCACCAGGACGCGGCTCATGTCGTCGGCGCAATAGCCGTGCTCGGGCCGCGGATCGGCGAAACAGGCGTGCTCGAAGGTGCCCCGATGGTCGGTCATCCGCAGCAGATGGTCGAAGATCGGGGCGGGCGTGGCGGCGGTCATACCGCCGCTGGCCGCTGCACCAGATGGCGGCGCGCCAAGCTCAGATAGGTCTTGGCGACACTCGTCCAGGCCATCGTCGGAGCCAGCCGGCGCGCCTCGGCGGCCATCGAGCCGGCCACCCGCGGGTCGGTCAGCAACCGGCGCAGGGCGGCCGCCAGCGCGTCGGGGTCATCGTGCCCGACGACGATGCCCGCCCCGGTGCCCAGGAGCTCAATGGCGTGCGGGAAGGCGGTGGCGACCACTGGCCGGCCGCACGCGATGGCATCGACCAGCACACCGGACGTGACCTGGTCGGTGGAGTCGTAGGGCAGGACGACCGCCGCAGCGGACTGGACCAGCTCAACCAGTGACGCAACGCCCCGGTAGCCGGGATCGAACGACACCGAGTCCGCGACACCGCTGCTTCGGGCCTGTTCCGCGCGGGCGTCTCGGTAGGCCTCGCCGTCGGCGGCCAGAACCTTCGGGTGCGTTCGTCCGGCTACCAGGTAGCGCGGCCGACCGGGGAGATCATGCAGCGATCCCATCACGTCGATCACCCGCTCGATGCCCTTGCCCGGCCCCAGCAGGCCCCAGGTCAGCAGGGTGGGCCTGCCGGAACGCTTCAACGAGACGCGCCCCGGTATGGTCGCGCCGTGTGGGATCGTGGTGACCTTACGGCGATCGATGTTGAAGTCCAAGCGCAGGCGCGCATTGGCGACCTCGGACATGACGACCACCTGATCCGCCCGTGCCGCGATCGCTTCGAACACCGAACGCTGATGTGGCGTAGGGTTTTTAAGAATCGTGTGCGCGACGACGATAGCCGGGACGTGTAACCCGCCGATCAGGTCCAACACCTCTTCCCCGTCGGCGCCGCCATAGATCCCGTACTCGTGCTGGATGATCGCGACATCGCACTGATTCAGTAATTCGGAGCTGGCCGCCACCGACGTCGCTGAACCGTTGATCAGCTCTCCGACAACTCGGGAACTACTGGTCGGCGACCCGTCCGCGATGCGTACCACGCTGACCTCGGCGCCGTTGGCGGACAATCCGTCGGACAGTGCGGCGGTGAACGTCGCCAGCCCGCACGGCGTCGGTGGATAGGTACTGAGGATGCCGATGCTGGGTGGACGCGAAAAACATTGGCCCGCAACAGGTGCGGCAAAGGACGGGTACGCGAACAGAGAATCCATGTTGATCCCGACAAACGGTCGTGACCGGTGTGCCCGGTGCGAGCGACTGCTCTACAAGATCAACGACGAAACGCTGACTCATCCCGGACTGGCTCGGCTCCCAACCCTGTCGAGCGTACACCCGTTCTCTCCGGGCTCATCCGCGTAGCCGAACCAAGCGCGTTGTCGAACTCTCATCGAGCTCCACCAGGTCTGAGTAGGACCGGAGGAAGTCGCTGAAGGATTTGTAGCCCAGCGCTTTTTCGCTGAACGAGGGATCCATCCGCTTCATCTGCGCCTTGACCGACGAGTTGTGCAGCCACTCGACGTCGTCTTTCTCCAAGCCGATCTGCAGCGCACGGATGAGCAGCGCGGTAGCGGTGTCCTGCGGATCCGGCTGAACCTCTTCGGGTTCCTCTTTGGCCTGCCGGGAGCGCCGCTTCGGTTCGGCCTCGGTCTCGGTCTCGGGGCTGGCCGGCGCGGGCTTGAACACCGGCACGCCGGGCAGCGCGTCATAGCTGACGAAGTCGTCGCAGGCCGCCGCCAGTGCGCGGCTGGTCGAACCGGCCACGCCGATCCCGACAACGTAGCGGCCCAAGCGTTTACAGCGCTGCGCCAGGGCGATGTAGTCGGAATCGCCGGCCACGATCACCACGTGAGTCAGGTCCGGCAGCCGGAACATGTCTTCGACCGCATCGACGGCCAGCCGGATGTCGGCACCGTTCTTGCCGTAGGCCGCCGCGGGGAACAGCTGCACCAGATCGACTGCGCGCCCGACCAGTTGCTGGCGGTAGCCGGTGTTGACCTCCGCCGACCAGTCGGCATAGGCGCGGGTGAGAACCAGCGTCCCGAACGATGACGCGAAGTCGATGATCGCCCCGACGTCGACGGTGGCTCGGGCCAACCGTTCCGGGTTCTTGGACAGGCCCTTGGACTTGTCCTTCTGAAACGAGCTTCGGCCGTTGACCTGGTCATAGCGGGAGATCACGATGTTGTCGAAGTCGAGGTAGACCGCGACCCGGGTATCGCCGGATTCTGTCATCGGTCCAGTGTGGCGCACCACCGGCCGCATCCCTAATGGCTTGGCGGCGACGGGGGAATTGCCCGCCTCTGAGCGACAACGGCGCCCGAGCGCGGCGGGGGGTGCGAATTGTCGCTCAGAGCAGGGCAATTGTCCGCAGGGTTCGGCGTGACGACACGCCGAAACGGCCCGGCAGCAGGGCGGAATCAGCTCGGCGTCCTCACGCCTCCCGCAGGCGTAGCGCCAGTCCCGACGCCCGCACCACCCGGCGACCCAGCGCGGCACGCACCGAGGCCTCGGAACCGATCACGCGCACCTTGGTCTTGGCCCGGGTCACCGCGGTGTAGAACAGCTCCCGGGTCAACAGCCGCGACTCGACGGGCGGCATCAGCACCGTCACCTCACCGGCCTGGCTGCCCTGGCTCTTGTGGATGGTCATCGCATACATGGTCTCCACCTCCGCCAGGCGGCTGGTGGCGAACTCCAGCGGCCCGGACGCCGTCGAGATCACCGCGCGCAACCCCTCGTTGCGGACCACCACCGCCCCGGTATCGCCATTGCGCAGCCCGAGCCCGTAGTCGTTCGCCGTCACCAGCAAGGGCCGTCCGGCATACCATTCGGTCCACATCGGATCACCGGTCTGCTCAGCGACGAGGCGGCGGATCTGCTGGTTCCAGTGCCGCACCCCGTACGGCCCCTCCCGGTGTGCACACAACAGCCGATGCTCATCCAGCGTCACCGCCGCCGCGGTGGCGTCACCGAGCAGCGCGGCCTGGCGCACCGCCAACGCATGGGGCACCACCAGCGCCGCCAATCGCTCGGCCACATCCCCCGCATGGTCGGTGTCGAGCCACTCCACGTGGTCACCGCCGGCGGCCAGCAGCGTGATCGCCTTATCAGCGTCGCCGTCGCGGATCGCCAACGCCAGCGCGCCGATCGACTCGCCGAATCGGTGCGACGTCTGCAGCGTCGCCACCCGAGTGTCCGGCCGCGCCGCCAGCCCGTCCACCAGATCGGCCAGCACCGCACCGGCTTCCACCGACGCGAGCTGGTCGGCGTCGCCCACCAGAATGAGCCGGGCATCGGGGCGCATCGCCTCCAGCAGCCGGGCCATCAGCGTCAGCGACACCATCGACGTCTCGTCGACGACGATCACGTCATGCGGCAGCCGGTTGGCCCGGTCGTGGCGGAACCGCACGGAACTGTCCGGTCGTGAACCCAGCAGCGTGTGCAGGGTGGTCGCACCCAACCCGGCGAGCCGCGCCTGATCCACCGGCTCCAGCTCGGCAACCTCGGCGGCGACCGCCTCGGTCAGCCGGGCCGCGGCCTTACCGGTCGGTGCGGCCAACGCGATCCGCAACCCGGACGTACCCGAGCGTTCGGCATGCTCGGCCAACAGTGCCAGCAGCCGTGCCACCGTGGTCGTCTTGCCGGTTCCCGGGCCACCGGTGAGCACCGTCACCGGCTGCGACACCGCGATCTCGGCGGCCGCGCGCTGCTCATCGAATGTGCCGGGCGGAAAAAGCCGCTCAAAGGCGGGCAGCTGCGCCGGTACCGTCCCGGGCGCCGACAATGCCAGCAGGTCCGTGCAGACCTGCTCCTCTTCGCGCCAGTACCGGTCCAGGTAGAGCAGTCGGCCGTCATAGAGCCGCAGCACCTGGGCCTGCACCAGCTGACTGCCCTGCACCGCGGCCAGCCAAGCCCCCGGCTCCGGCCAGGACACCTCCGCGTCGGCGGTGTCCGCGGCCACCGAGGCCAGATCCAGGCACACCGACCCATGTCGCAGTGCGCGCACCGTCAGCGCCAGCGCCAAGCCCACCGTCTCATCGCTCTCACCGCCCAGTGCCGTGATGCGTTGGGCGGCATGCACATCAGCGGCATCGAGCACGCCGGCCTGATTGAAGTCCCGTAACAGCCCAGTGGCGCCCGAGGCCACGCGCCACTCCAACAGCTCACTCATGCCGCCCGCCTTGCGTGCAACAGATCCGACAACGCCACCACCAGTGCCGTCGGTGGCCGCCAGGCGAACACCCCGGCGCGATGCCCCTCGATGACGGGCGTGTCCGGCCCGCACATCCCACGCACAAACAGATAGAGCACCCCACCCAGGTGTCGATCCGGGTCGTAGTCGGGCAGCCGCCACCGCAGGAAGCGGTGCAGCACAGCGGTATACAACAACGCCTGCAGTGGATAGTCCGAATGCAGCATCGCGGCGGTGAGCCGGTCGAAGCCATAGTCGGCGGCGGTATCGCCGAGCCGGTTGGTCTTGTAGTCGACCACCAGGAAGCGTCTCTGGGGTATCCGCAGCACCACGTCGATCGACCCGGACAGATATCCGCGCAGCGGCTGGCCGCCCAAGGCCTCGGTGGCCAGCCGGTCGGCATACGGCGCGAAGGGATCGTCGGCGGACAGGTGCTCGCGCAGCAGCGCCCCGACTTCGGCCAGCCGCACATCCGGAGCACCGCTTCGAACATCTCCGCCGGCGAGTGGGATCTCGAAATCGAGCTCCCGCAACCGGTCGCGGGTGCCGATGTCGCGCAGTGTCAGATCGTCGGCCAGTGGCCCCAGGGGAGTGTGGTGCATGGGCATCAGTGCGGCGGCCAGTGCGGAAGGCTCGGCGTCCACCGACCACCAGGCGGCGTGCAGGCGGACCTGGGTCTCCAGCTCGGCCGCCAGGTCAGCGGAGAACGGATCGGCGGTCTCCAACACGGCGTGCACCAGCGACCCGAACGCCGCTCCCGCGGGCAGCTCGGCCATCGGCGAGATCAGATCCGCCCCGTCCGGCGGCGCCGCGACCGGCACGGGAACGTCATCGGCTTCGTCGTCGCGGGCGGCCAGCTCCGGCTCACTGTGTACCCCGGACGCCGCGCCTGCCACGTCCGCCCCGCCTTCTGAGGCATGCCGGATCAGTCCCGAATACGACGTGCGCCGCCATCCGGTGTCGATGTGCCGGTGAAAGTGCCTCGCCCCCAATTCTTCTAGCGCCTGTGACGGAGTGACCGGGGTCAGCGCCGCGATCACCGAATCCTCGATCACCAGACCGCCGGCAGTCTCCCACTCCCGGAAGCAGGCCAGGGCGTCGGCGTCCGACGGCTTGGGGTCGCAGCGATCCGGCACCGGCGCCTCGCCCTGGCGCCTACCCCGTAGCAGCCGGGACAGACCGCCGTTGGGCTCGTCATAGGACGCCGACCACCACGCCACCACCTGCGACTGCGCGCGGGTCAAAGCCACGTAGGCGAGCCGAATATCGTTGCGGGCGGCCTCGGCCAGGCTCAGTCGTTGCACGTCGGTGTGGTCGGCGCTGTCCGGTCCGCCGACGTGGCGGCAACGCACGCCGGCCTCGTGGTACAGCGGGATGGCCTCGTCGAACATGTGCCGATTGAACGCGAACGGCAGGTACACGATCGGGAACTGCAAACCCTTGGAGCCCCACACCGTCAGGATCTGCACGGCGGCGGCGTCGGAGTCCAGCCGACGATTGTGCTGCCCGCCACCGTTTCCTTCCGTGCATTGGCGGCGCAACCATTCGCGTAGTGCCGGTAGGCCCAGCCGGTCTCGATGGGCGGCCTCATGCAGCAGCTGTGCCACATGCGCCAGATCGGTCATGGTGCGTTCCCCGCCGTACTCACCGAGCAGGCGGCGCTTGAGGCCGGCCAACTGTGCCGCCTCGAAAACCGCCGCCGGCCCATGCATCCGCAGTTCATCGGCCCAGTCCCGCAACGTCGACGCCACCGTGTCGGTCAACGCGTCGCCGCCGTCGGCCAGGGCGGCGGCGCTATAGCCGAAGAACACCGTCGCCGCGGCGGCCCGCACCAATCCGGCGCGATGCGTGGCTTCGAACGCCTCCAGCAGGCACAACCAGTCGGCGGCAGCAGCCGAGGAGAACACGTCGGCGTCGCCGGTGAACACCGCGGGAATACCGGCCCGCAGCAACGCTTCCTGGCAGGCGGCCGCGTCCTTGCTGTTCTCCACGATCACCGCCACGTCGCCGGGGCTGATCGTCCTTCCGTCGAACGTGGCGCCGCTGGCCCACAAGGCCGCGACGTCCGCGGCGAGATCGTCGGGGATATGGCGCCGCAGCTTGGGCATCGGGACGACACGCTCTGCGCTGACGCCGAAGGCCGCGCGACCGACCACCCGCAGCCGGAACGGCGCCGTGCTGGGCGCGCCCGCCAGCCGGGTTCGGCCGACCGCAGACTCCACTTCGTGGACCACGATCTGCGGATCGCCCAGCGCCGCGCCGCCCATCACCGTCTGCAATGCGCGGACCAGTGCCGCATCGCTGCGCCAGTTCACCGCCAGGGTGCGCTGCTGCCCAGCGGTGCGGGCCGCCTGCAGATAAGTGTGGATGTCGCCGCCGCGGAAGCCGTAGATCGCCTGTTTGGGGTCGCCGATCAGCACCACCGCCGAATGGCCGACGAAGCCGCGTTCGATCACCTGCCACTGAATCGGGTCGGTGTCCTGGAATTCGTCGACCATCACGATCGGCCAGCGCTGCCGCATCCGTTCGCGGGCCGGCGAATCCTCGGGTTCCAGCGCGCCGGCGAGCCGGCGTAGCAGGTCGTCGTACCCCAGCACGCCGAGCCGGCGTTTGCGCAGCTCCAATTCCGTGCAGACCGCGTCGACGAAACGCAGCCGCACCTCGGCGACCGTGCCAGGTTCGGGATCCTGCGGGCGCAGTTGGGCATACGGGTCGGAGACCACCACCCGGGCGAGTTTCAGCGCGTCGGCATAACTCAATGCCACCTCGTCGCGCTGCGTGCCGAACTTCGCCAGGTACAGGTCGTCGACGACCTTGGTCACCAGGTCGTCCAGGCTATCCACCAACTCCACACCCGCACTGGTGTCACCGGCGATGCCCAGTGATTTCAGCACCAGATGACAGAACTGGTGGGTGGTGGCGATGGTCGCGGCGTCAAAGCCGGCCAACGCATCACGCAGCCGGCGCCGGCGCAGCTCTCGTTCAGCTGTGCTGCCGTTGCATAGGTGCGCGACAAGATCGTTGGGTTCCTGTAAACCGATGCCGTCGAGGGCGGCCAGGGTCTCCACCAGTTGGCGACGCACCCGGTCGCGCAGCTCTCGGGTGGCGGCGCGGCTGAAGGTGATCAGCAGCATCTCGTCCAGCGTGGCGTGCCCTTCGGCCAGATAGCGGGTCACCAACCCGGCCAGGGTGAACGTCTTACCGGTTCCGGCGCTGGCCTCCAGCACGGTGGTGGTGCCGCGGGCCGGCAGCGGGCCCAGCAGATCGAAGCGTTCCATCAGCGCCCCCGCCTCTCCGCGCGTAGCAGCGGCAGCCACAGTCGAGCCGCCAGCGCGCCCAGCCGGGTGTCCTCGCCGTCGATCTCCTCACCCGGGCGCGGGGGCACCTGCAGCACGTCGAACGGCGCACGCGGGCCCCAGACCCGGACGCTCGCCGGCTCGGCATCCTCGCCGGGGTAGCGCTGGGTGGCCCACTTGCTGCTGGCATACCCGACCGGGTCGCGCCCGGCGTGGCGCTTCTCGGCCCACGCGAAGGATGTCTTGATCGGCAGCGGCAGTGGTTCGCAACGCCCGATGTCATAGAGCCACAACAGCTCCCGCAACGTTTGGGCCGGGTTGGGCGGCGCCCCGAGAACCCGCTGCAGGGCGCGTTCGCCGTCGCGGGCCCTGCCGATGCAGCGCGCGGTCCATTCGACATCGGGACGTTGGGCGGCCAACACCACCAGCGGAATCCATGCCTGCAACAAGTGGGTGTCGCGCAGCTTGGAGTAGTTGACCGACACCGTGGCGGTATCGAACACCGGAGTGACGGTGCCGGTCAGCCGGCGTCCGCCCCCGAGATCGAGATCGATGTCGTAGGTCACCGGAGGGCCGTGGCGATGCTCGAGCGCCGCGGCGGCCAAGTGCACCACACGGTCCCGGATCTGTTTCGCGGTGCGCCAGCCCAGCTGCCCGGGCGGCAGGCTGCCGCGCCGCCACTCGGCGGCGATGGCGTTGGCGGGGTCGGTCCCCCGCAGCATGTCGTGCAGCATCCGGTTGCCGACCGCCCATTCGCCAAGGGCGTCGATCTCGACGGGCATACCGTCTTCGACCTCGTCGACCTCCCACGGCAGCGTGTAGTTCAGCGCACTGAAAAATCCCTTGACCGGGTCCTTGAAGAACTTCAGCAGGTCGATGAGTGCGACATCTCCCAGTGGCGGTGCAGCCAGCGGCTCGGTGATGAACCGCTGTGCGTCGCGGCGAGTTCCGGCGGCGGTTCTGGCTGCCAGCGGGACGGTCGGGTCGAAGGTGAACGGCACGTCGGGGATCAGCCGTCCGGGCTCGACGTTCTTGACGTCGAACGGCTGCAGCGGATGCTCCACGACAAGGTGTTCGCGTACCGGTTCCGGCGTGGTCTGATCCAGCGCGTCGATCAGCTCGGCCAAGGGGACAGCGGGCGGGCGGGGGTGGCCGCTGTGTTCGTCTGCGCCGGTGTAGGTGATCACCAGCTTGTCGGTGGCCGCGGTGATCGCATCCAGCAGCAGTTGCCGGTCCTCAGAACGGATGTCACGTTCCCCGGTCATCGGCCGTCGCGCCAGCACGTCGTCGCCGTCGGGCAGGTCCAACCGGGGGAACACGCCGTCGTCCACGCCCAAAAGGCACACCACCCGGTGCGGCACCGACCGCATCGGCACCATGGTGCACACCGTCAGTGTTCCGGTCCGGAAGTTGGCCCGATTCGGGCGCCCCGCCAGATGCCCGGCCATCAGGATGCGCACGTCGGGCAGCCGCAGCGCGGTGTCGCTGCGGTCGGCGGCGTGTTCGAGCACCTGCGTCAACTCCCGCTGCAGATGCGCGCTCTGCCAGGCCTCTGTGCCGGCGTCGGCCAGCTCGGCGACCCCGTCGCGCAGCACGGTGATCCACTCCGCCAGCGGGCGCGTGCCATCGAGCCTGTCGACGGTCGCCTGCAACCGTGCCACGAACTCGGCCAGCTTGCCGGCCAGTTCCACCTGACTGCTGCCGACATCGTCGAGGGGCAGCGCGGTATCGAGCCAGGCCTGCGAATCATCGGACATCGCCACCCCGGTCAGGATGCGGTCCAGGCCGAATCTCCAGGTGTTGTGCACGATGTGCGACAGCCCGTAGGGCTCGCGGGTGTGCGGATCAAAGCCCCAACGGATGTTGGCAGTACGCACCCACGTGGTGATCTGGGACAAGTCGTTGTCGGTGAAGCCGAACCGCGCCCGCACCGGGTCGGTGTGGGCGAGGTTGAGCACCGCGGTGGCCGTAGCGCGACTGCCCGCGATCTCCAGCAGTTCGGCGGCCACCGCCAGCAGCGGATTGGTCTGGGTCAGTGCCCGGTCGGCCAGCTGCACCCGCAATCGGTGCGCCGGGTGGGTATCACCGGCCAGCTCGCCCAGTCCGAAGTCGGCGACGATCAGCGGTGCGTAGGCCTCGATGTCGGGGCACATGACCACGATGTCGCGGGGCTCGAGCGTGGGATCGTCCTGCAGCAGCCCGAGCAGGACCTCGCGCAGCACGTCGACCTGCCGGGCGGGGCTGTGACAGCTGTGCACCTGCACCGAGCGGTCAGACGCGGAAAAGCTGCGGCCCTCGGGACGCAGGGCGTTGACGCCCAGATCGGATTGCAGCCAACCCAACAGCGTGTCCGGTCGCGTTGGGGCACGCAGGTATTCGTCGCTGTCGGGCGCAGCGGGCAGGCCGCGCTGCAACTCGCGCAGATCACGGCCCAGGGTCTCCAGCACGGGATGACGTGCCCGGTGCCGGGTTTCGTCGTCGACACGTGGCACCGGGCCGTGCACGCCATGAAGCGCCTGCCACAGCGCATCAGAGGCGTGCGGAAGCCACAGGTGCAGGTCGTGATGGGTGGCCAGCGCTTGCAGCAACTCGATGTCGGTGCACGCCAACCGGGTGTGCCCAAACAGTGAGAGGCGGGTCGGCAGCGTCTCGACGGGTGCCTGGCGCAGGCGGGCGACGGTGTCGCGGTGCCGAACGTTCGGGGGATCGATCCCGACCGCAGCCACCAGCGCGCGCCACAGCGGTGGCTGCCAGCCCAGATCGTCGTGCAACACCCCGCCGGCACCGTCAGTGGACTCGCCGTTGCTCCAGTCGATCAGCAGTTGAGGCCGCTGACGGGCGTATGAGGCGAACAATCCGGCCAGTCTCCGGGCTACCGCGTAGCGCCTGCCGCGGCGCAGCTCACCCTCTGGGCTGGGGTCTGCGTGGCCCACATGCCTTGCCAGCGTGGCACACCAGGGCGCATCCAGGCTCGCGTCGATCACCGCTAACAGCGGCCAGGCCAGGGCATCCGGTGACCATGGATCGTCGTCGCCCGCGCCGGTGACCTCGGCGATCAGCGACCCCGGGCTGCGGAACTCGACCCCCGCACACACCCCGTCCCCCGCGGGGCCGGCACCCAAAACATGCGACAGCCGCTGGGACAGCCAGCGCTCCACGCCGCGGGCCGGCACCAGCACCAGCTCGATGTCGAACGGGTCGGCCGGGGGCGTAGCCAGCAGTGCTCCCAGCCCGTCGACCAGGGTGTCGGTGCGTTCGGCGCGGTGCAGGTGAAGGCCCATCGCGCTCACCATAAACCGCGGTGCCGACGGCGCGGCCTCGTAGGCTGGGACGCGTGAAAGCCGTCAGCTGTAGTAACGCCCAACTCGAGGTCGTCGACCTCCCGACTCCGATCCCGGCCAGCGGCCAGCTACTCATCGACGTGCTGCGCTGCGGCATCTGCGGGTCCGACCTGCATGCCCGCCAGCACTGCGACGAGGTCGCCGAGGTCATGGCCATCACCGGATATGACGGATTCATGCGCTCCGATCAGCAGGTGGTGTTGGGGCACGAGGTCTGCGGCGAAGTGCTCGACCACGGTCCCCGCACCCGCAAGGCGCCCCGCCCCGGTACCCGCGTGGTTGCCCTGCCGCTGCTGCGGCGCGGTGCCGACGTCCACGCCCTCGGGCTGTCGGTATCGGCGCCCGGCGGCTACGCCGAGCAGATGCTCGTAGAGCAGTCGCTTGCCCTGCCGGTCCCCAACGGCCTGGCTACCGAAGCGGCCGCACTCACCGAGCCCATGGCCGTCGCCTGGCATGCCGTGCGGCGCGGGGAGGTGCGCAAACGCGACATCGCGATTGTGATCGGCTGCGGACCGATCGGCCTAGCAGTGGTGTGCATGCTCAAAGCCCGCGGTGTGCGCACCGTGATCGCCAGCGACTATTCGCCCGGCCGGCGAGCATTGGCCACCCGCTGCGGCGCCGACATCGTTGTCGACCCGGCGCAGGATTCGCCGTATGCCGCCGCCGGGGGCCACGGCCACCTGGAAAAGGCACCGGATGCGCTGAGTTTGGCGGTCGGAACCGTCGAGAAGCTCTACAAGGCGCGGTTGCCCTGGTGGCATGTCTGGCGGGCCGCCGAGGCCGTCGGCGCCGCCACACCGAAGCGGCCGGTGATTTTCGAGTGCGTCGGGGTGCCCGGCGTCATCGACAGCATCATCGCCGGGGCGCCGTTGTTCTCCCGGGTGGTCGTGGTGGGAGTCTGCATGGGAACCGACACATTCCGGCCGGCGATCGCGATCAACAAGGAAACCGACCTGCGGTTCGTCTTGGGCTACACACCCATGGAGTTCCGCGACACCCTGCACATGATCGCCGAGGGCAAGGTCGACGTCTCGCCCCTGATCACCGGCACCGTCGGCCTGGACGGGGTGGCCAACGCGTTTGACGCCCTGGCTGATCCGGCCCGACACGCCAAGATCCTGATCGACCCCAGCAGCTCCGTGCGGGAGGTCTCCGCGTGACGGCGGGTATCAGACGAATCGCGATCAGCACCGGTGGAGGTGACGCGCCCGGCCTCAACGCCGTCATCTACGCCGCCACCCTGGCCGGGCGCAGGCGCGGCTGGGATGTCGTCGGTATCCGCGACGGCTTCAACGGACTGCTGCTCGGCGACGACTACCCCGACGGCGGGTTGATCGAGCTGACCCGCAACCGGGTGCGCGGCATCATCCACCAGGGCGGAACCATCTTGGGCAGCACCAACCGCGGAAACCCGATCGCCTACCCGATGCGACAGCCCGACGGCAGCTGGACCGAACAGGACCGCACCGCGGAGCTGCTCGACCTGGTGGCCAAGCATGAGATCGACGCGGTGATCACCGTGGGCGGCGACGGCTCGCTGGCGATCGGCAACCACCTCCACGAGGCAGGGCTGCGCCTGGTCGGAGTGCCCAAGACCATCGACAACGATCTGGAAGGCACCGCCGCGACCTTCGGATTCGACAGCGCCGTCGACTTCGCCTCGGAGTGCATCGATCGATTGTTCTCCACGGCCACCTCCCACAGCCGGATCATCGTGGTGGAGGTGATGGGTCGCTACGCGGGCTGGATCGCGCTGCACGCCGGCATGGCCTCGGGGGTGCATGCTGTGCTGCTGCCGGAGATCCCGTATCGACTCGAGTCGGTGGCGGAGCTGATCTGCGAACGCGCACAACGTGGTTCGACGTATTCCATCGTCTGTGTCGCCGAAGGCGCCACACCGGTGGACGGCGAGCGCACCGTGGCGGGCAAGGCGGTGGGCCAGGCCGAACGCCTGGGCGGCGTGGGCGCCAAGGTGGCCGCCGAACTCGAAGCGCTCACCGGGCGGGAGTCCCGCGCGGTGGTGCTCGGTCACCTGTTGCGCGGCGGCTCACCGACATCGGCGGATCGCCTACTGGGGCTGCGGTTCGGCGCCGCCGCGGTGCGGGCCCTCGACGAGGGCCACAGCGGTGTGATGGTGGCCCTCAATCCGCCGACGGTCAGCTACGTGCCGTTGGCGGAGGCCACCCGCCGGCTCAAGACCGTTCCACTGGACTGCGATGCCATCCAGACGGCGCGGGACCTCGGCATTCGATTCGGCGACGAGTCCTGAGCCGCGGGATTCGCTGCCGAGCCGGAAAACCGCGACGCGACACGCCGGCGATGCGTCGTGTGATTCCGTCTCGACCGGTGTGCGGGTCAGAAGGCAACGGTAAACCCATGCCGAAAAACCAGATCCGCGGTCAGGTCCGGGCGCTCTGAGAGTGGCCAGGATTCGACGGTGAACGGTGCGGCGCCGAAGAACGCGTAATTGACCGAGGTCTCCGGGGTGGTACGCGAGCGATAGACGATGGCATCCGGGCATTCGTCGGGCTCAGGCCACCAGCGCCGCACGGCGTCGGCCAATTGCTGGCAGGTCGCCCAGACCGCCTCGTGCTGGCCGGTGTTGATCTGGTCGTCGACGCCGAGGGCATCGAGGTTGCGTTCGGTGCGGAGGTCGAGCACCCGCAAGTGCCGTGCGGCAGAAAGGCGCACCAAGTGGTGGCGGGCGTGGTCGCCGGGGATCATCAGGCCGGTCAGTCGGTAGCGCTCCCGGAAGGCACCGACAAGATCGGTTGCCGCGTAACGCGTGCGGAATGCCGCAGACGGTGAATCGAAGCGGTAGCGCGGGTGGGTGAACCCGTCCCACGTCCACTGGTCGGGATGCTCGGCGTCGAGACGCCACAGCGGCGTCCCGGCAGTGATCCGGCGGCGGCGCAGTCCGCTGGGTCGGGTCTGGGGCAGGGGCGCCCGATACCCAGGGGGAAGCTCAGGCACCGAGCGCGGTGAGCAGTCGGCGTGCGTCCGCCGCGGTCTCGGGGTGGCGCAGCGCCTCGGCGATCGAGACACCGCCCAATTCATCATGGGTAAGCCGCATGATCCGGTCGGCGGCCAGCGGATCGGTGGTGAAGCGACCCAGCAGTTCCAGGATCTCGGGCAAGTCGCGGCGCAGTTGGGCGTCGTCGAATTGCCAGGCCGGAAACCAGGTCTGATTGCCCACGGCCGCGCCGATCAGCTTGCCGCGACTACGCAGCCGATGCACCGCCTGCGGCGTGCCGAGCCGCAGCAGTTCCTGGGCCTGGGGGGTGGGCAATGCCCCGGCGACGAAGTCGTCGACCAGGGCGGCGCGACGCTGATCGTTGAGTGCGTGGGCGGCGATGCGCTCCAAGGTGCCCTGCGGGACCGTGGGTGCCTCGAGCAGCGCATCGAGGACCTGGGCGAACCCGGCGTCGGTGCGGGCGCGTTCGGCTACCTGGCGGGCGATCGGTGCGACGATGGGCATGCGATCGATACTACCCGGCACCGACCGCTATTGAAACAATCGAAACAGTTAGTCATGGCCGGGCCTGCGCCGGCGGGTCAGCGCCCGCCAGCCCAGCGCCCCAGCAGCTAGGGCGACGATCGCGCCCAGCAGCGGCCAGACGCCTAAGGCGTCGACCTGATCGGCCAGCCAGGACTGCACCGCGCCCGCCGCCCCGATCAGCGGATCGTCGGGGTCGGCACCGGCGAAGTACAGCCGGATCTCGTAGTAGCCGTAGTAGCTCACGTACAACCCCGTCAGCAGCACGACCACCCCGGCGATCCGGCCCACATACGGCAGCACCCGTCGCAACGCCGAGCTTGCCGCCGAACCCGTCAGCGCCACCGCGATGGCCGCGACACCGACAGTGATGCTCATGCCGGCGGCGTAGGCGATGAATGCCAGCAGCCCGGCGAGCATCGATCCCTGCCGGAAGGTCGTGCTGATCACGGCCAGGAACGGCGCGATGGTGCACGACAGGGAGGCCACCGCATAGCCGACGCCGTAGCCGTACATCGATCCCAGGTGCGCCGTGGGAGTCCCCCCGGCCGCGGCGGGCAGCAACACGGCGAGGTCGCGGCCCGAGACCAGCCACACGCCGATGGCCAGCAGTGCCACACCGATCACCACGGTGGCGAACGGCAGATACTTCTGCGCCGAGGCGATCAACGGCGAGACCACCAACCCGAAGATCCCGAACACCGTCAAGAATCCGGTCGCCATCACGACGGTGGCCAACCCCGCCCTGGCCAGCGCGACCGGGCGCGACGTCTCGCCGCTGCTGGCGATCACCAGGCCCAGATATCCGGGCAGGAACGCAAAGCCGCACGGGTTCAGTGCCGCCACGAGCCCGGCACCCAGAGCGAAACTGAGTGTTGCGGTGTCGATCACGAACCGGTCAGAGCCTGCAGCCGCCTGCTGAGTTCGGCTTCGGGCAGCGAGCCCGTCACCACCTCCACCCGCCCGTCCGGGTGGATGAAGGCATAGGCGGGCTGACGCGTCACCCCGAACCTGGCCCAGACCGCGGCGTCGGTGTCGGCCAGCTCGGTGAACTCGTCGACGCCGTAGCGGGTGGCGAACGCCCGCAGCGCATCCAGCCGGTCCTGCGCGCCGACTCCGACGAAGGTGACCTTGGTGTGTTCTGCGGCCATTCGAGCGACCATCGGCGCATCGCGCTGGCACAGCGGGCACCACGGCGCCCAGAACCACAGCACGGCCGGCCTGCCGCTCAGGCTTGCGCCGGAAAACGGTCGGCCGTCGAGGGTCTGGGCGGCGAAATCCAGTTGCGCGTTCTCGGCCCGCGTCTGTGAACCGCATCCGAAGATCAGGACGGCGATCGCTGCCACCGCCATGAGCAGAACGGCCGATCGGCGGCGCCCAGAAGCCGTGTCAGAGGGCATACCGGCGAGTATGCCACCGTCCCCTGCGAATCTGAGGTTGTGCCATGGCGCACGGTTTCGAAGACCGAACCGGAAGGGCATGCTGGAAGCCATGAATCGAAGCCAGATCACCGAGCAGATCATCGCCGCCCGCATCGCGAAAGGCTTGACGTGGCAGGAGTTGGCCGACGCGATCGACAGGCCGGTGGTCTGGACCACCTCGGCACTGCTGGGCCAGCATCCCATTCCTGCCGAGCTGGGCACCGTCCTGGCGGGGTTGCTTGGGCTGGACTCGTCGGCGGTGCCGGTACTGGCCGCAGTGCCGATGCGCGGCGGGCTCACTGCCCCGCCCACCGACCCGACCATCTACCGGCTCTACGAGGCGGTGGGCGTCTACGGTCCGGCCATCAAGGAACTGATCCATGAGCAGTTCGGAGACGGCATTATGAGCGCGATCAACTTCAGCCTGGACTTCGAGCGCAAACCGCATTCGGGCGGTGACCGGGTGGTGATCACCTTCGACGGTAAATTCCTTCCCTACGAATGGAATTCAGCGGACTGAGTGCCCGCTGATGGTTGATCGCCCGGCGGCCGGCGCCCGGCCCCCCACCGCAGACCTGGTGCTGTCCGGCGGGGGAGTGCGCTTTGTGGGACTGGTCGGCGCGGTCGTCGCGCTGATGGACGCCGGCTACTCGGTGCAGCGCATCTCCGGGGTGTCCGGCGGCTCGGTGGTGGGCACGATTCTGGCCGCCGCTGTCCAGGGTGACCAGTTGACCCCGGCTCAGCTCAAGGAACTGGCGCTGTCGGTACCGCTGCGCGCCTGGCGTGACGCGGGGCCGATCCCCGTGGTGGGACCGGTGTGGGGATTCTTGCGCGACAGCGCCCTCTACCGCGGAGATGTCGCCCATGCGTGGATCCGCAGCGAGTTGGCGAACCTGGGAGTGCGTTCCTGGGGCGATCTGGCCTACGACGCTGACAACCTGGCGCCCGAGCGGCGCTACCGTGCGGTGGTCACCGTGACCGACGTGACCACCGGGCAGTTGGTCCGGCTGCCGTGGGACTACCGGCGGGTCTATGGCCTCGATCCTGACGAGCAATCGGTCGCCGACGCGGTGCGGGCCTCGATGGCGGTGCCGTTCTTTTACCGCCCGGTGACGCTGACCAGCTCCCACGGCCTGCGATCCACCCTGGTAGACGGTGGAGTGCTGTCCAATTTCCCGATCTACACCTTCGACCGGCTCGACGGCCGCCCTCCGCAATGGCCCACATTCGGCATCACGGTGGTCCCCGAACTCTCCGACGGGTTGGGCGCCATGGTCCCGGTGCTGCGGCCGCTGCGGCTGTTCGGACAATCCCTGCTGTTGGAGAACCTGATCAGCACCATACTGGTCGGCCATGACCAGACGTACCTGAACCAGCCGGGGGTCAGCGTGCGGGCCATCAAGGTCAACTCCACCGACGTCAGTGTGCTGGACTTCGACATCTCCCGCGACCGGCTGGAAAAGCTCTACGACAACGGTTACGCCGCCGCAACCGATTTCCTGTCGACCTGGGATTGGCCTGCCTACCTGCGGCGCTTCCGCGCAGCGCGCTACCCCGAGGCCGACTAGATCAATCCGGCGAGCGCAGGCTCAGCTGCGGTGCTTGCCCAGTTCCGCGCTGGCATCGCCGAGCCGCACCGTGATGTCGGTGTTGCCGGCGGCCTCCAATTGCTCGCGGCCCCGCAGCCGGTCCTGGATCTCGCGGGCTGCCCCGTTGATCCGCTCGATCTCGCCGCGGAACATGTCCGGACGGGTTTCCTTGCTTGCGTAGTGGAAGTAGCTGAGCAGGCTGCGCAGTAGCTCCAGCTTCTGCTTCTCCCGCTTGGCCAGGTCATGTGTCGTCATCAACTCGACCCGACGTACCGGAGGCAGGTCGGCCCAGTCCAGGACCACCTTGTTCTCGTAGCGTGCCTGCTTGCCACGCCGCCCGAACCAACTCTTCGGCTCGCCGGGGCTGTCGGCGTAGCTGATGGTTCCGGTGAAGCGCGATTCGATGCCTTCGCCCAGCTCGGCCCGGTCGATCGCCGAGTCCCACACCGTGCGCCACTCCTGGTTTGGGGCCAGCACGGTCAGTTCTTCGGGCAGCTGCAGGGCTACCACGTCGGCGTAGCCGTCCGAGGCGGTCTCGTAGCGCGCCACGGTGGGGGGCTGGCTGAACGAGAACCGGATGTCGTAGGCGGCGGTCTTGCCGAAGTTGCGGACCACCAGCTCGATGACGTGCCAGTCGGCGGCGTGTGGCTCCATGAACATCGCCACGTGCGGGCGGCTCTGCTCGGCGGCCAGCCGGCGGTTGCGCTGCAGCTGACGGTTCAGATAGAGCAGCGCCAGCACGGTGATGACGATGGCCAGCCATGCGGCCCACGCCAGCCAGGCATCTGCGCCCGCGTGCGCGACGTCATACAAGCGGTCCTCAACTGATCCCATCAGCCATCCCCTCATCCGCCCATCAGCATGCGCCACCGGTCCAGGCTTCCGGCGCTGAATACGTAGTTGGACCGCTTGACTTCCGAGAGCGCGGCGCTCGGGTCGGCGGAATACCAGTGGCCGGGGAACACCGTCGGGTCGCCCGGCAACGCAGCCAACTGCTGCAGGCTGCGATACATCTCGTCGGAGTCCCCGCCCGGAAAGTCGGTGCGGCCGCAGCCCTCCAGGAACAGAGTGTCGCCGGCCACCAACCGGCCATCCAGCAGGAAGCACTGGCTGCCCGGCGTGTGGCCGGGGGTGTGCAGGAGCTCGATGTCGATGTCGCCGACACTGACCCTGTCGCCGTGGTCATGTGCGGTCAGGTCCGACAGTGGGATCTCTGTCACCCGCGAAACCCACTGAACCTCATGGGTGTTCACGTGCACGGGGACGCTGACCCGCTCCAGAAGCTCGGCCAGGCCCTTGAGTTCGAAGCCCATCATCTTGCCGCCCACGTGATCCGGGTGGTGATGAGTGACCAGCACGCCGGACAGGCGCATGTCGTCGGCCTCAAGGATGTCGAGCAGATCCCCAGCGGCATAGGCCGGGTCGATCACCACAGCGTCGCCGGTCTGTCGATCGCCGATCAGGTAAGCGAAGTTGCGCATCTGCGCAGCGATCGGGTCGCCGGCCGCGAAATCGCGTCCGGAGAGCAGCTGGCGGAAGTACAGCCGGTCGGAATCGGGCACGCCCTTCAGCCTAAAGCAGCCCGACGATGGCAAGTGCGGCATATGCAGTGTTGGACCCGCCCGTGAAAGCGTCCTGTCGTCGCGGTTTGGCGACCTCGTGGGCGAGGTTGTAACCTTCTACAGGCTTGCAGCGCCCGAAGGGGTTGCTGTGGGTGACCGCCCCCTTAGCTCAGTCGGCAGAGCGTTTCCATGGTAAGGAAAAGGTCAACGGTTCGATTCCGTTAGGGGGCTCGGTGGACGCCAGTCGGTGCGCCGACTAGCGCCGATCGGGGCGGTGTAGCTCAGCTGGTTAGAGCGCACGACTCATAATCGTGAGGTCGGGAGATCGAGCCTCCCCACCGCTACTGCAAGCAATACGACATGTGAAGAGGGACAGACGTGGCCTCCAGTACTGATGTGCGGCCGAAGATCACCTTGGCCTGCGAGGTGTGCAAGCACCGTAACTACATCACCAAGAAGAACCGCCGTAACGACCCCGACCGGCTGGAGCTGAAGAAATTCTGCCCCAACTGCGGCAAGCACGAGTCGCACCGCGAATCTCGCTAAGCAGGCCGAGCCGTGTCGTTGGCTGATCGCCTCGCCGGGAAGCACTACCGCTATCCCGACCACTACGAGGTGGAGCGGGAAAAGATCCGCGAGTACGCGCACGCGGTCAAGGCGGTCGACCCGGCCAGTCTCGACCTGCGCGCGGCGGCAGGGCTCGGTTACGAGGGCTTGGTGGCCCCGCTCACCTATATCTCGGTCTTCGGCCACATGGCCATTTCTGGGTTCTTCGAGCACTGCGGCGTCGAGGTGTCTGACGCGCAGATCGTTCAGGTCGACCAGAAGCTGGAGTTTCTCCAGCCGATCAAAGAGGGCGACCGACTGTATTGCGACGTGTCGGTCGAGTCGATCCGTCGTGCGCACGGTACGGACATCATCATGACCAAGCAGGTTGTCACCAACCACGCCGGTGACATCGTGCAGAAGACGTATACGACGCTGGCGGGTCGCGCCGGCGATGGAGATAAGGGTTTCACCGATGGCGTTGCGTGAGTTCAGTTCGGTCAAGGTCGGCGATCAGCTGCCCGAGCGGGTCATCCCGCTGTCGCGACAGGATCTGGTCAACTACGCCGGTGTGTCCGGTGACCTCAACCCGATCCACTGGGACGACGAGATCGCCCAGCAGGTGGGGCTGGACACGGCCATCGCTCACGGCATGCTGACCATGGGGCTCGGTGGCGGTTACGTCACGGCCTGGGTGGGTGACCCGGGTGCGGTGACCGAATACAACGTGCGCTTCACCTCGGTGGTGCCGGTGCCCAACGACGGCAAGGGCGCTGAGATCACCTTCAGTGGCCGGGTGAAGTCGGTGGATCCCGAATCGAAGACGGTGAGTATTGCGCTCACCGCCACCACCGGTGGCAAGAAGATCTTCGGGCGGGCGGTCGCATCCGCAACGTTGGCCTAGGGACGCGCGGCGATGGCAATCAAAACTGATATCCGGGGCATGATCTGGCGATACCCCGAGTCGTTCGCGGTGGGCCGCGAGAAGATCCGTGAGTTCGCCCGGGCTATCAAAGCCGAGGATCCGTCCTGTTTCGATGAGGCCGAGGCCGCCAAACTGGGCTACGACTCGCTACTGGCGCCGCTGACCTTCGTGGCAATTCTGGCGAAGCTGGTGCAATCGGACTTCTTCAGGCACGTCGACACCGGCTACACAACTATGCAGATGGTTCAGGTGGACCAGGGGTTCACCTACCGCAAGCCGATCAAGGCCGGCGACACGCTCTACGCCCGGATGGAGATCGCCTCGGTCAATGAGCGTTTCGGTGCCGACATCGTCACCACCCGCAACATCTTGACCAATCAGGACGGCGATGTGGTGCTGGAGGCCTTCACCACGATGATGGGTCACGACGGCGACGATTCGGTCAATCTCCGGTGGGACGCCGAATCCGGTCAGGTAGTCCGAACAGCCTGATTAGTAACTGGCCCACGCGGCGAGGTACACTCAGATTTCGGGGTTTTCCCAGCATTAGCGCGCTTTCCGTGATGCGAACGGGGGGCGCGCGAATTGTGTGAGCCGGAGACGGCACACAGGTGAAGCACCCGAACCCATAGGTTGGTGCGCCAACCGCGAAGGGGCGTAGCTCAACTGGCAGAGCAGCGGTCTCCAAAACCGCAGGTTGCAGGTTCAAGTCCTGTCGCCCCTGCTGACGTGCCATGGTGGACACTGGACATCATGCGCGGAACGGCAACGAGGTAAGCGCGAACAACGAAGGAGCATGCGGTGACCGACGAGCTCGACCGTCCCGACGCCGCAGCCGACGGCGACAGCGATACCGAATCCGGTAGCGGCAGTCGCACGGCCGTGGCGAACAGGCAGGTCGGCGACCCGCTGCGGCCCACGGGCAAGCGTTCCCGGCGCCGTGTCGGCGGCGACGCCGACGTGGACTCGACTGCCATCGAACTGGACGCCGAAGACGCCGCGGACGCCGAGAAGGCCAAGAAGAAGAAGGCCAAGAAGAAGGCCGAAGGTCCCTCGCGCAACCCGTTCGTCTACGTCTTCAACTTTCTCAAGCAGGTCGTCGGCGAACTTCGCAAGGTGATCTGGCCGAACCGCAAGCAGATGGTCACCTACACCGCGGTGGTGCTGGCTTTCCTGGTCTTCATGGTGGCGTTGGTCGCCGGGGCAGACTACGGATGGGCCCGCCTGGTGCTGCTGGTGTTCGGCCAGTGAAGTTATAGGAAGGACTGACAACCGTGACTACCTTCGACGGCGACACGCCTGCGGGCGAGCCGGTCGACGTGGCGGAGGCCGCGGAGGACTCCGTGACGGAGGCGACCGAGTCGCCCGAGGCCGCCGAGGCGGCTGAGTCTCCCGAGGCTGACGCTGAGGCCCCCGAGGCCGCCCAGGACGAGCCGGCAGAGGAGCTCGACCCCGCGGTCGCGCTGAAAGCCGAACTGCGCGCCAAGCCGGGCGACTGGTACGTCATCCACTCTTACGCCGGTTACGAGAACAAGGTGAAAGCCAACCTCGAGACCCGCGTGCAGAACCTTGACGTCGGCGACTACATCTTCCAGGTGGAGGTGCCCACCGAAGAGGTCACCGAGATCAAGAACGGCCAGCGCAAGCAGGTCAACCGCAAGGTGCTGCCGGGCTACATCCTGGTTCGGATGGACCTCACCGACGACTCCTGGTCGGCGGTGCGCAACACCCCCGGCGTGACCGGCTTCGTCGGCGCCACCTCGCGGCCGACCTCACTGCCGCTGGACGACGTCGTCAAGTTCCTGTTGCCGCAGGGCGCGGCTAAGAAGCAGGCTCGTGCCACCGCAGGTGCCGCCGCGTCCGCCCACGAGGGTGGTCTGGACCGGCCGGTCATCGAGGTCGACTACGAGGTCGGCGAGTCGGTCACCGTCATGGACGGACCGTTCGCGACGCTGCCGGCCTCCATCAGCGAGGTCAACGCCGAACAGCAGAAGCTCAAGGTGCTGGTGTCGATCTTCGGTCGCGAGACACCAGTGGAACTGGCCTTCACCCAGGTCTCCAAGATTTAGTCAGTACGAAAGGAACATCCCTCATGGCCCCGAAGAAGAAGGTCACCGGGCTGATCAAGCTCCAGATCAAAGCCGGCGAGGCTAACCCCGCGCCGCCGGTCGGACCCGCGCTTGGTCAGCACGGCGTGAACATCATGGAATTCTGCAAGGCGTACAACGCCGCGACGGACGGCCAGCGCGGCAACGTCATCCCCGTGGAGATCACCGTCTACGAGGACCGCAGCTTCACCTTTGCGCTTAAGACCCCGCCCGCGGCCCGGATGCTGCTCAAGGCAGCCGGCATCGCCAAGGGTTCGGCGGAGCCGCACAAGACCAAGGTCGCCAAGGTGACCTGGGACCAGGTGCGCGAGATCGCCGAGACCAAGAAGGCTGACCTCAACGCCAACGACATCGAGGCCGGAGCCAAGATCATCGCCGGAACCGCCCGCTCCATGGGCATCACCGTCGAGTAGTTAGCACTACCCCCGTGGGAGGGCCAGCTTCGGCCCGCCGACCACAACCAACCATGAGATTGGATAACCCATGAGCAAGACCAGCAAGGCCTACCGCGCCGCCGCCGAGAAGGTGGATCGCGACAACCTCTACACCCCGCTGCAGGCCGCCAAACTGGCCAAGGAGACGTCGTCGACCAAGCAGGACGCCACCGTCGAGGTCGCCATCCGGCTCGGTGTGGACCCGCGTAAGGCCGACCAGATGGTCCGCGGCACCGTCAACCTGCCGCACGGCACCGGTAAGACCGCCCGCGTCGCGGTGTTCGCGGTCGGTGAGAAGGCTGAGCAGGCTATCGCCGCCGGCGCCGACGTGGTCGGCAGCGACGACCTGATCGAGAAGATCCAGGGCGGCTTCCTGGACTTCGACGCAGCGATCGCCACCCCGGACCAGATGGCCAAGGTGGGCCGTATCGCCCGCGTGCTGGGCCCGCGCGGCCTGATGCCCAACCCCAAGACCGGCACCGTGACCCCCGACGTCGCCAAGGCCGTCGCGGACATCAAGGGCGGCAAGATCAACTTCCGGGTGGACAAGCAGTCCAACCTGCACTTCGTCATCGGCAAGGCGTCGTTCGACGAGAAGAACCTGGTGGAGAACTACGGGGCCGCCCTCGACGAGGTGCTGCGGCTCAAGCCGTCGTCCTCCAAGGGCCGCTACCTCAAGAAGGTCACCATCTCGACGACGACTGGCCCCGGTATTCCGGTGGACCCGGCCGTTACCCGCAACTTCACGGCTGAATAAGACACCACGAAAAAGCCCCCGCACGCTAGCGCGTGCCGGGGGCTTTTTCGTGGTGCTGTGGGAGTCAGTCGGCTTGCTTGGCGTAGCTGACCAGGCTGACATCCAGCACCTCGTCGGTGAAGTAGTACTCGCAGCCACGCAAGTACTTCATGTAGCGCTCGTAGACCTCTTCGGACTGGATCTCGACAGCCTCAGCGTGGTGGGCTTCCAGCGCGTCGCCCCAGATCCTGAGGGTCTTGATGTAGTGCGACCGCAGCGAAAGTGCCTCGGGCACAGCAAAGCCGGCCTTCTCACCGTGATCCACCATCATCTGGGTGGTGGGCAGCCGCCCGCCCGGGAAGATCTCGGTGAGGATGAACTTGATGAACCGGGCGGTCTCGAACGTCAGCTTCTTGCCGCGTGCGTTGAGCTCGTAGGGATGAAAGCTCACGCTGCTCTGGATGGTCATGCGGCCGTCGGCCGGCATGATGTCGTAGGAATTCTTGAAGAAGTTGTCGTAATTCTCGAATCCGAAGTGCTCAAACGCCTCGATGGAGACGATCCGGTCCACCGGGTCGTGGAACTGCTCCCAGCCCTGCAGCAGGACCTTCCGCGACCGGTCGGTGTCGATGTCGTCCAGCAGACTCTGCGAGTAGGCGTGCTGGTTCTTCGACAGGGTCAAGCCGATCACGTTCACGTCGTACTTCTCGACAGCGCGCTTCATGGTCGCGCCCCAGCCGCAACCGATATCGAGCAGCGTCATCCCGGGCCGCAGGTCCAACTTGTCCAGATTCAGGTCCAGCTTGGCGATCTGGGCTTCTTCCAGGGTGGCGTCCGGCGGCTCGAAGTACGCACAGCTGTACATCCGGGTCGGGTCCTGGAACAACGCGAAGAAGTCATCGGACAGGTCGTAATGGGCCTGAATGTTCTCAAACTTCGGACGCATATCCGCGGTCGGTATCGCTTTGTCCACCATCTGTGACTGCTTGCCTTCCTGATGAAACCCGCTCAGACCGGACCCATTGGGAGTTGCGTGATCGGCACCGGTCAACTGTTGAAGCTTAGCGGGTCGACGGTGGATCGGATGGCGTCAAACCGCCAGGCCGATCCGAACTATTTCTGCAGCGTGTACTGGTGGACACTGGTGTTCCCGTTGCGGAACAGTTCCACACAGCCGTTGAGGTACTTGTCGAAACGGTCGTAGGCCTCCTGGCCCTGCACCTCGATAGCCCGCTCCTTGTTGGCCTCCAACATCGCCGCCCAGTCCTGAAGAGTGCGTGAGTAGTGGAACCCGATCTCGTCGTCCCGAGTCACGGTGAATCCGGCGTCGGCGGCGTACTTGCGGGGCAACCACGCCGACGGAAGCTGACCGCCGGGGAAGATCTCCCTCATGATGAAGAGCGTGAACTTGGCCAGCGACATGGTCATCGGAATGCCCTTGGCCTGCGCCTCGTCCTGACCGCTGATCGCGGTGATCGTGTGCAGGAGCATCCGGCCGTCGTCGGGCAGCGCGTTGTAGGTGATGTCGAAGAAGTCCGGCCAGCGGTCGCGGCCGAAGTGCTCAAATGCGCCGATCGACACGATCCGGTCCACCTTGTCGGTGAACTCCTCCCAGCCCTGCAGTCGCACCTCGACGTTGCGTTTGGTGTCGACCTTGGCCAGCTTGTCGATGGCGTATTGACGCTGCTCACCACTGAGGGTGAGTCCGATGACGTTGACGTCGTACTTCTCGATCGCGTGCTGCATGCAGGCCCCCCAACCGCAGCCGATGTCGAGCAGCGTCATACCGGGCTCCAGGCCCAGTTTGCCCAGCGCCAAGTCGAACTTGGCGATCTGAGCTTCGTCGCAGGTGGTGTCCTTGTGCGGGTAGAACCCGCAGGTGTAGCCCATCGTCGGACCAAGGAACAGCTCGTAGAACTCGTTGGAGATGTCGTAGATCGACTGCAGTTCTTCGTACTTCGGTTCCAGCTTGGGCATGGTTTAGTTCGCTCGCGATCTTCTCTGAATTGGGGGGAGAGTGTGCCCAGAATACCGTTGCGGTTCTGTTATGAGCACTTCGGTGTGGCCTTGACCACTTGACGGCCACCGTACGGTCTGCGGGCCAGACTACCGTGCAGCGGCAAATGTCGTGGTCAACTCACTGATAACCGGGTCCCACAACTCTTCGGGCAGGTCGTGGCCCATGCCTTCGAACAGCACCAGTCGGGCGCGATCGATGGCGTCCGCCACCGCGCGGCCCCCCGCCGGACGCATCAGCTTGTCCGCCAGTCCGTGGATGACCACGGTCGGTGCGGTGATCAGCCGGTCATAGGCGGCCAGACTGCCGCTGGCCAGGATCGCGCCGAACTGCCGTGCGATGCCCCACGGATAGTAGCTGCGTTCGTAGGCCTCGAGGATGTTGGCGCGCAGCCTGTGCTCGGGCGCGGGGTATCCGGGACTGCCGATGATTCGGCTGGCCCGCACCGCGTTGTCGATGATCACTTCGCGGGGCGAATCCGGGGATGGTCCGGTCAGCAGCGCGAGCAGCGCCCGCGGCGCCGGCGGCGGTAGAAACGGCCGGTTGTTGCTGGAAAAGATGATGCCCAGTGAACGGGTCCGTTCTGCGAAGCGGGCTGCGAAAACCTGCGCGATCATGCCGCCCATCGAGGCGCCGACCACGTGGGCCTGATCGATCTCCAGGTGATCCAGCAGGGCGGCGGCGTCGTCGGCCATGTCCTCCAGGGTGTAGACCGCCGGGCTGGGCTTGCCCAGCCAGAACCGCGCCATACGCGGGACCAGCCCGCCGCGGGAATGCTCGCGGCCCAGCTTGCTCGACAGCCCGACATCCCGATTGTCGTAGCGGATCACCCGAAGTCCCTGGGCCACGAGCTTCTCGCAGAACCCGGTTCGCCACAGCAGTAATTGGGCCCCCAGGCCCATCACCAGCAGCACCGGCGGGTCCCCTGGATCTCCGAGATCCTCATAGAAGATCTCCAGATCGCCCGAGCGGGCAGTACCGATGCGCTTCTCCACCGCGGTCACGCTCCCGAGTCCTTGTTGTCGTCTTTGTGCTCACGGCTGACGTCCACCATGAAGTTGGCGAAGTAGCCGGTCAGCTGTGGATCGGACATCATCTGCCAGCGTGGCGCCAACAACTTCATATAGCGCTCCACGTAGAGAAACTGCTTGCCGATCAGCACCAGCTCACGCGGCAGCTTGACGTCGTAGGCATCGGCCAGGGCGCCGAGTTGCTTGCCGATGTCGGCGTAGGACATATCGCCCAGCGATGTCATGGTCAGCGGTGTGGCGAACGCCTCGAGATCCTTGGCGGCCTGGCCCTCGGGCTTGACGGTGCCGACCGCGCCCATCAGCACCACGATCTTGCCGGCTGCGGCGTGATCCTTCTTGACCAGCAGTGCGTAGACCAGTTCGCGCAGCAGCCAACGGGTGCGCGGGTCGATCCGGCCCATGATTCCGAAGTCCAGGAACACCACCCGGCCCTGATCGTCCACCAGCAGATTTCCCGCGTGCAGGTCGCCGTGAAAGAGGCCGTGCCGCAGCCCGCCCTCGAAGGTGGAGAACAACAGTGCCTTGACCAGTTCCACGCCGTCGAAGCCGGCCTTGCGGATGGCGGGGGCGTCGTCGATGCGCAGGCCCGACACCCGCTCCATGGTCAGCACCCGCTCGCTGGTGAAATCCCAGTACACGTCGGGCACCTTGATATTGCGGCCCAATGGGGAGGCGTGCAGATGCGACACCCAGGTCTGCATCGACTGGCCTTCGATGCGGAAGTCCAGCTCCTCGGCGAGGTTGTCGGCGAAATCTGCGATCACATCGCCGGCCGACAGGCGGCGGCCCAGTTTGGCCAGCTCGACCAGCTGCGCGAAGCGCTTGAGGATCTGCAGGTCGGCGGCAACCCGGCGGCGGATGCCCGGCCGCTGGATCTTGACCACGACCTCCTCGCCGCTGTGCAGGGTGGCGAAGTGCACCTGGGCGATGGACGCCGACGCGATCGGGGTCTCGTCGAACGCCGCGAACAGCTCCTGCGGCGCGGCGCCCAGTTCTTCGACGAACAGGGCGTGCACCGCATCGGGATCGGCGGGGGGGACGGAGTCCAGCAGGCCGCGGAACTCCCGCGACAGCGGTTCGCCGAACGCACCGGGGCTCGAGGCGATGATCTGTCCGAACTTGACGTAGGTGGGCCCCAACGCGGCGAAGGTCTGCGGCAGCTCGCGGATGACCTTCTGCTGAATCGGTCCGGGCTTGAGCAGCCGGGTGAAAACCCGGGTGACGGCGCGGGTGAGCTGCCATCCCGTCGCGCCGATGCGGGCCGCCTCGACCGGCAGCGGGACCCGGTCCAGCTGGGCCACCTGGCGGGGTGCGGTCGAACTCATGGCTGCAGTCTGCCAAATCAGCGCCGGAAGTTCTCCGCCAGCCGGGCCCCAGCCGACGACTCAGCCACCTGCGGGCCGATCTGCTGAGCCCCGAGCGCCGCCGGTTGCCGAAAGGCCCCGATTCACGGGTGCGCATCCGTAGGTTTGTGCCATGCGGATCCTCGAGGTCGAGTCGACCGAGAAGTTCGTCGGGCCGGCGAGCGCGCCGCTACAGCTGGTCCGGATCGGCTACCGCGGCGCCGCTGAGCCCACGCCCGTGCGAATCGAGGGCGACGGTCTGGCCGGTCATGCGGTGGCCGAACCCGGCGACGGCGTCATCGAGGTACCGGTGCACGTGGCCGACGCGGTGCCCGGCCAGCAGCGCAACGCCCGCGTCAACGGCACCGATTTCACCTTCACCGTCGCCGAACCCGGCTGGACTGTGTTCATGGTCGGCCACTTCCACTACGACCCGGTGTGGTGGAACACCCAGGCCAACTACACCAGCGTGTGGACCGAGAACCCGCTCGGCGCGTGCCGCCAGACCAACGGTTTCAACCTGGTGCGCGGCCACCTGGACTGGGCACGCGACAATCCCGACTACAAGTTCGTCCTGGCCGAAGTCGACTACCTCAAGCCGTACTGGGACACCCGCCCACAGGACCGAGCCGAGCTGCGCGGGCTGATTGAACAGGGCCGGGTCGAGGTGATGGGTGGCACCTACAACGAACCGTCGACCAACCTCACCGACGCCGAGACCACGATCCGCAACCTGGTCGCCGGGATGGGCTTTCAGCGCGACATCATGGGCAATCCGACGGGGCCCTCCACCGCCTGGCAGCTCGACGTATTCGGCCACGACCCGCAGTTCCCAGGCCTGGCCGCCGACGTCGGACTGACTTCCAGCGCCTGGGCGCGCGGTCCGTTCCACCAGTGGGGGCCAATGGCCGACCAGGGCGATCCGCGCCGCATGCAGTTCCCCAGCGAGTTCGAATGGATTGCGCCCTCGGGGCGCGGCCTGCTGACCCACTACATGCCCGCGCACTACGCGGCCGGCTGGTGGATGGACGCCAGCGCGACTCTGGCCGACGCCGAGGACGAGGTCTACCGGCTGTTCGCTGAGATGAAGAAGGTGGCCGCCACCCGCAACGTGCTGCTGCCGGTGGGTACCGACTTCACGCCCCCCAACCGCTGGATCACCGAGATCCACCGGGACTGGAACACGCGCTACACCTGGCCGAAGTTCGTGTGCGCCCTGCCCAGCGAGTTCTTCGCCGCGGTGCGCGCCGAACTGGCGCAGCGCGGCGCTGACCCATCCCCGCAGACCCGCGACATGAACCCGATCTACACCGGCTGCCACGTCTCCTATATCGACACCAAGCAGGCCAACCGGGCCGCCGAATCGGCGGTGCTCGGTGCGGAACGCTTCGCGGTGTTCGCCGCGGCGCTGACCGGAGTGGACTACCCGGAGGCGGCGCTGGCCAAGGCCTGGTCGCAACTGTCCTACGGGGCCCACCACGACGCGATCACCGGTTCGGAGGCAGACCAGGTCTACCTGGACCTGCTGACTTCCTGGCGCGACGCCTGGCAGCTGGGCGCCGAGACTCGCGACAACGCACTGGCGGCGCTGTCGGGGTTGGTCGACAGCGGCGCCGGCGATGCCAGTGCAGTGGTCTGGAATCCGGTGGCACACGACCGCACCGACATCGTGACCGTGCGCCTGCAGACGCCGCTGCCTGCCGGTGCACACGTGATCGCTCCCGACGGCACCCAACTTCCCGCCCACGTCGAACACGGGGGCACCACGGTCAGCTGGCTGGCCAGCGATGTGCCGTCGTTGGGCTGGCAGGCCTACCGACTGACGCCCGGACCGGACGTCGGGGGCTGGCAACCGGTGACCGGCACTCGGATCAGCAACGAGCTTCACCAGCTGACTGCGGACCCGGAGCGGGGCGGGGGGATCAGCTCGTGGCGGCACCGGGGGCGCGAGATGGTGATCGATGGTGGGCTGGGCAACCAGCTTGCCGTCTACGACGAGTACCCCCGGCACCCGCAATCCGGGGAAGGGCCGTGGCATCTGGTGCCCAGCGGCAACCTGTTCACCTCGGCGGTCGCTCGCGACGTGACGGTTCAGGCCTATCGGGGGCCGCTGGGAGAGCGGCTGGTGGTGTCCGGGCGGATCCGCACCGTGTTGACCTACACCCAGACTGTGACGTTGTGGCAGGGCGTTGACCGGGTGGATTGCACCACCACCATCGACGAGTTCACCGGCGCCGACCACTTACTACGCCTGCGTTGGCCCTGCCCGGTCCCCGGCGCCATGCCGGTCGCCGAGGTGGCCGATGCCGTCATCGGGCGAGGCTTCGGACTGCTGCATGAGCCCAGCGGGCGCGCGGTGGACACCGCCCGACACCCCTGGACCCTCGACACCCCCGCCAACCGGTGGTTCGGCCTGTCCGCGACGGCCCGAATCAGCGCCGGCGGCGGCAGTCGGGCGGTCTCGGTCGCTGAAGTCGTCACCCCGAACGGCCTGACGGCACCGCGGGCACTGATGGTCGCGCTGGTGCGTGCCGGTGTCACCGCCACCTGCTCGGACGCCGAGGGACCCCGTTACGGCAACCTCGACGTCGACTCCAACCTGCCCGACACCCGGATTGCCCTGGGCGGGCCGGACCGCAATGCCTTCACTCGCGCCGTGTTGACCGCCGCCGATCCGGCCTACACCGCAGAACTGCAGCGCCAGCTTGAGCGGCACGGCACGGCACGGGTGTGGGTGCCGGCGGAGACATCCCTCTCCGAGGTCTGGGTTCCCGGCGCCGACCTGACCGGACCGCGGGCGCTGCCGGTGCTGGTGGTCGCTGCCCGCGACGACGACGCCCTGCACTCCGAGATCACCCGAGTGGCCGAGGAGTTGGCCAGCGCCGAGATCGTGGTGCACCAAGATGCGGACGCGGCCATGGAACCCTTCGAGGCGCGCACCGTCGCACTACTCAACCGCGGGGTGCCAAGTTTCGCGGTGGATTCGGCGGGCACCTTGCACACCGCGCTGCTGCGATCCTGCACCAGCTGGCCGTCGGCGTCGTGGACCGACGACCCGCGCCGCACCGCTCCCGATGGCAGCGCTTTTCAGCTCCAGCACTGGACGCACACCTTCGACTACGCGCTGGTGGCCGGCGACGGCGATTGGCGCCATGCGGCGATCCCCGCACGCAGTGCCGAGTTCGCCGACCCGCTGCAGGCTGTGGCGGTAGCGGGAGGCGATGGCCGGCTGGCGGCGAGCGGTTCGCTGCTGCGCCTCGACCCGGGCGGTGGCGTCGTACTGGGGGCGCTCAAGGCGGCGGGCAACCCGACGGCGTGCGGCAGCGCGGAACCCGTCGACCCGACGACCGTCACGCTGCGGTTGGTCGAGACCCGCGGCGCCGACGTCGCCGTCACCTTGTGCAGCGACGTGGGGACGTTGACCGTGTTGGGCCGGGCGGACCTGCTGGAACAGTCGTATGACCATCCGGCACCGGACCGGCTGCACGGCTACGAGGTCGCCACCATAACTGCGCGCCTCGGTGCCGAAGCCCTCGGCGCCAGTGCCCGGCTGGCGCCCGAGGCCGAGGCGGCCCAGCCGCTCTACGCCCGCTATTGGCTGCACAACCGCGGTCCGGCGCCGCTGGGTGGCCTGCCGATGACCCCCGCGTTGCACCCGCACCGGGTTGCGGCGCTGCCGGGCACGAGGCTGTCGCTGGACCTGACCGTCGCCAGCGACTGCGTCGACGCGGTCCTGTCGGGCACGCTGACGGTCCAGTGCCCCGCGGGTTGGACCAGCACGACCACCCGGCAGGCGGTGCGGTTAGCGGCCGGTGACCATCAGAGCATCCCGCTGGCGGTGACCGTCCCAGACGACATCAGGCCGGGGCTCTATCCGGTGCGCGTCCGGCTGGACCCCACCGGTGACATGTCAGGGGCCTGGCGACAGTCGGTCGAAGATGTGACGGTGGTGCGTGTCGCGGAACCGGGTCGTGACCGGTTGCTGTACATCGATGATCCAGCCGGGGTGGAGGTCATGGCCGGGCGGTCAGCGCGCCTCACGGTCACCGTGGGCACCGACGCGCACGCGGACCTGGCGGTCGAAGCGCACCTGATCAGTCCCTGGGGTACCTGGGAGTGGGCCGGCCCGGCGGTGCTGGGTGCTGTGGTGCCGGCGGGCGGGCGCGTGCAGGTGGGTTTCGACATCGCGCCACCGGTGTGGGCGCGCCCCGGGACCTGGTGGGCGCTGGTCCGGGTGGCCGGCGCGGGAGCGCTGGCGTATTCGGCGGCGGTGCGCATGGCGGTCCTGGCACCGGCAGCGGTGGGTGGGGACTGATGGCCGGCATCCTCGCGCTGGACGTCGGCGGTACCAAGATCGCCGCCGGCCTGGTGGACCCCGACGGATCGCTGGACTACACCGCCACGCTGCCCACCCGTGCCTCCGAGGGCACCGAGATGGTGTGGTCGGTGGTGGCAGAGCTGATCGAGGACGTCGTACAACGGGCGGGTGGCCGGGTGGACGCCGTGGGCATCGGTTCGGCCGGGCCCATCGACGTCCAAGCCGGCACCGTAAGCCCGGTGAATATTCCGGGCTGGCGTGGTTTCGCGCTGCGTGACCGGGTGGCGGCCGCGGTGCCCGGGGTGCCGGTCCGATTGGGCGGCGACGGCGTCTGCATGGCCCTGGGCGAACACCGCTACGGCGCGGGGCGGGGTAGGCGGGCCATGTTGGGCATGGTGGTCTCGACCGGGGTGGGCGGTGGCCTGGTGTTTGACGGGTCCCCCGTGCTCGGACGCACCGGCAATGCCGGCCATGTCGGGCACGTGGTCGTCGACCCTGACGGGGATCGGTGCCGGTGCGGCGGTCGCGGCTGTGTGGAGACCATTGCCTCCGGACCGTCGATGGTGCGCTGGGCACTGGCCCAGGGGTGGTCGCCGGACACCCGGGACGGGACCCGCGCCGACGCAAAGACACTGGCAGCGGCCGCCGAAGCCGGGGACCCGGTGGCACTGCGTGCGTTCCGGCGCGGCACCGACGCGCTGGCGGTGATGATCGCCTCGGTGGCAGCGGTGTGCGACCTGGATCTGGTGGTGATCGGCGGGGGAGTCGCCAAGTCCGGTGCCTTGCTGTTCGGCCCGTTGCGGGAGGCGCTGGCCGAGCGCGCCCGACTCGACTTCCTGGTCGGACTCCAGGTCGTGTCCGCCCAACTCGGCGGCGACGCGGGGCTGGTGGGTGCAGCCGCGTTGGCCATGCTGCGTTGACTCTGCGCTGGCGGCGGCGCAGTGCGAGTAGGCCCCGCCGTGGACGCAGAGTCAACGCAGGGATGCGGGCCGTTTTGGCTGATCGGGCTTCGTCACGTTATGGTGTGAGGCGATCCACCGAAGACCGTAGGTCACCGAGCAATCGGTTGAAGGTCCGGGAACCTCCCGGCGGCCCACGCAGGAGGACGAGGCACCGGCTCCGCCGGCACACACTGTGACGCCCCGACCGCATCCTGCGTCGGGGCGTTCGTTATTTCCCGGGTGGCTCACTTGAGACAAGTACAGCGACACCGAGGAGGTATGCATGGCGCGGGCTGACAAGACCGCCGCCGTCGCGGACATCGTCGAGCAGTTCAACGGCTCGACCGCCACCGTGATCACCGAGTACCGCGGTTTGACGGTTGCGAACCTGGCGGAGCTTCGGCGTTCGCTCAGCGGCTCGGCCACCTACACGGTGGCGAAGAACACGCTGGTCAAGCTGGCCGCCGCGGAGGCCGGAGTCGAAGGGCTCGACGAGTACTTCGCGGGCCCGACGGCGATCGCGTTCGTCCAGGGCGAGCCGGTTGACGCCGCAAAGGCGATCAAGAAGTTCGCCAAGGACCACAAGGCGCTGGTCATCAAGGGCGGCTACATGGACGGTCGCGCATTGACCGTCGCCGAGGTCGAGCGGATCGCCGACCTGGAGTCGCGCGAGGTGCTGCTGGCCAAGATGGCCGGTGCGATGAAGGGCAACCTGTCGAAGGCCGCCGGCCTGTTCGCCGCTCCGGCGTCGCAGATGGCTCGCCTGGCAGCTGCCCTGCAGGAGAAGAAGCCTGCCGCCGAGGCCCCGGCCCCGGCTGCGGCCGAAGCTCCGGCCGAAGCCGCCGAGGCGCCCGCCGAAACCGAAGCCGCGGCCGATGCCGCCGAGGCTCCGGCTGAGGCCGCCGAATAACTAGGTACAGAACCAACCCCACTTCCTAAACGGAATCAGAAAGGACCGAAATCATGGCCAAAATTTCCACCGAAGAGCTGCTCGACGTCTTCAAAGAGATGACTCTGCTGGAGCTGTCGGAGTTCGTGAAGCAGTTCGAAGAGACCTTCGACGTGACCGCTGCCGCTCCGGTCGCCGTTGCCGCCGCCGGGGGCGCCCCCGCCGCCGCTGAGGCAGCCGAGGAGCAGTCCGAGTTCGACGTCATCCTCGAGTCGGCCGGCGAGAAGAAGATCGGCGTGATCAAGGTAGTCCGCGAGGTCGTCTCCGGCCTGGGCCTCAAGGAAGCTAAGGACCTGGTCGACAGCGCTCCCAAGGCGCTGCTGGAGAAGGTCACCAAGGACGCTGCCGAGGACGCCAAGGCCAAGCTCGAGGCGGCCGGCGCCACCATCACCGTCAAGTAGTTCGTTCTACCGTCAATGCCCCCGGAACCCACGAGGTTCCGGGGGTTTTGTCTGTTCAGGCCCGAGCGGCCGCGGCGGCCAGCGACTGCGCCGCCCGCTCGGGGGTGTCACCCAGGGCGACCAGCAGACTGATCGTCATCGGGCTCAACACCTGGATCGCTGCGGTAAGACCGTGGTCGGCGTCACCGAAGAAGCCGGCCAACTCCAACATCATGAATCCATGCATCACCGTCCAGAACTGCGCGGCGGCCGCCACCACGGCGCCGTCGGCGCTTTCGGGCGTGGCCGCCGTGAGCCGGCCGGCCTCGATCGATCGCTGGACGCCGCGAACCAGGTGCGCGAAGCTGGGCACCTCGACGTCGATCTGATCGGTGCCCAGCGTCAGCATGTTGTGGGCTGGGGCGTTGATGCCGTGCGCGCTGGTACTGCCGAACATCAGCCGGTACAGGTGCGGCCGCCCGATCGCGAATGTGCGGTAAACGATTCCGGTGGACAACAGGTCGGCCACCGGATCGTCGGTCGGAGGGAGCGTCAGCGCCGCATCGAACTGGCGCAGACCTTCCTCGGTGACCGCGGTGATCAGCTGGGGCAATCCACCGAAATGCGTGTAGACCGCCATCGTGGACGTGCCGGCGGCGGCAGCGATCTTGCGCGTCTGCAGAGCGTGGGGCCCGTGTTCGTCAAGCAGTGCCAGGGCCGCGACCAGTAAGTCCTCTCGCACGGTCCGCTCCCGTTGCACAGTCACGGTTGCCATCGTCGCACAGCCGGCGTACGGTACCTATAATCCTGAAATAACACTGTTATGGAGCCTGTGTATGTCGCTTGAAGCCACCCGCGCCGACCAGGCGACCAACCCCTACCTGGAGGATGTTCTGGCCCCGGTGAGCGCCGAACTCACGGCCACCGACCTGCGCGTCACCGGGCAGATCCCGGACTACCTCGACGGCAGATACCTGCGCAACGGCGCCAATCCCGTCACCGCAGCCGATCCCGCCACCTATCACTGGTTCACCGGTGACCCGATGGTGCACGGCGTGGGGCTGGGACAGGGGCGCGCGCACTGGTACCGCAACCGCTGGGTGCGTACCCCGGGGGTCTGCGCTGCGCTCGGCGAACCCCTGCCGGGGCGCATCGGCGTTCGGGCCGGGATGCAGTCGGTCGGCCCCAACACCAACGTGATCCGCCACGCCGGCAAGACGCTGGCACTGGTGGAGGGCGGCGTGGCCAACTACGAACTCACCGCTGACCTCGACACGGTGGGCACCTGTGACTTCGACGGCACGCTGCGCGGGGGCTACACCGCCCACCCGCACCGTGACCCGGTGAGCGGCGAGCTACACGCCGTCTCTTACTCGTTCGCCCGCGGCAAGACCGTGCAGTATTCGGTGATCGACACCGCCGGGCGTGCCCGCCGCACGGTCGACATCAAGGTGACCGGGTCGCCGATGATGCACGACTTCTCACTCACCGACAAGTACGTGGTGGTCTATGACCTGCCGGTCACCTTCGATTCGGCCAACGTGCTACCGGTCAATATGCCCCGCTGGCTCAAGGCGCCCACCCGCAAGGCGCTGGGCGCGCTGGTCGGCAGGTTTCGGGTGCCGGGTCCGGTACTTGCGATGGTCAACCGCGACAGCAGGCCACCGGCCGGGTTGCCGTACGCATGGAACTCCGATTATCCGGCGCGCATCGGTGTGATGCCGCGGGAGGGCGAGCCCACAGTGCGATGGTTCGACGTTGAACCCTGCTATGTCTTTCATCCCCTGAACGCCTACACCGAGAGCTCGGCGACGGGCCAGGAACTGCTGGTGCTCGATGTGGTCCGCTACGCGAAGGTGTTCGACGAAGACCGGCGCGGCCCCGGGGACGCACCGCCCACGCTGGATCGCTGGACGATCAACCTCGACACCGGCGCGGTGCGCACCGAGTCGCGCGACGACCGGCCGCAGGAATTCCCGAAGATCAACGAATCGCTGCTGGGGCGCAAGCACCGCTTCGGCTACACCGTCGGCATCGACGGCGGGATTCTGGGTGACACCCAGGCGGCGATGTCGACCGCGCTGTACAAACACGACTACCTGACCGGCTCGAGCCTGACCGCCCCGATCGACCCGCAGTTGGTGATCGGTGAGATGTCCTTCGTTCCGCGCCCCGGCGGCAGCGCGGAAGACGATGGACTGTTGATCGGTCTGGCCCACCACCGTGGCCAGGACGAGGGGCAACTGGTGATCCTCGACGCCGCCACGTGTGAGTCGGTAGCCACCGTGCACCTGCCGCAACGGGTCCCGATGGGCTTCCACGGAAACTGGACACCTGCCGACTGAGGCGGACCGCCGATAAGGGTCGCACCTGTGCGCTACAGTGGCCCAAGCCACAAGCCAGTCGTGGCACGACCAGACGTTGCGGAAGGACCTCACTAATGGGTGTCGCCATCGAGGTACAGGGGCTTACCAAGTCCTTCGGATCGGCCCGGATCTGGGAAGACGTCACCATGACAATTCCCGAGGGAGAGGTCAGCGTTCTGCTCGGCCCCTCCGGTACCGGCAAGTCCGTGTTCTTGAAGTCCCTGATCGGCCTCCTGCGGCCCGAGCGGGGTTCGATCGTCATCGACGGCACCGACATTCTGCAGTGTTCGGCCAAGGAGCTCTACGAGATCCGCACCCTGTTCGGCGTGCTGTTCCAGGACGGCGCCCTGTTCGGCTCGATGAACATCTACGACAACACCGCCTTCCCGCTGCGTGAGCACACCAAGAAGTCCGAGAAGGAAATCCGTGACATCGTCATGGAGAAGCTCGAGATGGTCGGTATGCCCAACGACGGCTACAAGTTCCCGGGCGAGATCTCCGGCGGTATGCGCAAGCGTGCCGGACTGGCACGTGCGCTGGTTCTCGACCCGAAGATCATCCTCTGTGACGAGCCGGACTCCGGCCTGGACCCGGTCCGTACGGCCTACCTGAGCCAGCTGTTGATCGACATCAACGCTCAGATCGACGCCACCATCCTCATCGTGACGCACAACATCAACATCGCCCGTACTGTGCCGGACAACATCGGGATGTTGTTCCGCAAGGAGCTGGTCATGTTCGGGCCCCGCGAGGTGCTGCTGACCTCCGACGAGCCGGTGGTGCGTCAGTTCCTCAACGGTCGGCGTATTGGCCCGATCGGCATGTCGGAGGAGAAGGACCAGGCGACAGCTGCGGCCGAGGAGGCCATGCTGGCCGCCGGTCAGAGCGACGGCGGCGTCGAAGAGGTTGAGGGCGTGCCGCCTCAGCTCAGCGCGACCCCCGGCCTGCCTGAGCGCAAGGGTGTGGCGCGGCGCCAGGCCCGGGTCCGCGAGATCCTGCACACCCTGCCCCCCAGTGCGCAGGAGGCCATCCGCGATGACCTGGAAGGCACCCACAAGTACGCGGTGCACCAGTTCCCGGCGGACGAAGACGCGCCCACCGCGTCGATCCCGACCCCACCGGGCTGATCCCACGCCGGCTCACGCCGTGTCAGCTCTTGACGGAAGGACCTAAACGGTCCAATCTTGTCACCAGCACACGTACGGGAGCCTCAGCGGAGGTCAGCCAGCACCGATAGGGTCCCGGGACGTCGCAGTTGAGGATTGCGTCAGCCTGCGCTATTGTTGGACGTTGCGCTGGCTTCCTCCTGCCCATCCTTACTCGCACCCGACACCGCTGTACCAGCCTGAGTCACATTCGTTGACGCGTTTCAGGCGTGTTACCTCGTGGTTTGGTTGTGCGTGAGACCGGACAGAACGTTCGCCAGCCGAACCAACGGTCGATATTCGCAGCGAACGGAGCCGGTGAAGCCGGAATCCGCTGGCCGCATTAGGTGCTGGAAGGATGCATCTTGGCAGTCTCCCGCCAGAGCAAAAAGAACACCTCAGGTACTACCACCCAGAATTCTCCCAACAGTTCTGTTCCCGGAGCTCCGAATCGGGTCTCCTTCGCCAAGCTGCGCGAACCCCTCGAGGTTCCGGGTCTGCTCGACGTGCAGACCGACTCGTTCCAGTGGCTGATCGGGGCTGCACAGTGGCGCGAGAAGATGGCCGAGCAGACCGGCGCTGCGCCCAAGGGTGGTCTTGAAGAGGTTCTCGAAGAGCTCTCCCCGATTGAGGACTTCTCCGGCTCGATGTCGCTGTCGTTCTCCGACCCGCGGTTCGACGAGGTCAAGGCCCCGGTCGACGAATGCCGCGACAAGGACATGACCTACGCCGCCCCGCTGTTCGTCACCGCGGAGTTCATCAACAACAACACCGGCGAGATCAAGAGCCAGACGGTGTTCATGGGTGACTTCCCGATGATGACCGAAAAGGGCACGTTCATCATCAACGGCACCGAGCGGGTGGTGGTTTCCCAGCTGGTGCGTTCCCCCGGTGTGTACTTCGACGCCAACATCGACAAGTCCACCGAGAAGACGCTGCACTCGGTCAAGGTGATTCCGGGCCGCGGTGCCTGGCTGGAGTTCGACGTCGACAAGCGTGACCTGGTCGGCGTTCGCATCGACCGCAAGCGCCGCCAGCCGGTCACCGTGCTGCTCAAGGCGCTGGGCTGGACTTCGGATCAGATCCGGGAGCGGTTCGGCTTCTCCGACATCATGATGTCGACGTTGGAGAAGGACAGCGCGGCCAACTCCGACGAGGCTTTGCTGGACATCTACCGCAAGCTGCGTCCGGGCGAGCCCCCCACCAAGGAGTCGGCGCAGACCCTGCTGGAGAACCTGTTCTTCAAGGAGAAGCGCTACGACCTGGCCCGGGTGGGTCGCTACAAGATCAACAAGAAGCTGGGCTTGACCGCCAACCCGGGCGAGCCGCAGCCGACCACGCTGACCGAAGAGGACATCGTGGCCACCATCGAGTACCTGGTGCGTCTGCATCAGGCGGCTCAGGACGGCGACGGTGTGTCCGCCACCATGACGGTGCCGGGCGGCGTCGAGGTTCCCGTCGAGGTCGACGACATCGACCACTTCGGCAACCGCCGACTGCGCACCGTGGGTGAGCTGATCCAGAACCAGATCCGGGTCGGGCTGTCCCGGATGGAGCGTGTGGTCCGCGAGCGGATGACCACCCAGGACGTCGAGGCCATCACGCCGCAGACCCTGATCAACATCCGCCCGGTGGTCGCCGCGATCAAGGAGTTCTTCGGCACCAGCCAGCTCTCCCAGTTCATGGACCAGAACAACCCGTTGTCAGGTCTGACCCACAAGCGCCGCCTGTCGGCGCTGGGACCGGGTGGTCTGTCGCGTGAGCGGGCCGGCCTGGAAGTTCGTGACGTGCACCCGTCCCACTACGGCCGGATGTGTCCGATCGAAACCCCGGAAGGCCCGAACATCGGTCTGATCGGGTCGCTGTCGGTGTACGCGCGGGTCAACCCGTTCGGTTTCATCGAGACGCCGTACCGCAAGGTCGTGGAGGGTGTCGTCACCGACGAGATCCACTACCTGACCGCTGACGAGGAGGACCGCCACGTTGTGGCGCAGGCCAACTCGCCGCTGGAGGAGGACGGCCACTTCACCGAGGACCGGGTTCTGGTTCGTCGTAAGGGTGGCGAGGTCGAGTACGTGTCGTCCGCCGAGGTCGACTACATGGACGTCTCACCGCGCCAGATGGTGTCGGTGGCCACGGCCATGATTCCGTTCCTCGAGCACGACGACGCCAACCGTGCCCTGATGGGCGCCAACATGCAGCGTCAGGCGGTTCCGCTGGTGCGCAGCGAGGCGCCGCTGGTGGGTACCGGCATGGAGCTGCGGGCCGCGATCGACGCCGGCGACGTGATCGTCGCCGACAAGACCGGTGTCATCGAGGAAGTGTCCGCCGACTACGTCACGGTCATGGCCGATGACGGAACCCGGCAGACCTACCGGATGCGCAAGTTCAACCGGTCCAACCACGGCACCTGCGCCAACCAGCGTCCGATCGTCGACGCCGGCCAGCGCGTGGAGACCGGCCAGGTGATCGCGGACGGCCCGTGCACCGACAACGGCGAGATGGCCCTGGGCAAGAACCTGCTCGTGGCGATCATGCCGTGGGAGGGGCACAACTACGAGGACGCGATCATCCTGTCCAACAGGCTGGTCGAAGAGGACACGCTGACCTCGATCCACATCGAGGAGCACGAGATCGACGCCCGCGACACCAAGCTGGGCGCCGAGGAGATCACCCGGGACATCCCGAACGTCTCCGACGAGGTGCTGGCTGACCTCGACGAGCGCGGCATCGTCCGCATCGGCGCCGAGGTCCGCGACGGCGACATCCTGGTCGGCAAGGTCACGCCCAAGGGCGAGACCGAGCTGACGCCCGAGGAGCGGTTGCTGCGTGCGATCTTCGGCGAGAAGGCCCGCGAAGTCCGCGACACGTCGCTGAAGGTGCCGCACGGTGAGTCCGGCAAGGTCATCGGAATCCGGGTGTTCTCCCGCGAGGACGACGACGAGCTGCCCGCCGGGGTCAACGAGCTGGTGCGCGTCTACGTCGCGCAGAAGCGCAAGATCTCCGACGGTGACAAGCTGGCTGGTCGCCACGGCAACAAGGGTGTTATCGGCAAGATCCTGCCGGCCGAGGACATGCCGTTCCTGCCGGACGGCACCCCGGTCGACATCATCTTGAACACCCACGGTGTGCCGCGGCGTATGAACATCGGTCAGATCCTGGAGACCCACCTGGGCTGGATCGCCAAGACCGGATGGAACATCGATGTTGCGACCGGCGTGCCGGACTGGGCGGACAAGCTCCCCGAGGAGCTGTACTCCGCCGGCCCGGACACCCGCACCGCGACCCCGGTGTTCGACGGCGCGCAGGAGGCCGAGCTGCAGGGCCTGCTGTCCTCGACGTTGGCCAACCGCGACGGTGAAGTCATGGTCAACGCGGACGGCAAGGCGCGGCTGTTCGACGGCCGCTCCGGTGAGCCGTTCCCGTACCCGGTGACCGTCGGCTACATGTACATCATGAAGCTGCACCACTTGGTGGACGACAAGATTCACGCTCGTTCCACCGGTCCGTACTCGATGATCACCCAGCAGCCGTTGGGTGGTAAGGCGCAGTTCGGTGGCCAGCGGTTCGGTGAGATGGAGTGCTGGGCCATGCAGGCCTACGGTGCGGCGTACACGCTGCAGGAGTTGCTGACGATCAAGTCCGACGACACGGTCGGCCGTGTCAAGGTCTACGAGGCGATCGTCAAGGGCGAGAACATCCCTGAGCCCGGTATCCCCGAGTCCTTCAAGGTGCTGCTCAAAGAGCTGCAGTCGCTGTGCCTCAACGTTGAGGTGCTGGCGAAGGACGGTGCCGCGATCGAGTTGCGCGAAGGCGAGGACGAGGACCTGGAGCGGGCAGCCGCCAACCTGGGAATCAACCTGTCCCGCAACGAATCCGCTTCTGTGGAAGACCTCGCTTAATTACCAGCTACTAAACCCGCAAGGGGAAAGGGAGTTACGTGCTCGACGTCAACTTCTTCGATGAGCTCCGCATCGGTCTGGCTACCGCGGAGGACATCCGGCAATGGTCTTACGGTGAGGTCAAGAAGCCGGAAACGATCAACTACCGCACACTCAAGCCCGAGAAGGACGGCTTGTTCTGCGAGAAGATCTTCGGACCGACTCGCGACTGGGAGTGCTACTGCGGCAAGTACAAGCGGGTGCGCTTCAAGGGCATCATCTGTGAGCGCTGTGGCGTCGAGGTGACTCGCGCCAAGGTGCGTCGTGAGCGGATGGGCCACATCGAACTGGCCGCACCGGTCACCCACATCTGGTACTTCAAGGGCGTGCCGTCGCGTTTGGGCTACCTGCTGGACCTGGCGCCCAAGGACCTCGAGAAGATCATCTACTTCGCGGCCTACGTCATCACCAGCGTCGACACCGAGATGCGGCACAACGAGCTGTCCACGCTGGAAGCCGAGATGGTCGTCGAGAAGAAGGCCGTCGAAGACCAGCGCGACGCCGACCTGGAGGCTCGTGCCCAGAAGCTGGAGGCCGACCTCGCTGAGCTGGAGGCCGAAGGCGCCAAGGCTGATGTGCGCCGCAAGGTTCGGGATGGCGGCGAGCGCGAGATGCGTCAGCTGCGTGACCGCGCCGGGCGTGAGCTGGAGCGGCTGACCAACATCTGGGACACGTTCGTCAAGCTGGCTCCCAAGCAGTTGATCATCGACGAGACCGTCTACCGCGAGCTGGTGGACCGTTACGGCGAGTACTTCACCGGCGCCATGGGTGCCGAGTCGATCCAGAAGTTGATCGAAACCTTCGACATCGACGCCGAGGCGGAGTCGCTGCGCGACACCATCAAGAACGGCAAGGGGCAGAAGAAGCTTCGTGCTCTCAAGCGCCTCAAGGTGGTGGCCGCGTTCCAGCAGTCGGGTAACTCCCCGATGGGCATGGTGCTCAACGCGGTACCGGTGATCCCGCCGGAACTGCGTCCGATGGTGCAGCTCGACGGTGGCCGCTTTGCCACCAGCGACCTCAACGACCTCTACCGCCGGGTCATCAACCGCAACAACCGCCTCAAGCGACTGATCGACCTCGGCGCGCCCGAGATCATCGTCAACAACGAGAAGCGGATGCTGCAGGAGTCCGTCGACGCACTGTTCGACAACGGACGTCGTGGCCGGCCGGTCACCGGACCGGGCAACCGTCCGCTGAAGTCGTTGAGCGACCTGCTCAAGGGCAAGCAGGGCCGGTTCCGTCAGAACCTGCTCGGCAAGCGTGTCGACTACTCCGGCCGTTCGGTCATCGTGGTCGGTCCGCAGCTCAAGCTGCACCAGTGCGGTCTGCCGAAGCTGATGGCCCTGGAGCTGTTCAAGCCGTTCGTGATGAAGCGACTGGTCGACTTGAACCACGCGCAGAACATCAAGAGCGCCAAGCGGATGGTGGAGCGTCAGCGCCCCCAGGTGTGGGACGTCCTCGAAGAGGTCATCGCCGAGCACCCGGTGTTGCTCAACCGTGCACCCACGCTGCACCGCCTGGGTATTCAGGCCTTCGAGCCGCAGCTGGTGGAGGGCAAGGCCATCCAGCTGCACCCGCTGGTGTGTGAGGCCTTCAACGCCGACTTCGACGGCGACCAGATGGCAGTCCACCTGCCGCTGAGCGCCGAGGCGCAGGCCGAGGCCCGCATCCTGATGCTGTCGAGCAACAACATCCTGTCGCCGGCCTCGGGTCGCCCACTGGCTATGCCGCGACTGGACATGGTCACCGGGCTGTACTACCTGACCACCGAGATTGACGGTGAGCCAGGCGAATACACTCCGGGTGCCAAGGACCGCCCGGAGTCCGGTGTGTACTCCTCGCCGGCCGAGGCGATCATGGCCGTCGATCGTGGTGCGCTGAGCGTGCGGGCCAAGATCAAGGTGCGTCTGGACCAGCTGCGGCCGCCGGCCGACGTGGAGACCGAGCTGTTCGGTGTCAACGGCTGGCGCCCGGGCGGTGCCTGGATCGCCGAGACCACGCTGGGGCGGGTGCTGTTCAACGAGCTGCTGCCGACCGGGTATCCGTTCGTCAACAAGCAGATGCACAAGAAGGTTCAGGCCGTCATCATCAACGACCTGGCCGAGCGCTACCCGATGATCGTGGTCGCCCAGACCGTCGACAAGCTCAAGGACGCCGGCTTCCATTGGGCCACGCGTTCGGGGGTCACGGTCTCGATGGCCGACGTGCTGGTGCCGCCGCGGAAGAAGGAGATCCTCGACTCTTACGAGGAGCGGGCAGACAAGCTGGAGAAGCAGTTCCAGCGCGGTGCCCTCAACCGCGACGAGCGCAACGAGGCGCTGGTGGAGATCTGGAAGGAAGCCACCGAGGAAGTGGGTCAGGCACTGCGTGACCATTACCCGGCCGACAACCCGATCATCACGATCGTCGACTCCGGTGCCACGGGTAACTTCACCCAGACCCGGACCCTGGCCGGCATGAAGGGCCTGGTGACCAACCCCAAGGGTGAGTTCATCCCGCGTCCGATCAAGTCCTCCTTCCGTGAGGGCCTGACGGTGTTGGAGTACTTCATCAACACCCACGGCGCCCGTAAGGGCTTGGCGGACACCGCCCTTCGTACCGCTGACTCGGGTTACCTGACCCGTCGTCTGGTGGACGTGTCTCAGGACGTGATCGTGCGCGAGCACGACTGCGGCACCGAGCGCGGCATCATGGTGGACCTCGCCGAGGTGGCCGCGGATGGATCGCTGATCCGCAACCCGTTCATCGAGACGTCGGCTTACGCCCGCACGTTGGCCGTCGACGCGGCCGACGAGAAGGGCAAGGTCGTGATCGAGCGCGGCCACGACCTCGGCGACCCGTCGATCGAGGCGCTGCTGGCTGCCGGCATCGCGCAGGTCAAGGTGCGTTCGGTGCTGACCTGCGCCACCGGAACCGGCGTCTGTGCCACCTGCTACGGCCGGTCGATGGCCACCGGCAAGCTGGTCGACATCGGTGAGGCGGTCGGCATCGTCGCCGCCCAGTCGATCGGTGAGCCCGGTACTCAGCTGACCATGCGTACCTTCCACCAGGGTGGTGTCGGCGACGACATCACCGGTGGTCTGCCGCGTGTGCAGGAGCTGTTCGAGGCCCGGATTCCGCGTGGCAAGGCGCCTATTGCCGACGTCGCCGGACGGGTGCAGCTGGAAGAGGGCGAGAAGTTCTACAAGATCACGATCGTGCCGGATGACGGTGGCGAGGAAGTGGTCTACGACAAGCTGCCCAAGCGTCAGCGGCTGCGCGTGTTCAAGCACGAGGACGGCTCGGAGCGGTTGCTGTCCGACGGCGACCACGTCGAGGTCGGCCAGCAGCTCATGGAAGGCTCGGCCGACCCGCACGAGGTGCTGCGGGTGCAGGGCCCCCGTGAGGTGCAGATCCACCTGGTCAACGAGGTCCAGCAGGTCTACCGGGCTCAGGGTGTGTCGATCCACGACAAGCACATCGAGGTGATCGTCCGGCAGATGCTGCGGCGCGTCACGATCATCGACTCGGGCGCCACGGAGTTCCTGCCCGGTTCGCTGACCGAGCGTGCTGAGTTCGAGACCGCGAACCGTCGTGTGGTGGCTGAGGGCCTGGAGCCCGCGGCCGGACGTCCGGTGCTGATGGGTATCACCAAGGCGTCGCTGGCCACCGACTCGTGGCTGTCGGCGGCTTCCTTCCAGGAGACCACCCGCGTGCTGACCGATGCGGCGATCAACTGCCGTAGCGACAAGCTGCAGGGCCTGAAGGAGAACGTGATCATCGGTAAGTTGATCCCGGCCGGTACCGGCATCAACCGGTACCGCAACATCGCCGTGCAGCCCACCGAAGAGGCCCGGGCCGCCGCGTACACGATCCCGTCCTACGAGGATCAGTACTACAGCCCGGACTTCGGCGCCGCCACCGGTGCCGCGGTTCCGCTGGACGACTACGGGTACAGCGACTACCGCTAGTCATCGACGAGAAGAGCCCCGGGGTGGGCGGGTTCACATGGTCGTCGCAACACTCTCGATTGAGAGGTTGCGGCGACCATGTCGTTTTTGGAGGACTGTGCGCGGTTCGGTGACCAGCTAGCGAAGTTGGTCGATGCTGGGGTTCCGGTTAAGGAGGCTGCGGTCGCGGTCGGCCTGTCCGGTGATCGGTGCTATGCGATTCTGCGGGCTATCGGCCGGCCCGCCGGGCAGGCCCGGGGTCCTGGCAAGCGTGGTGATCAGCGTGGGGTTGCCGATCGGGACGTCATCGTGGCCGTATTCGACAAGACGGGCTCGATCAATCAGGCGGCAAAAGCCTGTCGGGTATCGCATTCGGTGGCGCGTCGAATATTGGTCGTCGAGGGTTTGGTCACCACCGAGAAGATCCCGCCGAAGGGCAAGGACGAGGCCAAACGTCGTTGCATGGAGCTGCTCGCGGCCGGCTGGTCAACCGCGCAGGCAGCTCGTGAGGTCGGTGTGAACGTACGGACCGCGCGGGACTGGCGCCAGGGGATTCGCCACGTCAACAACACGCGGATCTATCCCGATGGCCGGGTCGTGGACTACAACCACGGCACCGTCTACAAACAGCCTGTGACCAGTGTGACCTGCGATGACGCCGGGCCGCCGGCGATTGACGGCCGGTATCTGTCGATCGAGGATCGGGTAGCGATCGCCGATGGCCTGCTCGGGAGGGATTCGCTGCGGGCGATCGCCGACCGGATCGGCAAGAACGTCTCCACCGTCTCGCGGGAGGTCCGCAGACACAGCATTGATGGCCGATATCTGCCGTATCAGGCCGATCGTGTGGCAGTGGCGGCCCGGGCGCGGCCCAAGCAGTCCAAACTGGTGGTGAACACGGTCCTGCGGGAGGCGGTCGAGGAAGGCTTATCGCGCAAGCTCTCACCGGAGCAGATCTCGCGCCGCCTGCGCCGGGATCATCCCGACGACGAGAGCATGTGGGTGAGCCACGAAACGATCTACCAGGCCCTCTACTTCCAGGCCCGAGGTAGCTTGAAACGAGAAGTGCAGCAAGCACTTCGGACCGGACGAACGAGACGTAAACCGCACCGCAAAGAGGGCGAACGCTATCAGCGGTTCACCGACCCGATGGTGATGATCAGCGACCGCCCCGCCGAAGTCGAAGACCGTGCGATCCCCGGGCATTGGGAAGGCGATCTGATCACCGGGGAGAAGAACCAAACCGCGATCGGCACCCTCGTGGAGCGAACGACTCGTTACACGATGCTGCTGCACCTACCCCACGAGCATGACGCCCAGACCGTGCGCGATGCACTGATTGCGACTATGAGCACCCTGCCGGCGCATCTGCGGGGGTCACTGACCTGGGACCAAGGCGCCGAGATGGCCGGACACAAGCAGTTCAGCATGGCCACCGACATGGCCGTCTATTTCTGCGATCCGGCCAGCCCCTGGCAGCGTGGCAGCAACGAGAACACCAACGGACTGCTGCGGCAGTACTTCCCCAAAGGAACCGACCTGAGCATCTACGGACCCGAAGACCTCGAACACGTCGCCCAAGAACTCAACGGCCGCCCACGCAAAACGCTCGGCTGGGACACCCCAGCCGAGCGCTTGCGTGATCTACTACTGGCCAACTAACCAGCAGTGTTGCGACGACCCCTAGAAACCGCCTCCCCGGGGCTTTTCTCGTATCAGCTGCCGAGCGTCAGCTGCCGAGCGTGAAGCCATCTTCACGTTCGATCATCGAGCGTGAAGCCATCTTCACGCTCGACGCGGAGGGCGGCGACGGTTGCGGGCCAGCGCTAGACCGGGTTGCATCGGTGTCATGGGGGATGAAGTCAGCCGCACCACCTACACCCGCAGTCAGCGCCGGCAGTACCGGCACAAGATCCAGCAGTGCCTGGATGTCTTCGAGACGATGCTGGCACAGTCCAGCTTCGAGTGTGAGCGGCCACTGACCGGAATGGAGATCGAAGGGAACCTGATCGGCGACGACTACCGGCCCGCAATGTCGAACGCCGGCGTGCTGTCCGCGATCGACGATCCCGCATATCAACGTGAATTAGGTTCCTACAACATCGAATTCAACGTGCCTCCGCGCCAGCTCACGGCGCTGTCCGCATTGGACTTGGAGACCGACGTTCGGGCCAGTCTCAACGACGCGGAGGCCAAGGCCCGCGCGAACGGCGCACGGATCGTGATGATCGGCATCTTGCCGACGCTGATGCCCGAGCATCTGGCCGGCGATTGGATGAGTGACTCAGCACGGTATGCGGCGCTCAACGACTCCATCTTCGCCGCCCGGGGTGAAGACATCGGCATCGATATCGACGGGCCGGAGCCACTGAGCCTGCAGGTGGAGGACATCGCGCCGGAGTCGGCGTGCACCAGCATGCAGTTGCACCTTCAGGTGTCGCCGGCGGATTTCGCCGACCATTGGAACGCCGCACAGGTCCTGGCCGGCCCGCAGCTGGCGATTGGCGCCAACTCGCCCTACTTCTTTGGCCACCGGTTGTGGGCGGAGACTCGGGTGGAGCTGTTCGCCCAGTCCACCGACACGCGCTCTGATGAACTGAAAAACCAAGGCGTGCGACCCCGGGTGTGGTTCGGGGAACGCTGGATCACCTCGATCTTCGACCTGTTCGAGGAGAACGTTCGATACTTCCCGTCGCTCCTGCCCGAGGTGACCGACGAGGACCCGGCTCGCGTACTGGCCCAGGGGCGAACGCCGCAACTTGCGGAGCTGCGCCTGCACAACGGCACGGTGTACCGCTGGAACCGCCCGGTGTACGACGTCGTCGACGGGCGACCGCACCTGCGAGTGGAGAACCGGGTGTTGCCCTCCGGGCCGACCGTGACCGACATGGTGGCCAATGCGGTCTTTTACTACGGCTTATTGCGTCGGCTGGCCGGCGAGCAGCGACCACTGTGGACGCAGTTGAGCTTTGCGGTCGCCCACGACAACTTTCGCCGTGCCGCCCGGCACGGCATGGCGGCACGGCTGTTCTGGCCGCAGCTGGGTGAGGTCAGCGTGGCAGAGCTGACGCAACGCGAGTTACTGCCGCTGGCCCGCCAGGGCCTGGACGACTGGGGGGTGGCTCCCGCAGTCTGCGACCGGTACCTGGGCATCATCGGTGACCGGGTGGCGGCGGGCCGCAACGGTGCCACCTGGCAGGTGACGACCGTCCGCGCATTGCAGGCCCAGGGGCTGAGCCGCTCAGCAGCGCTGGCGGAGATGCTGCGCCGCTACTGCACGCACATGCATTCCAACCAGCCGGTGCACACCTGGCCGACCGAACCGGCCGCAGGTATCGGACTAAGCTGACCGCCGTGTTGATCGGATCCCATGTGCGCCCGCAGAATCCGTTGGCTGCTGCCGAAGCCGACGGCGCTGACACGGTGCAGATCTTCCTCGGCAACCCGCAGAGCTGGAAGCCGCCCAAGCCGCGTGAGGACGCGGCGCAGCTGCGTGCGGCGGCGCTGCCGATCTACGTCCATGCGCCCTATCTGATCAACGTCGCCTCCCCGAACAATCGGGTGCGGATCCCGTCGCGCACCATCTTGCAGCAGACCTGTGACGCCGCCGCCGATGTCGGTGCGGTCGCGGTGATCGTGCACGGCGGGCATGTCAGCGCCGACGACGATGACGTGGCGGCCGGCTTCGCTCGGTGGCGCAAAGCGTTGGACAGCTTGGAATCCGAGGTGCCGGTGTACCTGGAGAACACCGCCGGTGGTGACCACGCCATGGCGCGGCACTTCGACACCATCGCCAGGCTGTGGGACCACATCGGCGACACCGGAGTGGGGTTCTGCCTGGACACTTGCCACACCTGGGCGGCCGGGGAATCGCTGCCCGACGCGGTGCAGCGCATCAAGGCGGTGACCGGTCGCATCGACCTGGTGCACTGCAACGACTCCAAGGATGCCCCGGGTTCGGGCCGGGACCGGCACGCCAACTTCGGTACCGGCCAAATCGATCCCGAGCTGCTGGTGGCGGTGGTCCGGGCTGCCGGGGCTCCGGTGATCTGCGAGACCGCCGAGGAGGGCCGAAAGGCCGACATCGCGTTTCTGCGGGATCGGCTGAGCTGAGGTCGGCGCTGCGGGGGTGCGCGCCTACTTTGAGTGCTCCGGAACCGACAGGAAACATCCAAAAAGATCGATTTATCGATCAGGGGAAGACAATCGGTTGGTTCTGTGCTACAAATTACTCAGGCGCCGTGACCGCGGCGGCTGCGCACGGGTCTCAGGACTGGAGGGGGTCCACGTGCCTGAGCGACACCAGTGTGGTGTGGGGGGAGTGCGCAGCCGCTAGTCCGGCGCCCCAAAACGACGGCGGTCACAGCCGGGAGCATCCCGAACCCGGCTGTGGCCGCCGTTTATGTTGCGCGGCATAAATCGAGTTACGTCTCTTGTTCGCGCGCAGAAAAACTGTAATATTCCCGCTATGGCCGACACTCACATCGTCACCAATCAGGTACTTCCGCTGGAAGGCTATAACCCGGCGTCATCACCCGTGCTCATCGAGGCGCTGATCCGCGAGGGCGGCCAATGGGGAGTCGACGAGGTCACGGATCTGGGGGCGCTCTCCGGCTCCAAACAGGTGCAACGATGGGGCGAGCTGGCCGACCGTAATCGCCCGGTGCTGCATACCCACGACGTCGTGGGCAACCGGGTCGACGAGGTGGAGTACGACCCGGCCTACCACGAGCTGATGAGCGCTGCGATCTCCCACGGCCTGCACGCCGCCCCGTGGGCCGACCCGCGGCCGGGCGCCCACGTCGTTCGCGCCGCGGCGACCGGTGTGTGGACTGCCGAGCCCGGCCACATGTGTCCGATCTCGATGACATACGCGATCGTGCCCGCCCTGCGCAACAACGCAGAACTGGCCGCCACCTACGAACCGCTGCTGACCAGCCGCGTCTACGACCCCGAACTGAAGGTGCCCGCCACCAAAGCCGGTATCACCGCAGGCATGTCGATGACCGAAAAGCAGGGCGGCTCCGATGTGCGAGCCGGAACCACCCAGGCCGTGCCGAACGCCGATGGCAGCTACACCCTGACCGGCCACAAATGGTTCACCTCCGCGCCCATGTGCGACGTGTTCCTGGTGCTGGCGCAGGCGCCCGGGGGATTGAGCTGTTTCTTCCTACCTCGAGTCCTGCCTGATGGCACCCGCAACCGGATGCACCTGCAGCGGCTCAAGGACAAACTCGGCAACCACGCCAACGCCTCCAGCGAGATCGAATACGACGGTGCGACGGCATGGCTGGTAGGCGAAGAGGGTCGCGGGGTTTCGGTGATCATCGAGATGGTCAACCTCACGCGGCTGGACTGTGCGCTGGGCAGTGCCACCAGCATGCGGATGGGCCTGGCGCGCGCCATCTACCACGCTCAGCATCGAAAGGCGTTCGGCGCCTATCTGATCGACCAACCGCTGATGCGCAACGTGCTGGCTGACCTGGCTGTGGAGGCGGAGGCCGCCACCATGGTGGCGATGCGGATGGCCGGCGCGACGGACAAGGCTGTCCGCGGCGACGAACGCGAGAGTCTGCTGCGCCGGATAGGGCTGGCCGCCACCAAGTACTGGGTGTGCAAGCGCGCCACCCCGCATGCCGCCGAGGCCATGGAGTGCCTGGGCGGAAACGGCTACATCGAAGACTCGTTGATGCCGAGGCTGTATCGGGAGGCTCCCTTGATGGGCATCTGGGAGGGCTCGGGCAACGTCAGCGCACTGGACACGTTGCGGGCCCTGGCTACCCAGCCCCAATCGGTGGCAGTGCTCTTTGATGAGCTGGATCAGACCGCCGGGCAGGACCAGCGGCTGGATGCCCACGTAGGTGCGTTGAAGGCGCAGCTGGCCGGCTTGGGTAACGACCTGACGGCCGCCCAATATCAAGCGCGCAAGATCGCCGAGGACATCTGTCTGGCGATGCAGGGTGCCCTGCTGGTGCGCCATGGCCACCCCGCGGTCGCCGAGGCGTTCCTGGCGACCCGGTTCGCGCGTCAGTGGGGCGGTGCATTCGGCACCCTGCCGACGGGCGTGGACCTCGGGCCGATCATCGAGCGCGCGCTGGTCAAGGGCTGAGGCGCCACGTCATGCGGCATCACATCGCGCCGGTCGAATACGACAACCTGCGGACCATGACCTACGAGGTCACCGACCGCGTCGCCCGGATCACCTTCAACCGTCCCGAACACGGCAACGCGATCACGGCCGACACACCGCTGGAGCTGTCGGCGATGGTGGAGCGCGCCGACCTGGACCCCAACGTCCACGTGATCCTGGTGTCGGGACGCGGTGAGGGTTTCTGTGCCGGCTTCGATCTGGGCGCCTATGCCGAAGGTTCGGCGTCGCCGGGTGGCGAGAACTTCCGGGGCAGCGTCCTCGACGGTAAGACCCAAGCCACCAACCACCGTGCGGATCAGCCGTGGGACCCGATGATCGACTACCAGATGATGAGCCGATTCGTCCGCGGCTTCGCCTCGCTGATGTACGCCGACAAGCCGACCGTGGTCAAGATCCATGGCTATTGCGTGGCCGGGGGCACCGATATCGCCCTGCACGCCGACCAGGTGATTGCGGCATCCGACGCCAAGATCGGCTACCCGCCGATGCGGGTGTGGGGCGTGCCCGCCGCCGGGCTCTGGGCGCACCGGCTCGGCGACCAACGCGCCAAACGTCTTCTGCTGACCGGTGATTGCATCACCGGTGCGCAGGCCGCCGAATGGGGCCTGGCGATCGAGGCACCCGAGCCGGCCGACCTCGATGAGCGCACCGAACGCCTGGTGGCCCGGATCGCCGCAATGCCGGTCAATCAGCTGATCATGGCCAAACTGGCGCTCAACACCGCCCTGCTGCAGCAGGGCGTGGCCACCAGTCGCATGGTCAGCACCGTGTTCGACGGGGTGGCACGGCACACGCCCGAGGGGCACGCCTTCGTCGCCGACGCGGTGGCGCACGGGTTCCGTGACGCGGTGCGCCACCGTGACGAGCCGTTCGGTGACTACGGCCGGCGGGCCTCAGGAGTTTAGGACCCACACACGATGCCCAACACTGTGCGTATGACCGCCCGATCGGTGGTGCTGTCGGTATTGCTGGGGGCCCATCCAGCCTCCGCTACTTCCGCTGAACTTCTTCGTCTGACAACGGATTTCGGAATCAAGGAAACCGCACTGCGGGTTGCTTTGACTCGGCTGGTCGCCGCCGGTGACCTGGTCCGCTCGGCCGAGGGATACGGCCTGTCCGAGCGTCTGCTGGCGCGTCAGCGTCGACAGGATGCGGCCCTGGATCCCCAGACTCGGCGATGGGGTGGCAACTGGCTGACGGTGGTGATCACCAGCATCGGCTGCGACGCGCGAACCCGCGCCGCGCTGCGCTCCGGCCTGTCCGAGCGGCGATTCGCCGAGCTGCGCGAAGGGATCTGGATGCGGCCGGACAACATCGACGTCGAGTTGGGCGACATGCTGGGCGGCTACACCCGGCTGCTCACTGCACGTGACCAGGAGCCTGCCGACCTGGCCGCCACCTTGTGGGATCTGGCGGCGTGGGCGCAGACCGGACATGAGTTGCTCGCCGCGATGGGTGACGCGCAGGACATGCCCGGCCGATTCGTCGTTGCTGCCGCCATGGTCCGGCACCTTCGCCAGGACCCGGTGCTGCCCCCCGAACTGCTTCCGCAGGACTGGCCCGGTTCGCGAATCCGCAGTCGCTACGCGGAATTCGTCGATGAGTTGGCTTCGCGGCGAGACACGAGCCGAGAGGCGGTGCTGCGATGAGCCCCGCGGTGCGCGTGGAGCGCAATGGCCCGGTCACCACAGTGATCCTGGATCGGCCGCAGGCGCGCAACGCCGTGGACGGTCCCACCGCCGCAGCGCTGTATCAGGCTTTCGAGGAGTTCGACCGCGACGCAACCGCATCCGTGGCGGTCTTATGGGGCGACAACGGAACGTTCTGTGCGGGAGCTGATCTCAAGGCATTGGGCACCCCGAACGCAAATCAGACCAGCCGCAGTGGTCCTGGTCCCATGGGCCCGACCCGAATGATCTTGTCCAAACCCGTGATCGCGGCGGTGAGTGGCTACGCAGTAGCCGGCGGGCTGGAGCTGGCGCTGTGGTGCGACATGCGGGTGGTCGAAGCCGACGCGGTGTTCGGCGTCTTCTGCCGGCGCTGGGGTGTTCCGCTCATCGACGGCGGCACCGTGCGGCTTCCCCGGCTGATCGGCCACAGCCGCGCCATGGACATGATCCTCACCGGCCGGGCCGTGGACGCCGACGAGGCCCAGGCGATGGGACTGGCCAATCGGGTGGTCCCGCGTGGTCAGGCGCGCGCGGCGGCCGAGCAGCTTGCGCTGGAACTGGCCGAGCTTCCGCAGGATTGCCTTCGCTCCGATCGGCTCTCGGCGCTGCGGCAGTGGGGAATGGCCGAATCCCCTGCGATGGATCAGGAATTCACGAGCATCGAACGGGTGGCGCAAGAGGCGCTGCGTGGCGCGGGCCGGTTTGCCAGTGGGGCCGGCCGGCACGGCGCGAGAGCCTGAGCGCTGGTCTGTCGACTCGTCAGCGTTTGTCGGTGACGGTGTTGCGGGAGCCGTGATTGTCGACTTTGGGCTCGCCGCCGCGATAGGTGACGGAGTTGTTGAGTCCGGTCAGCCGCAGCACCTTGTCGACGCGCTCGATCGTGATGCGATTGTCGGCACCGCTGATGGTGACCTCCTCGCAGCGGCCCCGGACCGTCAGCTTGTTGTTCGAACCGACCACATTCAGTGACTTGCCGTCTGCGCAGTCCAATGCCGACGTTGCACCGAATGACTCGTAGCTGATCGTGTTCGAGAACCGCCCCTCGTAGTTCTTCGAGATCCGGCCGGACTTGGGAGGCGCCTCGGACTCGCACCCGGCGACGGCAACCGCCAGCAGTGCCATCCCCCCGGCAAGCAACGCCCGGAGGTGGAGGTGGCGCCCGTGGATCACGCCGGTACGCGTTGGAGCCGGTTGGTCATCCCCAGCTCACGTCCGCGATCGAACAGCAGCGGGTCGCCGTTGTGGTAGTACACGGTCGTGTCATTGCCGTAGACGGTCACGTCATTGACGATGGTGTCGGCGATCACGGTGTTCTGCGAGCCCTGGGTGGTCACCGCCCAACAGGTGCCCATCGCGTGGATGGTCAGGTTGGCGCCATTGATGAACAGCGTCCCACCGTCGCAGTCCAGTGTGTGGGTCTCGTGCACCCCATAGATATGGATGTCGCCGGGGACCGCGTGGGCGCCGGGCGCATTCCCCAGCGAACCCGCGACCAAACACAGCAGCGTCCCGGCCAGCGCAGTCCGCTTCATGTCCCCGTGCCCCTCTCGCCGGACGCAATGTCGACAAAGCTTACGTCGCATCTGCTGGCGCGTACTCGGGTTCCCCCACTAAGCGGTCGATTAGAGTTCCTTGCTGACCTGCTCCTCCATCTGCACCCTACGAAGGGCGTACGCCATGCCAGCTCGGCCAGACCCGCCCGCAGCGGGTGGCCGCCCGCGCGCCAACGGTAGGGCGGGAGCGCGTCCGGTGAAGCTGAGCCGGGAAGGCATCGTCAATGCGGCGCTGAACTTCTTGGACCGTGAGGGCTGGGACGCTCTGACCATCAACGCGCTGGCCACCCAGCTGGGTACCAAGGGCCCGTCGCTGTACAACCATGTGCACAGCCTGGGTGACCTGCGTCGCGCTATGCGCATGCGGGTGATCGAGGACATCCTGGAGATGCTGACCCAGGTCGGTCAGGGCCGCGAACGCGATGACGCCGTGCTGGTGATGGCCGGGGCCTATCGCAGCTACGCCCACCATCACCCGGGCCGGTACTCGGCTTTCACCCGGATGCCGCTGGGCGGTGACGACCCGGAGTACACCGCCGCGGCAACCCGGACCGCCGCCCCGGTCATCGAGGTGCTGATGTCCTACGGGCTCGAGGGTGAGCGGGCATTTCACGCGGCCTTGGAGTTCTGGGCCGCCATGCATGGTTTCGTTCTGCTGGAGATGACCGGCGTCATGGATGACGTGGACACCGATGCCGTCTTCGCCGATATGGTGCGCAGGCTGGCCTCCGCGATGGACAGCCGTACTGCTTAGCAGTGGGGTGCCTCGTTTGACGCGCTTTGACCTGCCGGAGTGCTGCCGGGTATTGTGGTAGCTCGTGCCTGGCCACCGAGGCGCGTTGGTGACATAACGCGCGCGCCTGGCCCAATTCGCATGTCCATTATGCAGCGGAGTAATCCGCAGCGGCCCATGCGACACGCCCGACCGCGGGGTAGCGGTGGGGCAGCGACTGCAGGATTTACAGAGTTTTGAACAGCGATACAGGAAGCCGGTAGATGCCAACCATTCAGCAGCTGGTCCGCAAGGGCCGCCGCGACAAGGTCGCCAAGGTCAAGACCGCGGCCCTCAAGGGCAGCCCGCAGCGTCGAGGTGTGTGCACCCGCGTGTACACCACGACCCCGAAGAAGCCGAACTCGGCGCTTCGGAAGGTGGCGCGTGTGAAGCTGACCAGCCAGGTGGAGGTGACGGCCTACATCCCGGGTGAGGGTCACAACCTGCAGGAGCACTCGATGGTGCTGGTGCGTGGTGGTCGTGTGAAGGACTTGCCGGGTGTTCGCTACAAGATCATCCGCGGCTCGCTGGACACCCAGGGAGTCAAGAACCGCAAGCAGGCCCGCAGCCGCTACGGCGCCAAGAAGGAGAAGAGCTGATGCCGCGCAAGGGCCCCGCACCCAAGCGTCCGCTGGTCAACGACCCCGTCTACGGGTCCCAGCTGGTCACGCAGTTGGTCAACAAGATCCTGCTGGACGGCAAGAAGTCGCTGGCTGAGCGCATCGTCTACGGCGCGCTCGAGCAGGCTCGGGACAAGACCGGTACCGACCCGGTTGTCACGCTCAAGCGTGCGCTGGACAACGTCAAGCCGGCCCTTGAGGTCCGCAGCCGCCGCGTCGGTGGCGCCACCTACCAGGTGCCGGTCGAGGTGCGGGCCGAGCGCTCCACCACGCTGGCGCTGCGCTGGCTGGTGAGCTTCTCTCGGGCACGCCGGGAGAAGACCATGGTCGAGCGCTTGGCCAACGAGATCCTCGACGCCAGCAATGGCCTCGGTGCAGCCGTGAAGCGGCGCGAAGACACCCACAAGATGGCCGAGGCCAACCGGGCCTTCGCGCACTACCGCTGGTGATCCTGCCGGCGTAATCCGCCGGGCACTCGCGACAACAAGCAATGTGACGTAACCGAAAGAGTGGGAAGACTGCTGTGGCACAGGACGTGCTGACTGACCTGAACAAGGTCCGCAACATCGGCATCATGGCGCACATCGATGCCGGTAAGACCACGACGACCGAGCGGATCCTGTACTACACCGGCGTCAACTACAAGATCGGTGAGACGCACGACGGTGCCTCCACGACCGACTGGATGGAGCAGGAGCAGGAGCGCGGCATCACCATCACCTCCGCCGCGGTGACCTGCTTCTGGAACAAGAACCAGATCAACATCATCGACACCCCGGGCCACGTCGACTTCACCGTCGAGGTGGAGCGCTCCCTGCGTGTTCTTGATGGCGCCGTTGCCGTGTTCGACGGCAAGGAGGGCGTGGAGCCGCAGTCCGAGCAGGTGTGGCGGCAGGCCGACAAGTACGACGTGCCCCGGATCTGCTTCGTCAACAAGATGGACAAGCTGGGCGCCGACTTCTACTTCACGGTGCGCACCATCGAAGAGCGCCTCGGTGCTCGTCCCCTGGTGATCCAGCTGCCGATCGGTGCGGAGAATGACTTCGAGGGCATCGTCGACCTGGTCGAGATGAACGCCAAGGTGTGGCGTGGCGAGACCAAGCTCGGTGAGACCTACGAGACCGTCGAGATCCCCGCCGACCTGGCCGACAAGGCAGCCGAGTATCGGACCGCCCTGCTCGAAGCCGTCGCCGAGAGTGACGAGGCTCTGCTGGAGAAGTACTTCGGCGGCGAGGAGCTCTCGATCGAGGAGATCAAGAGCGGTATCCGCAAGCTGACGGTCTCTTCTGAGCTCTACCCGGTGCTGTGCGGCAGCGCGTTCAAGAACAAGGGTGTCCAGCCGATGCTGGACGCGGTGATCGACTACCTGCCGTCGCCGCTGGACGTCGAGTCGGTGCAGGGCCACGTGCCCGGCAAGGAAGACGAGATCGTCAGCCGCAAGCCCAGCATCGACGAGCCGTTCTCGGCGCTGGCGTTCAAGATCGCGGTGCACCCCTTCTTCGGCAAGCTCACCTACGTTCGGGTGTACTCCGGCAAGGTGGAGTCCGGCGCCCAGGTGATCAACTCGACCAAGGGCAAGAAGGAACGGCTGGGCAAGCTGTTCCAGATGCACTCCAACAAGGAGAACCCGGTCGAGTCGGCGTCCGCGGGCCACATCTACGCGATGATCGGCCTCAAGGACACCACCACCGGCGACACCCTGTGCGACCCGGCCAACCAGATCGTGCTGGAGTCCATGACGTTCCCGGCTCCGGTCATCGAGGTGGCCATCGAGCCCAAGACCAAGAGCGACCAGGAGAAGCTGAGCCTGGCGATCCAGAAGCTGGCCGAAGAGGACCCGACCTTCAAGGTCCACCTCGACCAGGAGACCGGCCAGACCGTGATCGGCGGCATGGGCGAGCTGCACCTGGACATCCTGGTGGACCGGATGCGCCGCGAATTCAAGGTCGAGGCCAACGTCGGCAAGCCGCAGGTGGCCTACAAGGAGACCATCAAGCGCAAGGTCGACAAGGTCGAATACACCCACAAGAAGCAGACGGGTGGCTCCGGCCAGTTCGCCAAGGTCCTCATCTCCCTGGAGCCGTTCACCGGCGAAGACGGTGCGACCTACGAGTTCGAGAACAAGGTCACCGGTGGCCGCGTGCCCCGCGAGTACATCCCCGCGGTGGACGCAGGAGCGCAGGACGCCATGCAGTACGGCGTGCTGGCCGGCTACCCGCTGGTCAACCTGAAGGTCTGCCTCCTCGACGGTCAGTACCATGACGTCGACTCCTCCGAAATGGCATTCAAGGTTGCCGGCTCGCAGGCGCTGAAGAAGGCTGCCGCTGCCGCGCAGCCGGTGATCCTGGAACCGATCATGGCCGTTGAGGTCACCACGCCCGAGGACTACATGGGTGATGTGATCGGCGACCTGAACTCCCGCCGTGGTCAGATCCAGGCCATGGAGGAGCGCAGCGGTGCGCGCGTCGTCAAGGCGCAGGTGCCGCTGTCCGAGATGTTCGGCTATGTCGGCGACCTGCGGTCGAAGACCCAGGGCCGGGCGAACTACTCCATGGTTTTCGACTCCTACGCAGAAGTGCCGGCGCAGGTGGCGAAGGAGATCATCGCGAAGGCAACGGGCGAGTAAGTAGCTTCGCGCCCGTGCCGCTACGGTGGCACAAACCCAAATAGATCAATCCTGCTGGTAACCCAGCACCAACAAGTCCAGGAGGACAAGAAGTGGCGAAGGCGAAGTTCGAGCGGACGAAGCCGCACGTCAACATCGGGACCATCGGTCACGTTGACCACGGCAAGACCACGCTGACCGCGGCTATCACCAAGGTTCTGCACGACAAGTACCCGAACCTGAACGAGTCGCGTGCGTTTGACCAGATCGACAACGCTCCCGAAGAGCGTCAGCGCGGTATCACCATCAACATCTCCCACGTGGAGTACCAGACCGAGAAGCGGCACTACGCCCACGTCGACGCGCCTGGCCACGCCGACTACATCAAGAACATGATCACCGGTGCCGCCCAGATGGACGGCGCGATCCTGGTGGTGGCGGCCACTGACGGCCCGATGCCGCAGACGCGTGAGCACGTGCTGCTGGCCCGTCAGGTCGGTGTGCCCTACATCCTGGTGGCGCTGAACAAGTCGGACATGGTCGACGACGAGGAACTCCTCGAGCTCGTCGAGCTGGAGGTCCGTGAGCTGCTGGGTGCCCAGGAGTTCGACGAGGAGGCCCCCGTGGTTCGGGTGTCGGCCCTCAAGGCGCTCGAGGGTGACGAGAAGTGGGTCAAGTCCGTCGAGGACCTGATGGACGCCGTCGACGAGTCCATCCCGGACCCGGTCCGCGAGACCGACAAGCCGTTCCTGATGCCGGTTGAGGACGTGTTCACGATCACCGGTCGTGGCACCGTGGTCACCGGTCGTGTCGAGCGTGGCGTGATCAACGTCAACGAGGAGGTCGAGATCGTCGGCATCCGCACCGACGTCACCAAGACCACCGTCACCGGTGTTGAGATGTTCCGCAAGCTGCTGGACCAGGGTCAGGCCGGCGACAACGTCGGTCTGCTGATCCGCGGTATCAAGCGTGAGGACGTCGAGCGTGGCCAGGTTGTGGTCAAGCCCGGCACCACCACCCCGCACACCGAGTTCGAGGGCCAGGCCTACATCCTGTCCAAGGACGAGGGTGGTCGCCACACGCCGTTCTTCAACAACTACCGGCCGCAGTTCTACTTCCGCACCACCGACGTGACCGGTGTGGTGACGCTGCCGGAGGGCACCGAGATGGTGATGCCCGGTGACAACACCGAGATGCTGGTCAAGCTGATCCAGCCGGTCGCCATGGACGAGGGTCTGCGGTTCGCCATCCGTGAGGGTGGTCGTACCGTCGGCGCCGGCCGGGTCGTCAAGATCATCAAGTAGTTTCCTCAATCGGTGTCGCCGGGTTCGCCCGGCCCACCGGAGGCGAGAGCCCCCTTCCCCGCGCGGGAAGGGGGCTTTCGTATTTGCCGGCCAGACTCCGCGGCGGCGATATTCTGTCGCACATGGTGTGGCGCTACCTGAAGGCACAGCTGCTGGTCTTGCTGTTCGGCGGGCTGGTGGGGCCCATCTTCTTGATCTGCTACCTGGCCTTCGGCAAGCTGGCAGGACTGGAATGGATGCTCTACTGGGGCATTCTGGTCACCTGTGTGGATGTGGTGGCCGCGTTGCTGTGGGCCGGCTACGGTGCGAAGGTCGCGGGGCGGCAACAATATCTCGAGCTGCACGGCGTGTTGGCCCTGGCGCAGGTGAGCGCCATTCATGAGACCGGAACCCGGGTCAACAACCAGCCGCTGGTCAAACTCGACCTGCACATCGAAGGGCCAGGTCTGGCGCCATTCGACGCCCAAGATCGTGTGCTGGCCACCCTGAACCGGCTGCCGCTGATCTCTGGGCGCAAGCTAGCTGTCCTGGTCGACCCGGCTACCAACGACCACCACATCGACTGGCAGCGCAGCGCCCTGCTGAGCGGCGCGGTGCCCGCGCGGTTCACCCTCGCCGAGGACAACCGGACCTACGATCTGGCCGGCCAGGTCGAACCCCTCCTGGAAATTCTGCAGATTCTGCGATCGCACGGCATTGCGGTGCAGGGTGACCTCGACATTCGCTCGGATCCGGCGGTGCGCCAACAGGTCGCCGCGGTGGTCCGCCGGGCCGCCGAACAGAGTGCCGGCGCCGCGGGGGGAGGCGTCGTAGCGCCGCGATCGGCGGGCGAGCGCCTGCAGGAATTGGAGGCCCTACGCACGCAGGGAGCCGTCACCGATGAGGAATACCGGCAGAAAAGCCAACAGATCATCGCCGATCTGTGACGGTTTGCGATCAGTAGAACACGTTCTAGATCGAGCTGTTAGCCTCGTCAGGTGAGCGAGAGCCAAAACCACAACTTGCAGGGCAAAGTGGCCTTTGTCACCGGTGCGGCGCGCGGCCAGGGCCGTTCGCATGCGATTCGGTTGGCGGCCGCAGGAGCCGACATCATCGCCACCGACATCTGTGGCCCGGCATCGGAGGCCATCACCTACCCGCCGGCCACACCCGACGATTTCGCCGAGATGATCAGTGCTGTGGAGGCCCAGGGCCGCAAGGTGCTGGCCCGGCCGGTGGACGTGCGTGACGACGAGGGACTGCGCAAGCTGGTCGACGACGGTGTCGAACAGTTCGGTCGGCTCGATGTGGTGGTGGCCAACGCCGGCGTGCTCAGCTGGGGCCGGCTGTGGGAGCTCACCGATGAGCAGTGGAACACCGTCATCGACGTGAACCTGACCGGCACCTGGCGCACCATTCGCGCCGCGGTGCCGGCGATGATCGAGGCCGACAACGGCGGCTCGATCGTGATCGTCAGCTCCTCGGCCGGATTGAAGGCCACCCCCGGCAACGGCCACTACGCGGCAAGCAAGCATGCCCTGGTGGGGCTGACCAACACGCTGGCTCTGGAAGTCGGTGCCTACCGCATCCGGGTCAACTCGATTCACCCCTACTCGGTGGACACCCCGATGATCGAGCCCCAGGTGATGGCCAAGATCTTCACCGAGCGACCCGATTACTTGCACGCGTTCCCCCCGATGCCGCTGCACCCGCAGACCTTCATGACGTCGGATCAGGTCTCCGACGTGGTGGTTTGGTTGGCCGGTGATGGCTCTGGAATCCTGACGGGAGTCCAGATTCCGGTCGACAAGGGTGCGCTGAAGTACTGATCGCCCTGGCCGGAAGAACAGGGGGATTGTGGTGTCCGACAACGGGATCGTCATCGTCGGTGGAGGCCTCGCGGCTGTCCGCACGGCGGAGGAATTGCGGCGTGAGGAATACGCGGGACCGGTGACCATCGTCTCCGACGAGACCCGCCTGCCGTATGACCGGCCACCGCTGACCAAAGAAGTGCTGCGCGGTGACCGTGATGACACCACCTTGGAGCCCCCGGAGTTCTACGCCACCCACGACATCAGCCTGCGGCTGGGTTGCGGGGCGCGCAGCGTCGACACCACGGCCCAGACGGTCACCCTGGCCGACGGCAGCGTGCTCGGCTATGCGCAGCTGGTGATTGCCACCGGGCTGGTGCCGCGGCGTATTCCGAGCTTCGGTGATCTGGGGGGCGTCCGGGTGGTCCGGTCGTTCGACGACAGCCTGGCGCTGCGGAGCGACGCTGCCGCAGCCTCAAGGGCGGTGGTGGTCGGTGCCGGATTCATCGGATGCGAGGCGGCGGCCAGCCTGCGCAAACTCGGCGTGGACGTGGTGCTGGTCGAACCGCAACCCACCCCGTTGGCATCGGTGCTCGGCGAGCAGATCGGCGAGCTGGTGACGAGGCTGCATCGGGCCAACGGTGTCGACGTGCGCACCGGCGTCGGAGTGGCCGAGGTCCGCGGTACGGGACGTGTCGAGACCGTCGTCCTGAGCGACGGCACTGAGCTGGCTGCCGACGTGGTGGTGCTGGGTGTGGGCTCAAGGCCGGCGACCGAGTGGCTGGAAGACACCGGTGTCGAGCTCGACGGAGTTGATCGGGGGGTGCTCTGCGATGCCACCGGGCGCACCAGTGCACCGAACGTGTGGGCCGTGGGTGATGTGGCCTTCTGGCGGGGCCGCGACGGCCATCAGGTACGTGTCGAGCACTGGAGCAATGTGGTCACCCAGGTCCGGGTGATGGTGCCCACCATGCTGGGCAAGGAGTCCCTGCATGATGTGGCGGTGCCCAGCTACTTCTGGAGCGACCAGTACGACGTGAAGATCCAGTGCCTGGGCGAGCCGGAAGCCACCGACACCGTGCACCTGGTCGAGGACGACGGCCACAAGTTCCTGGCCTATTACGAGCGCAACGGTGTGCTGGCCGGGGTGGTCGGCGCGGGCCGGCCCGGCAAGGTGATGGGTGTGCGGGCCAAGATCGCAGCAGGCGCGCCCATTTCCGAGCTGCTCGCTCCTTAGCGCCCCGTCACCGCCCCAAGGTGGTGGTGAAATTGCAGCAAGGGTCGTGGATTTCGGGAATGCACAGCCCTAGCTGCGATCTCGGGTGAACGCTATTCTCAGGCTGACATGGGATACGCGGATTCGCTTTTCGACCTGACCGACCGGGTGGTGCTGGTCACCGGCGGCAGCCGAGGGCTGGGCCGTGAGATGGCGTTGGCAGCCGCCCGATGCGGCGCCGATGTGTTGATCGCCAGCCGCAAGTTCGAGGCCTGCCAGGCCACCGCCGCAGCGATCGAAGCCGCCACCGGGCGCTGCGCCATGCCCTACGCCGTGCACGTCGGACGCTGGGATCAGCTCGACGGATTGGTCGCGGCGGCCTACGACCGATTCGGCCGGGTGGACGTCTTGGTCAACAACGCGGGCATGTCACCGGTCTACGGCAACCAGTCCGAGGTCACCGAGAAGATGTTCGACGCGGTGGTGAACCTCAACCTCAAGGGACCCTTTCGGCTGTCGGCGTTGATCGGTGAGCGGATGGTGGCCGCGGGCCGGGGGTCGATCATCAATGTCAGCTCGCACGGCTCGCTGCGCCCGCACCCGTCCTTCATCCCGTACGCCGCGTCCAAGGCCGGCCTCAACGCCATGACCGAGGCGCTGGCCCAGGCCTTCGGGCCGACCGTGCGGGTCAACACGCTGATGCCCGGCCCGTTCTTGACCGACATCTCCACAGCGTGGGATTTCGCCGAAGACGCCAACCTCTTCGGCGACGCGGCATTGGGCCGGGCCGGGAATCCGCCGGAGATCGTCGGCGCCGCGCTGTTTCTGATGTCGGACGCCTCCAGCTACACCACCGGCTCGATCGTGCGGGTGGACGGCGGCAGCGTCTGACCCCTGGCGTGACGCCGATCAGGGCACTGGCGCTAGGTTGTCGACTATGCGTGCTTATCTCAGTACTGGCGTTCGATGGAGCTGCGCCTGATGCGCGCGATCGTCTGCGAGCACTACGGCCCACCGGAAGACCTGGTACTCCAAGAGCTTCCGGACCCCACGCCGGGGCCCGGCACCCTCGTGGTTCGGGTGCGCGCCGCGGCGGTCAATTTCCCCGACGTGCTACTGATCGATGGCAAATATCAGCTGAAGATCCCGGCGCCGTTCACGCCCGGCAGTGAACTGGCCGGTGACGTGATCGCCGTGGGCGACGGGGTGCCCTTCGCCCCTGGAGACCGGGTGGTCGGTACGTCCTTCGTGGGCGGCTTCGCCGAGCAGGCACTGGTGCCGGCCGCGGCAGTGACACGAATTCCGGAGGGCGTCGACTACGCGGCTGCGGCCGGATTCGGCATCACCTACCGAACCGCTTACCACGCACTGCGTTCCGTCGCCCGCATCACCGAAGGGGATTGGGTGGTGGTGCTGGGCGCCGCAGGTGGTGTGGGCCTGGCCGCCGTGGACCTGGGTGTGGCGATGGGCGCCAAAGTGCTTGCCGCGGCGTCGAGTCCGGAGAAGCTCGACGTGTGTCGCGAGCGCGGCGCAGCGGCGACGGTGGACTACGACCGGGAAGATCTCAAAACGCGGATCCGCGAAATCACCGGCGACGGGGCGCAGGCGGTACTGGACCCCGTCGGCGGTTCCTACGCGGAACCGGCGCTACGCAGTCTGGCCCGCGGGGGGCGCTTCGTCACCCTCGGTTACGCCGCCGGGGCGATCCCGGCGATTCCGCTGAACCTGGTGATGCTCAAGGGAATCACGGTGCAGGGCATGGAGATCCGGACCTTTGCGACCGACTACCCCGCCGAGAACGAGCGTGACCTGGCCGAACTGCAGCGAATGTTCGCCGACGGCGAGGTCAGCCCCTACATCGGTGCCCGGTTCCCGCTCGCCGAGGCTGCGGCCGCAGTGCGCTACGTCGCCGACCGCAAGGCGGTCGGCAAGGTGATCATCGACGTCTGACCCAGACCAAGGTGTTGTGCGTCGTCACGCCGTCATTGGTGGCCGACGCCGAGAGGGTCAGCCGGTCACCGTCGACCCGGGCGTGGCGCAACTGCGGTCGGGCCAGCAGCTCGGGCAACATCGAGACGCTCACCTCGTGGTGCACGGTGGCGGTTTCCTCCTCGACACGAAAGCGGCCGCCGTAGGCGATGTAGGTGGGTAGGGCCGCATCGGAGCTGCCGGCCAGTTGCGCCGACATGTAGCCGTCGGCGGTGTAGAGGATCAGGCCGCGTGGCGCCGTGCCGAAGGGGTGTGACACCGCGCCGGAGTCGATGTCGACCGAGTCGCACGACGATAGTTCCCAGCCGCCCAGGAGCGCTTCGCGTAATCCCGCGGGCTCATCTGACGTGTTCGGCATCGACGGCGTCCCCATTCCCTGGTCCGGCGGAAATCCTCACTCTAGGCGTTCTGTTCAGCAGGGCAGGACGGCGCTTGGCGGCGACGGCAATGGGTTGTGCGATCTGGTACGCCACGTTACCGTGGGCGGTACTCCTGTGTACCACTGCGACGAGAAGGTGTGGACGTGGCCCTAGCGACCAGCGATCCCGTACGGATGCCGCCGGAGGTACCCATCCCGAAACCGCTGGCGGCCCTGGCATTTCTGACCGTTCGCAAGCAGGTGATCCGGGCGCTGGGACGTCGTTACGGTGGCGCGTTCTCGGTGCGCCTGCCGATCGTCGGGCACGCCGTGGTGATCAGCGATCCGGCACTGATCAAAGACCTTTTCACTACTAAGAGCGAGCTGGTCTTTCGGGCATCCAACTTGGGTTCGGTGCTGGGTCCGGGTTCCACCTTCAGCCTGCAGGGGGCCGACCATCTCCGGCGGCGCAAGCTGCTGGTACCGCCCTTCCATGGCAAGCGAATGACCGGCTACGAGTCGATCGTCGAAGAAGAGGTGCTGCGCGAGACCGCGACGTGGCCGCAAGGGCGTGAGTTCGCCACCCAGCCCTCGATGATGCGCATTACGCTCAACGTGATCTTGCGGGCGGTCTTCGGCGCGCAGGGCGCCGAATTCGACGAACTGCGCCGATTGCTGCCTCCGATGGTGACTTTGGGCTCGCGGTTGGCGATGCTGCCGCCCCGGGCTCGTCGGATTCCCGGTCGACGCAGCCTGGGCGGCCGTTACGAGGCCTACCGACGGCGATACGACGAGCTGATCTCGCAACTGATAGCCCAGGCGCGTCAGGCTCCCGACTTTGTCGAGCGAAGTGACGTGCTGTCGTTGCTCTTGACGGCGCGCTACGACGACGGGCAGCCGATCAGCGACGCGCACATCGCCGATGAACTGTTGACGCTGTTGGCCGCCGGTCACGAGACGACGGCGACCACGCTGGCGTGGGCGGTCGAGCGACTTCGGCGCCACCCGGAGGTATTACAACGTCTGGTCGCTGAAACCGATGCGGGTGGATCGGAGCTGTTGCAGGCCGTGGTGTGGGAAGTGCAGCGGACCCGCCCGGTGGTCGAGGGGACCGGACGCGTCACGCGTCAGCGGATCGCATTGGGCCCGTGGGTGATTCCCGAACGGCGTGTGGTGGTGGTCAGCTTCGGATTGACACATTCCGCGGAGGGAAACTTCGCGCATGCCGACACGTTCGACCCCGACCGTTTCGTGGGGAGCCCGCCCGACACGGCAATGTGGATCCCTTACGGCGGTGGTGTGAACCGTTGTGTGGGAGCGGCATTCGCCAACATGGAAATGCTCGTCACGCTGCGTACCCTGCTGCGCCAGTTCGACTTCGTACCCACCGGCGCCAAGGGTGAGCGCAACCATTCCCGAGGAGTGACCACCGCGGCCGGACGCGGCGGTCGAGCCGTGGTCCGTCGACGTGACACCGGCGGGCCGGCAGATGCGCCCGCCGGACTCGAAGGGGTGCCGGCGGCACGCTGAGGCCGCGCCGCGTGAGGTCGGTAGCCTGGCTAGACAGTCTGAGCAACCGGAGAGGCATCGCCATGGCGCGTACGGACAGTGACAGCTGGGATTTGGCCACCAGCGTAGGGGCGACCGCGACCATGGTGGCCGCGCAGCGCGCCCTGGCCTCGACGGGGCCGGACAAGCTCATCGACGACCCCTGGGCGGCTCCGCTGGTGCGCGCGGTGGGCATCGATTTCTTCACCCGGATGGTCGACGGCGACATTCCGGTGGTCGAAGGCGGCGAGTTCGACCCGATCCGGATGGGCCACGGCATGGGCGTGCGGACCCGATTCTTCGACGAGCACTTCCTGTCGGCGGCCCGCGACGGCGTGCGCCAGGCGGTCATCTTGGCCTCGGGGCTCGATTCCCGGGCCTACCGGCTGGACTGGCCGGCGGGAACCGTGGTCTACGAGGTCGACCTTCCCGACGTGATCGACTTCAAGACCACCACCCTGCGTGACCTGGGCGCCGAGCCGACAGCCGAGCGCCACACCGTCGCCATCGATCTGCGCGACGATTGGCCTGCCGCGCTGCGTGCCGCGGGCTTCGACCCGCAGGCGCCGACGGTGTGGAGCGCCGAGGGCCTGCTCATCTACCTACAGCCCGACGCCCAAGACGCGCTGTTCGACACCCTCAGATCGCTGAGCGCGCCGGGCAGCCGGGTGGCCTGTGAGTTCATCGGCGACACCTCGGTGTTCGCCAGCCCGGCGTGGCGTGAGCATCGGGAGAAGATGTCGGCGCTGGGGGCCGACGTGGAAGTCGGTGACTTGGTGTATCACGGCGAGCGGAACCACATCGTGGAGTACTTGACCGCCGCCGGCTGGACGGTGTCAGGCCGCGGTGTTGCTGAGCTCTATGCCGATTACGGCCTGGAGTACGGCGATGACGAGCTGGCGTTGGCGTTCGCCGACATGACCTACCTGAGTGCCGTTCTGCCGAGCTGATTCCCGGGCCCTAGAAGCCCTAGGGCGTCGCCAGCTCTGCCATCACCGGCCCGTCAAACAGTGCGTCGAGCGGGTTGCCCGTACCGTCCCATCCCAGCGCCTGGGCGATGGTGTGGCCGAGGTCGATCAGTGAGCCCAACGGACCCGATTCGGACCCGACCATGTTGATAGGCAGTCCGCAACCGCCCGTGATGGGGATGGTGAACGAACAGATCAGGCCGGAGACGCTGCCGAAGATCGATCCGCCATCACTGAGCAGGCCGGACAGCTCGAGTTCCAGTGACCGGATCGAGATGACCGGCAGGTCGAGATCTTGCGCCAGTGAGGTCAGGTCCAGCGGGCCGGCACCGTTGAGGAATCCGTCGAGCATGTGCGCGGGGATGTTGAGGGTTTCGGTGAGCGCTCCCAGCCAGTCGCTGTCGCGAAGCGCGTCGACGATGTCGCCGATACTGCCGGAGAGTTCGACCCAGGGGCTGGCCACGGCGCCCGCCACACCGATGAGCCAGCCACTGAGATCTGTGGTGGAGAAATCCAACAGCCACTGACCCAGCTCGGGGTTCTCCGGCACGATCGTGCTCATCAAGGCGCTCAGGGAGTAGTAGGCCAGCGTTTGGACCTGGTCCAGGGAGCTGAGATCGGGTTGGTCGAACGGCGCATTGAGACCCGCGACCAGGTTGTCCCACATCTGTCCGACGATGGTGAAGATGTCCGCCGGATTGTGCAGAAAGTCCTGCAGGAAGCCGATCTGGTTCGTCACCACCTGTTGCAGGATCGGCAGCGGCGCGGTGATCAGCTCGGTGCCGAGATTGACGGCGTTGGTGAACGCACGATCCAGGACCTCGGCCCACAGCGTGAAGAAATCGGATTCAGCGGCAAGCTGCACGGCCGGCGGGGGAATGCTCGGCACCGGGGCGGCCGGAGCGGCCGCGATCAGACCGACTCCGATGGCCGTCAGGCCGGCGGTGATGAGGGGGCGAGTGGTGAGGTCCATGGCGTCTCCTAGGCCGAACGAACCAGGCTGTGATTATTATAACTAATTCCTAGATCGTAGCTGTGACGGGCCCGTGAATCGCCAACTTCGTGGGATCCGGTCGACCTTTCTGGCGCGCATGCGCGAATCAGGCGTTGATCGCGGCGTTGGGCCATGGGCGCCGACGTGATTCGCGTCATGTTTTGCGAACCGCTCACGCGGCGGCGAGCCGATCGACGCATCGACGGGCCGAACCGGCGGCGATGCGCCTATTGGCCTGCGTGGTGCCCCCAGCAGGGCTCGAACCTGCGACCTGCGGATTAAAAGTCCGTAGCTCTACCAACTGAGCTATAGGGGCCGTGCTGGAACAGAATACTGCCTGCCCGTCCGCGCCGAAGGGGGGCCGGGTTTGAGGATTCGGGCCGCCGTGCCCTAAGCTAGCGAAGCTCCCAACGTGAAGCGTTGTGAGTGCCTCGAAGAGATTCGGTTCTGGCCCCCATCGTCTAGTGGCCTAGGACGCCGCCCTTTCACGGCGGTAGCACGGGTTCGAATCCCGTTGGGGGTACTCGCAAGCGGCGGCAACGTCGGGAGTGAATCAGTACAAGCAAGGCCCTGTGGCGCAGTTGGTTAGCGCGCCGCCCTGTCACGGCGGAGGTCGCGGGTTCAAGTCCCGTCAGGGTCGCTCTATGCGGCGAGGCACCTGGTGCCTTCCGGCCAGGTAGCTCAGTTGGTACGAGCGTCCGCCTGAAAAGCGGAAGGTCGCCGGTTCGATCCCGGCCCTGGCCACCATTCTTTACCTGCATCGACACGGGTCTTGCACTCGGTTGTCAGTCTTCTTTGTCCGGTTCTTGTCCGGTCTTCGGTGTGTGAATCTCGTTCGCGTGGAGCTGATCGAGGTTAGTTGCAACCTGGTCGAGTTCGTCGGCATAGAGGTCGCTGTAGATGTTCGCGGTCACCGTCGGCGTCGAGTGGCCCATGGTCTTCTGGACGTATCTCAGGTCGGCGCCGGATTTTCGGGCGAGGCTGGCGTAGGTGTGCCGTAGATCATGGATGGTTAACGGAGCCAGTTCTGTCTTTTTGAGGGCCTTGTTCCAGTGGGTGTGTCGACGCCAGTTGTTGGAGCGCAGCATCGCGCCATTGGGTGAGGTGACTGCGGGTTCGTCAGGTTCCCGCCCGGTGATATGCCCCTTGAAGATGTCGACGACGACTTGGGGGAGCGGAACCGTTCGGATGCCGGCCCGGGTCTTGGGCGGCCCGATGACGATGCGGCCTTCGACCTCCGGTGCGGCCCGCCGGACGTAGAGGCGGCGGGCGGTCAGGTCGATGTCCTTGACGCGGAGGCCGACAAGTTCGGACCAGCGCAGGCCGGTGTAGGCCAAGATGGTCACTACGTCGCCCTGATCGCCACATGCGACGGCGAGCGTCTGCACTTCTTGTGCGGTCAGATATCGGTGCCGTTCCCGCTCGGGAATGCGGCCCGCCGAGACACTCAGGGCGGGGTTGCGGTGAATTCGGCCGTCCTGTTGGGCAACGTCAAGGATTGACCGCAGCAGACGCAGCGTTGACACCTTCGCCCACGGCCCGACCGTCAGGCCGTCGACGAACGCCTGGACCTCAGCGCGGGTGATCTCATCAACGGGCACGTGACCGAACCGTGGTCTGATGCGCAGTTCCCAGTGCTGGGTGTAGCCGCTCCAGGTCTTCGGCGACACCGCCGGCTTCTTGGATTCGGAGAATTGTGTCCAGATTCGCTGCAGTGGTGTGCGGCCCAGGCGCGGGTCGAACCGACGAGCGCCGAGTGCGGCCTCGTTGTCACGTTCGGATTTGAATGCCTTCGCCTCGCGCAGCGTCGGGAATGTCGCGGACGTCTCGACCCAGCCTGACGGCGCGTCGGGATCGCGGATCAGGTAGCGGACTTGGTAGCGGGGCTCCCCGGCAGCGTTGAGGCGCTTTCGGATGCCTCGCGGGGTGTTGCCGGCCATCAGCGCTGCAGTCCCTTGAGCCACTTACAGACCTCGGTGCTATCCCAGCGGCGCACCCGATCCGACAAGGTGTAGCAGGGCGGGCCGACCTGTTGACCAGTGGTTTCCCGGACAGAAGCCCAGCGATTCAGTGTGGCCGTAGATACGCCGAGCAGTGCCGAAACATGTTCGGCGGTTAACAGTTCCGGGAAAGCCCCGGATGCGATGAGCGCATCTCGGACACCGTTTCCGCGTGTCATCATGGGGGTCATTCCTTCCCGGCGTTGGGCGGTTGGTATTTGCTTGCGGTGTCGCGGATTTGGTCGTCAGTCCAGTAGTGGGCGCGGACTTTCATGACGGCTCCGTCTTCAGCGATGGCATAGCCGGTGCCGGGTTGGTTGGGGGGGATGCGGTGAGCGGGCGCTTTATCGGCCGTACCCTCGCCGAGGACCATGTTCACTTCGTCGCGTGAGCGCAGCCGTAGGGCGATGGTTTGGGTAAAGAGCCCGCGCATCGGCAGGACCTCCTTGCGGGGGTCTTGCAGGAACGCGGCCACGACGATCCCCAATCCTGCGGCCTTCGACAGGATTAGATTCAGCGAGGCGTTAGCCTGCTTTTTCAATGCCGCATCGGACATGTAGTTCGTCAGTGTGGACAGCTCATCAATGATCAGAACCACCAGCGGTGACCCGGTGCTGGGGGTGTGGTTGCGGGCGCTATCTTTCATCCTCAGGCCGCGCTGCTCCATGAGTCTCTCTAGTTCAGCGAGTGTTTTCACTGCGTCTGCTTCGGTGGTGACCATCCGCGTGAACAGCTTTTTGCTGGGTGCCAGTTCGATCCCGTATTTCAAATCGATGCCGACCAGGCGCACCAGACCGGCGTGCACCGCGGGGCCGAGCCCGCACACAATGCCCTGAACGAGCGAGCCCTTCCCGGACCGGGAAGAACCCACCACCATGGTGTGACGTTGAGCGATCGGCAGCACCCACGGGGAACCGTTCTCGCAGCGCCCTAGCCGTACACTGGTTGTCGAGACCGCCGGCACCACCGAGGCTCTTGAAGCTGCTGGCGCAGTCGGTGAAGCCGGGGCGGTGGGGGCGTGGATTACTGTTGAGAGGTGTTCGCGCATCACGAATTCCATGCGCACCGTGCCCGGAGCCACCACCGTGGCGCGGGCCGAATGAGCTCCGGCCGCGTCGCGGATTGCGGGTACAGCTGATTCCAGGTCATCGACGGTCTGTCCGACACGGGTACGCACCGTGGCATACAGGCAGGTGTCCGAGGATTGGACTTTCAACAGGGTGGGGTGTGTCCAAACCGTGGTGGTGATGGGATTGCCTTCGCTGTCCTTCTTGGTGATCTGCTCGGAGACAGACAACCCGCAGCGCTTGGCGATATGTGACCAGCGACTTCGTAGCCACCACCGCCAGCGGGCACGGCGCAACGGGCCAGCGAGGTACTGCTCGAAACTGCCCGCGTTCGAGTGTTTCCACCATGTCAGGGCGATCAATGCGAATCCGGCGGTCGCGGCCAGCCAGATTCCGATCATCGTGACCAAGTGGATGAGGTCCACGCCGCCGCTAGGGTAGTAGGAGTAGTCAGGGAGTTGCGGCACGCTGGGGTAGGGGTAGTCCGGTGTCATGCCGACACCGCCGATCCACCACGAGTACTCGACGCGGACGACTTGCCAGCAGCGCTCATGCCGGTCGCACGAAACGACCACGCGATGCGCCCAAATTCCCCTACCCGCTCGATATACGGCAACACTGTCAGTTCCTCGAAAACAACAGGAGTAAAAGGCATCCCGCTTTCATTGGATGGCGGAACGGGCTGGACAGCAGCCGCGAACTTCACAGTGACTGTTCGTGCTCGTTTGGATGCGGCGCGGTCGCCATCGAGCACTTCCACTTGCCACAACGGCAGAGACGTCCCCTTGTCGGCTGCCTGCACCCGGTTCTCACCGCTAGAGCGGTCGTAGTCGATCACGGGCGTCACGTCCGATACCAGGAATGCGCCCTGGGCGAACGCCTGATTGTGGGTCATCTCAATCCACCTGGGTATTGCCATCGCGGGCTCCTTGCCTTCGTAGATCGGGCTAGGCTGCCTAGCCATGTTTGCAAAGATAGCATAGGCTGCCCAGGCGGCCTAGTCCGCTTTGGTTGGCTAGGCCGCCTGGGTTGCCTATGCTTGCTGGCTATGAAGCTTGACCCCAATGACACGCGTCCGCCGTATAAGCAGGTCGAAACGATCCTGCGGGCGGCAATTCTGACTCGTGAGTATGAGCCGGGCGAGAAATTGCCTTCCGGACAGCAACTGGCCCAGCGATACGGCGTGGCGCGTATGACCGTTCAGCAAGCGATACGGGCCCTGCGCGAAGAGGGCTTGGTGGTCTCGCGCACGGGCAGTGGCGTATACGTACGCGAACGTACGGAGCGACCGGTCGGCCTTCGCCCACACGTCGAGCGCGCCTTCGCGGCAGAGCGCGTCGCTATTGATTTCTTCGGTTTCACTGGAGAGACGTTGCGCGGTGCGCTACAGGAACCGCTGGACAAAGTTCGAGCAGGCAGGCTGACCCCGCGCAGTGTGACAATCCGATGCTTGGTGCCCGATTCAACAGTGCCTTGGTCGCTGCCGTGTGACCCGGACACAGGAAGGGATGTGCCGGCCTTTCGTGACCGTCACGCCAAGATGACCAGCGGGCACATTGATGCGATCAGGGACAACCTCGCCGAACTGGACCGTCTTGGGTTGTTGGACGAGGCGACATGCACTGTCCGAGTTCAAGACAACAGCCCGTTGTTCAAGCTCTATCTACTCAACGAGCGTGAGGCATTTTTCGGATTCTACCCACCCGAGCCGCGTTCGCACCGGATCGACGGCAAGACTTATAAGGTGCTTGATCTGATGGGCAAAGACACCGTTCTGTTCCACCATGAAGCCAACGACGATGCTGATTCCCTTGGCACGCAATATGTCCGAGAATGCTCCCGGTGGTTCGGTGCCATGTGGGATCGAGTCGGCCGTGACGCTCCCTGATGAGCTACCGCGCTCAGGCCTTCCTTGTCGACTTCGACGGCCCAATCTGCTCGGTATTCGACGGCTATCCAGCGGCTGATGCGGCACGGGAATTGGCTTCCGGGGTAACGCCACCGCTTGCTGATGCCACTAACGACCCACTTGAAGTCCTTCGTAACGCACCTTCCGATCAGGCTGAGGCCGCGGACGCCAAGCTTTGCGACATCGAACTGCATGCCGTTGAAACCTCCAAACCCAATCCCGAGTTCCGGGAGCTACTCAAGATCATTGGCGACCGACCATGGGCTGTCGTCAGCAACAACAGTGCGGGGGCAGTCCGCTCTTATCTCCAGCGGATCCATCCTGAATCTGCTCGCGTGCCTGTTCTCGGCAGGCCGTACGCACGTCCTGATCTGATGAAGCCCAATCCGTACTTGCTGTTTGAAGCGCTCGCAGTTCTGTCGGTATCTGCGGATGCAGCCCAATTCATCGGCGACTCAGTGTCTGACATCGAAGCCGGCCAGCGCGCAGGCGTTCACACCATCGGCTATGCGAATAAACCAGGCAAGGCCGCCCAGCTTGCTGAAGCAGGCGCTAATGAGGTTGCAGTGCAGGGGAATTCGTGGTGGCGATCTCTATAGGTGTCCGATTTTAGGGCCGGCGGTATCTGCAATCCGCGTTAGGGCAGTGCTCGATTGCTGACGTGCCATCTGGGTGTATTTCCCCCTGCCAATCTGGGTAGAAAATTCCGTCGAGAAAGGCATTTTTGGGCCAGTTGTCAGTCGACTCTTTTTGCGACTTTTGTTGAATCCCAAGGCGTTTTCGGACGTGTTTGGACTCGCAAGGGGCTACTGCTGCCTGAAAAGCGTCGCGTGGGAGATCACCGTCTCGCCAACAACTTCCGCAAGCCTCACTGGTACTGCATTTCCGATGAGCCGACCCAGTACGCTGAAACGCACAGCCTCGTCGGGTCGGACGAACTTGTACTTCGGCGGGAACGTCTGCAAGATGGCGGCCTCGCGTAGGGAGATGGCGCGATCCTGCGCGGGGTGACCGAATCGCCCATTCCCGTAGCCAAAACACTGGGTAGTGATCGTCGGGCTTGCTTCATCCCAGGACATCCGCCCGTATACGCTTGGATAGGTCCAGCCCGTGCTCTTTCGGTGACATGCGGCCTGCAATTCGACAGGCCAATCGCGCCACGTGCCTCCAGGCTTCGAGTGACGTATCCGTTCCAGATTCGTGTTGGTCAATCTCGATGCGACGTGCAACCGGTCCTTCGGGTCGGCCTCGCCGGCCCTAATTGGTCGAAGGCGGCCAATTGCTTGCCTGACGGTCTTCACTCGGTGCTCATCTTGGGGGAGCGCGAGGCCATAAGCGCCGAGCTTCGAGGCAATGAGGACTAGTCGCTTCCTTGTCTGCGGAATGCCAACGCGGGTAGCTTGAACGACGGACCACTCGATTTTGTAGTTTTCGAGGTTCCCAAGGAACCGCTCGAAGACGGGGTGGTCGAGCAACTGCGGAACGTTTTCCATCGTCACTAGATCCGGCTGGACTTCGCTTACTATCTGGCCGAAGGCTTCGACTAGTTGCCAGTCATCTCCACCCCTCTTGCTTCGACCGGATCGGCTGTAAGTGGAAAACGGCTGGCACGGTGCGCACCCGGCGATCATGCTCAGGGCGGCACCGTCAATCATGGCGGCTACCTCTGCTGCGGTGAGTTCATTAACGTCGCCTTCTATGAACTCGGCCGTGTTGTTTGCCTCGTATGGATACCTGCATGCAGGATCGATATCGATCCCAGCCACGACCTCGATACCCGCCTTCGCTAGTCCATGTGTGAGGCCGCCAACGCCACAGAACAGGTCGATGGCTCGAATGGTCGGGCTGTTCGCCTTTTTTGTCATGACGTGGTCACCGCCTCTTTCTTGGCGATCTCACCTTCGACATAGTTCACGAAACATGTGACGGCTTCCCGCAGGTAGTCTCCAATTGCAGATGCAATTCCCTTGAGCTCAGCAACGGTCACGCCATCGCTACAGTCGACGAACGACAAGGAGCCGTGAGCAAGCCCGTTGCGCCGATTCTTGACGAGCTTCAACGCGCCCATGTCGTCTCGTACGTGGCGCTTGGCGGCCTGGAAGACGCTGGGAGAAATATTTAGACCGCACCCCACGCGTTCGCACATCTTCTCTATGGACAAGTCATCCCAGTTGCCTCCCCCGCCCGGCTCGATTCTGAAGTCTTTGACGGGAATCTGTTGCAACAACTGCTCGCACATGTCGAGTGCCGCATCGAGTCGCTTATCGGGACCTAGGTCACTGTGAGTGCGTGCTATGGAGCGTACCCACTCAGTCCTGAGTTCAAGGCTCAGTTCGCTCGGGCGACGCTCCGCCTCTTCAATTGCCGCAACCACTGATTCAAGGCATCGGAGCACGGTGGCCTCTACCAGGTTGTAAAGCTGGAGGTACAGACTCGAATTGAGAATCTTTTTCTGATCAGGAGTGATCGAGGCGTCGGTACCGCGGAACCGCGGGGCCCCCGCGCGGGCTGCGTCCTCCACGTTCTGCAGAAACAACAAGTAGGTCTCAATTTCCGCGTAGCGTTCTTCAAAAAATGGCGCTAGGTTAATCGATGCCATTCTCCACCAGCTTGTTTTTTACGAAATCAATACGTCCTCGGAGGCGGGCAATTGCGTTCGCGCCATCGGAACTAGTAATCGTTTTGAACTCGGGAAGATTGATCCACGAGGCGACATTGACTTCGAGGGCAGTGCGGCCGACCAGTTCTGGGCTTTCAGCCAAGGCGCGATCAACGCCGATTGCGATAGACTCGAACCGTGCCCGAGGCGTTGCTTCGCTATTTGCAGTCTTCCGGAATCCCAACGGAAAATTCTGGGAGATAAAGTTGAGGACGGTGTTGAACCGTTCGCGATATTTTTCCGGCAAATCTGGTTCCGCTGCAAACGCCGCATTCATTTTCTTTGAATAAGAAAAGAGGAAGTCGGCAGGCCTGTCTTTGTAGTCTTCGAGGCCATCGCCGTACGCAAATAGTCGGGTAACGAGTTCCTCGTAGCCACGTTCTCGTTTAACGCTCTTAGACAGGGGTGCAAGTTGAGCTAGGAGTGGGGTGTTGGCTAGTTCTGTCACCAAGTTAAGGAACGGGCCTTTCAGTGCTCCTCGCCGTATCTCCGCATTTTTGGCGTGCTTGCTGCCCGTGTTAATGCGCTCGAACATGTCGAGTCGTGCTGCTTCGTCGGCATGTTCGTTTAGGACAATGCCGCGAACGGAGCGGTTCTTTATCTTGCGTTGTCTTGATTCGGGAAGGTCGTCAAATCGAAATCCTGAAAGATGTGTCAGAGGGTCAAGCTCGCCGAGTTCGAGCCCACCGTATATGAATTCATGAATAGTCCGGAGTCGCTGAGAGCCGTCCACGATTTCGAGCCGACCATCTGGCATTTCCCAGAAGAAAATGAAAGGGATGGGAAGGCCCATGATCAACGATTCGATGAAGCGCCATTTGCGGCGCTCTTCCCATACGTATTCTCGCTGATAGTCGGGAACGACATATTCGCCATCACGAACTTTTTGAGCAAGCAACTCAACCGAGTATTCCGTGAGGAAGAAGTCAATTCGCTTAGATTGTGCAACAATTTGCTCCTCGGCGAGTTTCACTTGTTCAACAGTGGGTCTCTCCTTGGGTCGCGGCATCACCCCACCTCCTCTACGTTCGTCATCTTCGACGGTGAGCTCGCATTAGGCTACCGGGGTTCCCCAGCTAGCCGTAGTTGGTCATCGGCGGACGTCGCCGGATGACGCGGAATCCAGCCCTCGTTTGTGCCTGCCGAGGGTATAGGTCGGTTGTGACATAGGCCTACGCGCGGCCGCGCCTACTTAGGCAGGTATGGAGCAGGCCAGTTCAGCGGCCCGTGCTGGCTGCTGGGGCGCAGAGTGAAGCATGCTTTTGCGGTAGTACGTGTTTTCCGGCGTCGTGGTCGCGAAGGTAGAAGCCTACTGAATTTGCTCGAGCGAGTCGGGCTGCGAAGTTCGGTCCGTCGTTGACCAGTGCGTAGCCGCCTGCCAGTCCGCTTTGGTTGCATAGCGTTCGCCGCCGGTGGACCCGCCGGTGCCGCACGCGGCTGGTATCTCGGCTGACACGGGGTGCGAGGACCACAGCGGTGCGCGGCACCACATCCGTCGGGAAGCGGCCGCCGGAGTCGCCGTACACGGCCTGGCTCCGTGACCACCGCCGCACGATCCTGCGTGCAGCGAAATACGCATCTTGATCGATTTCGACGACAGCAATCGCCTTCTTGAGTCCGTACACACCCCAGAACCGCCCTGGGCCGCAGCCGGGTTGCCGCCACAGTTCGGGAACGATGTGCTGGTATTCCTTGTCTCCATTGAGGTTCGGCGACGAGTGCTTGGTGAAGTAGATGGCCAACCGTTTCGGGTCGCAGGCTCTCAGTCCGTTGCGGACATCAATGGCAGTACCGGCGAGCCGATGGCGGGCCTTATGCTCTGGGTCGGGGTGGTCAACGACTTGCGCCCAGGTGTCGGACAGCCACTGAGCGAAGCCGCGACCCGAGCGGCCAGGCGACATGGGCGGCGCCATCCACAGGTGGATGTGCGGTGCACCGCGCCGCTGAAATTCCAGCTTCCAGATGTAGCGCGCGAGTTCGCCGAACTCGCGTTGAAAGCGCTTGCGCCACAGCACCATGTGTCGCTTGACGCTGGCTCCGTTCGGAGCGACGGTCTCCCAGTCTCCGGGGTAGGTCAGAGTAACCATGGCTGGTGCCCGGCCGGATTCCACCAACGGCGTGTAGTCGAGTTCAGCGAAGGTACGACACATCGCGGCACGCGATTTACGGGACCATTCGGTGATCGAACGGCCAGGTGGGTCAGCGTCGTCCCGGTCAGACTTGATGCGATCTTCTGCGACCGCCACGTCGAACCGGCGCCGACCGACCTCGCGCTCGGATGATTTTTCGGCGCGGACAGGTCTAGTCCATCCAAGTCGCACCACGCCGGGGCCAACCGTGATTTGGAACCGCCCGGACTCCGGTTCTACGCGGAGTCGGTCTCTGCCGTGCGCCCACGGTGCTGCTGGCTCGAATAGCGCTGCGGCCGAGTCGACCATCTCGGGGCTCGGGAACCGCAGCCTCAGAGCAGCGGCGGCCGACCAGTCGGTGTCGTCACCGGACTCGACGTCGTCGCGGACACTTTTGGGATATATAACAAGCCCGCGAGTCCCAGCCGGATCACAACCTACGCCGCTCCCGCCTCCCGGCCGACTGTCGCACCCTGCGGCCTGGCGGCCTCGGGCGCTCGCGTCCTCCCGGCGTCCACGGCTCCGGCCGTGTTCCGGCTGGCCGTTCGGGTGGTGGCCGGCCAAGCGGTGGACCGCGCCGCCTCCGTCGTCGTTGTGCCCGCCGGTTGACCCGGTGATTCTGGGCATCCGGTACCTGCTCCCCGGGAACCCTTAGCGCGCATCACGGAGTGACGGGCTGTCGGGGAATCCCTGGTCAGGAGTGCAAGCACCGTGTCCGGTTTATGTCCGTTCGCCGGGCAGACTGAATACGTCAGCGCAGCTCAATGCGGCGCATACGACGCACAGAAACAAATAAACCGCAGGTCAGTGGCTATCTCGTCCGCCTGAAAAGCGGAAGGTTGCCGGTTCGATCCCGGCCCTGGCCACTTCAGAGGCTGCTCGTTACGGGGCGGCTTTCGTGGCGGCGAGGTCCATGAGGCCCGACCTCGGCCCCGGCACCCACTCTCAGGAACTTCGCAGGCTTCTGGGGCATCCGTCATGGGGCCGTCGGACGTTACGCTATGCCCGTCATTGAGGGGATTTGCGGCACCGAGGCGATTTGACCATTCCGGCGCGCCGTTGCGCGGGCCCGATTGGTGTATATCCGGAACATACGAAGAATTAACCAGAAGTGCAGCATTCGTTCGCACCTGGATGGGCCGCGGCATCAGACAATTGGGCGATCAGCCCGCACGTTGGAACGCGCGGGGTTAGCCGGATCAATCTCGTTCTGACAGGCGGTGAGACGCTAGGTGGCAAGTGCGCATTGCCTTTTGGCGATTCGGCGCAGGTACCGGCAACCGGCACGACACCTCGCTGGAAGGTGTGCGGTCCGCTGATCACCCGGTTGAACCCCTCTTGTGGCGGCAGCACTATTGCCGCTGCTGTCAATTCTCTATGCTGAAAGTGCATGCCCTGAAGGAACCCGCCCCGCAGACGACCTCTGCACCGGGATAGGCCGAAGAAAGGGACCATATGAAACACATCAGAGTTGGTCGTTTGCGAATCATGCTGGCGACGTTTCTCCTCCCGGTCCTCCTCTCGGCGCTCCCCTCATTTGCTGTTGGCCTCGCGCATGCCGATAACAGCGCCTACCTCAACGAGGTGCAGTCGACGGTCAGGGTTCGGATGAACGAGAACCAAGCGATGCGACTTGGTTCGGCGGTGTGTCAATCGCTGCGCAAGGGTCCGGACGGACAGATAACCGACCAGTCGCGGGCCGAGGCCGCCCAGGCTGTCGCCAGGACATCCCGCAGTGTGGGCGTGAACCGCAACGACGGTCTGGATCGCGGCAACGCGATGCGGCTGACTGTCGCCGCCGAACATCACCTCTGCTGATTCACGTCGGCCCGACGTCGCCTCCACCTCGGGGCGGCGTCGGGAAGGCTCCGGCTAGGTCAACAGGCTCCAGCGCCGTCACGCTGTCGTCGGGCGTTACGCAGGATCGAACCCGCCGTCAGGCAGGCGGGCTTGTCGCGATCCGCGGCCTCGATGGGCAGATTCGCCGCACAGCGCATCACCATCATGGCGAGAGCGCTGTGGGTCGCATAGGAGATGACGAGCAGATTGGCGCGGGCCTGCTGGCCGCCGAGAGTCATCACATGCTGGGGTTTGCTTTCCCAACCCGGCCAGTTGAGGTCAGGTGGTCGTTGCAGCGGCGACCAGTTGACGTTGATGGTGGTGATGTCGCCCAGCAAGGGTGTCAGGACGGAGATCAGGTCCGGCAATTCATTGGTGATGCGATCTGCGCGCGGCCACCAAGCGCCGTCGATTCCCCCGCCGAGCTCTCGGGCCACCGTGACGCGGACGGGGCGGGCGTGCCGAGTGCTTCCTACCGGCGCGATCATCGCTGCGGCGCCGACCGGTGCCGCTGGCATCCCGCAGTCGACCGACCTATAGCTAAGTTAGGCAACATATCTCACAATCCACGCCGGTTCCGTCACGTTCGGATTCGTCTGGCTGCGGGTTGCGGCTAGGCGGAGGGATCACCACGGCCCGTGGGGCCGCCCGGGGACTGGGTGGGCCGTCACTGGCGATGAAATGGCTCACCTTTGACCGTACGCGGCCGGAGGCGATTCGGGTCCACTTCGACAGAAGCCGGATGGGCGCGGCGGAATGCGGGGTGCCGCCGGGTCGGCCCCCTAGACTGAGCCGCTGTGCACCAACACGTGGCTCGGCGCGCTTGCGCGATCGGCGCCGTCCTGGTGATCGGCGCTGCCGGGCTGCCGACCGCCGCCGCGACCGAGGACAAGATCCTGCTCGGTGGCGGTGCCGCCATCGTGCTGCATGACGACGCGCTCTGCACGCTGACCACCATCGGTCGTGACGGTGCCGGCAGCCTGGTGGGCTTTACCGCGGCGCACTGTGGCGGACCAGGGTCGATCGTGTTGGTCGAGGGCGCCGAAGACCATGGCGGCGTGGGTACCGTGGTGGCTGCCGACGAAGGCCTGGACTATGCGGTGATCGAGTTTGATCCGGTCAAGGTGGCATCCATCGCCGACTACGAAGGGTTCGGCATCTACGGCATCGGTTCTGCTGAGCCGGCCGAACCCGCCGCTGCCGGCCCCGACGGTCCTGAGCAACCCGCGGACGCCGAGCACGGCGCCGTACGCCATGCCTGCAAGCTTGGGCGCGGCACGGGTCTGATGTGCTTCGACATCGGACCCGCCGGCGTTGATCCTGCGGGCGAGCCATGGTGGGAACCCGGCGACGACGGGGCGCCGGTCACTGTCGATGACCTCCTGGTCGGAATGGTCCACGACGGCTCCGTCCCGAGCGGCCCGCTGACCCAGCCGGGACCCGGAATCGTGCTGTTCCAGGCCATTCTCGATGACGTCGACGCCAAGGGCGGCCCGGGCGCCGGCTTCGGTCGCCGCAGCTAGCGATCAGCTGGGTCGATCGCGCCGGAGAATGAAGAAGTAGGGCCGCGGCATACCGGGGTACTCCATTGCGCCCAAGACGGTGTCGTTGTCGACCAGCCGAAAGTAGTCGACGATCGGCTTGTCGTGGTACCGCAATGCCGTCGTGGTGACACCGCGGTGATCGATCTGGGCTAGGTCGGCTCCATGGCTCTTCGCGAAGACGAGGCGCCGTAGCACCGACATCAGCCGCGGCGCCGCCTTGACGAAGAAGCGCGGCAACGGCAGCGGCGAGGTGATGGTCCGCATCGGTACCAGCGCCGGATTGAGCGGGAATGTCTCGCCGGAGGCGTCCGCGACAACCAGGGGGTGTACCGCGCCGGGTGCGTCAAAACGCTTGCCGTACCAAGAAACATTGGGTAGTACACCGTCGAGGGGATGTGCGGTGTGCACCTCACGGCCTGCCCAGAGGCCCCGCAACGTGTTAGGCGGGCAAACCGGCAGCTCGTCGAACAACGCCGTCGCTGCTGCGGCCGACATGGACAGCGGCCCGGTGGTGTTGTCCAGATCCAGCGCGGTCATGAGTTCGCCGCCGAAATCGCAGCGGTCGGGTGTGAAGCGGCGTCGACTTTACGACGGGCCTCGAGCAGCACGACGCGGTCGGATTCGCCCAGATACCAACGCAGTACGGACCTGGCAAGCGCGGGTATCTGTAGGAGCGCAAACAGCGGGAGTGTCGCTGTTCGCAGGACGGCGAGTCCGGGATCGGTGAGCGACGGCAGCCGGTGAAGTCGCCGTGACGGCTTCGGCAGGGCCGCGTAGGCCACCAGGGTAGAGATCACCAGCAGGACATCGTTGACTGTTGCTGGGACGTCTGACCAGGATTCGGGAAACAGCAGCGCCGCCGCGGTGCGTAGCCGTGCAGACTCCCAGTCGGGGCGGAAGGCGAACTTCGCTGAGATGGAGCGGTAGTAGTGGTCGACGGCGGCCGCACTCATCGGTACGTCGTCGGCCGGTACGCCCATGAGGACGGCGAGCCGCGACATCTCGGCGAAGTACTGGTCGCGCTCGGACTGGTGCAATCGGCGGGGGATCGGGCGACCGTCGAACGCAAAGTTCTCGTAGGCGATCAGCGCCGCGTGTGAGATGGTCACCGCCGCGAAAAGCATCGACTCGGGCGATGTCGCGGAGTAGGGAGTATGGCCGTCGGAGCCCACCCCGGTCATCGGGCGATGGTAGTTGAAAAGCCTTGTCGCGCACTGCAAGGCCGCCTCGCTGTCGCCGAAGACGATGGGTAGTGGTACCGACAGGGTCCGACGCAGCCGATCGTGGAAGTGGCCGTCCTTGCGTCGCCCCGCCCCGCGGGCGCCCCGCTGACGTTTCTTGTTGGTGGGAAACAGCGGGTCGTGGTCGAACAGCACCGCTTGGAAGTCCAGATGGGGGATCTCAAGCAGATTGGTGACCTGGGCGATCATCAGGGCGGTCGCCGGGGCGGTCAGTACCCGCCAGGTCACTGAGTGCGGGCCGAAGGAGGCTCGGGTGCTGGAGTTCGGGGGAATGCGGGACTCCATCGCACTGTCGGTCATGGGAACCAAGTGTTTCCCGTGCGGTGAGGTTTGTCAACCTCGTTCTGTCACAGCTGGATCGACAGAATCGCCAACGCCGCCTCGGTGCAGTAGCTGACCAGTTCCTCGCGGCTCCACGGTGTAGAGCCGGAGGTCCATTCGCCGAGCACGGCAGTCAGCGCGCCCGACAGCAGCGTCGCCTCCAGGTGCGCCTGGGTGGGCGGAATGGGCTGGTGATCGGGGCTTGTCACGGCGCGCCGGATGATCTTGAGGAAGGTGGGCAGCGCGTCCATCGCTCGCGTGCGCAGGACGTCGTTGTGCAGGGCCTCCTGAAAAATGATGCGGCCCGCCGGGGGATGCTGGTCCAGGAACAACGTTGCGGCGTCGAACACGGCGTGGAATCGAGTGCGTAACTGGCGCGCGTCAGGGATCAAGGGTTCAGCAGGTACGGCCGCGGTGACGGCGCGCAGCAGTTCTTCGACCGCGCGTTCGTAGGTCGCTATGAGCAGAGCGTCGGTGTCGGGGAAGCTCTCATAGAACTTGCGGGGACTCACGTTCGCGGCGCGACAGATCGATCGGATCACGAGGGCGTCGGCACCGTCCGTGCCGACTATCTGCGTACCAGCGTCGATCAGCCGCTCGCGTCGCAGTGCCGCTCGGTCCTCGGGCGACGTCCCGCGCCACAACACTCCGCCATCGGTAGGCACGCTCGCACGCTACCCTCATGCTCACCGCAGCGTTCCACGCTGCGGTGAAGGTCGCGGCTTTTCCCTCGCGAGGGACTGCTCCGGCCGACCTTGACGGATCGGCCGGAGCAGTGCAGGCCCTGTACCGGAGTCAGCTGAATGGGTTCAGCAACGATGTGGCGCGTCGCGCCACCCCCGGAACCTTGGTCGCGGCGAAGATCGCCTTGAAGGCAAAGCTGTCGTCGCGCGGAAGGATGGCGGCGCGCTGCAGGGCGTCGAGCGCGTCGACGTGCCGGTGGCGCAAAGAGATTCAGCGACCCCGGACGTCGGCGGGTCAGCCACATCCGGATCCGGAACGCCATCGCCATCAGCGATCCGGCGACGAGGCAGCACAGCATCGGCCTGTGCACCTCCCTCCCCGGTGTGGAAAAGGTTGGGCGACCTTAGGGCCTCAGCGTCAATGGTTGGGCGGCTGCCCAGTGATCACGCTGCAGTGGGCTCGGTGCTGCCGGGCACCCCAGGAGCCGGGGCGGGAGTGGGGTCTGCTTCGGCGGCAGGGGCCCAGACCGAGGGGTCTTCGGCCGGGAAGGTGCTGCACTGCTCGGCGATCTCCGGTGCGGCCGATTCCTGCGTACGGAACAGCGCCGCGTAGTACGGGAAGACGATGCCGAGCTGATCCACCTCGGCCTGCCGGCCGGCGGGGTCTTTGGCCAGCAGATTTTTCATCCGCAGGACGATCTGATCCTGCAGCACCTTGGGCTCTTGGTTGTACTTGGTCACGATCGCGTCGTAGGCCGGCTGGTCGACGACCTTGGTCGCGGCCATCAATTGGTCCAAGGAGCACTGTGTGGTCAGAATCGGCTCCGGTACGGCGTTCGGGTCGTCTGCGGCGGCAACTCCCATGCCGGCGGCCGCCAGGGCCGCGCCAACTGCTGCAAGGCCCGCGGTGCGCGCGAACCGACTCACTGTGGATGTCATGCGGCGCGACGTTACCAGTTTGGGCTTTGCGGGACTCCCGCTTCGCCCTTAACAAGTGCGGGTCAGGGTCGCAGCGTCTCCGGGCAGAGTTCGGCCTGCGCCGCCTGAATCTGTACGTCGGCGGCTTCGGGGCTGTAGTGGAAGGTGTTGGTCAACTGGCGGACCAGGTCGCCGGGGGAGATTCCTGAGCGGTAGGTGCCGGTGTGGCCGTACATCCGCAGCTGGGCGCAGATGTAGTGCCCCGAGGTCACTTTGACGTGATCGGCCACCGGGATCGGGACCGGGGCGGCATTGACGCGGGCCAGATAGCCGGCGTCATCGGCGTGGGCCACCGGCGCGGCGATCAGTGCCACGGCGGCGAGCATGGGTGCGGCGATCCGGACGGCGACGTGCATGGTCTCCATCGTGCCACCGCCACCCGGACGTGGGGAGAATCTCAGGGCGGCGCGAAATCCCCGCGTAGCGCTGCGCGCCTGGCTAGGGTTCCAGCCATGGCAGTCAAGGATTCCCGCGAGGTCGTTATCGAAGCGAGCGCGGAGGAGATCTTCGACGTCCTCGCCGACGTCGAATCTGTTCCGTCGTGGTCGCCTCAGTACCAGAGCGCCGAGGTGCTCGACACCCACGACGACGGTCGGCCGCGGCGGGTACGGATGAAGATCAAGGCCGCGGGGCTGACCGATGAGCAGGTCGTCGAGTACAGCTGGACCGACAACAGTGTCGGCTGGACCCTGGTGTCGGCCGGCCAGCTCAAGGCGCAGGACGCCAAGTACACGCTGACGCCGCAGGGCGATAAGACCAAGGTGCGGTTCGACATGGACGTCGACCCGTCGATCCCGATCCCGGGCTTCCTGCTCAAGAGCACCCTCAAGGGCGGCATGAAGACCGCCACCGACGGCCTGCGCGACCAGGTGCTCAAGATCAAGAAGGGCCGCTGACTTTCTCCCTGCGATGAACTTCTGCCGCCGGCAGGACACGGCGTTAGGCTCGACCTAGTGGCTGTTCGAGCATCGCGGGAAGTTGTGATTGGCGCGCCGCCGGAGAAAATCCTCGACGCGCTCGCTGATGTGTCCGAATTGGCGTCGTGGTCCCCGGTGCACAAGAGCATCGAGATCCTCGACGAATATGAGGACGGGCGTCCCCATCACGTGCTGGCCACCATCAAGATTCTGGGATTGGTGGACAAGGAAGTCCTGGAATACCACTGGGGCCCGGACTGGATGGTCTGGGACGCCAAGGCCACCGCGCAGCAGCGTGCCCAGCACGTGGAGTACACCCTGACCCGTGAGGGGCCCGACAGCACCCGGGTGCGCTTCGACATCACCGTGGAACCGTCCGGGCCGATCCCGGAGTTCATCGTCCGGCGCGCCAGCAAGCTGGTGCTCAATATCGCCACCGAGCGGCTGCGTCAGCGCATCATGGGCGACGACACCGCTAGCGGGCGCTAGCTGGCCCGTCGCGCAGCGTCTCCAACCGCCGGATCGCCTCATCAATGGTGTCCTCGCGTTTGACGAAGGTGAACCGGACCAGGTGATTCCAGACATCGGGGGCGGTCGCCTCCGCGCCCGGTACGCAGAACGCCGACAGGGGGATGGCCGCGACGCCGGCCCGATGCGGCAGCTCAGCGCAGAACGCCGTGCTGTCGTCGTAGCCCAGCGGGCGTGGATCGGCACACAGGAAATACGTGCCGAAACTGTCGTGCACCTCGAATCCGACGCCTTTGAGTCCGGCGGTCAGCCGGTCCCGGCGAGCCTGCAGGGTTGCCCGCAGGCCTGCCACCCAGTCGTCCTCGGTGTTGAGTGCCAGCGCCACCGCCGGCTGCAAGGGCGCGCCACCGACGTAGGTCAGATACTGCTTGGCGGCCCGTACCCCGGCCAACAGCTCCGCGGGACCGCACGCCCACCCGACCTTCCAGCCGGTGCAGTTGAACATCTTCGCCGCGCTCGAGATGGTGACGGTCCGCCGTGCCATCCCCTCGAAGCCGGCCAAGGGCCGATGGGTGCGCCCGGAGAACACCAGGTGCTCGTAGACCTCGTCGGAGATCACCAGCAGGTCGGCCTCCACTGCGATCCGGGCGATCTCGGCCAATTCCGCCTCGGTGAACACCGTGCCGGTCGGATTGTGCGGCGAGTTGACGATCAGGGCCCGGGTCGCCGGGGTGATGGCCCGCCGCAGGCTGTCGGCGTCCAAGGCGAAACCACGGCCGTCGGGCACCAGCGACACGCTGATCCGTCGCGCCCCCGCCATGGCGACCACAGGGGAGTAGGAGTCGTAGAACGGCTCGAGCAGCACCACATCGGAGCCCGGTTCCACCAGGCCGAGCACCGCGGCGGCGATGGCTTCGGTGGCACCCACCGTCACCAGGACTTCGGTGTCGGGGTCGTAGTCGATCCCGTACATGCGGGAGCGCTGTGCGGCGATGGCCTCCCGCAGGGCGGGGATACCGGGCCCGGGCGGGTATTGGTTCAGGCCGTCGGCGATCGCGGCCTGGGCGGCCTCGAGCATGGCCGCGGGTCCGTCTTCGTCAGGGAAGCCCTGCCCCAGGTTGACCGCGCCGATCCGTGCGGCCAGCGCCGACATCTCGGCGAAGATCGTGGTGGCAAAGGGCTCCAGCCGGGTGACCATCCGCGCCGTCATGGGATCCGAGCCTAAAGGGCGTCGTCGCAGGGCCGAGCGTGAAGCCAACTTCACGCTCAGGCCACCGGCGTGAAGCCAACTTCACGCTCGGCGAGAAAGCGGTCCCCAGACGGACCAACCATCCGGTTGATAGGCCAGGCTGTTAGGGTGGGAATCCGGGGACTACGCTCCGACCTGGGGTCACCCCCCCTCGCGGGGGAACGCAGTCGATCCGCATCGAACACCCAATACTGAAGAGGAATCGCCCATGTCCGAAGAAGCCTTCATCTACGAGGCCATTCGCACCCCGCGCGGCAAGCAGCGCGGCGGCGCGCTGACCGAGGTCAAGCCGCTCAGCCTGGTTGTCGGCCTGATCGATGAACTGCGCACTCGCCACCCCGACCTGGACGAGAGCCTGATCAGCGACGTGATCCTGGGCTGCGTCTCGCCCGTGGGTGACCAGGGCGGCGACATCGCCCGCACCGCGGTGCTGGCCGCCGGACTGCCCGACACCACCGGCGGCGTTCAGCTCAACCGGTTCTGCGCCTCGGGTCTCGAGGCCGTCAACACCGCAGCCCAGAAGGTGCGCTCCGGCTGGGACGACCTGGTGCTGGCCGGTGGCGTGGAGTCGATGAGCCGGATCCCGATGGGCTCCGACGGTGGCGCGATGTTCTCCGACGTGCCCTTCACCTACGACAACTACATCGCCCCGCAGGGCATCGGCGCCGACCTGATCGCCACCATCGAAGGTTTCTCGCGTGAGGACGTCGACAACTACGCGCTGCGTAGCCAGCAGCGGGCGGCCGCGGCCTGGTCGGGCGGCTACTTCGCCAAGTCCGTCATCCCCGTGCGTGACCAGAACGGTCTGGTGGTTCTGGACCACGACGAGCACATGCGTCCCGAGACCACCCTGGAAGGTCTGGGCAAGCTGCGGACCGCATTCGACGGTATCGGTGCAATGGGTGGCTTCGACGACGTGGCGCTGCAGAAGTACCACTGGGTCGAGGGCATCAACCACGTCCACACCGGCGGAAACAGCTCGGGCATCGTCGACGGTGCCGCGCTGCTGCTGATCGGCTCGGAGAAGGCGGGCACCTCGCAGGGGCTGACCCCGCGGGCCCGCATCGTGGCCACCGCCACCAGCGGTGCCGATGCGACCATCATGCTCACCGGCCCCACCCCGGCGACCGTCAAGGCGCTGGACCGGGCCGGCCTGACCGTCGATGACATCGACCTGTTCGAGCTCAACGAGGCGTTCGCCTCGGTGGTGCTGAAGTTCCAGAAGGACCTGGGCATCCCCGACGACAAGCTCAACGTCAACGGCGGCGCCATCGCAATGGGCCACCCGCTGGGCGCCACCGGCGCGATGATCACCGGCACCATGGTCGACGAACTGGAGCGCCGGGGTGCCCGCCGCGCTCTGATCACACTCTGCATCGGCGGCGGCATGGGCGTCGCCACCATCATTGAGCGCGTCTGAGAGGTTTGAAACAAAATGGCAGAGAACACCATTCAGTGGGACAAGGACGCGGACGGCATCGTCACGCTGACCCTGGACGACCCGACCGGTTCGGCCAACGTCATGAACGACCACTACCGCGAGTCGATGCACAACGCGGTGCAGCGCCTGATCGCTGAGAAGGATTCGGTCACCGGCGTGGTGATCACCAGCGCGAAGAAGACCTTCTTCGCCGGTGGCGACCTCAAGGCGATGATCCACGTCGGCCCCGCGGACGCACAGGCCGTCTTCGAGCAGTGCGAAGGCATCAAGGCCGACCTGCGGGCCCTGGAGACCCTGGGCAAGCCGGTCGTGGCCGCCATCAACGGCGCCGCGCTCGGCGGCGGCTTGGAGATCGCGCTGGCGTGTCACAGGCGGATCGCCGCCGACGTCAAGGGCAGCCAGCTCGGCCTGCCCGAGGTCACCCTGGGCCTGCTGCCCGGTGGCGGCGGTGTCGCCCGGACCGTGCGCATGCTCGGGATCCAGAACGCCTTCATGAACGTGCTGGTTCAGGGCACTCGCTTCAACCCGGCCAAGGCCAAGGCCGCCGGTCTGATCGACGAGGTGCTGCCGACCGTCGAGGAGCTGGTGCCCGCCGCCAAGGCGTGGATCAAGGCCAACCCCGACGCCGGTGTGCAGCCGTGGGATGCCAAGGGCTACAAGATGCCCGGCGGCACCCCCGCCAGCCCGGCCCTGGCGGCCATTCTGCCGTCGTTCCCGGCCCTGCTGCGCAAGCAGGTCAAGGGGGCCAACATGCCCGCCCCGCGTGCCATCCTGGCCGCCGCGGTCGAGGGCGCGCAGGTCGACTTCGACACCGCCACCCGGATCGAGACCCGCTACTTCGTCTCGCTGGTCACCGGCAACGTCGCCAAGAACATGATCCAGGCGTTCTTCTTCGACCTGCAGCACATCAACGGCGGCGGCAGCCGGCCCGAGGGCATCGCGCAGACCCCGATCAAAAAGATCGGTGTGCTCGGTGCCGGGATGATGGGCGCCGGCATCGCCTATGTGTCGGCCAAGGCCGGCTACGACGTGGTGCTCAAGGACGTCTCGCTGGAGGCGGCTCAGCGCGGCAAGGGCTACTCGGAGAAGCTGGAAGCCAAGGCGCTCGAGCGGGGTCGTACCACCGCCGAGAAGTCGAAGGCCCTGCTGGACAAGATCACCCCGGCCGCGGACCCGCAGGACCTGGCCGGCGTCGACTTCGTGATCGAGGCCGTCTTCGAAAGCCAGGACCTCAAGCACAAGGTCTTCCAGGAGATCGAGGACATCGTCGAGCCCAATGCACTGCTGGGATCGAACACCTCCACCCTGCCGATCACCGGTCTGGCGACCGGCGTGAAGCGCCAGGAGGACTTCATCGGGATCCACTTCTTCTCGCCGGTCGACAAGATGCCGCTGGTGGAGATCATCAAGGGTGAAAAGACCTCCGACGAGGCCCTGGCCCGGGTGTTCGACTACGTGCTGGCCATCAAGAAGACGCCGATCGTGGTCAACGACAGCCGCGGCTTCTACACCTCGCGGGTGATCGGCACCTTCGTCAACGAGGCGCTGATGCTGCTCGGTGAGGGTGTCGAACCGGCCAGCATCGAGCAGGCCGGCCTGCAGGCCGGCTACCCGGCCGCCCCGCTGCAGCTCTGCGACGAGCTCAACCTGGAGCTGATGCAGAAGATCGCCATCGCCACCCGCGCGGGTGTCGAGGAGGCCGGCGGCACCCTGCCGATCTCGCGCAACGAAGAGGTCGTCGACAAGATGATCGAAATCGGTCGTCCGTCGCGCCTCAAGGGTGCGGGCTTCTACGAGTACGTCGACGGCAAGCGCACCGGCCTGTGGTCGGGCCTGCGGGAGACCTTCAACTCGGGCAGCTCCACCCCGCCGTTGCAGGACATGATCGACCGGATGCTCTTCGCCGAGGTGCTCGAGACCCAGAAGTGCTTCGACGAGGGCGTGCTGACCTCGACGGCCGACGCCAACATCGGTGCGATCATGGGCATCGGTTTCCCGGCCTGGACCGGCGGCACCGCGCAGTTCATCACCGGCTACCCCGGTGGCAAGGCTGCGTTCGTGGCACGGGCCAAGGACCTGGCCGCCAAGTATGGCGAGCGGTTCACCCCGCCGGCCTCGCTGCTGTAGACAGATCTGCGACGTGGAATCCCCCGAAACCCCGCGGTTTCGGGGGATTCTGCGTTTGCTCGACCGGCAGGTGAGCATCGGGGCGCTGATCGAGGCCGGGCTGTGGTCCGGGCTCGTCTACGTGATCGCCGGCGTGGTGTGGCTGTTTCTGAACCCCGACGGCGTCGAGCGTCTGCAAACACAGCTTGAGCGGCACTACGGCATACCGCCGGCCAGTGTCTATGAGGTGGCGGCGGTGGCCTCGGTGGCACTGTGGCCGGCGATGCTACTGCTGCCGGTCGACGACTGCGCACCCTGAGCCGAAGCGGTCAGATCGCGCCCAGGTCCGCCGACAGCCAGTGCTGGGGCCTCAGATAGATGACGACCTGTTCGCCCAGCTCGGCCTGTGCGAACTGCAAGAACCGCTCGGCCCGTTCCGGCGGCAGGTAGCGGTGGGCCAGCTCGGCATGAAGTTCCTCGCTGCCGGGGTCGATGCGGCTGACCGTGCCGTCCACGCTGACGTAGCGCAACGTCGGTTCGGTGCGCTCCACCATCAGCGAGAAGCAGCCGGCCGTCTCGATGAGCCTGGCCTTGCGTGACCCGGCCGCGGTCATCACCCAGGGTTCCCCACCGGGCGTGTACTGATACCAGATCGGCACGGTCAGGGGCCCGCGGCCGACGCCGGCGTCCACCGACAGCGCCGCGATGTGTGGCTCGGCCAGGAACTGCTCGCGCTCGTCCTGGGAAAGACTCATGTTTGGAGACTAACCACCAACGGCGTGGGTGGTGTCAGATCGCCGGACCCAGCAGGTCGTCGGCGTCGCGGATGATGTAGCCGTAGCCCTGCTCGGCCAGGAACCGCTGCCGGTGTGCGGCGTATTCGGCGTCCAGACTGTCGCGGGCGACCACCGAATAGAACACCGCGCCGCCGCCGTCGGCCTTGGGGCGCAACAGCCGGCCCAAACGCTGGGCCTCCTCCTGCCGGGAGCCGAAGGTGCCCGAGACCTGCACCGCCACCGAGGCCTCCGGCAGATCGATCGAGAAGTTGGCGACCTTGGACACCACCAGGGTGGAGATCTCGCCTCGCCGGAAGGCGTCGAACAGCTTCTCGCGCTCGGCGGTGCGGGTCGAACCTTGGATGACCGGGGCATCGAGCTGCTCGCCCAGCTCTTCCAGTTGATCGAGGTAGGCGCCGATCACCAGGGTCTGTTCGCCGGGATGCTGTTTGAGGATCGAGCGCACCACCGCGATCTTGGAATGCACCGTCGCACAGAGCTTGTAGCGCTCCTCGGGCTCGGCCACCGCGTAGGTCATCCGCTCGGTCTCGGTCATGGTGACCCGCACCTCGATGCACTCGGCCGGCGCGATCCAGCCCTGGGCCTCGATGTCCTTCCACGGCGCGTCGTAGCGCTTGGGTCCGATCAGCGAGAAGACATCACCTTCGCGGCCGTCCTCGCGGATCAATGTTGCGGTCAGCCCCAGCCGGCGGCGCGACTGCAGGTCGGCGGTCATCCGGAACACCGGCGCGGGCAGCAGGTGCACCTCGTCGTAGATGATCAGCCCCCAGTCACGGCTGTCGAACAGCTCCAGGTGCCGATATTCGCCCTTGGTGCGCCGGGTGATCACCTGATAGGTGGCGATGGTGACCGGCCGGATCTCCTTGCGCTCACCGGAGTACTCGCCGATCTCCTCTTCGGTCAGTGAGGTGCGGGCGATCAGCTCGCGTTTCCACTGCCGGCCGGCCACGGTGTTGGTGACCAGGATCAGTGTGGTGGCCTGCGCCTTGGCCATGGCGGCGGCGCCCACCAATGTCTTGCCGGCGCCGCAGGGCAACACCACCACCCCGGAGCCGCCCGCCCAGAACGAGTCGGCGGCCATCTCCTGGTAGTCGCGCAGCACCCAGCCGTCTTGGGCCAGCGCGATCGGATGGGCCTCGCCGTCGACGTAGCCGGCCAGATCCTCGGCCGGCCAGCCGACTTTGAGCAGCATCTGCTTGACCCGGCCGCGTTCGCTGGGATGCACCACGACGGTGTCGTCGTCGATGCGGGCGCCCAGCATCGGAGCGATCTTCTTGTTGCGCAGCACTTCCTCGAGCACCGCGCGATCCAGGCTGACCAGAGTCAGACCATGCACCGGGCTCTTCACCAGCTGCAGGCGCCCGTAGCGTGCCATGGTGTCGACGATGTCGACCAGCAGCGGCTGCGGCACCGCATACCGGGAGTGGCTGACCAGCGCATCGACCACCTGCTCGGCGTCGTGGCCGGCGGCTCGGGCGTTCCACAGCGCCAGCGGGGTGATGCGGTAGGTGTGCACATGCTCCGGGGCGCGCTCCAGCTCGGCGAACGGCGCGATCGCGGCGCGCGCCGAACCGGCCAGTTCGTGATCGACCTCGAGCAGCACGGTCTTGTCGGATTGGACGATCAGCGGCCCGTCAGTGCTCATGGCCCCATTATCGGCGAGAGGTCGGACACCGCGCCCGGCGCTAGGCTTCTTCAGCCGCCGAGGACACCGAGGTGATGCGGTGAATCGCGAAATCCTTCATCTGCCCCGACGTCGAATCGAAGGCCACCAGCCGCCCACCCAGCACCTGGGTGGGCGCCACCTCGCGCTGGGTGGCGACGCCGGCGGCGTCGACGTAGCCGATCAGCACGGTGGCCCGCTCCAGAGCGGCGCGCTTGAGCATGATCATCGCGGTCACCGGATCCAGCCGGATGTTGTCGAACGGTGCCGAGGTCACGGTGCGCAGCACCCGCACCAGCGCGGTCAGGCTGTCGTCGCCGGGGCCGGAGTGCGCCCGGTGTCCGCGACGTTCCGCGGGGGTGTGCACCCGCATGCCGCGGGGCCGGATGTCGACGATCATTCCGGTGGCATCCTCGGCGGCCGGAGCCAAGCCGGCATCCCGCAGCGCGGCCAGCACATCGGCAAGCGGAGCCTGCGCCACTGCCACCGTCGGAGCCAGCATCCGCAGTCCCAAGGCCTCGGCGGCCGGAACGGCCACTGCCTGGGCCAGCAGTGTGGGATCCTCGCAGCGCACGAACGAGGCCGCCATCCCGATCCGCAGCTGGCCATGCCGTCGCGCCACATCATCGATCAGATAACTGAGCCCCTGCGGGACCGGAGTCTTCGAGTGTTTCTCGAAGAACGCCCGCAGACCCGCCCCGGTCCGACCCACGTCCAGGGCGGAGCGGATGGTCTGCTCGGAGACTCGGTAGACCATTGCCGCACCGGCCGACTCCACGGTGGCGACGACGGCCAGCTCCTCGGCGAGTTCGCGTTTCAGCGGGCCGGGCACCACCACGGTCAGATCGGCCTGTACCAGGAAGTGATCGATCGGCTCAGGCAGCGCCCTGGCCATCGCGGTCACTGCGGCGGCATCGTCGGCGTCGGTGGCGGAGCCTCGCGCGCTGCCCGCCAACAGCAGTCGTGCCGGCGAGCTCAACGCACCCCGGCCCAGCACACCCAGGGCGTGCGCCTCGTCGAGCAGTTCGCCGACCGGGCCGGGCTGCAGTCGGCTGGCCCAACGCGGCCGACGCCAGACCAATTCCTGTGACGCGGACACGGCGTCGACCCCGGCTCCGTCGGGCAGTTCTGCGAGCATGCCGAGCAGCAGCCGACGGTCCAGCGGTGCGGCGGTGGAGAACAGCGGCGTGGACAACGCTGCTCGGGGTTTGCCGTCGGCGCCGCGGCTGCCGATCAGCCCCGGCCGTGCCGGCAGATCCAGCCAGGTGGCGGCCAACAGGTGCCAGCGTTGAGCGGTGGACTGCTCGGCGAACCGGTCGGCGAGCACCGTCGGCGCCCAGTACGGACCGTCGGTGTCGGGCCATTCCCGCTGGTCGACGATCGCCGGATCGGGAAAGTCGGCCGCGATCAGCCGGGCAGTGGCCGCCACCTCAAGCAGCAGACCCAGCCGAGTCTCATCGACACCGGTGGCCTTGGCGAGCCGTTTGACCTCGCGTACACCCAGTCCGCCGGTACGCAGCTCCGGCACCGGCGTCTCGCCCAGGCTGGCCACGATCAGGTCGAGTTCGCGCAGCACGTCGATGACCGCGCCGGCAGCAGCCGCGTCAACATCGGCCGCGGTGGTCTTCGACACCACCGGATCGGGTGCCTCCAACGCGATCGGTCCGGGCTGCTCGCCGCGCAAGATCTGTCCCACCAGTCGAGGCAGGATCACCGTCTCCTCGTCGACGCGACGCAACAGACCCGCCGCGAGCAGCCGGGGCACCGGGCGTTCCCGCGGTGCCTCGGGGGCGGCGTCGCGGGTGCGCCCGATCGGGGAACCGGCAAGCAACTTGTCCAGGAGGTCCCGTTGGGCGTTGTCCAGATCGGCGATGGCCGCACGCAGCGCGGTCAGCTCCGCCGCCCCCACCGGCTCCTCTCGGGTCACCTGTCCGGGCTGCCAGGGCAGGCCCGCGCCGGCTTCGGCGACCACGCGCAGCACCCCGCCGGGCTCATGCGGCGATCCCCAACACAGCGCCCGCTCGATCAGCCCGGCCAGCGCCTCGGTGACCGCGTCGGCGGGCGCGCGGTCCCCGAGCAGCTCCAGCAGGTCTGCCACGGGCACACCGCTGGAATCGGCGTGCAACTCCAGCAAGGCGTCCAGGACGGCCAGGTGCAGGAAGTCCAGCTCATCGGTGGCCGCCCGAACCGACTGGCGGGCCTGCGCGCGCGCGGCGAGCGCGGCGATACTGCCCGGCGGTGGTTGGGCGAGGTCGGGCCGCAGCTTCAGTAGCCGGATCAGATCCTCGTCGGGCAGCTCGGCCAGCCACGACCCCAGTGGGACTCCCCGGGCGCGTTCGGTCATCGCGACCAGCGTAAGGCCCAACCGGTGAACGGCGTCGATCGCGACCTGTCAGAATGGTCCCGTGGCTGGAAACCAGGACAACAAGAACCGGTATGTCGACAACGGTTGGCCGCAGACCGACGGCGAACCCGCTGTCAGCGAGCTGCGCACCGACCGGACCGGCGCACTGTCGCCGTTCGGGGACCTCGAGTTCCCGCTGCCGTCCGAAGAGCTGCCCTACCTACATCCGGTCACCGTCGTCAACCGGTAGCCGGTGACGTCATGACCGGCCCGCTCTCACACCTCGACGAACGGGGGGCGGCGCACATGGTCGACGTCAGCGCCAAGGCGAGCACCAAGCGGGTCGCGGTCGCCGGTGCAGTGCTGCGTACCACCGCCGAAGTGGTGCAGCTGATCTCGGCCGGCGGACTGCCCAAGGGTGACGCGCTGGCTACCGCACGGGTGGCGGGAATCATGGCTGCCAAACGCACCAGTGACCTGATCCCGCTCTGCCATCAACTCGCCCTCACCGGCGTCGATGTGGAATTCACCATCGGCGAATCCCAGATCGACATCACCGCCGCGGTGCGCACCACCGACCGGACCGGGGTGGAGATGGAGGCGCTGACCGCCGTCAGCGTGGCGGCCCTGACCCTCTACGACATGATCAAGGCGGTCGACCGCGCCGCGGTGATCGATGACATCCGGGTACTGAGCAAGGACGGTGGCCGTACCGGGGCCTGGGAGCGCGCGTGAGCGCTCGGACCGCCCGGATCATCATCGCCTCTACCCGAGCCGCCGCCGGCGTGTACAGCGACCGCACCGGGCCCATCATCGCCGAATGGCTGCAGCAGCGCGGTTTCGCGCCGGTCCAGCCAGAGGTGGTTCCCGACGGGGAACCGGTAGGGATCGCCCTGCGCGCCGCGCTGGCCGCCTCGCCGGAGCTGATCATCACCTCCGGTGGAACCGGTATCGCGCCCACCGATGACACCCCGGCGCAGACCCGGGCCGTGCTCGACTACGACATCCCCGGGCTGGCCGATGCCCTCCGCCGCTCCGGACTGCCGCAGGTGCCGACCTCGATACTGTCGCGAGGCGTGTGCGGGGTGGCCGGCCGCAGCCTGATCATCAACCTCCCTGGGTCCTCCGGCGGGGTGCGCGACGGGCTCGGTGTGCTTGCCGAGGTCCTGGATCACGCACTCGACCAGCTCGCCGGCGGGGATCACCGATGACGGAGAACGGCGCGCAGGTGCTGCGCGCGGCGATCACCGAGGATCCGATCGTGCTGGCCGAGCACGAGGAGCTGGTGAGCCACCGGGCCGCGGGAGCGATCGTCGGATTCGTGGGAATGATCCGCGACCATGACGGCGGGCGGCAGGTGAGAAGGCTGGAATACTCCGCGCACCCGTCGGCGTCGCAGGTGATGGCCGACGTGCTGGCCGAGATCGCCCAGCAGGCGGTCGGGGTTCGTGCCCTGGCGGCCAGCCATCGGGTCGGCGCGCTGCACATCGGCGATGCCGCCCTGGTGGCCGCGGTGGCCGCCGATCACCGCCGGGAGGCCTTCGAGGCCTGCGCCTTGCTGGTCGACACGGTCAAGGCCCGGCTGCCGGTGTGGAAGCACCAGTTCTTCACCGATGGAACCGAGGAGTGGGTGGGCTCGGCCTGATGGCCCGAGAACACAAAAAACGGGGGCCGGATGACCGGCCCCCGTCTTTCGTAGGTGTGCTGTTTACAGAACCCGGCTGGGCTGCTGCACGAACGCGTCCAGCGCGTCGTTGCCGCTGATGTTCTCCGCACGTACTGCCTGCCACAGCTGCTGGTGGAAGCCGACCGCGACCGCTTCCTGCCGGTTACCGTCTTGGCCGGGAGCCGGAGGAGCCGCTTCGTCGCCGGGGGCCGGCGCCTCGGGAGCCGGGGCCGGGGCCTCGGGCGCCGGGGCAGGAGCCTCAGGGTTCCACCACGGTGCGGGGGCCTCCGGGGCCGGCGGCAGCTGTTCTGCGGCCGGAGCTTCGGGGGCCGGAGCCTCAGGTGCGGGCGCCTCCGGTGCGGGAGCTTCAGGGGCCGGCGGCAGGTCCTCGGCGACCGGTGCGGGCGCCTCGGGGGCCGGCGGCATCCAGCCTGCGGGGGCCACCGGCTCGGTGCCTTCGGCGGGAGCCGGGGCCTCGGGGGCCGGGGGAGTCCACCACGGGGCGGGCTCGGGCGCTGGAGGCGGAGCCATCGGGTTGTCCATGGCGACGGTCTCGCCATTGACTTCCGGGTTGTCGATCGGGGCGTCCGCCGGCGGAGTTTCCGGGACCTCGCGGTGCGATGCGCCGGACAGTCCGCGGCCGCAGACCGGCCAGGCGCCGCGGCCCTGGGTTGCCAATACGTGCTCGGCGACCGCGATCTGCTGTTCCCGGCTGGCCATGTGCGCCGACGGGGCGTACTTGCCGCCGCCGTGGCTGCTCCAGGTGCTCGGCGAGAACTGCAGCCCGCCCTGGTAGCCGTTGCCGGTGTTGATGCCCCAGTTGTTGCCGGACTCGCAACGGGCTACATGGTCCCATTCGTCATCGGTGGCTGCGGCCGCGGTCCCTGCGAGGGCCAGGCTGCCGCCGCCGATCACGGCGCCGGTGAAGGCGATCTTGGCGATGTTGACGTTCGATTGGGTGGGCTTGCGATGCCGTCCACTCATACGTGCGGTGAATTCCTCTCTGTCTACGCCTGCGAGGTCAGCGTCGGGTTCAGGCAGGGGGGACTGCCTGGCCGTGACGCATCTTGAGTGCGTCTTCGGCTTCACCCCAAGAAGCCGCTTGGGCTTCAGGGCCGCTCTCGGCGGACCCGGTGGGTCCCCCGCCTCCATCCATCAGGTACTCGTGGATTTCCTTGCCCGTTGGATGGAGCTCGGCGCTACGGGCAAGGAAAAGGTGAATCGAACGGAAAATTTTCGATACACCCGGAGATGTACGGTAACCGCTCTTACCCGCCGCGTCACCCTTCTCGTGTCCTGGTGTTTTCTTCGTCGATCCTGCTCAAAACACCCGGAAAGCCGGGTATTTGTGCAGGTCAAGAGCTGCTCCACCAAGCTGTTGTCGAGTCGTTATCAATCCGTTATGTGACGTAGATCATGCTATCCGCCGGGTTTGATTCGGCGGTCCAGCTTCGTCTCTCCTTCGTCGGGCCTCGCTAACCGCCGGCGAACGGAGGCAGGATGTCCACCGTTTCACCGGGTTGCAGCGGTGCCTCGTGGTCGCGCACCGCGACGCCGTCACGTAGATACGAGCAGCGCCGCAACACCGCCGCCAGTCGCTCGCTGCGGCCGGCGAGGTCCTCAGCCAAGGCCCCCACGCCGGCCCCGCGCGGCACACTGACAGCCTCCGAGTCGGTCCCCGCCGCCGCGCGTGCGGCCGCGAAGTAGCGGACCGTCACCGATACACCGGTGGAGCTGTCGGTCGGTGTGGGCACGGATCAGCCGCCGATCGCGCTCATGGGGCGGTCCGGCTGGATGAAATCTGGATCGTTGATGCCATGGCCGGCCTTCTTGCTCCACATCGCGGCCCGCCAGGCCTGCTCAATGGTGTCGTCATCGCAGCCTCTCCGCATCAGGGCGCGCAGATCGGACTCGGCGGAGGAGAACAGGCAGTTGCGGATCTGCCCGTCGGCGGTGAGCCGCGTGCGGTCACAGCTTCCGCAGAACGGCCGCGATACCGAGGCGATGATTCCGAACGTCCCGGCACGGTTGTGCGGCCCATCGTCGACCAGCCAGACCTCGGCGGGCGCGGCCCCACGCGGCTGTGGATCGTGGCGCAGCACAAAGCGAGCTCGCACGGCCTCCAGGATCTGGTCGACATTGAGCCCGCCGTCGCGGGTCCAGCTGTGGTCGGCATCCAGCGGCATCATCTCGATGACCCGCAGCTGGTAGCCGCGATCCAGGCAGAACTGCAGCAGATTGACGATGTCGTCTCCGGTGACCTTCGGGTCGAGTACGGCGTTGACCTTGATCGGCGCCATCCCTGCTTGCGTCGCAGCATCCAGGCCGGCCAGTACGTCGGGCAGCCGGTCGCGCCGGGTGATCTCCGCGAAATGGGCACGGTCGACGGTGTCCAGCGACACGTTGACCCGGTCCAGGCCCGCTGCCACCAGGGCGGCGGCCCGGCGGGCCAGGCCGAGGCCGTTGGTGGTCAAGGCGATCTCGGGGCGAGGGTGCAGCGCGGCGGCGCCGGCCACCACGCCTTCCAGATGGCGAGCCAGCAGTGGTTCGCCGCCGGTGAACCGAATGTCGGTGATGCCGAGCCGGCCGACGCCGATCCGGATCAGCCGGATCAGCTCATCGTCGCTCAACAGGTGCCCGCTCGGAATCCAGTCCAGGCCTTCGGCGGGCATGCAATAGGTGCAGCGCAGATTGCAGCGGTCGGTCAGCGATATCCGCAGGTCGGTGTGGACCCGGCCGAAGGTGTCCACCAAGGGGCCGGTTGTTGGCATCGGTGCGGCAACGGCGCGCTCCACGGCCTCGCCGAAGGCCGTCCGGGCGGCCTTCGTAGGGTCCGCGTCGCCCGCCTCCGCCAACGGCGGGGGCGTGTCCAGACCCGGGTGCCTCAACGTCATGTCCGTTTCCGATTCGGTGGGCCGGGGAGTGACCGAATCAACTTCGGCGTCCGGTCGCGATCTCCTTCAGCGGCTTCGTCAGCCTACCGAGCAAACCTGGGTGTTTTGCGGGTCTGGGTCCTAGTAAGATCTGCTGCTGACGCGTCCTGCGCAGGCGGGACGCTTCCTTTATGTCCCCACGTACGTGATCAGCTAGACAAGCAGGTGAGACCAGTGCCGACCGGCAAGGTGAAGTGGTACGACGCCGCGAAGGGCTTCGGCTTCCTGTCCCAGGAAGAGGGTGAGGACGTCTACGTCCGCGCCGCGGCCCTGCCGGACGGTGTGGAGGGTCTCAAGGCAGGCCAGAAGGTCGAGTTCGGCGTTGCTGCCGGACGTCGTGGACCGCAGGCGCTGACGGTGAAGTTGATCGACCCGCCGCCGAGCCTGTCGCGGACCCGGCGTGAGGCCGCGCCCGCAGTCGAGCACCGGCACACCCCCGATGAGCTGCACGGCATGGTCGAGGACATGATCACCCTGCTGGAAGGCACTGTGCAGCCGGAACTGCGCAAGGGCAAATACCCGGACCGCAAGACCGCTCGGCAGATCTCCGAGGTGGTCAAGGCCGTGGCGCGCGAGCTCGACGCCTGAGGCCGGCCGGTGCGGGCGATCCCACCGAACGGGATCGTCGCTGACTGACTGATGAACAGACGGTGGTCGTTGCCGATGCCGGAACAACTGGTCTGACCACCAGACCTCAGGCCATTTTCGTGTTAGGGTTCGGGTCATGACCCTGCAGCCGATCAATCGGCAGTCGATACCCGACGAGATCTTCGCCCAGCTCGCCGGCCAGGTGCTCTCTGGTGACCGGACGCCCGGCGAGTCTCTGCCGAGCGAGCGAACCCTGTCAGAGGCGCTTGGAGTCTCGCGCGCCGCCGTCCGGGAAGCGCTGGGCCGCCTGGACCGGGCGCGCCTCATCCAGGTCCGCCAGGGCGGATCAACGGTGGTCCGAGACTTCCGAGCCGAAGCCGGGTTCGATGTGCTGCCGCTACTGCTCGTGCATGGCGGCGACGTCGATCGCGCCACCTTGGCCAGCGTGATCGAAGCCCGCGCCATCATCGGTCCACAGGTGGCCGCACTGGCAGCGGCCCGCGCCAATGACGACGTCCGCGCCCGGCTGCGGACGGTGGTGGACGAATTGGAGGCTGAATCGGAGCCCGTGCAACGCATGTGGCGTGTTGTTGGGTTTTGGGAACTCATCGTGGACAGTGCCGAGTCCATCGCGTTTCGGCTCTTGTTCAACACGCTGAATCAGGCGTACGTGCCCGTCCTCGACGTGCTTGTCAACGTGATGGCTGCCGAGGTCAACGACATCGAGCATTACCGATGGCTGGCCGAGGCCGTCGCCGCCGGTGATGAAGGTGGCGCCCGTTCGGCCGCGGCGGAGCTCCTTGGATTGGGCAGTGCCGCATTCGCCGAACTCACCGACCAGCTGGCGGACCCGCGATGACCCGCAAGCAGCAGACGCTGCGCGACGCGTTCGCCGAGTTCCTCCGCCACCCCACGCCCTGGATGCTCGTCACCTGGGTCGGCGCGCTGTTGGTGGCCCGCCTTGCAGTCGGTGGCTGGTCGATCGGTGACGCCGTGATCGCCGTGGCGCTGGTCGGGGTCTCTCCGCTAGGCGAGTGGCTGATCCATACCGGAATCCTGCACTGGCGTCCGCGCACCCTCGCCGGAGTCACGATCGACTCGCGCCTGGCCCGCGACCATCGCCTGCACCATCGGGACCCCCGCGAAATCCCGTTGATCTTCATCCCGTGGCCCAGCCTGATCGTGATCATCGTCGGACTGACACCGTTGGCCCCGCTCGCCTTCCGCAACACCGGAAAGGGGCTGACGTTCGTCCTCACCATCGCGACGTTCCTGGTGTTCTACGAATGGATCCACTACCTGGTCCACACGGATTACAAGCCGCGCCATGCGATCTACCGCGCGGTATGGCGCAACCACCGGTATCACCACTTCAAGAACGAGAAGTTCTGGTTCACCGTGACCAGTTCCGGTACCGCCGACCGCCTGTTGGGCACCTATCCAGACCCCAGTGAAATCCGGTCGTCACCGACGGTGCGAAACCTGCACGCGCCCAGCGTCACCGGCTGACCCATTGCGGCCAGTCGTGGCACCCTGGTAGGCATGGCCAGCTACCGCGCCGGCGGCGACTTCGCCCGCGACACCAACTACATCTCCACCCGCATCACCGCCGACGGCAGTGATGGATATCCGGTGGAACCAGGCCGGTACCGGCTGGTGGTTGCGCGCGCCTGCCCGTGGGCCAACCGCGCCATCATCGTGCGGCGGCTGCTCGGGCTGGATTCCGTCATGTCCATCGGCTTCTGCGGGCCGACCCACGACCAGCGCAGCTGGACCTTCGACCTGGATCCCGGTGGCGTCGACCCGGTGCTGCAGATCCCCCGGCTGCAAGATGCCTACTTCAAGCGCTTTCCGGACTATCCCAAGGGCATCACCGTGCCCGCGATGGTCGACGTCACCACCGGTGAGGTGGTGACCAACGACTTCGCCCAGATGACCCTCGACTTCTCCACCGAGTGGGTGGCCTATCAGCGCGAGGGGGCCCCGCAGTTGTATCCCGAGCCGCTGCGCGCGGAGATCGACGACGTTGCCAGGCGGATCTATACCGAGATCAACAACGGCGTCTACCGGTGTGGCTTCGCCGGTACACAGGAGGCCTACGACGCCGCCTATGACCGATTGTTCACCGCGCTGGACTGGGTCAGCGACCGCCTTGCCCAGCAGCGATACCTGGTGGGGGACACCATCACCGAAGTCGATGTGCGACTGTTCACCACGTTGGCCCGATTCGACCCGGTCTATCACGGACACTTCAAATGCAACCGGCAGAAGCTGTCCGAGATGCCGGTGCTGTGGGCCTACGCCCGGGATCTGTTTCAGACGCCGGGGTTCGGCGATACCACCGACTTCGTCCAGATCAAACAGCACTACTACATCGTGCACGCCGACATCAATCCGTCCCAGATCGTTCCCGACGGGCCGGATCTGGCGAATTGGCTCTCACCGCATGGTCGAGAAGCGCTGGGCGGCAGGCCCTTCGGCGATGGAACCCCACCCGGTCCAGTTCCGGCGGGGGAGCAGGTGCCGGCCGGTCACGGAGCTTAATCCTGCGAGGGTTGATTCCAGCGGGTGCCCACCGCCCACTCGGCGTGCGGTACTGCGAACTGCTCGCCGGTGCTGGTGTCGACAACGAGGGTGAGCAACTGCACCACCAGCCCGCGCAGGGGACCGCGCTGCGCGTCCATGGTGGGGACGGTGACCGCCAGGGTGCTGTTCGGCGGATAGATATTGCCGGTGGAGTCGGCCGGATTGTCGTAGAGCCGCAACAATTGCCACGGCGCCCGGCCGATGGTCTCGTCCACCGACAGCTGAACCGGATGCCGCCCGTCGACTGTCAAGGTGCCCCGAGTCTCGGTCAGCAGGCACTGGTCGAGGTTGAGCACGTTGCAGTACATGTACGGCCCGGTGCTGGCGAGCTGCCCGTTGGAGTACACGCTGATCTGCGGTGGCGTGGGCTCCTGGGCCCGGGTGAACCACCAGGTGCCGAATCCGGCCAGCGCCGCGGTCACCACCGTCAACACCGCCACCAGTACGGCTGTCGAGCGCTTCACCTGCACATCACCCCTGTCTTGCCGGATCGAGGCGGGCGCCGTCCTGCTCGATCAGCACCGGACGGTTGCCCCCCAGGCCGGGAATCAACGAGTCGCCGTGGAACGACAGGATGGTCTGGGCCAAACCCGGGATCAGCAGAGCCGTGATCGCGGTGAAGCCCACCCACAGGTCGGTGTATACCAGCACCCCCAGCGCACCACCCAACACCCAGGCCAATTGCAGGGTGGACTCGGTGCGGCCGAAGGCCGACGCGCGCGACTCCTCGGGGAGGTCGTCCTGCAGCGCGGCATCCAGCGACGCCTTCGATACCGCACTGGCCCCCGATGTCACCAATGCCGCGACGGCCGCCATCACCAAGGTGCCGGCCACGGCCGCGGCCAGCGCCACGGCGGTCACGGCCATGGTGCAGCGCACCACCAGCACTGCCGGGCGGCCCAGCTGCAACCGCGCGGCGGTGAAGTTGCCGGCAAAATTTCCGGCACCGGCGGCAACTCCGATCAACCCGAGAATGCCCAGCTGCACCCACCCCCCGGCGTCGTGTTGCTTGGCCACGAACGCCGGGTACAAGAACAGGAATCCGACCATCGCCTTGATGGTGCAGTTACCCCACAACGCGGCGATGATGTTGCGGCCCAGCGGTTGCCGTAGGGGCTGGCTCAGTGCACCGCCAGCCCGGCGGACCTGCTCGGGCCAGCTGCGGCGGCGCTCGCCGAAGCGATAGCTCAAGGTGGTCGGGATCTCCCCGGCGGTCACTTCCACCCACCGCGGGATCCGCATCGATAGGACCGCTCCGGCCACCGAGACCCCGATGAGCACCAACAGCGCCCCCGGCAACTGCAGCAGCCGGGTGAACACAAACTCGGCTGCTGCGGCGATGCCGCCGCCGACGATCGTCCCGCCGAGCAGGCCGAACATCGTCAGCCGGGAATTGACACGCACCAGGTCGATCGACGGCGGCATGACTCGAGGCGTCACGGCGCTGCGCAGGACCGTGAAGGACTTCGACAGCGCCATCATCGCCAATGCACACGGGTAAAGCACCCATGACCCGAAGGTGCCCGCCACCCCGTCGTAGTTGGCGATCAGGACGAGCGCCAGCACGGTGCGCAGGGCGAACGACATGGCCAGGGCTGCCCGACGGCCGTGTTGGACGCGGTCAAGGGCGGGACCGATCAGGGGTGCGACCACCGCGAACGGCGCGATGGTCACCAGCAGATACAGCGCCACCCGCCCCTTGCTCTCCCCGGCGGCCGCCGCGAAGAACAAGGTGTTGGCCAGCGCCACCGCCATGGCGGCGTCCACGGCGAAGTTGGCTACCACCGGCCAGGTCAAGGCAGTCAGTCCGGACTTGTCGGCACCGTCGGCGGTGGCGGCCCGTTGCACCAACCCATACACCCGCGAGCCCATCTCGCGGCTGCGTGCCGCGGCAGCTTGGGTGACCGTGACGCGATCGCCGGTTCCCGGGCCGCTCGGTGATTCGTGGTGGCGGGGGGCGGCGGAGTGCTCGCGCAGCGGCGGCAGGTAGCGATTGTCGCTGGGCATGGGCTTGCGTGGCCGCTGCTCTCCTGCGGTGCTGCTGGGGTAGTTGGCCATGCCGGGATGCTGGCCGGCGGAGCCGTTGCGTGGCCCCTTGCCCGTGGCTGCAGGGGTACGGCGGCGCCGGCCCGGGTCGGGGAGATCACGCCGCCGTGCTGACACGCCTCGATTCTTCCCTATGTCTGCCGCGGGGCCGCGCAGGCCGTGATCGTGCCTGCGTGTGGCCGACCGAACCGGCCTGCGGCAGTATTAGGGACGTCATTGAACGGAAGGGACCCGCGTGACTGGACCCAGCGCAGTATCAGCCACTGCGACCATCGCCGTGCCCACGGTGCTGGCCGCGGCCGTCGAGCAGGCCCGTGCGGCCGTCGCGGAGTTCAGCGGCGCCGAGAACGTTGGTGAGCACTTGGGTGTCGCCTACGAAGACCCGACCGCTGCCACCCACCGATTTGGTGCGCTCCTGCCCGGCTATCAGGGCTGGCAGTGGGCCGTCGTCGTCGCGGCCAGCCCGGGCGCGACGGAACCCACGGTGAGCGAGGTCGTGCTGGTGCCGGGGCCCACTGCTCTGCTTGCTCCGGAGTGGGTTCCGTGGGATCAGCGGGTGCGGCCCGGGGACCTGGGGCCGGGGGACCTGCTGGCACCGCCCGCCGACGATCCGCGGTTGGTGCCGGGCTACACCTCGACCGGCGACCCGGAGCTCGATGAGGTGGCCGGCGAGCTCGGTCTGGGGCGTCGCTGGCTGCTGAGTCCTGTTGGCCGTGCCGAGGCCGCACAGCGCTGGCACGATGGCGAGTGCGGTCCCGATTCTGCGATGGCGCGGTCCACTAAGCGCGTCTGCCGGGACTGCGGCTTCTACGTGCCGCTCACGGGGTCGCTGGGCACGCTGTTCGGCGTCTGCTGCAATGAGATGTCCGCCGACGGTCGGGTGGTCGATCACCGGTACGGCTGCGGCGCGCACAGCGACACGCCGGCACCGGCGGGCACTGGTTCCCCGGCATACGAGCCTTATGACGACGGCATGCTGGAGGTTGTCGCCGTCGCGCCGGCTCCCGCGGCCGAGCCGGTGATCGAGGTCCCGGCCGAGAGCGAAGCCGTCGCGGACGAGGCCGTCGCCGACGAGGCCGTCGCGGAGGAAGCTGTTACCGAGGAAGCCATCGCCGAGGGAGCCATCGCCGACGAAGCCGTCGCTGAAGAAGCCGTGGTGGATGCGGGCGTGGGGGAAGACCCCGAAACGCCCTAACCGAAGTTGAAGAGGTACTCGCCCGGGATCACGAAGAGCATGTTGAAGGCGGTGTTGACCACCGCTCCCGGCAACCCGAGCACGTAGTTCACGATGTCCAGCGGAATGGTGACGGCCTGACTGAAGGCCATCCCGAAGTCGAGGTTGATCAGGCTTTCGGCCAGGTTGGTGAAGTCGTTGTACAGCGTGAAGGGCAGGCTGATAAAGCGGTTGAACAGGCCCACGGCGGCCGCAACTTCCGCGTTGAACAGGCCGACCAGGTCAAACGCATCGGCAGCGCCGGGAACGTCCACCGCGGCGCCGGGGAAGTCGAAGGCCTCGGCGGTGCCGGGCACGGCGAACTCCTCGACGATGCTGGAGAGGTCCACAGTCGCCAGGCCGGCAAGGGTGTCGAAATTGTCGATGACCGCATTACCGGCCAGCGCTACCTCGGCCGACACGGTGGTCAGCGCATGGGTGATCTCAGGCGGCGCCGCGGCCGGTGTCAGACCGGCGGCGAGTAGGGCGGTGGTTGCGATGACGATGCTCGGCAGTCGGATGCCGGATGCGACGTTTTCCATGGATCCTCCCAGTTCCAAGGGACGTTACTCCGCCAGCACGGCGGCGTCAGCGGTTCTCTGCGGCGGCTTTGATCTTGCCCAGCGAGGCGTTCATGCCCTCGACCAGCTCGCGTTCGAAGGTGGGCGTCCCGCCCATGAACTTGCCCACCAGGAATGCCGACACCGCGGTGGTGGTGCCGTTTTCGGCGTGCCGGCTCTCGACGACCCGAGTCCCGGTGGCGGTCGGTTCGAGCTCATAGCTCCATACAGTGTGGTTCTCGGTGACCCGGAAGGCCAGCTTGCGCTGCGGAATGTATTCCGTGATCACCGAACTGGTGGGCCAGTACATCCGGCCGCGCCGGTTGAAGTTGATTGTTCGGGTGCCCGGGCGCACCGCACCCAGCGGCTTCATCCATCGGCACTGCGGGCTCCACTCGGGCATCCGCCGAAAGTCGGAGATCAAGTCCCAGACCTGGGCCACCGGTGCGTTGATCTCGATCTGCGCGCTCAACAGCGGTGCTGCCATGGCGATCCTCCTCGGATTCTCGGTTCGCAACTCTATTCGTGTTCCAGCCCGGTTTGGGCACCACGTGCCCCGCGGCGCGCCGCCGCGCGCTGCCACAGAAAGACCGAGGTCCCCACCATTCCCGTCGCCAGGCCCGCCAGGCTCACCGGGCGCCATCCTTCCAGCGCGGGCACCGCGAATGCGGCGATGGTCGCGCAGCAGAAGCCGAAGGCTCCGACACCGATCACGGGCCATACCCGCAGCAGGGCGGTCGGCAGCGGTGGCGGCTCGGGGGCGGGCGCAGGGGTCATCGCCGTTGACGTTAGCGCCTCGCCGGTAAAGTCCTCGCAGTGGCCAGGGTTGTCGATGTCGTCGATATCGCTGATCCCCACGATTGCCGGCTCGACGATTTCCGCGACCTGAACAGCATTGATCGGCGTCCAGACCTGCCCACCGGCAAAGGCTTGGTGATCGCCGAAGGCGTGCTGGTGGCGCAGCGGATGCTGGCATCGCGGTTTCGCCCGCGGGCGCTGTTGGGCACCGATCGTCGGCTGACCGAACTGCTGCCCGACCTCACCAGCCCTGATGCGCCCGACGTGCCGTACTACCGCGTGTCGGCGGAGGTGATGGCCGAGGTGGTGGGGTTCCATCTCAACCGGGGAGTGCTGGCCGCCGCGTCGCGGGTACCGGAGCCGACGGTGGCCGAGCTGGTGGCCGGGGCCCGGACCATCGCGGTGCTCGAAGGAGTCAACGACCACGAGAACCTGGGGTCGATTTTTCGCAACGGGGCCGGGCTGGGCGTGGACGCGGTGGTCTTCGGCTCCGGCTGCGCCGACCCGCTGTACCGGCGGTCGGTCCGTGTCTCGATGGGACACGCCCTGCTGGTGCCGTTCGCCCGTTCGGCGGACTGGCCCGGGGATCTGGCCATGCTGCGCGAACAGGGTTTCCGGCTGTTGGCGATGACGCCGGACCCGCGAGCCGAGCTGCTATCCAGTGCGATGGCGACGGTGCGTGACGAGCCGCTGGCGGTACTGGTCGGCGCGGAGGGCCCAGGCCTGTCCGAGCAGGCGATGCGTGCCAGTGACATGCGGGTACGGATCCCGATGTCGCGGGGAACCGACTCGCTCAATGTCGCAACCGCGGCCGCGTTGGCGTTCTACGAGCGCATTAGGCTGCCGGGATGACGTCCACCCCCCGTACGCCGTGGGGGACTGGGCTAACCGTGGCGGGGTTCGCCGCAGCGGTGACCGGGACTGCGATCGCGGTACTGAGTCTCGGGCTGATGCGGGTGCACCCCGCCGTGGCAGTGGTGCTCAATCTGCTTGCGGTCGGCGGCCTGGCTCCCACAGTGTGGGGCTGGCGCCGGACTCCCGTACTGCGGTGGCTGGCCTTGGGGGCCGGGCTCGGCGTGGCCGGCGGGTGGCTGGTGCTGGTGACGCTGGTCGCTCAGCGCTGACCAGTCGAACGCACCCCGAGCAGGACGTCCTCCCAGCCCGGTACCGGGGGCTTGCTGCGCCGGACGCGAGTCCCGGGGCGCTGCTGAACCGGCTCTTCGTCGACCACTGCGGGAGCGGGGGGCTCCTCGAAATCCAGTTCGGCGACCAGGGCTACCGGCCGCAGCGAACGGTCGAATGCGGGGTCGATCAGCTCCGTGGCCGCGTCATCGACAGCGGTCACCGTCCCGCCGTGCGCGCCCGGTGTGAACCGGAAGTGGGCGACGTTGTCCGAGCGCCCGGCCTTCCAGGCCAGCTGCACGGTCCAGCGGCCGTCATCGTTGCGCCATGCATCCCAGCTGCTGTTGTCGGCGTTCAAGCCCCGCGACAGCAGAGCGGAGGTGATTACCTCCAGCAGCGTCGGCACGGCCGGGCCGTCGGAGAGTACCGGGTGGGCGGCCGCCGCCAACTCCGCGGCCCGCGAGCGCTCCAACAGCACAGGGTGAGCGAAGCGTTCCACCCGGGAGACGTCGACGCCGGCCGCGGCGGCCACCTGCTCCACCGATGCCCCGGCACGGATCCGCGCTTGGATGTCCTTCGGACGCAGCATGGTCGATCCCATGTCAGCCGCACTCTGTCCGACGCGGTTCCCCTCACCGCGGACAGCGCCACGCAGTCGGTCGTCGATGCGGACCCGGAACATCTGAGTGTGTTCCTCGTCTTCGCCCGTGCTCTCGCAGATGACGTGCTTGCCGTCGACGTCGAGGCCAATGGCCCTCAGTTCCCGCATGACTTCTCCTTGCGAACGCCCGGTTACGTGCGGACTCTAGTCCAGTGGTCAGCCCGATTCGTCGTGACACGCGGGCGTTATAACGATCCGATCACGAAGCTGGATTGGCCGCGGGGTGCCAGAGCTCAGAGGCGTTCGACGACCCAGTCGACGCACTGGGTCAGGGCACTCACATCATCGGGCTCCACAGCCGGGAACATCGCTACCCGCAGCTGGTTGCGGCCCAGTTTGCGGTAGGGCTCGGTGTCGACGATTCCGTTGGCTCGAAGCACCTTGGCCACCGCCGCGGCGTCCACCTCGTCGACGAAGTCGATGGTGCCCACGACCTGCGAGCGCAATGCCGGGTCGGCGACGAACGGCGTGGTGTACGGCCGCTCCTCGGCCCAGGAATACAGCCGCTGCGACGAGTCCGCGGTGCGCTTGACCGCCCAGTCCAACCCACCGTTGCCCAGCATCCAGTCCAGCTGCTCGGCCAGCAGCACCAGGGTGGCGATCGCCGGGGTGTTGTAGGTCTGATTCTTGGTGCTGTTGTCGACCGCGATGGGCAGCGACAGAAACTCCGGCACCCAACGACCCGACGCGGCGATCGCCTCGACGCGGGCCAGTGCGGCCGGGCTCATGATGGCCAGCCACAGCCCGCCGTCGGAGGCGAAGTTCTTCTGCGGTGCGAAGTAGTAGGCGTCGACCTCGGTGATGTCGACGGGCAGTCCCCCGGCGCCCGACGTCGCGTCGATCACGATCAGGGATTCGCCGGCATCGGCGGGTCGGCGCACTGGCACCGCCACCCCGGTCGACGTCTCGTTGTGCGCCCAGGCGATCACGTCCACCGACGGGTCGGACTGCGGCTCGGGAGCACTGCCCGCGTCGGCCTTGATGATGATCGGATCTCCCACGAAGGGGTTCTTGGCCACCGCCGACGCGAACTTGGCGCTGAATTCGCCGTAGGTGAGGTGCAGCGACCGTTTGTCGACCAGCCCGAAGGCCGCCGCGTCCCAGAAGGCCGTAGACCCGCCGTTGCCCAAGACCACTTCGTAGCCGTCGGGCACGGAGAACAGTTCGCGTAGCCCGGAGCGCACGCGGCCCACCAGGTCCTTGACCGGTGCCTGGCGGTGGGAGGTGCCGAACAGGGGCGCCGCCGTCGTGACCAGCGCGTTCAGCTGTTCAGGCCGGACTTTCGAAGGGCCGCAGCCGAACCGTCCGTCGGCGGGCTTGATGGTGTCCGGGATTGTCAGCTGCTCAGCCATGGTCTCTAGCGTAGACAGCCGTCGGCGGGAGTCGGCAGGGCAGGTTTAATGTGGCGTGGATCACTGGACGGACTCGACACGTGTCACGCCCACAGTGTTGATTTCGAGCCTGGACGGGTAACCGGTACCTGCGGTACCGTTGTACATAGCCCTGGCAAATGTAAACCGATTGGTGGAGGTTCCAATGGCCCAGAAAGCAGCTCGAACTCGAATCGTGCGCCGCTGGCGAGCCAACATGGACGTGACCGACGATGCGAAGTACGTCGAGATCCTCAACACCCTCTCGGAAGGTTCGGTGCGCCGGAACTTCAATCCGTACACCGACATCGAATGGGACAGCCCCGAATTCAAGGTCACCGAAGACGACCCACGCTGGATCCTGCCGGGTACCGATCCGATCGGCCGGCACTGGTGGTACCAGTCTCAGCCCAAAGACATTCAGATCAAGATCGGCATGTGGCGCCAGGCCAACGTCGCCAAGGTGGGGCTGCACTTCGAGTCCATCCTGATCCGCGGCCTGATGGAGTACGCGTTCTGGGTGCCCAACGGTTCTCCGGAGTATCGCTACTGCCTGCACGAGGCGGTGGAAGAGTGCAACCACACCATGATGTTCCAGGAGATGGTCAACCACATCGGCGCCGACGTTCCGGGCATGCCGCGGTTGCTCAAATGGGTCCAGCCGTTCATCCCGCTGGTCGCCGGGCCGCTGCCCATCCCGTTCTGGTTCGGCATCCTCGCCGGCGAAGAGCCCATCGACCACATTCAGAAGGCCATTCTGCGCGAAGGCAAGGACCTGCACCCCATCATGGAGCGGGTGATGGCCATCCACGTGGCCGAGGAGGCGCGACACATCTCGTTTGCGCACGAATATCTCCACAAGCGCATTCCCGCACTGCCAAGGCGCAAGCGGTTCTGGCTGTCGTTGTACGTGCCGATCGTCATGCGGATCCTGTGTTCGGCGATCCTGGTGCCGCCCAAGGCGTTCTGGACCGAGTTCGGCATTCCGCGCGAGGTCCGCAAGGACATCTTCTTCCGCTCGGCGGAGGCGCGACAGATGCTGCAGGACATGTTCGGTGACGTCCGGATGCTCTGCCACGACACCGGACTGATGAATCCCGTGGCCAAGCTGGTCTGGCGGATCTGCCGGATCCACGGCGCACCGTCTCGGTTCCGCAGCCAGCCGCAGCGTGCGCACCTCGCGCCGGTTGCCGCGGCCTCGGTCGCGTAGCGGCGCTCCAGTCCATGCCGCACGTTATTACCCAGGCGTGTTGTAACGACGCGTCGTGTGTGTTCGCCTGCCCGGTCAACTGCATTCACCCGACACCGGACGAGCCTGACTTCGCCACCTCGGAGATGCTCTATATCGATCCCGACGCGTGTGTGGACTGCGGCGCTTGCGTGCGGGCCTGCCCGGTCGACGCGATCGTCCCGCACACCAAGGTGGTCACCGAACAGTTGCCGTTCCTGGATATCAACCGTTCGTTCTATCCGGAGCGCCCGCAAGGGGTGAAGCTTCCGCCGACTTCCAAGCTGGCGCCTGTCCTGCCTGCCGCAGAGCTGCACCAACGTGGCAAGTACCCGCTGACGGTCGCGATCGTCGGTTCCGGCCCGGCGGCCATGTACGCCGCCGATGAGCTGCTGACCCAGCAGGGCGTGTTGGTGAACATGTTCGAGAAGTTGCCCACCCCTTATGGTTTGGTGCGTGCCGGCGTCGCTCCGGATCACCAGCGCACCAAGCTGGCCACCCGGCTGTTCGACGAGATCTCCTGGCGTCGGGGTTTCCAGTTCTTCCTCAATGTCGAGGTCGGCCGGCATGTGAGCCACGCAGACCTGCTGCAGCACCACCATGCCGTGCTCTATGCCTCGGGTGCGCTACACGACCGGCGGCTCGAGATCGAGGGAATGGGTCTGGCCGGAACCGGCACCGCCACCGAGATCGTCGGCTGGTACAACGGGCATCCTGAGTTCACTGGCCTGCCAGTCGATCTCAGCCATGAGCGGGTAGTGATCGTGGGCAACGGCAACGTGGCCCTCGACGTGGCTCGCATCCTCACCTCCGACCCGGACCGGCTGGTCCATACCGATATCGCCGACTACGCGCTGGCGGCCTTGCGTGACTCGGCCGTGTCCGAAGTGGTGATCGTCGCCCGCCGCGGCCCGGCGTCCTCGGCGTTCACGCTGCCCGAACTGGTGGGGCTCACCCAGACCGCTGAGGTGGTGCTCGACGCGCACGACCATGCTCGGGTGCGCGAAGACCTGGCGACAGTGCAGGACAACCTGACCCGGCAGAAGCTGGAGATCCTGACCAAGTTGGGTGACGCCTCTGCACCGATCACCCGGCCACGGATCCGATTGGCCTACGAACTGACCCCCGGGCGAGTTCTCGGGCAGCAGCGTTGCACCGCTGTCGAATTCACGGTCATGGGGACAGATCAAGTGCAGCGAATCGACGCCGGAATGGTGTTGTCCTCGATCGGCTACCACGGAACGCCGATCGCCGACCTGCCGTTCGACGACAACGCCGGGGTCGTCCCGAACAAGGGCGGACGTGTCATCGACCCGCAGACCGGGCAGCGCGTACCAGGGGCCTACGTCTCGGGCTGGATCAAGCGCGGCACCAACGGCTTCATCGGCTCCAACAAGTCGGACTCCCTCAAGACGATTCAGACTCTGGCCGCCGACTACAACGCGGGCCTGTTGACGGAGCCCATCGCCGGGCCGCGGGCGGTCGCCCGGATGGTGCACGCGCAGCAGCCCGACGTGATCGACGCCGCGGGGTGGAAGATCATCGACAAGGCCGAAATTGCGCGCGGTGCGGCGCAGGACCGGCCGCGGGTGAAGTTCACTCGGGTGGCCGACATGCTCGACGAGGTCAAGGACCACTCGGACCTGCCGTTGCTGCAGAACATGCTGGGCGCACTGCGCCGCAGCTGAACCACCTACACGGAGATCGCCGAGCGTGTACTCAGGCCGAGAATTCGCTCAGAAATTGGCTCTGATGACACGTTCGGCGCGGTCGCCTTCGGGTCAGGCGTTGGCGATCCGCTCCCAGCCCGCCACGGCCGCTGCGCTGCGCGGTCCCGGCCCGACATAGATCGCCGACGGGCGTACCAACTTGCCCAGTCGCTTCTGCTCCATGATGTGGGCGCACCAGCCCGCGGTGCGGCCGCAGGTGAACATCGCCGGCATCATCGCCGGGGGTACCTCGGCGAAGTCCAGGATCACCGCTGCCCAGAACTCGACATTGGTCTCGATCGCGCGGTCCGGGCGACGTTCCCGCAGCTCGGCCAGTGCGGCCTGTTCCAGCGCTGCTGCCACCTCGAACCGGGGAGCGTCCAATCGCTGAGCGGTGGCCCGCAGCACCCGGGCGCGCGGGTCCTCGGCGCGGTACACCCGGTGGCCGAAGCCCATCAGCTTCTCGCGCCGGTCCAGAATTCCCTTGACCACCGCGCGCGCATCACCGGTGCGTTCCGCCTCGGCGATCATCGGGATCACCCGGGCCGGGGCGCCGCCGTGCAGCGGGCCGCTCATAGCGCCGATCGCGCCGGACAGCGCCGCGCCGACGTCGGCACCGGTGGAGGCGATCACGCGGGCGGTGAAGGTGGAGGCGTTCATTCCGTGCTCGGCCGCCGACACCCAGTAGGCGTCGATGGCCTCGGTGTGGCGCGGGTCGGGCTCACCGCGCCAGCGGGTCATGAACCGCTCGGTGGTGGTGGCGCACTCGTCGATGCTCCGCTGAGATACCGCCGGTTGCTGTCCACGGGCCGACTGGGCGACAAAAGACAGCACCATCACCGACGCGCGGGCCAGCTGGTCACGGGCGGTGGCGTCGTCGGTGTCCAACAACGGCTCAAATCCCCACTGCGGAGCCAGCATTGCCACCCCTGCCTGGGCGTCGACCCGCACATCGCCGGTACGTACCGGCAGCTCCAGTGCCTCGGCGGGCGCCAGCGGACGGTCGAAGTCGCCGTCGACCAGCAGGGCCCAGACGTCGCCGAAGCCGACCTTGCCGGCCAGGTCCTCGATGTCGACGCCGCGGTAGCGCAAGGCACCGCCGTCCTTGTCCGGTTCGGCGATCTCGGTGGTGAAGGCCACCGTGCCTTCCAAGCCGGCGACGAAGTTCTCCGGTACCGCAGCAGTCATAACGGAGATTGTTTCACCCCGGCGCCCCATCCTTACTACCGGCCGGTAACACGGGCCGCAGTGTGCTGGGGCGTAGCGTTATGCGGTGCACAGGACGGGCCCCGACAACGAGCATTTGGCGGCGATGCGAGTGGAGTACCAGGAGAAGGACAACAGCGGCGACCTCGACGCGGACTGGCTCGAGGCGGGCTGGGAGGTTTTGCTGCGCAACTGGATCGGCGACGCCGCGCGCGCCGGGATCGCCGAACCCAACGCCATGGTGCTGGCGACGGTCGACGCCGGACGTCCGGTCAGCCGCTCGGTGCTGTGCAAGAACCTCGACGAATACGGTGTGACGTTCTTCACCGACTCCGACTCCGCCAAGGCGGCCGAGCTGGCCGCGACTCCGTACGCGTCGGCGACCTTTCCCTGGTATCAGCTGGGCCGCCAAGTCCACATCCGCGGGCCGGTCACCCAGCTCGATGAATCGGTCAGTGCGCAGTATTGGGAGCACCGACCCCGGGCATCGCAATTGGGCTTCTGTGCCTCACAGCAGTCGCAGCCGATTGCGTCGCGGTCGGCCCTGTTGGCGCAGTTGGATGCCGTGACGGCCCGATTCGCCGAAGCCGAGTCGATCCCCGCGCCGGCGAACTGGCGAGGGTATCGGATCGCCCCGGAAGTGGTGGAGTTCTGGCAGGGCCGGGAAGGCCGGTTGCACAACCGGATTCGCGTGACCGGCGGGCGGGTGGAGCGTTTGCAGCCGTGACGGCGGTGCTGCGCGCATGAGAGTTTTCGCCGACACCACTCCGCTGCGCAGCCCCGATTTCCGGCGACTCTGGGTTGCCGGAATTCCGACCGTCATCGGGGCGAACCTGACTATCTTCGCGGTTCCGGTGCAGATCTACGCGCTGACCAGGAGTTCGGCATACGTCGGGCTGGCAGGACTGTTCGCACTGGTGCCGCTGGTGGTATTCGGCCTGCTCGGCGGTGCCTGGGCCGATGCGATGGATCGACGCAAGCTGCTGATCATCGCCTCGGGCGGGCTGGCGGTGGCGTCGCTGCTGTTGTGGATCCAGGCGGCGGCCGGCCTGCAGAATGTGTGGATCGTCCTGAGCCTGCTGGCCTTGCAGCAGGGTTTCTACGCGGTCAATGCCCCGACCAGATCGGCGGCGATTCCCCGGCTGGTGGCCGCCGGTGACCTGCCGGCCGCCAACGCGCTGAACATGACCGTCATGCAGTTCGGAGCGATCGTCGGGCCGCTGCTTGCCGGGCTGTTGCTCGGCTGGGTCGACTTGTCCACGCTGTATCTGATCGACGCGGTGACGTGTCTGGTGCCGATCTGGGCGACGTTCCGACTGTCTCCCATGCCGCCCAGTGAATCGGCCGGCCCATCGCGCTTCGGAATCGCCGCCGTTCTCGACGGTTTCCGCTACCTGGCCGGCAACACTGTGGTGCTGATGTCTTTCGTGGTGGACCTGATTGCGATGGTCCTGGGCATGCCGCGCGCCCTGTTCCCGCAGATCGCCACCACCGACTTCGGCGGGCCGGTCGAGGGTGGCACCACCATCGCCCTGTTGGCTGCGGCCATGTCGGCGGGCGCGGTGCTCGGCGGGGTGTTTTCGGGTTGGCTGCCGCGGATCTCGCGTCAGGGCTTGGCCATTGTGCTGGCCATCGCGATCTGGGGCGTGGCCATGGTCGGGTTCGGGTACGCGGTGTCGCGTGGGGGCGGGCACGCCGGTCCGGCGCTGTGGGCGGCCCTGGTGATGTTGGCGTTCGGTGGCGCCGCAGACATGGTGTCGGCGGCGTTCCGCTCGACGATCCTGCAGCAGGTGGCCTCCGATGAGATCCGCGGCCGACTGCAGGGCGTCTTCATCGTGGTCGTCGCCGGCGGCCCGCGACTTGCCGATGCCGTGCACGGTGCTGCCGGGGCCGTGGTGGGGACCGCCGCCGCGGCTGCCGGCGGCGGGGTACTGGTGGTGGTGGGCGTGCTGCTGGCAGCGCTGGCTGCGCCCGCATTCCTGCGCTATCGGCGGCCCGTGGAGGTCCGGCGACCTCCGCCGGCGGATCACCGATAGGCCCCGGGCGGGCGCGTCCGCCTTGAACCGACTACCTTTTCCTATACACGCCCAATCCGGTCAGCCGAATAGCGCAAAGGGGTTCCTCGTGGCCGCAACCGACGAAACCGCCAGTCTCCGGTATCCGGGCGGCGAGCTAGACCTGCCCATCGTGCACGCGACCGAGGGGTCTGACGCCCTGGCCATCGGTTCGTTGCTCGCCAAGACCGGCTACACCACGTTCGACAACGGCTACGCCAACACCTCGCCGGTCAAGAGCGCCATCACCTACATCGACGGGGACGCCGGCATCCTGCGCTACCGCGGCTACCCGATCGAGCAGCTGGCGGAGAAGTCGACCTTCATCGAGGTCAGCTACCTGCTGATCTACGGCGAACTGCCCACCACCGATCAGCTGGCGGAGTTCACCCGGCGCATCCAGCGGCACACCATGCTGCACGAGGACTTGAAGCGGTTCTTCGACGGCTTCCCCCGCAACGCCCACCCGATGCCGGTGCTCTCGAGTGTGGTCAACGCCTTGAGCGCCTACTACCAGGACTCGCTGGACCCCTCGGACAACGACCAGGTCGAGCTGTCGACCATTCGGTTGCTGGGCAAGCTGCCCACCATCGCGGCGTACGCCTACAAGAAGTCGTCCGGTCAGCCGTTCCTGTACCCGGACAACTCGCTGAGTCTGGTCGAGAACTTCCTGCGGATGACCTTCGGTCTGCCTGCCGAGCCCTACGAGGTCGACCCCGAGGTGGTCCGGGCCCTGGACATGCTGTTCATCCTGCACGCTGACCACGAGCAGAACTGCTCGACGTCGACCGTGCGCTTGGTGGGTTCCTCACGGGCCAACCTGTTCACCTCGATCTCCGGCGGCATCAATGCGCTGTGGGGCCCACTGCACGGTGGTGCCAACCAGGCGGTGCTGGAGATGCTCGAGCAGATCCGCGACCAGCAGGGCGGCAACGTCACCGACTTCGTGCGCAAGGTCAAGAACCGCGAAGACGGCGTCAAGCTGATGGGCTTCGGCCACCGGGTCTACAAGAACTACGACCCGCGGGCCCGCATCGTCAAGGAGCAGGCCGACAAGATCCTCGGCAAGCTCGGCGGCGACGACGAGCTGCTCAACATCGCCAAGGACCTCGAAGAGGCCGCGCTGACCGACGATTACTTCGTGGAGCGCAAGCTCTACCCGAACGTCGACTTCTACACCGGACTCATCTACCGGGCGATCGGCTTCCCGGCCCAGATGTTCACCGTGCTGTTCGCACTGGGCCGGCTGCCAGGCTGGATCGCGCACTGGCGTGAGATGCACGACGAGGGCGACAGCAAGATCGGCCGGCCCCGTCAGGTCTACACCGGTTACACCGAGCGCGACTACGTCGGCATCGGCGGCCGGTAACCGCGATGACGAACTCAGGCAAGCCGCAGATCACCGTTCCCACCGGCCCCGCTCCCGCAGAGCTGGTGATCGAGGACATCGTCGTCGGGGAAGGCGCCGCTGCCGCTCCCGGTGCGCTGGTCAACGTGCACTACCTCGGTGTCGACTACGACACCGGCGCGGAGTTCGACAGCTCGTGGAACCGTGGCGAGTCGCTGGAGTTTCCGCTCGACGGGCTGATCGCCGGTTGGCAGGACGGCATCCCCGGCATGAAGGTGGGCGGTCGACGTCAGCTGGTGATCCCGCCGGAGCTGGCCTACGGACCCGCCGGAACCGGGCACCAGCTCGCGGGCAAGACCCTGGTCTTCGTGATCGATCTGCTCGGCACTCGCTGAGTGCGGGCCCGACTGATCGGGGCAGTGCTGGGAACAGCGCTGCTGGTGACGATCGGTTACGGCATTGTCGAACGCGCGCATCGACCCGCCCCGCCGCCGCCCTTGGGCGCCCCGGGGCCGGTCTCGGTGATCCGGGAAGGCAACGAGGTCACGCTGACCGGTGGCGTGGCAGATCCGCTGGCCAGACGAGTACTGCTGGACGCGGTGCTGGGCTCGAGCGACGACGTCACGGTGGTCGACAGGCTCGGGCTGGCACCTGGCGCGGTGACAGTCGACTTCACTGACGCGGCGCCGGTGTTCGAGGCCGCCGCGGGAATCGCCGATTTCCGACTTGATGCCGACGGCGACACGGTGACCCTCGGCGGTACCGCGGGCAAGGCCGCCCAGGCGGAGGCCGTGCAGGCCGCGGCCGAGGCCACCTGGGCGCGGGCGCACATCGTCAACGAGCTCGTGATCGAGCGGTAGCGGGGGGAAGTCCACCAAAATCGACTAATTGCCCGCATTAACATCTGGATGCTCCTACACTCGCGATGTCTCTGGACTCGCGGGTGTTTCGGTCTTCAAGGAGGATCCATGCCAGGCTCAGAAAATCGCACCGTGACTGGCTGGCGAAAGGTTTCGCGGTTTTACCGCAGGCCACCCGGCGCCGGATGGCTGCTGGCCTTGGCCACCATTCCTTTGCTACTGGCCCTGATCGGCTACGGTTTGCCCGGCGGTGGCAAGCTCGATGTCAGTGCTCCGGACGTCAGCGCCCCGTCGGTGTCGGCGCCGAGCGTGAAACTGCCGGCGCTGGCGTTCGCCCCCTTGTCGATTCTGCGAAACGGCAACGTCGTGACTCTCAACGGCGACGTGCCCGACATCGCGGCCCGAACCGGACTGCTCGACATGCTCAAAGGCGTGTTCGGCGGTGGCGTTTCGCTGATCGACAATCTCGTCATCAAGCCCGGTGTCCCCAGGCCCGATCTCTCCGGCCTGGGGTCGGTGTTCAAGGCCGCGGTCTCCCTGCCGGACTTCAAATTCAAGATCGCCGACGACACCGTCACCTTGATGGGAACCGCGGCCTCCAACGCGATCAAGGCCGCGATCGAGTCCGCCGCTAAGGTGGCGTGGCCAAACCTCAAGCTGCTCAACAACATCGAGGTTTCCACGGACAAGGGTCAGGCCCCGGGTCCAAGCGGGACGCCGGCGCCCGGTTCGACTCCCACCCCGGCTCCGGCCCCCACTCCAAGTTCGACTCCGTCGCCGACCCCGGTGCCGTCAGCCACGGCACCGGCCCCCGCTCCGGCGCCGAGCCCGGCCGGTGACTGCGCCAACCTGCAGGCGGAGATCACCGCGGTGATGAGCGCTCCGGTCAGATTCGTCACCAACGGCTACACCCTGACGGCCGGCACCAAGGCGCAACTGGCCAAGGTGGCGGAGAAGGTGAAGGGGTGCCACAGCGCCCACCTCGCGGTCAACGGCTACACCGACAACACCGGCAACGACGGCATCAATGTGCCGCTGAGTGCGGCTCGGGCCAAGTCGGTGGCCGACTTCCTGGTGTCACACGGCGTACCCGCCGGAAGCGTCACCTCCAAGGGATTCGGATCGGCCGACCCGGTCGCCAGCAACGCGACACCAGATGGCCGCGCGCAAAACCGTCGCGTCGCGATCACCGTGAGCTAAGGAGGATCTGCAATGGATTTCGTCATGCACTGGCTGTGGTACCTGTTGGCCTTCGCGGTGGGCTCGGCGGTCGCCTGGCTGCTCACCCTGGTGTCGATTCGCCGCACCAGCAAGGAAGAGGCCATCGCGGCACTTCCCGGGTCGCGCGAGAGAGGATCCCACTGATGCACGGCACCAATTGCTGGTTGATGGGCCTGTCGTTCCTCTTGGGTCTGTTGTTGACCTTCGCCTTCACGATTCGGCGGGTCAATCGCGAGATGCCGGTCTCGGCGTCGTGGGGCGCCGCCGGTGCTGCCGGCGCCGCGGCGAGCGCACATACGACACCGATCCCGGCGCCCGGCACCGCCACCGGATCAGGATCGACCGCGAAACTCGCCGGTGGAACGCTGCCATCGGAGGCCGCGACCACCCAGATGGCAGTCGGCGGCGCACCCTACGGCGTGGGTTCGGCACGCGCGGGAGCCGGTGGCGTCGGCCCGACCGGCTGGACGATCAAGGGCAACGAGGACTCGATGCTCTACCACACCACCGACAGTCCCTGGTACGGCCAGACGATCGCTGAGGTGTGGTTCGCCGAGGAAAGCGCTGCGCAGGCCGCCGGGTTCACTCGCTGGGACCAGGGCCGGGCCAAGGGCGGTACCGCGAACCTGGTCGGGGGAGTCGAGGAGGTGCCGCCGGGTCCCTACGGTCCCGGGTCGACCAAGGCCGGACCCGGTGGCAGCGGTCCGGTGGGGTGGACGGTCAAAGGCAACGAAGACTCGATGCTCTACCACGCTCCGGCCAGCCCCGCCTACGACGCGACCATCGCCGAGGTGTGGTTCAAAGACGAACAGACCGCTGCGGCGGCCGGTTTCGCGCGATGGGACAGCTGGCGCAAGAAGAAGTGACGCGTCGAGCGGATCCCTCAGTGCGGGGGCGGCAGCTGCAGCAATAGACGCACCCCACCCAGCGGGCTGTCCTCCAAAGTCGCTGTGCCGCCGTGCAACCCGGCTTGCTGAGCCACCAGTGCCAGCCCGAGCCCGGAACCAGAGTGCGAGGCGGTGGATCCACGGGAGAACCGCTCGAAAACGATACGGCGCTCTTCCTCGGGAATCCCGCCGCCGTTGTCGTCGACGGCGATCTCCACGCCGTCTCGTGACGTGACCGCGGACAACTGCACCTGCGTGGCCCCGCCGTGCTTGACGGCGTTGGCGATCGCGTTGTCCACCGCCAGCCGCAGGCCCGCGGGCAGCCCGACGATGATGCAGGTCGGCGACGGAACCAGCGAGACAGTGAGGTCGGGGAAGACCCGCATCGCATCGTGGGCCGCCCGGTCGAGCAGATCGGTGATGTCGACCGGCACATGATCGTCGGAAGTGGACAGTTCGCCCTGCGCCAGTCGTTCCAGAGCCGACAGGGTCGCCTCGATCCGGGTCTGGGTGCGCACCATGTCGCTCAGAACTTCCTTGCGCCCCTCGTCGGGCAGGTCCAAGGTGGTCAGCACCTCGAGGTTGGTACGCATCGCGGTGAGCGGGGTACGTAGCTCATGGGAGGAGACCGCGGCGAAGTCCCGCGCAGACGCCAGTGCCTCCTGGGTGCGGTCGCGCTCCTTCCAGATCCGCTGCAGCATTCCGCGCATGGCTTCGGCGATCTCCACGGCTTCGGTGGCACCGCGTACCTCGATCTCCGGACGTTCGTCTCCGGCGTCGATCGAGCGGGCCTGTTGCGCGAGCCGCCGCAGCGGCCGTACCGCGAATGCCGTCAGTAGCCAGCCCAGCAGCGCGGCCGCACCGATCGCGGCCGTGCAGAGCAGAAGCACCCTGCGATGCAGGTTGTTGGTGTCGGCGAGGGTGGCCTCATAGGTGGCGCCCACCGCCAGCGAACGTGGCCCCGGACCTGGGATGCCGACGGTCCGCACCCGGTAGAGCACGCCGTTGATCTCGGTGTCGGCATAACCGGGCTCCAGCTCCGGCAGCACCACGGTGGAGTTCGACGTCACCTGGTTGGCGCGCCGCAGCGTGATCACCGCGTCGGTGGGGCCGGCCGACCGGGGCAGTTCACCCAGGCCGATCAGCGGGACCGTGAGACCTGCCGCCTCGTCGAGACGGCGGTCCAACCAGTACTTGCGGTCGTTGGTGATGCCCACCCAGACGATGGCACCGATGATCACCGTCACGATCGCGGTCCCGATCGCGGTGGCCAGCATCACCCTGGTCCGCAGCGACGGCGTCCGGGCGAAGATGCGCCGCAGCAGCTTCATCACGTTCATGGTGGGCCTCACTGTGTTCGCAGGACGAAACCGACCCCGCGCACGGTGTGGAGCAGCCGCGGCGCGCCGCCGGCCTCCAGCTTGCGTCGCAGGTAGCCGATGAACACGTCGACGACGTTGGTGTCGGCGGCGAAGTCGTAACCCCAGACCAGCTCGAGGAGCTGCGCGCGGGACAACACCGCGGTCTTGTGCTCGGCGAGCACGGCCAGCAGGTCGAACTCACGCTTGGTCAGGTCCACGTCGACACCCTTGACCCGGGCGCGGCGCCCCGGGATGTCGACCTCCAGTGGACCTACCGTGATGGTCTCTGAAGAAGTACTGGCCGCCGACCCGCGCCGTCGCAGCATGGCCCGCACCCTGGCCACCAGCTCGGCCAGCACGAATGGCTTGACCAGGTAGTCGTCTGCTCCGGCCTCCAACCCGGCAACCCGGTCATCGACTGAGCTGCGCGCCGACAGTACGCAGACCGGCACGTCGTCGCCCATCGCACGCAGCGCCGTCACCACGCTCACACCGTCGAGCACCGGCATGTTGATGTCGAGCACGATGGCGTCGGGCCGGGACTCCTTGGCGCTGCGCAACGCCTCGGCACCGTCGGCCGCCGTCGCGACCTCGAAGCCGGACAGTCGCAGTCCGCGTTCCAGGGAGGCGAGTACGTCGGCGTCGTCGTCGACCACCAGTACCCGGGGCGATGCTGCTGCGTTGTCCATGGCGCCATTTTGCCTGAACGTGGGCACCAAGCGCGGGATACACCGCGGGTCGGCGCCATCGATCTCGCGGCGATCGCAAGCGCGACGAAGTCGGGCGCCGCGGGTCGGCGCCATCGATCTAGGGTCGACTGCGTGAAATCGGCTTCCGCGCTGCGCAGCCTGCTGCCTTACTTGCGCCCCTATCGGGCGCGGTGGATCACGATGGTGACCGTCGCCGTGCTCAGCCTGGGGGTCACCGTGGTGATCCCGCTGATGACCAAGGCCGTCATCGACGGTCCGGTGGCGCACCGTGATCAGCCCGGCCTGTGGGTCTTGGGCATGGCGGCCACCGCGCTCGGTGTCGTGGAGGCGGTCCTGTGGTTTGTGCGGCGCTGGCTGATCGCCCACGGCACCATGGGCGTGGAAGCCGATATCCGCAAAGACCTCTACGCCCGGCTTCAGCTGCTGCCGATGACGTTCCACGGCCGCTGGCAGTCCGGCCAGCTGTTGTCGCGGATCATGAACGACCTGGCCGCCGTCCGGCGCTTCTTGTCCTTTGTGGCGGTGTTTCTGGTGCTCAACGCCCTGCAGATCATCACGGTCTCGACCATCCTGGTAGTGCTCTACTGGCCGCTCGGCGTGGTGGTGTGCCTGTCGCTGGTCCCGGTCATGCTGGCCGTGCAGCATTTTCAGCGCCAGTACACCCTGCTGTCGCGGCGGGCGCAGGACCAGGCCGGCCAGGTGGCCACACAGGTAGAGGAATCCGCTGCGGGCCTGCGCACCGTCAAGGCGTTCGGTCGTGAAGACCATGTGTTCGCTCGCTTCGACCATCAGGCCAAGACCCTGCATGACCTCGGTGTCGACAAGGTAGTGGTGTCGTCAAAGTTCTGGACGCTGCTGGAGGTGATCCCGAATTTCACCTTGATCCTGGTGGTGGCGGGCGGGGCGTACGCCGCGGGACATCACCTGGTCACGCTGGGCACCTTGGTCGCCTTCGTCACCTTGATGCTGTCGCTGATCTGGCCGCTGTCGGCGCTGGGCTTCCTGCTGTCGGCCACCCAAGAAGCGATGACCGCCGCCGACCGGATCACCGAGATCTTCCACGCCCCCGTCGAGATCACCGACGGCGAGGATCCGTCGCCGCCGTCGGGCCGGTTGGAGCTGCGTGACGTCGGGTTCCGTTTCGCCACTGCCGGGGTGGACGCCCCGTGGGTGTTGCGCGGCGTCAATCTGACCATCGAGGCTGGTGAGACGGTCGCCTTGGTGGGCGCCACCGGATCCGGGAAGTCTGTGCTGGCGATGCTTTTGTCGCGGCTCTACGACGTCAGTGCGGGCCAGATCATGATCGGCGGGCGCGACATCCGTTCGTTGACGTTGCCGGCATTGCGTTCGGCGGTCATCACCGCCTTCGACGACCCCACCCTGTTCTCGATGTCGGTGGCCGAGAACCTGCGGCTGGGTCGGCCCGATGCCGACGACATGGATCTGGCGCGCGCCCTGGACGTCGCGTCAGCGAACTTCGTCTACGAGCTACCCGAGGGGCTGGAGACTCGGATCGGCGAACAGGGCATGAGCCTTTCGGGTGGACAGCGGCAACGGCTTTCGCTGGCCCGGGCACTGGTAGCCGCGCCGACGATCCTGGTTCTCGATGACACCCTGTCGGCGTTGGACGTGCACACCGAGGCGGCGGTCACTGCGGCGCTGCGGCGGGTGTTGCGGGACGCAGCCGCACCCATTACCGCGCTGGTGGTGGCCAACCGGGCCTCCACGGTGGCGTTGGCCGATCGGGTGGCGCTGATCGAGGACGGCACCATCACCGCGGTCGGCACGCATGCCGAGCTGCTGGCCGGGGTGCCGCGGTACCGCAACCTCCTGGCCGCCGACGACGAGCTCGACGACGGTGCCGAGCACCTCGTCGAGTGGGTGCGACGGTGACGGCGCAGCCGGGCCGGGCCGCGGCGCGGGCCCTGTTGTGGTCATTGCTGCGTCCCTATCGTGGCGCGGTAGGGCTGCTGGCGGTGGTGGTCATCGCCGAGAACGCTGCCCGGCTGGCGGTGCCGCTACTGGCGCAGCGCGGTATCGACCGGGGCATCCCGCCGATCGCCGCGGACGGCTCCGTCCACCAGCTGGGCGTCATCGTGGTCGCACTGGTGGTCGTCGTGCTCACGCAGTCGGGCACCCGAATGCTGTTTCTGCAGTGGTCGGGCAGGATCGGGCAGCGGGTGCTGCTGGAGTTGCGGCGACGGGTGTTCCGGCATTTTCAGCGGCTCGACGTCCAGTTTCACGAGCGCTACACCTCGGGCCGGGTGGTCAGCAGGTTGACCAATGACGTTGACGCCATTCAAGAGATGCTGCTGTCCGGATTCGATGGGCTGGTCGGTTCGGCGCTGACCATGGCCGGCACCGCGGTGCTGTTGGTCGTGCTGGACTGGCGACTGGGGCTGATGTGCTTGACCGCTTTCCCGGCCCTGGTCATCCTGCTGCGGTGGTTCCAGGCCGAGTCGGCCAAGACCTACACCGCGGTCCGTGAGCATGCGGCACAGGTGATCGTGCAGTTCACCGAGACCATGACCGGAATCAAGGCTGTACAGGCCTATCGCCGGGAAGCCCGCAATCAGCAGATCTTTGCCCGCGTCGCCGACCGCTACCGCGTGGTCAATGAGAAGGCCTTCAAGCTGGTCGCGATCTTCAGCCCCGGGGTGAAATTGGTCGGCAACCTCACCACCGGTGTGGTGCTGCTGTACGGGGGATGGCGAGTCCTGCACGGGCACATGACTATCGGGACGTTCACCGCATTCCTGCTCTACCTGCGGATGTTTTTCGATCCGATGCAGGACATCAGCCAGTTTCTCAACATGTTCTCCTCGGCCAGCTCGGCGTTGGAGAAATTGGCCGGAGTACTGGCCGAAACGCCGGCCGTCACTGACCCGCCCGCCTCGGAGCCCTCGCTCCAGGCTGACGTGCGCGGTGAGATCGCTTTGTGTGACGTGCATTTCGGCTATCGAGGCGGCCAATCGGTGCTGCCCGGGCTGTCCGTGAACATCCCAGCCGGCCAGACCGTGGCGCTGGTGGGCAGCACCGGCGCAGGCAAGTCCACCATCGCCAAACTGATAGCCCGGTTCTACGACCCGGTGTCAGGAGCGGTCACTCTCGACGGCGTCGACCTACGTGCGCTCACCCAGACTGTTTTGCGTCAGCACGTGGTGATGGTCACGCAGGAGAACTTCCTGTTCAGCGGGACGGTGGCCGACAACATCCGGTTCGGCCGGCCCAGTGCGACCGACGCCGAGGTGGTTGCCGCTGCCACCCAGGTGGGCGCCGACGCATTCATCACCGCCCTGCCGGACGGCTACGACACCGACGTCGCCAAGCGCGGCGGGCGGCTCTCGGCCGGGCAACGCCAGCTGATCGCGTTCGCACGTGCGTTCCTCGCAGACCCGGCCGTGCTGATCCTCGACGAGGCGACATCCTCGTTGGACATTCCGGGTGAGCGGATGGTGCAGAAGGCGTTGCGCAGCGTGCTGGCCCAGCGGACCGCACTGGTGATCGCCCACCGGCTCTCGACGGTTGAGATCGCCGACCGGGTTCTGGTGATCGAAGACGGGCGGATCGTCGAAGACGGGCCGCCGGCCGACCTGATCCGGGCTGAGGGGCACTACGCGGCGCTGCACGACGCCTGGCTGCGTTCGCTGGCCTAGACCGGTCCAACGCGGGCCCGCGGAGTTAAATCCAGGCGAATTTTAATCAACGACGTGCGGAAATCGGCAGGTCGACTGCAAAGATCCTGCAAACAAAGGTTTCTGGGACCTCACTGTGCACTTAGGCTTTGCCGCGTGATCGTCTCATCGAACGTTAAGCCAGCCGGATCCGGCGCGGCCGCCCAGGCAGCGGCGTGATCGGCTCACAGGGTTTGGCGTTGGCCTCGGCCACCAGCTTCGGGATCAGCGACTTCGTCGGTGGTGTCGCGTCCCGGCGTGTCGCGGCCTTGCGGGTGGTCTTGGTGTCGACCCCGGTCTCAATGGTGATGTTGGGTGGGCTGGCCCTGATCGGTGGCGGACGGATCACGACCGGCGCGGTGATCCTGGGCATGCTCGGTGGGCTCAGCCAGGCGCTGGGCATCTGGTGGTTCTACGCGGCCATGGCTGCGGGCCCGATCTCGGTGGTGTCGCCGCTGGCCGCCGTGGTCGATGCCAGCGTGCCGGTCTGCGTCGGTCGGTTCCTGGGGGAGCGGCCCGGACTGCTCGCCAGTGCCGGCATCGCGGTGGCACTGGGCGCGGTGGTGCTGATCAGTTGGCACGCAGGCGAAGACGGCATCAAGCGGCCGGGCCTCAACCGTCGCGTGATCTGGCTGACCGTCGCTTCGGGGATGGCGCTGGGGCTGAACTTCGTCTTCTTGGATCGCACTCCCTCGGACGCCGGGCTGTGGCCGCTGCTGTTCGCGCGCGCGGCCGCCACCGTCTTGGTGGTCGTCGTCGCGGCCGCCAGCCGCAATCTTCGGGCCCCCACGGGCACGCCGCTGCGGCTCGCGTTCCTGATCGCCCTGCTGGACACCGCCGCCAACGTCACCATGCTGTTCGCCTTGCAGCTCTCGCTGCTGTCGTTGGCCAGCGTGCTGATCTCGCTGTACCCGGCGGCCACGGTGTTCTTGGCGGTGGCCGTGCTGCGGGAGCGGGTACGTCCTCGCCAGGTGGCGGGGATGGTGCTGGCGGCCGTCGCGGTCGCCATGATCACCGGGTAGCAGCTCGGGTCTGTAACGACCGCCGAAACCGACGTTTTGCAGGCCGCTACCCGCACTTTCACTGCAAAACGTCGGGCTCGGCGAGATTGGGCAACCCGATTCGGCGATAGCGCTGCAACCGGGCCGCCATCCGTTGCTCCGCCGGGACGCCGCGCAGCCCATGCAGCTCGACGGCGATCGCCTGCGCCATGCGCTTGGTGAAGTCGATCGGTTCTTCGGCCGCATCCGGATGCTCGCCGACGATCACGTCCACGATGCCGTCGGCCCGCAGATCGGCCGAGCGAATACCCTGCGCGGCCGAGAGCTCCGCGGCGTGCCCGGTGTCGCGGAACACGATGGCGCTGGCACCCTCGGGCGGCAGCGGTGCCAGCCAACCGTGCAGTGCGGCCAGCACTCGATCCGCCGGCACCATGGCCAACGCCGGACCACCACTGCCCTGACCGAGCAGCACCGACACCGTCGGCACCTCGAGCGTGACCAGCTCGGCCAGACAAGCCGCGATCTGGGATGCCAGTCCGCCCTGCTCGGCCTCCACCGACAGCGCCGGGCCGGGTGTGTCGATGATCAGCACCAGCGGCAGTCGCAGTCCCGCCGCCAGCGCCATGCCGCGACGTGCGTCGCGCAGCGCCACCGGGTCGGTCAGGCGATCTGCCCCGCGAAGCTGCCCCAACACCACGGCGGGCTGACCGCCGAACCGGGCCAACGCCAGCACGATGGTGGCACCGCGATCGGTGCTGCCGGTGCCGGACAGGAAGACCCGTTCGGTGGCGCCGTGGCGCAGCAGAAATCCCGCGCCCGGTCGATCGGGGCGCCGCGACGCGCACACCGAGTCCCATGCCGGCACGTCGGGAATGAGCTCGGCGGGCGGTGCCGCAGGTGCAGAGCCGGGGTCGTCGAGCATCACCTTCAGCGCCCGCGCGCAGGTGCGGCGCAGCCACTTCAGCGGGATGACCCCGTCGATCACCCCGTAGGCCTGCAGGTTCTCGGCGGTCTGGACGCCCGGCGGGAACGGGGCACCGTAGAGCTGTTCGTAGACCCGCGGCCCCAGGAACCCCACCAGCGCCCCGGGTTCGGCCAGCGTGACGTGCCCCAGCGACCCCCAGGAGGCGAACACCCCGCCGGTGGTGGGATGGCGCAGATACACCAGGTAGGGCAGGTGCGCCCGCTTGTGCAGCTCGACCGCGGCGGCGATCTTGACCATCTGCAGGAACGCGACGGTGCCCTCCTGCATCCGGGTGCCGCCCGAACTCGGCGATGCCAGCAGCGGCAGTCGTTCGGCGGTGGCCCGCTGGATCGCGGCGGTGATCCGCTCGGCGGCCGCCACCCCGATCGAGCCCGCGAGGAAGTCGAAGTCACTGGCGATCACCGCGACCCTGCGGCCATTGATCCGGCCTTCGCCGGTGAGGACGGCCTCGTCGCGGCCGCTGGCAGCCCGGGCGGCGGCCAGCTCGGCGGCATATTCGTCACTGACCGGCACGGTCAGCGGCGCGGTGTCCCAACTGAGGAACGAGCCGCGATCCAGCATGGCTTCGCGCAGTTCATCGGCCCCGGTCCGCTCACAGATCGAGGCTAATAGGCTGGGATCTCATGATCGGTGTTACCCGCGATGAAGCAGTCACGACCATCGAGCTGCAGCGCCCCGAGCGCCGCAACGCGTTGAACTCCCAGCTCGTCACCGAGTTGCGGGAGGCGGTCTTGGACGCCGCCACCCATGACGTCCGCGCGATCGTGCTGACCGGGCAGGGCACGGTGTTCTGCGCCGGCGCGGACCTGTCGGGTGACGCGTTCGCCGCCGACTACCCCGACAAGCTGGTCGCCCTGCACCAGAGCATCGCCGACGTCCCGGTGCCGGTGATCGGCGCCATCAACGGGGCCGCGATCGGCGCCGGCCTGCAATTGGCGATGGTCTGCGATCTGCGGGTGGTGGCCCCCGAGGCCTTCTTCCAGTTCCCGGTGGCTAAGTACGGTCTGGCGCTGGACAACTGGAGCATCCGGCGACTGACCTCACTGGTCGGTTATGGGCGGGCCCGGGCGATGATGCTGACCGCGGAGAAGCTGCCGGCCGATGAGGCACTGCTAACCGGTATGGCCAACCGGCTGGGCACCGTCGCCGACGCGCAGGCCTGGGCGCACGAGATCGCCGGGCTGGCGCCGCTGGCACTGCAGCACGCCAAGCGGGTGCTCAACGACGATGGCGCCTTCGAGGAACAGCAGCCGGTGCACAAGGAGCTGTTCGACAAGGCCTGGAGTTCCCAAGACGTCATCGAGGCCCAGGTGGCGCGCGTGGAGAAGCGACCGCCGAAGTTCCAGGGAGCCTAAACGCGACGGAGCCCGCGGGCCGCCACCCTAGACTCGTGGTCATGCTGCGTGGAGCACTTCGGCTGGGTACGGCCACCGCCTCACTGGTCGCCGGCGGCTGGACGCTGCGCGCACTGCGTGGCACCCCCGCCGCCTTGGGTGCGGCACCCGGCGCCATCGACGCGGTGGCGGCCCGATCGGGCAACTACCGCGACGGGATCTTCCACAACCTCGAACGCGCCGCGGCGGTCAACATGGACCGTGAACAACAGCGGCTGATGCTGCGGGAGCTGTTCGCCGACCGCGGGGCGCGGCGGCCCCCGGAACCGATCCCGCTGGACGTACCCGATTTCAGCGCCGACCCCGATCCGCTGGCGATCGTCTGGCTGGGGCATGCCACGGCCCTGGTCGAGATCGACGGCTACCGCGTTCTGACCGACCCCGTCTGGAGCGAACGCTGCTCGCCGTCGGACGCCGTTGGTCCCCGGCGGCTGCACCCCCCGCCGGTGGGGTTGTCGGCGCTGCCCGCACTGGACGCGATCGTGGTGAGCCACGACCACTACGACCACCTCGACATCGACACCGTCACCGCACTGGCCCGCAGTCAGCGGGCACCGTTCGTCGTCCCGCTGGGAGTCGGCGCACACCTGCGAGAGTGGGGCGTTCCGGCTGACCGCGTGATCGAACTCGACTGGGATGAGCACACCGCGCTGGGCGATCTCACCGTGACCTGCACCCCCGCCCGGCACTTCTCCGGACGTTTCCTCACCCGCAATCAGACCCTGTGGGCGTCCTGGGTGATCGCCGGGCCCACCCACCGGGTCTACTTCGGCGGCGACAGCGGCTACACGGGCAGCTTCGCTGCGATCGGCGCCGACCATGGCCCGTTCGACGTAACGCTGTTGCCGATCGGGGCCTACAACACCGCCTGGCCGGACGTCCACATGAACCCCGAAGAGGCGGTCCGGGCGCACCTCGACGTGAACGCATCGCCGTCGGGACTGTTGGTGCCCATTCACTGGGGCACGTTCCGGCTGGCGCCGCACCGCTGGGCCGAGCCGGTGGAGCGGTTACTGACCGCCGCGGAAGCTGCCGGGGTGACGGTGGCGGTGCCCAGGCCCGGTGGCCGGGTGCAGCCCGGCGTCGCCGCGACTTCGGCGTGGTGGAGGCCGTAGCGCCATGACCAGGTGGGCGGCTGCGGCCGGGGCCACGGTGCTGCTCTTCGGCGCCGCGGGATGTGCTCCCGCGGCAGCGCCCCCGGCACTGCAGGACACCTCGCCGAACGAGGTATCGGGAGTGGACATCCCCGAGGGCCGCGTCGATGCAGCGGTGGCCAGAATCGACGGCCTGGTGCGCGAACTGATGGACAGCACCGGAGTGCCTGGACTGGCCGTCGCGGTCGTGCACGGCGGGAAGACCCTGTACGCCAAGGGCTTCGGAGTTCGCGATACCCGCAACGGCCAGGGGCCGGACAATGCGGTGGACGCTGACACGGTGTTTCAGCTGGCGTCGATGTCCAAATCGGTCGGTGCCACCGTGGTAGCGCAGCAGGTCGGTGCCGGGGCGGTCGCGTGGGACACCCCGGTGGTGACACAACTGCCGTGGTTTGCGCTGTCTGATCCCTACGTCACCGACCACCTCACCATCGCCGACCTGTACGCGCACCGGTCCGGGTTGCCCGACCATGCCGGCGATGGTCTTGAAGACCTGGGCTATGGCCGCCGGGAAGTGCTGCAGCGGCTCCGCTATCTCCCGCTGTCCTCGTTCCGCGACAGCTACGACTACACCAACTTCGGTGTCACCGCCGCCGCAGAGGCGGTCGCCGCAGCAGCCGGCGTCGAGTGGGAGCAGCTGAGCGCCGATGTGCTGTACCGGCCGCTGGGAATGGCCTCGACCAGTTCCCGCTTCGGCGACTACCTGGCACGGCCCAATCGGGCGGTCACGCACGTCAAGGAAGGCGAGGGCTACGAGCCTGGCTATCAACGCAATCCGGACGCGCAGTCCCCGGCGGGCGGGGTCAGCTCGTCGGTGAACGATATGGCGCGGTGGCTGACCATGGTGCTGGCCAACGGCAGCCACCACGGCACCCAGATCATCGCGCCCGAGGCGTTGCTCCCCGCGATCACGCCTCAGGTGATCAGCGCCCCTGCCACGGTCGCCACGGCACGGGCTGGGCTCTACGGCCAGGGGTTCACGGTGTCGATCACCTCATCGGGGCGCACCCAGTACGGCCACTCGGGCGCGTTCCTGCTCGGTGCCGCGACCGCGTTTTCGGCATTGCCGTCGCAGGACGTCGGCATCGTGGTGCTGACCAACGCCGCCCCGGTCGGCGTCCCGGAGACCCTGATCGCCCAATTCCTGGACCTGGTCCAGTACGGCGAGATCCGCGAGAACTGGGCGACTCTGTACCAGCAGGCGTTCGCGCCGATGTCGCAACCGGAGGGCTCCTTGGTGGGTACCCCGCCACCGGCCCGGCCGGCCGCAGCCCAGCCGCTGTCGGCATATGTCGGCGACTACACCAACAGCTACTGGGGGCCGGTCGCCGTGACCGAGGACCACGGTGCCCTTGAGGTAGCACTCGGTCCGCGACACCAACAGTTCCGGTTGACCCACTACGACGGTGACACTTTCACCTTCACGCTGCAGGGTGAGAACGCACCGGAGGGAACGATCTCCAAGGCGACCTTCACCAAGGATGCGGTGGCGCTGGAGTACTTCGATCACGACAAGCTGGGAAGGTTCACCCGTTGACGACAGCGCGAACCGCAGGACTCACTGATGCGCAGGTCGCCCAGCGAGTCGAGCAGGGCCAGACCAACGACATTCCGGCGCGTGCCGCGCGCAGCATCCGTGAGATCGTCCGGGCCAACGTCTTCACCCGCATCAACGCCATTCTGGGCGTGCTGTTGGTCATCGTGCTGACCACCGGTTCACTGATCAACGGACTGTTCGGTCTGCTCATCGTCTTCAACAGTGTCATCGGGTTGGTGCAGGAGATCCGGGCCAAACAGACGCTGGATAGACTGGCGATCATCGGCCAGGCGAAACCCCTGGTGCGCAGGCAGTCTGGCGCGCAGCAGCTGCCGCCGGGCGACGTGGTGCTCGACGACGTCATCGAGCTGGGGCCGGGCGACCAGATCGTGGTCGACGGTCAGGTCGTGGAGTCGGCCGACCTGGAGGTCGATGAGTCGCTGCTCACCGGTGAAGCGGATCCGATCGGCAAAGGTCTTGACGACCAGGTGATGTCGGGCAGCTTCGTGGTGTCCGGCAGTGGGGCCTATCGGGCCACCCGGGTGGGGCGTGAGGCCTATGCCGCCAAACTGGCCGAGGAGGCCAGCAAGTTCACGCTGGTGAAATCCGAACTGCGCTCCGGTATCGACCAGATCCTGAAATTCATCACCTACCTGTTGATTCCGGCGGGCCTGTTGATCATCTACACCCAGCTGTTCACCACGGATGTGGGCTGGCGGGCATCGGTGCTGGCCATGGTGGGCGCCTTGGTGCCGATGGTGCCCGAAGGCCTGGTGCTCATGACGTCTTTGGCGTTCGCCGTGGGGGTCGTGCGGCTGGGTCGGAAGCAGTGCCTGGTGCAGGAACTGCCCGCGATCGAAGGCCTGGCCCGAGTCGATGTGGTGTGCGCCGACAAGACCGGCACCCTCACCGAGAATGGAATGCGGGTGTCGCAGATCGCCGAACTTGATGGCGCCGAAGGTCTTCCGGTGCGAGAGGCGCTGGCCGCCCTGGCTGCCGCCGACGCCCGCCCCAATGCGAGCATCCAGGCGATCGCCGAGGCATTCCCCACGTCGCCGGGCTGGACGCCGAGTGCCTGTGCGTCATTCAAGTCGGCCACCAAATGGAGCGGTCTCTCGTTCTCCGAGCATGGGAACTGGGTGATCGGCGCGCCGGATGTGCTGCTGGACCCGTCATCGGCAGTCGCTGAGCAGGCCGAACGGATCGGGGCCCGGGGTCTTCGGGTGTTACTGCTGGGGGCCTGCGACCAACCCGTGGACCACCCCGGTGCGCCGGGACAGGTGACCCCCGCGGCGCTGGTGGTATTGGAGCAGCGGCTACGCCCCGACGCCCGCGATACCTTGGAATACTTTGCCGCGCAAGATGTTTCAGTCAAAGTGATCTCTGGAGACAATGCGGTTTCGGTGGGTGCGGTAGCCGCGGAACTGGGACTGCCCGGGGACGCGATGGACGCCCGCAAGCTCCCGACCGAACCAGACCGGCTCGCTGCTGCGGTGGAGGACCACACCGTTTTCGGCAGAGTGCGCCCCGATCAGAAGCGGGCCATGGTGCACGCGCTCCAGGCACGCGACCATACGGTGGCGATGACAGGCGACGGCGTCAACGACGTACTCGCGCTCAAGGACGCCGATATCGGTGTCGCGATGGGGGCGGGGAGCTCCGCGGCGCGGTCGGTGGCCCAGATCGTCCTCCTGGACAACAAATTCGCCACCCTGCCCTACGTCGTGGGTGAGGGCCGCCGGGTGATCGGCAACATCGAGCGCGTGGCGAACCTGTTCCTGACCAAGACGGTGTATTCGGTGCTTCTCGCGCTGCTGGTGGGCCTGGTGGGGCTGGCTTCGGCACTGTTCGGCACCAAGCCGCTGCTGTACCCCTTCCAGCCGATCCATGTCACGGTCGCGGCGTGGTTCACCATCGGCATCCCCTCGTTCATCCTGTCGCTGGCGCCGAACAACGAGCGGGCGCACCCCGGATTCGTGCGGCGGGTGATGAGTGGGGCGCTGCCGGCCGGTGTGGTGGTGGGTATCGCCACCTTCGTGTCGTACCTGGTGGCCTACCGGGGCAGCGAAGCGACGTCGGTCCAGCAGATCCAGGCCTCTACCAGTGCGCTGATCACGCTGCTGACCACGGCCGGATGGGTGCTGGCCGTGGTGGCGCGGCCCTATCAATGGTGGCGTCTGCTGCTGGTGATCTCCTGCGGATTGGCTTACGTGGCGATTTTCGCGATGCCGCTGACCCGGGAGAAGTTTCTGTTGGACCCCTCCAACATGGCGTTGACCTTGCTGGCCTTGGGTATCGGAGCCCTCGGCGCTGCCGCCATCGAGGCGATGTGGTGGGCGCGGGGCGGGATGCTCGGCGAGCGGCCGAAGTTGTGGCGGGAGTCGGCAACGACCACAATGGCCCACCGATAAACCGTGACACAAGGGGAAAGACGACATGGCCAAGCTCTCCGGATCCATCGACGTCCCATTGCCGCCCGAGCAGGCATGGGCGCACGCCTCGGATCTGTCGCGCTACAAAGAGTGGCTGACCATTCACCGGGTCTGGCGCAGTGTGCTGCCGGAGAATCTCGACAAGGGCACCACCTTGGAGTCGATCGTCGAGGTCAAGGGCATGCTCAACAAGATCAGCTGGACGATCGTGAACTACAAGCCGCCTACCGGAATGACGCTCAACGGCGACGGTAAGGGCGGAGTCAAGATCAAGCTGCTCGCGAAGGTCGCCCCGCAGGGCGACGGTTCCAAGGTCAGTTTCGATGTTCACCTGGGTGGGCCCGCGCTGTTCGGACCCATCGGCATGCTGGTGGCCGCCGCGCTCAAGAGCGACATCAACGAGTCGCTGCGTAGGTTCGTCGCGGTCTTCGCCTCGGTTTAATCGGTTGCACGCCAGGTCGCCTCGCGACTACGGTGGCGACTGTTGCTTCACAGGAGGTCAGGAAATGACAGGCATCACCGGTCTCACGCCGCTGCCCGCGCGCTGATCACCGACGAGTTGCCGTAGTCCGGTCCCGGTTGTCAGCGCACCCGCTGACCTTCCGGAGACCGCATGTCCTTCCCTTTTTCTGACTCACTCCCTGCCGTCACCTTCGCCGGCGTCGACTTCGCCTGGCCGGACGGCACCGCCGCGCTGACAGGCATCACCGGTTCGTTCGGAATCGGCCGAACTGGGCTGGTCGGTACCAACGGTGCCGGAAAGTCGACCCTGTTCCGGCTGATCACCGGGGAACTCACCGCCACGGCTGGGCACATCACCCGGTCGGGTCCGGTGGCCTATCTGCCGCAGGCGCTGACCCTGGCAGCCGATGCCTCGATCGCCGAGTTGCTCGGCGTCGCTGAGCAACTCGCCGCACTGCGGGCGATCGAAAGCGGCGACGCCGACGTGACTCATTTCGAGGTCGTCGGTGACGACTGGGACATCGAAACCCGTGTGGATGTGGCGTTGCGCGACATCGGATTCGGGTCACGTGACCTCGACCGCCGGGTGGGTGAGCTCTCCGGCGGCGAGGCGATGCTGGTCGCGCTGACCGGGCTGCGGCTGCAGGCCGCCCCGATCACCCTGCTCGACGAGCCGACCAACAATCTCGACCGTGCCGCGCGTGCCGCGCTGGCCCGGTTGGTCGACGCGTGGCCGGGCGCGCTGATCGTGGCCAGCCACGACACCGCGCTGTTGGAGCAGATGGACGACACCGCCGAGCTCTACGACGGGCGCCTCACCACGTTCGGGGGCCCCTACCGTGCGTGGCGGGAGCACCTGGAGTCCGAGCAAGCCGCGGCCCGGGCGGCGGTCCGAACCGCGGAACAGGCGATCAAGGTGGAGAAACGTCAGCGCGTCGACGCCGAGACCCGGCTCGCGCGGCGTCACCGGGCGGCCCAGGTCGCCCGTCAGAACAAGCGCGCCGCGAAGATCGTGATGAACCAGAACGCCGCCAATGCCCAGGTATCGGCGGGCAAACTACGCGCGAGTTCCGGCAGCCGGTTGGCTGATGCGCGAGCCGACGCGGAGACTGCCGCGGCCCGGGTCCGCCGCGATGAGCACATTCGGGTGGTGCTTCCAGACCCGGATGTGCCCACCAGTCGCCGGCTGGCAGAGCTGCCGGGTGTCGACGGACCGCTCATTGTGCAGGGCCCAGAGCGTATCGGCCTGGACGGCCCGAACGGAGTCGGCAAGACGACGCTGCTGGAAGCCCTGCGCACGGGTGCGGCCGGTCGCCTGTTGACCGACCGGGTCGGCTACCTTCCGCAGCGGCTGGACCACTTGGACGACACGGTGTCGGCGTTCGACGCCGTGTCGGCGATCTCCGGCAGTGAACCGCAGGCGGTACGCGCCCAGTTAGCCCGGTTCCTGCTGGACGCCGACAGTGTCACCCGGCCGGTGGGGACCCTCTCCGGTGGTGAGCGATTCCGTGTTGCGCTGGCCCAGCTACTGCTCGCCGACCCGCCGCCGCAGCTCTTGCTGCTCGACGAACCGACCAACAACCTGGATCTGGCCAGTGTTGATCAGCTGGTCGAGGCACTGGCGGCCTATCGGGGAGCGTTCATCGTGGTGAGTCATGACGCGGGGTTCCTGGCGCGGCTGGATCTGCGGCGGAGGTTGACCATGCCGCGCGCCGGCGAGCTGATCGATGCGGGCTAGTGTCACAACATGACTCGCTCGCGTCCCGGTTGGCTGATCGCACTGTGCGCGGCGATTCTGTCGGCCAGCGCGTGGCTGCCGTGGCTGATCACCTCGGCCGAGGGCGGCGGGCATGCCAGTGCGATAGGCGGTAGTGCCGGCGCCATCGTGCTGCCGCCGCGCTTCGGTGTCGGCCAGTTGATCGTGCTGCTGGCCTCGGTGCTGCTGGTTGCCGGCGCGATGGTGGCCCGGGAGTTGTTCACCCGGTTGGCCGCGGTGGTCGCCGTGCTGGATGCGGTGCTCATCGCTGCGCTGGGCCTCTGGTACTACCGGCTGAACGTCGTGGCGCCGATAACGCCGGGTTATGGGTTCTACCTTGGGGCGGCCGCCGTCGCGGGTGCGCTGGGGTGTTCGGTGTGGGCGCTGGTCAGCGCAGTGCGGCGATGACCTCGGCGAACGCCTCGGCGTGTTGCTGCTGGACGGTGAAGTAACTGACCCCGTAGCGGTGCCGGTACTGGCGCAGGGTCTCGGCCATGTCGGCCACCGATCCGGACAGCACGGCAGGCGAGGCTAGCAGCTCCTCATCAGACAGCGTCGGCGCGAAGCGGCGGGTCAGTGCCAGATCGGGAACCCCTGAGCCGTCGGTCGGCAATGCGGTGATGGCCAGGTTCAGCTCCAGGGCCTCGAACCGGTCGCCGGCGGCCGCGCGCACGAAACCGACGCGCTCGGCCAGCGGATCATCGGCACCGCCGACCCGCGCGCCGGTCAGTCCGATGATGTCGGCGTGGCGCGCCGCCACGGTCAGCAGCCGGTCGCCGCTGCCGGCAATCAGTATCGGTACGCGCGGCTGGTGTGTCGCCACGTATCGGGTGACATGTTCCAGATAGGCGATGCGCCGCGCGGCGGTCGGAAAATCCATCTCGGCGGCCTCGAACTCCGCGCGCACGTAACCCGCGCCCAGGCCCACCTCCAGCCGTCCGCCCGAGAGCAGGTCGGTGTCGGCGACGTCACGGGTCAACAGCGCCGGGCGGTAGAAGCAGGCGTTGAGCACGTAGGTGCCCAGCCGGATCGTGGAGGTCGCCGCGGCGGCCGCGACCAGGACCGGGAAAGGGGCGGGAGCGCCGAGATGATCGGGTACGTGCAGGACGTCGAACCCGAAACCTTCCAGTCGCCGCGCGGTCTGCGCCAGCTCGGGCGCGGAACGGGTCGAGTTCAGGCCCACCCCGAAGCGAAATGCCCTCTGCATCGACGGCCTCCTCAACCTCGCTCCGGATACGGGTCAGCGTGCCGGGCGCGGCGTGGGCGCCGGTGTCGGCGTCGAGGCCGCAGAACGGGGCTCGCCGTTCGCCGACTCATCCGGTTGTGCGGCCGGGAACACCCACTTGCCCGAGAGGATCTCCTTCTCCGGCTGGTAGAGCCGCACCAGGTAGTTCCAGCCCGGCGTAATAGGCAGGCAGTTGGCGGTGTTGTCGTCGGAGCACCCGCCGAACTGCACGGTGACAGAGCCGTCTGCGGACTTGTCGGCGGTGATGTCGTTCACCGAGTATGCCTGCTGGGGGTTCTCGGTGAGGTAGCCGTTCTTGTTGTAGACGGTGACCGACCAGAAGGCTTTCACCGGAACATCTTTGACGGTCAGGCGATACACGGTGTTGCCGTCGTTGCGGGCCGGGGTGACGTTGAGATACAGCGCCTCCTGCTCGGAGTTGCCGCCCCAGGCCGCGGCCGCCCCGATCAGATGCCGCACCGGGTCGGTGTCGGCCTCGCTGCCGAACATGCCCCGGGTGTCGGGGATGGTCTGAGCCAGGTCCAGCAACGCGTCGGTGACCTTCTTCTGGCTCACCGGATCCCATCGCGGTACATCGAAGCTGCCGATGTTGTCCTGGCTCACGGCGATGCCGTCCTGCAGCCGGTGTGCGGTGGCCAGATCGGCCGGGTCGCCCGGGTCGGCCAGAATTCGCACGACCACCATCGCATAGCGGGTCCCGGCGTGCTTTTCGTCGAGGGTGTGTTCGCCGCCGCCGTAGAACATGTCGGTGACGTACTCGTCCTGGTTGATCACTTGTGCCGACATGTATCGCTTGCCCGGGTCGGGCAGGGTCAGTGTCACCGGAGCGGCCTGTAGGTCGAACACCGCCGCCGAATACAGGGTGTCGCGGTTGGACCGCACCACCAGCTGGCGGTCGATCGGGGTGAGTTCGCGCATGTGAAAGAAACGTCCGAAGCCGTTTTCGTTGACGACGTTGGTGAACTCCTGGTCGGTGACGGCCCGCACGAAGTTGTCCGGTGACACCAGCACCATGCCGTTGGGGGTGCTGCGGGGGGCGAGGTTGGCCACCGGGTCGGTGCCGGCCTTGGTGACGGTCAGTCCGCATCCGCTCAAGACCAGGGCCGCCGTCACCGTTCCCCACGCACACAGCCATCGCTTGGACATGCAGCGCAACCTACCTGGCGGCCCTGGCCGATGCCGGCAATGGGTTTACCGACACGGGTTGCGGTCTGTGCACGGCGACTATTGCACCCGGTCAGGCCCCGACGTATCGTCGAAAAATAAAAATTCGCCGTGAGTTAAACCAGAGAATCATGAACAAGATCGGGGAGTGGTCGTGGGCGTGATCGGAGCTGGGGCCGTGGACCGCGTGAGCCGCGTGCGGCGGTACGGGGTCGCCGCGGCCGCGGTGGGCAGTGCGTTGTCGCTGGTGATGGGCTCGCCGGTGCCGGCCGCCGGGGGTGCCGTGCCCTCCGTGGCCTTGACTGCGGGATATCAGCAGTCACTCGATGACCTGCTCGCCGCCATGAACGATGCGCGGGCTTTCGACTTGGCATTGCCTTATGCCTCGCCCGACGACGGCGACGTGCTGATGACGATGCTGCGTAACACCAACTATCAGCTGTTCACCGCCGGGCTGTCGCGGGTGACCGAACTGTTCAACGGTGTGTTCTTCCAGTCTCCCGAAGTGATAGCCGGCACCGTCGCGGACTCACGCCAATACTTCGACTACTTCACCCCTGATATCTACTACCACGTCACGGCCGGACTGGCTCCCGGTGCGACATACGTGCTCACCGGAAACCTCGGCGGGGGGACCGAGCACTTCTCGATCAGCACCACAGCCGTCACCGGTGCCACCGCCCACACCATCGAGGACCTCGAGCTGGGCCACGGCCTGGTGGTCGATGCCAACGGCAATTTCACCGTCTACATTGGGCCCGAGGCCCCGGCCGGCGCGGTGAACTTCCTGGACTCCTCCGACGCCACCGTCGGGGGTGCGGCGTCCCTGCTGATCCGCGACATGCTGGGCGACTGGGCCAAGGGGCCGGGCAGCGTCAGCATTCAGTGTGTCGCTGACTGCCCGCCGTTCTTCTCTATTCCCGCCGGCGGATTCTTCCCAACCGAAGGCGGATCCGAGACGCCGAGCGGGCCGGCCAACATCGGCTCCGTCGACGACGTGTTGAACATGCTGTTCAGCGCCTTCGCCCAGATCGTCGGCCCGTTCAACCAGCGCAGCATCGAAGGTGGGGCGTCGGTGGGCATGGAAGTGCCCGCGAACACGATGATGACGCTGGCCCCCGAGACCAGTTACGGCGTGGGACTGGAGTCCGCGGTCGTCACCGGCGGCAACTGGGATCTCGATCCCGGTGAGGCGCTGATCCTGAAGGTGCCCACGGTGGACGCGGCCTACAGCGGCATCGAGCTGATGAACGTCTACGGCGGCGCGTTGCCCTACGTCATGGCCCAGACCACCCTCAACCACACCACCACGTACCAAGCCGAGGACGGCTACACCTATTACGTTGTCAGTGCGACGAATCCGGGCGTGGCGAACTGGCTGGACACCGGCGGACTGTCGCGGGGCGAGATCTTCGCCCGCTTTGAGAACGTCGACGACCGAGACGGTGCCATCGGCCTGGGAGTCACGGCCCAGGTGGTGCCGGTCGGTGAGCTCGCCCAGTACCTGCCCAACGACACACCAGCGGTCAGTCCCGCCGAGTATGCCGCAGACATGGCTCAGCGGGTGTTCTCCTACGACTACGGCTTGGACGTGTCTCGGATGGGTGCCCAGCCCGCGTGGGTGCTGCAGCACGTGGTGATGAACGGGATGGCAGCACTGATGGGCAACGAGGACTTCGAGTCGGTTTTCGGCGTGCAGCCCTCTACCCCGATTGAGCTGCGGTTCACCGACGCGCTCAGCCCCGACTGGGATGCTGTGTGGCGCAGTGTCGTGGAGAACCCGGTGGAGAGCCTGACCGCGGTGCTGAACAACCTGCCCGTGCTGACCAGTGACGTCATGCTGCCTATCTCCCTGGCGATGACCCAGACCGCGCTGTCGGTGCTGCTGCCGCAGATGTTCATCACGGCGGTCAATGACGCACTGTTCAATCCGAACACCAGCATTCTGGCCGGGCTGCTCAATGCGCGCGATGATCTGGCGACGGTGATTTTGACCGCCAACGACGACTGGCCGACCGAACTCAGCGAGCGGGCGGCTCAGCAGTGGGCCAACATGGCGGACCTGGTCGCGACCACGCCCAGCTTCGACTTGAACGACTGGTTCGGCGGCTGACCCAACGGCGGCGCTAGGCCGTCAGGCAGCGGCGCAGGTGTGCCACGACGTCATCGGCCAGGGTCTCGACCGGCTGCCGGCAGCCGTCGGCCACCCAGTCGGTCAACCAGATCTGTAGTGCCGAGATCACCAGGGAGGCGGCGACACTCGCCCGGAGCCCGGTGATTTCGCCGGCGTCGATCGCGGCCTGCGCGGCGCGGGTGATCATCTCCATTCCGGTGCGCCACACTTCACGCTGCTGTCCGCGACCGGCGTCGATCAGTGTTGTTGCGGTGCCCCAGCTGAGGCCGTCGCGCAGGTGCACGTGCAGAAAATTGGGGCGGGCGGCGAAGAACTCGATCTCGACGCGCGCGGCGCTCAGGATGTTCTCCAATGCCGTGGCGTTGCTGTCGGCGCGGTGGGACACTGCCGCGACGAACTCGGTCATCCGCTGGGCGTTGAGGGCATCCCAGAGTTCGTCTTTACCCGAGAAGTAGCGGTAGACCGTGGTCAGCGACACTCCGGCACTGGCGGCAATAGCGCCCACGCGAGCGCCGGTGAAGCCGTTGCGGGCGAACTCGTGCTCCGCGGCGGCAAGGATCTGGTGCCGGTACATGGCCCGCCGGGCGTCGCCGATGTCGGCCACCGCATCCGCTGATGCCTCCACGGTCATCGGCGAGCACCCCCTCCTCGAGTTCGGGTCCGGCATTTTCCGGACCGGCGTTGCGCCGACGATGCTACCGTCGGCCAGTAATCATGGTTCCGATCTAGATAATCATTATTACTGGGCGGGGCGAGGGCGAAAGAGGACGCACATGACTTCGGCATCAGAGGTATCGGCGGCCGAGCCCGCGGCGGCGGCGCCGATCACCGCAACGCTGCCGCCCTCGCGTGGTCTGCGAACCGTGTGGATCCTGGCGTTCGGATCCCTGGCGGTGAGCTTTCCGCTCTACAGCTATCTGGCATTCCACAGCGGGCTAGACCGCGGAACCATCGCCAGCGCGATGGTGGTCCAGGTGACGGTCGCGTACTTCGTGGGCATGTTCGCGGCCTTCTTGCCGATCCCCTCACTGCGGCGGTGGACGCCGTTTCAACGCCTGCAAGGTGTGGTGCTGGCCTTCGTCACCGTCTCCTATGTGACGCACCTGACCTGGGAATTGGGTTGGCTCATTCTGCACAAGGCGATCCCGGCTGCCCACGACGCCGCCTGGGCGTACCCGTGGTGGAACTACATCGACGGCGGCGATCTGCGCTATCTCTACGCCGAGCCGAATTTCCTGATGATCGAGGTGCTCTCGGTGATCAACGGCTGCATCGGCCTGACCGGCCTGATGCTGTTGTACCGGTCGAAGTTCCGCGACTTCCGCGGCACGCTGCTGGTGATGTCGACGGCGGTCACGCACACGGTGCTGACCTGGTACTACTACGGCACCGAGATCCTGTCCGGGTTCCCCTCGGTGAACACCACCAGCTTCATGGACGTCGGGGTGAAGTTCATTCTGCTGAACGGACCGTGGTTGATCGTCCCGTGGTTGGTACTGGCTTGGGGGTATCAGTTGCTGCAGCGCCAGCTTCGGGCGTGAGGTAGCGCGGGACGGCCGAAGTGGGCCGCATCGCGCGGACGGCAAGATTTGGTATCGCAGATCGTGCAAAAGCCCTGCCGGAGTGCTGTGCATTGAGCCTCTTCGGCCGCCCGACGGCTTCGCCGCTTGGTAATTTGAGCCGCTTTATCGCCGATGCTTGCAGAGGGTTAAGCCATGACTTTTCGACGTCTCAGGATGCAAGACCCAAGTACGCGCAGGATGATGGCAGACCACGGTCGGCGTGCGGTTGGGCTGACAGGCGCGGTCGGCGCCACGTTGGCTGCGGGCCTCGGGCTGGCGTGCACACCCGAAGCTCATGCCGATGAGTTCGACGTCGTCATCGACCAGATCTTCACTTCGATCACCGGTTTCTTGACGCAGGAGTCGGTCAGCGGCGCGTTGGGTCCGCAGCTGGATACCGAACTCGTCGGCTGGCTGGGCAGCTTCGATCCGGTTGCCCCGCTCAGCGCTGACACGCAACTGATGAGTCAGAACTTGCTGGTCAATCCCGGATTCGAGACAGCCGATCCATCCGGCTCGGGCTACAGCGGGGTGACCATACCGGGCTGGACCGAGACTGGCACACCGACCGTGATCGGCTATGGCACCCCGGTCGGTTATCCATCCCCGGTGTCCTTTCCCTTGCCGACCGTGTCGGGATTGTTCGGCTTTCCGCAGACTCCTCCGCCGGGCGGTGGCGACAACTTCGCCGGCGGCGGACCGGTGGGCACGTCCACCATCAGCCAAACCGTCGATCTCGCCGGCGCGGCCGGAACGCCGTATGCGCTCAGTGCGGATCTCGGTGGCCAAACGTGGAACCCGTCCTATGCCTCAGTGCAGGTCAGCTTCCTCGACGCCAACGGCGACGTGGTGGGCACCGGTGCGCTCAATCCCGTCACAGTGTGGGATCGCTGGGGTTTCACCGGGTTTGAGGACAGGGAGATCACCGGGACAGTCCCCGACGGCGCCATCTCGGCGACGGTGACCACAACCTTCACCGACGAAAACAAGTACCTCGGGGACTACAACGGCGCCTACGCCGACAACGAGTCGTTCACCGTCGGCGATCCAGCCCTTACCGCCGCACCTCTGGTCGCACCCACGTCCGACGTCGGCCAGCTCGACCACGTGTTCGTGATCTACATGGAGAACAAGGGTGCCGCCGACATCGTCGGCAGCCCCAACGCGCCGTACATGAACAGCCTGATCAACACCTACGGTTATGACGACAACTACTACGCGCTGGGCCACCCCAGCGACCCGAATTACTTCCGGATCCTGGGCGGCTCGGACTTCGGGATCGACTACAACACCGGCCTGAACACCATCGACGCGCCGAACCTCATGCAGGAGATGGATCAGGCGGGTGTCACCTGGGCCGGCTACGCGCAGAGCATGCCGTCGGCGGGCGACCTGACGGCGTCGGGTGACTACTCTCCCGACCAATTGCCCTTTGGCGATTTCAGCTACGTCTACGGCAACACTCCCGACTACCTGCAGGAGCACCTGCTACCGCTGACGCAGTTGTCCACCGACCTCAATGACCCGAGCAAGTTCCCCGGATTCACCTGGATCGCCGCCAACGAGGACAACAACGGGGAAGGCCCGGTCGACTCGCTTAGTGGCGTTCTCCAGTTCATTGCGACCCAGCTCGGAGACCATCAGTACAACGTCGCGGCCGCCGACCAGTTCGTCCAGCAGGAGGTCTCCACTATCGAGGGCTCGAAGACCTGGACTGACCCGAACGAGAAGGACGCGATCATCATCGTCACGGACGAGGACAACAACAACCTCTCACTGGGCTTCGGTAACCAAGGCAATAACGTTCCGATGATCGTCATCCCGAGTGCGGGCGCCGTGACCTTTGGGGGAATGCAGTCCGGCAACTTCGCCACCGACGCCTACTACAACGAGTACAGCCTGATGGCCACCATTGAAGACGCCTTGCGGGCTTCGCCGGGAACCCTGGCCCCGCTGACCGACAACGACACGTACGCCCAGCCGATGAACGCGTTCTGGAAGTGATGGTCGCGCTCCGGCAGCTAATACATTAATCACGTGGTGCCCCCGGCAGGATTCGAACCTGCGACACCGGCTTTAGGAGAGCCGTGCTCTATCCCCTGAGCTACGGGGGCGGGAGAACCCGCGGGGCCGTTTCATGGTAGTCGCCGATCCGTCGGCGGCGGCAGCTGGGCTGGCGGCGTTCTGGTCGGCTCGAGGCCGCGCCATCGCGGGTCTTCGCCTTCGATCAGATCCGGGAAGCGCATCGGGTCATGGAATCCGGCGAGGCCGAGGGCAAAATGGTGGTCCTGGTCGACTGAGGTCTCGGAAAATGCGAGGGTGCACTCATGAGAATCGCGGTTGCCGGTGGCACGGGAAAGACTGGCCGCCACGTCGTCGAGCATCTGCGCGGCCAAGGACATGATCCGGTGATACTCGCCCGTGCGCACGGGGTGGACCTGCTGGAGAACATCGGTCTGGACGCCGCACTCGAAGGCGTCGACACCATCATCGACGTCGCCGACTTCGCCACCATGAACGCCAAGAAGGCCCGGGCTTCCTTCGGCACCGCCACAGCGAATCTGCTGGCCGCCGCGCAGCGCAACGGCATCCGCCACCACATCGCGTTGTCGATCGTGGGCAGCGACCGTGTGCACTCCGGCTACTACCAAGGAAAGCAGCACCAAGAGGAAGTGATCCGGGCCGGCAACGTCCCGTGGACGATCCTGCGCGCCACCCAGTTTCACGAGTTCGTCGACCAGATCCTGGGACAGGTGCCCGGCCCGATCGCGGTGATCCCGACCATGCGCACGCAGCCGATCGCCGTCAGTGAGGTCGCCGCCCATCTGTGCACCCTCGCCGTGGGCGAGCCCCAGCAGATGGCGCCCGAACTCGCGGGCCCCCAGGTGGAGTCGATGGTCGACATGGCCCGCCAATTGCTGCGCCGGCTCCGGCAGCGCCGGCCGGTGATCCCCCTGCGACTGCCCGGCGCGGTCGGAAAGGGCATGGCCGGGGGTGCGCTGCTGCCGACGCACCCGGGGCCCCGTGGCCAGCAGACGTTCGCCGAATGGCTGGATGCCCACGTTCCGGCCGTTCGGTGATCGGTGTGTCGTCACACAATCGCCCGCTGCGTCGTCAAGGGGGCATGAACCTCACTGTGCATCGCGTGTGTCTGACCGTGTTGACGATCTTCGGGCTCAGCCTGGGGCTGTGGGCGTATTTCGCCCCGCTGCACTGGTACACCACCTTCCCCGGAATGGGCATGACCTGGCTGCCGGTACTGGGCCCCTACAACGAACACCTCGTCAAGGATGTCGGCGGCATGTTCTCGGCGTTAGGGGTGCTCAGCGCGCTGGCCTTGTACTACCTGCGCAACCGCGCCGTCGTCGTCATCACCGCGGTCAGCTGGTCGATCTTTAACCTGTCGCACCTGATCTACCACCTCGGCATGCTGCACATGTACGGACCGCGGGACGCAGTGCTCAACGCCGTGGGGCTGAGTCTGCTGCTGGTGGTGTCGCTTGTGCTGCTTGTGCCTCCGCGCGGGCCCGCAGGGGGATAGATTTCCGGTGACGTGGTGCACCACCGCACCCCGCTCCGGGCGACAGCACCGAGGACCCGCATGACAAATGACTACGACGTCGTGGTGATCGGCTCCGGCTTCGGGGGCAGCGTGTCCGCCCTGCGATTGACCGAGAAGGGTTACCGGGTCGGTGTCCTGGACATGGGGCGCCGTTGGCAACCCACCGATTTCCCGCCCAACAACTGGCATGTCCGCAAGGCCATGTGGGCCCCGAAACTGGGGTGCTTCGGCCCGCAGCGGCTGACGATACTGGGCAAGACGTTCATCGCCAGCGCGGTCGGGGTCGGCGGCGGTTCGCTGATCTATGGCAACACCCTGTACGAGCCATTGGAGCGATTCTTCGACGATCCGCAGTGGGCACACATCACCGACTGGCGAGATGAGCTCGCGCCGTACTACGACCAGGCCCGACGAATGCTGGGAGTGACACCCACCCCGCACACCACTCCGGCCGACGAGGTCTTGCTGGCGGTGGCCCGAGATCTCGGGGTCGAAGACACCTATCACCCCACCAACGTCGGCGTCTTCTTCGGCGACGAGCCCGGCAAGACCGTCGCCGATCCATTCTTCGGCGGGGCGGGGCCGCACCGCACCGGATGCATCGGCTGCGCGCAGTGCTTTACCGGCTGCCCGCACGGCGCCAAGAACACCACCGAGACCAACTACCTGTACCTGGCCGAGCGCGCCGGCGCCCAGATCCATCCGATGACCATGGTCACCGATGTGCGCCCGAATGGCGACGGATATGTCGTCAGCACGGTGCGCACCGGCCGATGGGTGCGCAAACGCCGGCAGGACTTCACCGCCGGCCAGGTGGTGTTCGCCGCGGCATCGCTGGGCACCCAGCGACTGCTGCACAAGCTGCGCGACACCGGTTCGCTGCCGCACCTTTCGGACCGTCTGGGCGAGCTGACTCGCACCAACTCCGAAGAAGTGCCCGTGGTGTTCGCGCCCGATCGTGATGATTTCGCCCAGGGTGTGGCGATCACCTCCTCGATCCACCCGGAGGCCAACACCCACATCGAGGTGTGCCGCTACGGCAAGGGCTCGAACCTCTTGTCGATGATGGGCACCCATCTGATCGACGGGGGGCCGTGGCGATTCGCGCGGCTCATGCTGACCATCGCACGGCACCCGGCGATGATGCTGCGCAGTATGTTTCCGCGCAACGCCTCGGCGCACTCGATCATCATTCTGGTGATGCAGTCACTGGACAACTCGCTGACCACGTATCGCAAACGGGGCCTGTTCGGCACCCGAATGACCGCCAAGCAGGGTGTGGGCGAACCCAATCCGGACTGGATCCCGACGGCCCACGATGTTGCCCGCCGGATGGCCGACAAGGTCGGTGGGATCGCCGGAGGTACCTACCTCGACGCGCTCAACATCCCCCTGACGGCACACTTCATCGGCGGCTGCCCCATCGGAGACTCCGCGCAGTCCGGCGTCATCGATCCCTATCAGCGGGCCTACGGACACCCCGGCCTGCATGTCGTCGACGGGTCGGCGATCACCGCCAATCTCGGCGTGAACCCCTCGTTCACCATCACGGCCCAGGCCGAACGCGCGATGGCGTTGTGGCCCAACAACGGGGAGCCGGACTCCCGCCCGCCATTGGGGGAGCCCTACCGGCGTATCGCGCCGGTTCGGCCGGTGCGCCCGGCCGTGCCCGAGAGTGCCCCGGGTGCGCTGCGTCTGCCGCTGTCGCCGGGCTGATCGCAGCGATATCGTTGTCAACCGTCATGAAACCGGATGAGGACGCTGTTGCGCGAGAGGCGCTGGAGTCGCTGATCTCCGCTGATATGCGTGAGCTGGCCGCCGAATCCGAACAGATCGGACAGCGGTTCGCCGGTTCCAACCACGTTCGACAGACCGACTTCCGCGCCCTGCTGCACATCATGGTCGCCGAGACAGCCGGAACCCCAATCGGTCCCAGTGAGCTGCGTCAACGCATGGGGCTGTCGGGTGCGGCCATCACCTACCTGGTCGATCGACTCATTCAGTCCGGCCATGTGCGGCGCGAAGCTCACGCTTCGGATCGACGCAAGGTCGCATTGCGCTACTCCGAACTCGGCTTGGACACCGCACGAGCGTTTTTCACCCCGTTGCAAGGTCACACGCAGCGGGCGCTCGCGGAGTTCTCCGACGCCGACCTGCAAACGACCCACCGGGTCCTGGCTGCCGTCATCTCGGCGATGCGACAGTTCGATTCCGACCTGGAGAAGTAGTGCCGGTCCTGCTGTGGTACCGCCGCGACCTGCGAGTCGAGGACTTGCCGTCCCTGGCGGCCGCGCTCGACGAAGGCCCTGAGGTGTTGGCCTGCTTCGTGCTGGACCCGCAGCTGGAGACCTCGGCTGGGCAGCGTCGACTGCAGTATCTGGGTCAGTCGCTGCGGCGGCTGAGCGACGACCTCGACGGCCGGCTGCTGATCACCCGTGGACGTCCGCAGGAGCGGATCCCGCAGATCGCGGCCGCGATCGGCGCGTCGGCGGTACACGTCTCAGAGGATTTCGCCCCCTTCGGCCGCCGGCGTGACGAGCGGGTGCGTGCCACGCTCGGCGATATACCGCTGGTGGCCACCGGCTCGCCGTACCTGGCCTCTCCGGGGCGCGTCGTCAAAGACGACGGGACTCCCTATCGGGTCTTCACCCCGTTCTTTCGGCGGTGGCGTGAGCACGGTTGGCGGCGACCGGCGAACTCACGGCCCGACTCGGCACACCTGATCGACCCGAGTGAGCTGCCCCGCGAGTCCGCTCACCCGGTGGACATCCCCGACTTCGGTGGTCGACTCGCGTTCCCGGCCGGGGAAGCGGCGGCGCTCGAGCACTGGCGGGGGTTCGTCAGCAGCGGGCTGGAGCGCTACGAGCAGGACCGCGACCGCCCCGACCTCGATTGCACAAGCCGCATGTCGGTCTACCTGAAATTCGGCAACATTCATCCGCGCACCATGGCCGCCGACCTCGACCTGAAGAAGTCGGGTGCCGCGGCGTATCTGCGGCAGCTGGCCTTTCGGGATTTCTATGCCGCGGTGCTGCACTTCTGGCCCCGCAGTGCCTGGCACAACTGGAACCAGGAGTTCGACGCCATCGAGACCGACACCGATGCCCAGGCGCGACGTCAGTTCGAGCGTTGGAAGGCCGGGGAGACCGGTTTTCCGATCGTGGACGCAGGCATGCGGGAACTGCGCGAAACGGGTTTCATGCACAACCGGGTGCGCATGATCGCGGCATCGTTCCTCGTCAAAGATCTGCATCTGCCGTGGCAGTGGGGTGCCCGCTGGTTCATGGACCAACTGCTCGATGGCGACGTGGCCAACAACCAACACGGCTGGCAGTGGTGTGCGGGCTGCGGCACCGACGCGGCGCCCTACTTCCGAGTCTTCAACCCGACGTTGCAGGGCGCCAAGTTCGACCCCGAAGGCTGCTATGTGCGTCGCTGGGTTCCCGAACTGGCCGATGTCCCCGACGCACATCTGCAGCGGGCTGCACCGCCGCCGGGCTATCCCCAGCCCATGGTGGACCACGGACGCGAGCGCGCCGAGGCGCTGCGCCGGTACCAGCACCTTAGTGATTCATAAAATGAATGATTCATTTATTGAATAGATGTGTGGCGTCGGCGTACAGTCGGTGGTCTACCGACACCACCGGGAGTGGCCATGATCAGTAACGGCACGAGTGCGGGGCGAGCATGAGCGGAATACTCTCGGCGGCGACTGCCGCCCTTCAGGGTGTCGGATCGGTGGTCGGCGTCCGCAACGGAACCGACGAGCCTCCCTTCACAGTGGAGCAGCGAACCCGCGATGTGGAGACTCGCCGCTATGCCGAACGTGTGGCGGCGGAGACCGTTGTCACCGGTGATGAGGAGAGCGCCCGTAGCGCGGGCTTTCGGCGCCTGGCCGGCTATATCTTCGGCGGCAATCACTCGCGTACCAAGATTGCGATGACCGCTCCCGTCGCCCAGGACCCCGCCGCTCCGGCGGGGGAGAAGATCTCCATGACGGCGCCGGTCGCCCAGCAATCCGGCGCTGCAGGCCAATGGGTGATTCGTTTCTTCATGCCGACCGGTATCGGCCTGGAATCGCTGCCGGAGCCCGACAATGCCACCGTGCGACTGGTGCGGGTGCCCGCGGAAACTGTCGCGGTGCACACCTTCTCCGGAGATCGTGGCCGTCGTGCAATAGAAACGCACACCGCGACGCTGCTCAACGCCCTCAAAGACCTGCATTGCGAGCCGGTCGGGGTGCCGCAGGCGTGGTTCTACGATCCGCCATGGACCCTTCCGATGTTTCGCCGCAACGAGATTGCGGTAGCTATCACCCAGAACGATTGACCAACAAGGAGTCACGTGCGCATCTCAACCCTGCTCGGTACCGGCGCCGCCGTCACCGCTGCCGCCGCCACGGGAACCATCGCTACCACCCCCGCAGTCCAATCTGACTGGTACGAAAATCTGGTCAAGCCCGCATATCAGCCACCGCGCCAAGCCTTTCCGATAGTGTGGCCTGCGCTCTACGCCGACATCGCCGCGGTCTCGGCGGCCACCATCGATGAACTCAGCGACCGCGGGGAAGTCGCGCAGCGCCGCAACTACATCGCCGCTCTGCTGGTCAACCTCGTCCTCAACGCGGGCTGGTCGTGGCTGTTCTTCAACCGCCGCCGCCTCGGCCCGGCCACCGCGGTCAGCGTGGCGCTGGCGACCAGCAGTGCCGACCTGGCGCGCCGGGCCGTCGCCGTTCGAGGTGTTCGGGCGGTGCCCCTGGTGCTGTATCCACTGTGGGTCACCTTTGCCACCGTGCTGTGCGGACACATCGCGGTACTCAATCGCCGCCGGTGAGACTCACTGCGGACCCGTACGCCCCAACAGGTGGCGCAGCAGGGGCTCAAGGTCGGGCATGCGGAAGGGATGACCAGCGTCGGTGAGGCGGCCGGGCAGCGCGCGCTGACTGGCACACGCGAGTTCACGAGCCCCCTGTGCGCCGAGCAACAGTCGAGGGCCCAGGCCCGGCACCGGCAGTGCGGTCGGCCGATGGAGCACGCGACCGAGGGCCTTGGTGTAGTCGACGTTGCGCGACGGGTTCGGTGCGACCGCGTTCACCGGTCCGCTCAGGTCGGTGTCCCACAGCGCCCGGTGATAGATGTCGATCAGGTCATCGATGCCGATCCACGGCAGCCACTGCCGGCCGCTGCCCAGTCGGCCACCGAGCCCCGCCGCGAACAACGGCCGCATCAGGCGCAACGTCCCGCCGCGCGGGGACTGCACGATTCCTGTGCGCACCCGCACCACGCGGGTCCCGGACTGTTCTGCCGGCGTGAGCGCGTCCTCCCAGTCGGCCACGACGTCGGCCAGAAAACCGTCACCGCGTTCGGCGTCTTCGGTCAGTACGTCGTCACCGCGGTCATACCCGTAGTAGCCCACTGCCGAGGCGCAGATCAGCACGCGCGGTCCCGCGGGCGTGCCGGCGACCAGCTCGGCGAGTCTGCGGGTGGGCCCGCTTCTGCTGTCACGGATCTGGCGGCGGTGCTCGGCGGTGAATCGGCCGGCGATCGACGCGCCGGCCAGATGGATCACGGCGTCTATGTCGGTCAGCAGATCAGGGTCGGGATTGTCGGGATTCCATCGCCGCTCATCAGGATTGCCGGCAGTGTGGCGCACCAGGCGAATCACTCGGTGCCCGCCCGTGCTCAGGAACGCCGCCAAAGCCGAACCGACCAGCCCGCTCGCCCCGCTGATCGCCACGGTCTGCGGTGTCAGGCCTGCCTGCTGAGCGCGCCGATGCGCTGCGATGTCATCGGCGAGTTGGCGATGCCGGTAGACGAACATGGGCCGCAGCAGCGCCCCAGGGATGGGGGTGTCGACGTGGTCGATCACCCGCGTCCGCCCGTCGCCCAGATCCTCGAACTCGTGCGTGTGTGTCCAACTGAGCGTGGCCCGGGTGGGAAGTGATGCCAGGCCGTGACCGCCGAGCGCGTCGACGAATCGCGCCGGCGGGTCGTAGCCGTCGGGCTGGTGTTCGGCGACCCACCGGAGGCCACCGGGAAGGGCCAGTACGGCCGTCCCGTCGCGCAGTGAGTCGGCCTCGCTGACCAGGTTCATCGGCTGCCACGGCGGACTCAGCCGCGTGAACGCGCCCGGCCTCTCATGCCATGCGAAGACCTCCGCGCGCGGCGCGGACACTGTGCTGGAGAAATCCACACTCATGACTCGACGCTACTGGGAGAATCCGGTTTTGCCATCAGTGTTGGCGAGCCTCCTGGCAAACCCGACCACGTCGCCCGCAGCTCCGAATCACTACCATGACGCAGCAAGCGACAAGACAGACAGGGTCTGTTGCGCTCACCAAGCGCGGCAGATCCGTAGCCGAGTAGGCCTCGTGACCGAGCCGGAGCGCGCAGACCAGCCGTTGAACGTGTTGGTAACCGGGGCAACCGGCTACATCGGGGGCCGCCTCGCCCCCCGCCTGGTCGAAGCCGGCTACCGGGTCCGGGCGTTGGCCCGTAACCCGAACAAGATCAGCGACGTCCCGTGGGCGGCGGCCGTCGATGTGGTTCGCGGCGACCTCACCGACCCGGACTCTCTGGCCGAAGCCTGCCGCGACATCGACGTCATCTATTACCTGGTGCACTCGATGGGAAACCCGGGGGAATTCATCGAGTCGGAGCGTCAGTGCGCGCTGAATCTCGCTGCCGCGGCCCGGCGCGCCGGGGTGGGCCGGATCGTCTACCTCGGTGGCCTGCATGCGGAATCGGAACGATTGTCGACGCATCAACGATCGCGCAGCCAGGTCGGAGAAATCTTGCTGAACTGCAATGTGCCGACCGTGGTCCTGCAGGCCGGGGTGGTGATCGGTTCCGGCTCGGCGTCCTTCGAGATGATTCGGCACCTGACCAATCGCCTGCCGGTGATGACCACGCCGCGCTGGGTCAACAACCGCATCCAGCCCATTGCGATCCGTGACGTTCTCTATTACCTGCTCGCCGCGGCGACCATGCCGCTGCCGCGCAGTCGCTCCTATGACATCGGTGGTCCCGATATCCTGCGCTACGGCGAGATGATGCAGATCTATGCCCAGGTCGCCGGGCTGGCCCGCCGCAGAATCCTTGTTCTCCCGGTCCTCACACCGAAACTCGCCGGACTCTGGATCGGCCTAGTGACCCCGGTACCGCCCCGGATTGGCCGCGCCCTCATCGAATCCTTGAGCACCGACGCGGTCGCTTCCGAACAGGACATCGATGCGCTTGTCGCGCCGCCACCCGGCGGTAAGACCCGATATCGAGACGCCGTCGCGCTCGCTCTACACCGCATCGACAGCGGTGCTGTGGAAACCACCTGGGCAGACGCTTCGGGGACCGGCGCCCCCGCTGACGCGCTGCCGTCCGATCCCAGCTGGGCCGGGGAACTCGTCTACACCGACGACCGCAGCGTTGACTGCAACGCCACTGTCGAGCAGGTGTGGCAGGTCGTCGAAGGTGTGGGCGGCGAGAACGGCTGGTACTCCTTCCCGCTCGCCTGGACCATCCGGGGTTGGCTGGACCGACTCACCGGCGGCGTCGGGCTGGCGCGGGGCCGCCGTGACCCCCATGCCCTCCACACGGGTGACGCCCTCGACTTCTGGCGAGTCGAACGAATAGAACGGCCGCATTTGTTGCGGCTCCGTGCCGAGATGCGCACCCCCGGCGGTGCCTGGCTCGAATGGCGGCTTGAGCCGTGCGGCGCAAACACCACAAGATTGCATCAGCGTGCGATCTTCTTCCCCAAAGGCCTTGCCGGGCAATTGTATTGGTATTCGCTGATGCCGTTTCACGGCATCGTATTCACCGGCATGGTCAACAACATCGCCGTGGCAGCCGGCCGCGTACCGCGAAGTCCGGGCGCGGTGACGGTTGGTGCATCGATCACTACCCGTCGAACCCCGGACGGCTCGCCCAAGGAGCACTCATGATCACCATGCAGCGCGAGGTGAGCAGTGACGTCGCGCCGGATGTGGCGTTTGGATTCTTGGCCGACTTCACCACCACGCAGCAGTGGGACCCGGGGACCATCACGACGGTGCGCGTCTCGGGCGATGGCGGGGTGGGAACTCACTACGAGAACACCTCCCGGTTCGCCGGACGGGTGAGCACGATCGACTACGTGGTCACCGCGCTGCGGCCAGGCCGGTCGATCGACCTGCGCGGAGAGAACGCCTCCGTCATCGTCTGCGACACCATCACGGTCACCGCGCGGCAGTCCGGCTGCGTGATCACCTATCGGGTGCGCTTCGCCTTTCAGGGCTGGTTGAAGTGGATCGAGCCCTTGCTGCGCCCAGCCGTGACCCGGTTGCTCGACGACGGCGTCCGCGGACTTCGGAAGGAGCTGCGGCGCCTCGGTAACCAGGAGTGCTGACCGGCCCCAGGGGATCGGTGAGGGCAAGGTTGCGGAACTGGCCCAAAGTTGGTTGTCACGCAAACCCGACCGCCGGCGGTGCAGCTCCGAATAACTCCTATGTGTGACGTACCGAACTCCGTGGCGCCCGCTCCTGCCGACGAATCCCCGGCCCGGTGTCTGGGTAGGTGAGGCGTGGACGCCCGCATGGAGGCCGCCGGCCTGAGTCAGCAGACGCGCGAGGCTCTCGCCCGGCGCATCCGTGCCCGCCTCGCAGTGGCCGAACATCACAAGGCCGACCACGATGTGGCCATCGTCGGTGATGGAGTCGCTGCGCTCGCGCTGGCACTGGAGATCCGCCGGGCTCGTCCGGCGACCCGGATCCTGGTCGTCGGTCCCACGTCGCACCCGGTAGCGGAGATCACCCATACGGTGGGCGAGTCCACCGTGGAGGTGTCGGCGCACTACCTGCGCGAGTGCCTCGGACTGGGCGATCACCTCGCATCACAGCACATCCGCAAGATGGGGCTGCGGATGTTCTTCTCGCACCGCGATAACGACGACATCACCAGGCGCATGGAACTGGGAAGTTCCTCCTTCGCGCCACAGGTGACCTACCAGATCGATCGCGGCAGGCTGGAGAACGAGCTGGCGCGACGCGTCGATGCGGCGGGTGTTCAGTTTGCCTGCGGGCGGGTCCGCTCTGTCGAGCTCGGTGGTCCAGAGGGTCTGCACGTCGTCACGGTCCAAGACGGGGAAGCGTTGACCCGGAGCACCACTCGCTGGGTGATCGACGCCTCGGGGCGCAACCGGGTGCTGCCACGACAGCTGGACCTCCAGGAGGTCAACGCACATGACTGCAACGCAGCCTGGTTTCGGGTTGCGACGGAGATCGACGTGGGGCGCTGGAGCGAAGACCCGGCGTGGCAGGCCCGGCTGCGTGAAGGCGACCGAGCGATGTCGACCAACCACCTGATGGGCGACGGCTACTGGGTCTGGCTGATCCGGCTCCCGTCCGGTGCCACCAGTGTCGGCATCGTCGCCGACCCGGCGTTTCAGCCGTTCGACGGCTTCAACACCGTGGATAAGGCCAGGGCATGGCTGCGCGAACACGAGCCTCAGCTCGCCGATGTGCTGGCCGAGCACGAAGACAAGATCTTGGACTTCCGGGTCATGAAGAAATACAGCCATGGCGCGGTGAAAGTCTTCGACGGTGAACACCGGTGGTGTCTCACCGGCGACGCGGGAATCTTCCTGGATCCGCTGTACTCCTCCGGCTTGGATCTGGTCGCCATCGGCAACGGGCTGATCACCGACATGGTCAGCCGCGACCTGAACGGTGAGGACGTGGTCGCTCGCGCACAGATCAGCGACACCGTGTTCCGATCACTGAGCCAGATGTGGCTCGTCATCTACCAGGGGCAATACGCGTTGATGGGCGCGCCGGCGGTGATGGCCACCAAGATCGTCTGGGATATCGCGTTCTACTGGGGATTCATCGGTCTGCTCTACATCAATGGCCGCTTCGTCGGCATCGCCGACGACCCGACGTTCGTTCCGCACTTAGACGGCCTGATAGCACTCAGCAACCGGGTTCAGCGGTTCTTCCAAGAATGGGCGGCCCTGGACGACGGTGCCCCGTCGGTGCCCTTTGTCGACCTCTACGCGCCGCTGAACTTCATGGTGGCGCTGCATGTCTCGATGATGGAACCCAGTCGGGACTTCACCGAACAGTTCGACGCCAATGCAGCACTGCTGCGCCGACTTGCCGGGCAACTCGCCGAGACCGTCATCGTGGAGAAGTCCTTGGACTTCGACGACGACAACGTCATGAGGCAGGTCCAGGAGTGGCAACAGGATCCGTTGCTGCGGGAGCTGCGGTCGGCGTACCGGCGCGGCCAAGAAGGCGATCCTCTCAGCGCGGGCTGGATCGTGACGACGTCGCCCAAACTTCAACCGACCTGATCGGGCGAAGGGTCAGCCGAGTGCCGAGCGAGAACGGGAGATGAGCTTGCCAGACGATGACGACCGCCGTGAACCGTTGGCCATCGTGGGAGTGGGGTGTCGATTCCCCGGCGGGGCCGATTCCGCCGAGAGCTTCTGGCGCCTCTTGCGGGGCGGGGTCGACGCGACGTCTGAGGTGCCCGAATCGCGCTGGAACGCCGATCGCTACCACGATCCCAACCCGGCCAAAGTCGGGAAGGTCGTCACGCGGCGAGGCGGGTTTCTTGACGGGATAGATCAGTTCGATGCGCAGTTCTTCGGAATGTCCCCGCGTGAGGCGCACGCGTTGGATCCGCAGCAGCGACTTCTCCTGCAGGCCACCTGGGAGTCCCTGGAAGACGCCGGGATTCCCGCAGATGACCTGGCCGGCGGCGATGTCGGTGTGTTCGTCGGCGGCTTCACCTTGGACTATCAGCTCCTCCAGAATCAGGGGCAGGCGAGCCGCTACCGATTCAAAGCGCATTCGGCGACCGGGATGATGATGACGATGCTGTCCAATCGCATCTCGTACGCCTTCGACTTTCGCGGACCGAGCATGTCGATCGACACCGCGTGCTCCAGTTCGCTTGTGGCGGTGCACCTTGCAGCGAACAGCATCAGGAACGGCGAGTGTGAGGTCGCGCTGGCCGGTGGCGTCAACGTCATGATCGGCCCCAACACCGCGATTGCCGAGTCCAAGAGCGGATTCCTGAGTCCGGAGGGCCGATCCAAAGCCTTCGACGACGCCGCCGACGGCTACGCGCGGGGCGAAGGAGCCGGCATCGTCGTCCTCAAACGGCTGGCGGACGCGCAGCGTGACGGCGACGAGATCTACGCGCAGATCCTAGGCACCGCCGTGTCGCAGGACGGCCACACCGACGGCATCACGGTGCCCCGCGGCGAAGCGCAAGAAGTTGCCATCAGAACTGCTCTCTACCGGGCCGGAGTCCGGCCCGAGCAGATCGGATATGTGGAAGCGCACGGCACTGGCACCCCCGTCGGTGATCCCATCGAGATGCGGGCACTGGCGGCCGCCCTGACCGCCGAACGCCCGGCGTCGAGCCCGCTGCTGATCGGCTCGGTGAAGACCAACATCGGCCACCTGGAGGCCGGCGCGGGGATCGCCGGACTTATCAAAGCGGCGCTGGTGGTCAAGCACGGTTTCATCCCGCCCCATCTGCACCTGCGAACGCCCACCCGGCACGTCTCCACGGCCGATCTGAAGATCGAGATTCCCACTGGCGGTCGGGCGTTCCCGGACTGCTCAAGGCGCGTCGTAGGCGTCAACTCATTCGGATTCGGGGGGACCAACGCGCACGTGGTCCTTGCCGAGCCGCCGGCGGTGGTCGAAACTCCCCGCGAGGCGGACCGCTCCTCGGCGCCGCTGACCATCGTGGCGATCTCTGCCCGCAGTGAGGACGCCCTGGTGGAGGTGGCGGGCCGATTGGCCGACCATCTGGTGGCCCACCCCCACATCGCGTTGCCCGATCTCGCCTACACCCTCGGCAGGCGTCGCACCCATCAGACCTATCGCCACACCCTGATTGCGAGCAGTGCCGCCGAGGCCGGCGAACAACTGCGGGCGTTGGCTCAAGACAGCACGTTCACTGCCGGCCGTGGCGTCCAGGCGGCGCCCAAACTCGCCTTTGTGTGCAGCGGTATGGGGCCCCAGTGGTGGGGGATGTGCCGCGAACTGTTGGGGGTGTTTCCCGAATTCACCGCCAGCATTGAGCGCAGTGACCGGGAATTGGCCCGGTACACGGATTGGTCGTTGATCGAGGAACTTCGTCGCGACGAGACCGACACCCGCATGACCGAGACAGAGATCGCGCAGCCGGCCAACTTCGCCATCCAGGTGGCACTGGCCGAGCAGCTCGAACATTTCGGTCTCAGCCCCGATGCCGTCGTCGGCCACAGCGCCGGCGAGGTCGCGGCCCACTACCTCGCGGGACTACTCACCTTCGAACAAGCGGTCCATGTGATCTATCACCGCAGCCGCCTCCAGCAGCGGGTGAGCGGCACGGGGAGCATGCTCGCCGTCGGCCTGGATACCGACTCCCTACTGCGGACGCTCGACGAGGCAACGCGTGCGGAGTTCGCGGCACAGCGCGTCTCGGTGGCGGCGATCAACAGCCCGTTGGCGGTGACGCTCGCCGGCGACCGCGACGTCCTCGACGCCATCGCCCGGCAGTGCAACGATGCCGCCGTCTTCACGCGACAGCTCGCGGTCAAGGTGCCCTATCACTCCCATCACATGGACCCCATCCGAGACGAGTTGTTCAGCGCCTTCGACGGCCTGTCCTCCAAGGCCGCGGTGCGTCCGCTGTACTCAACCGTCACCGGCGAAGCGCTGGACCGCTACCACGCAGGTGCCGCCTACTGGTGGCAGAACACCCGAACCACCGTGCTATTCGAACCGGCGATCCGCCGGATGCTCGACGACGGCTACACGCACTTCGTGGAGCTGGGGCCCCATCCGGTGCTGGCACCGTCGATCTTGGAAACCGCAGGAAAGCAGAGTGTCTCGGTCCTGGCCAGCCAGCGGCGCGGCGACGACGCCGCCCGTCGCCTCCTGGAATGCGTTGGAGCACTGCACTGTCTGGGCCATGACATCGCTTGGGATGCCATGCATCCCAGCGATGAGCGGCGCCTTCTCAAACTGCCTTCCTATCCATGGCAGACCAAGAGATTCTGGACCGAGACCACCGAGGCCACCGAATCGCTGTTCTACCACCCGGTGCATCCGCTCTTGGGCCAGAAGATCAGCGCCATCCATCCGACGTGGGAAGCCGAGATGAGCACCGTCCTCACGCCGTTTCTCAACGACCACCGGGTCCAGGGCAGCGTCGTGCTGCCCGGCGCGGTGTATGTCGAGATGGCACGGGCGGTGGCCGCGGAGATCTACGACACGGCGTGCAGCGTGGACAACCTCGTGTTCCGGCGCGCGGTGATCCTGGACGACACCTGCGATCCCCTGCTCAGAACAACCCTGAACGAAGACGACGGCACGCTGGAGTTCGCCGCATTCACCGCGACAGCCAACGGCGACACCACGTGGACGATCACCGCCACCGCCGAACTCAACATCCTTCCCGCGGCGCCGCGCCAGGTGCCACCAGAGGCCGAGTCGACCAGCACCATTGATGGTGAGGAGTTCTACGCCCGTACCAAGGGATTCGGTCTCGAATACGGCGACGCCTTCCGGTCGGTCAGCAAGGTGGTCGCCGGCCAGGGCCGGGTAACGGCCGACTTGCGCACTCCTGCGGCCATCGTCGAGGACCTCGATCGCTACCGCTTTCATCCGGCACTGGTCGATGGCGTGTTTCAAGCGCTCTTCGGCGCGATGATGCTCGATCAGCCGCTCGGCCAAGGCCCCTATCTTCCGGCCCGCATCCGGCACTGCGCCCTCTACGGCGCACCGGCAGATCAGATGCAGGTCCACGTTCGGGTGGTTTCGGCGACCGAGGAGGAGATCGACAGCGACATCGACGTCACCGACGGCGCCGGAAACACGATCGCGGTGTTTCGCGGCCTTACCGTCCGGTCGCTGGAAGTCGCGTCCCAGCTGTCGCTCGAGCGCATCGACAGGGGCCTGCTTGAAGTCCGATGGTGCGCTGTGCCCCACGAAGCGGGGGAGCAGCACCGTGACAGCACCGGCGGGTCGTCGTGGCTCGTCTTCGCCGATGACTCCGGAGTGGGCGATGCCGTCGCGGACGACCTACGGCGGCGCGGGCACCGGGTCACCACGGTCGGACACGCCTGTGTCGATGCGCTGAGCAAGGTCGACGGGGGCTACCTGATCGATCCGGGAAGCCGCGAACAACTCGACGAACTCTTTGCGCACAGTGACGTCACCGACCTCACCGGCATCGTCGACTGCTGGCCTGTGGACCTCCGCCCGGTCGAGGACGAAAACCGCGGCGCGGGTAACGAAGTCGATGAAGCGAACCAGCAGCTTGGACTGCGCACCGTCCTTCGCGTCGTCCAGGCCCTGGCAGCGCGCCCGGAGATGAAGCCCCGTCTGCACCTGGTCACCGCCAACAGTCAGCCGGTGGGCGACACCGCGCTGACCGGGCTGGACCAAGCGCCCCTCTGGGGCCTGGGTCGCGTTATCGGCCACCAGGAGTTCGTGGAGAACTGGGGCGGGCTGATCGACATCGATGGTGCCGACGATCGTGGGCAGACCGCTGCGCGAATCTGTGATCACCTGCTGAACAACGAATCCGAGGACCAGATCGCGTTGCGGGGTGCGACCACGTACGTTCCGCGGCTTAGCCCGTGCACTGGCCTCGTGGCACCGTTTCCCATCAAGCTCAGTTCGGACGCGACCTATGCGGTCACCGGCGGTCTGGGTGCGCTCGGGCAGGTGGTGGCCCGCTACCTCGCCGAACGCGGAGCGCGGCATATCACGTTGTTGAGCCGGACTGCCCTGCCGCCGCGGGAGCACTGGGCCGCTGCAGCGGAAAGCGACCCCCACTTCACCACGGTACGAGCTATCGAGGAGCTCGAGCGGCTCGGTGCTGAAATCACTACCGCCAGCGTCGATATCACCGACGCCGCCAACATGTGCGCCTGGCGCGCCGAGCACCTGCGCAGGGGCGGCAGGCCCATCCGCGGAGTCGTGCACGCGGCAGGCGTGGTGGACGACCGGTTGCTGGTCAATATGGCAGAACGTGATTTCGCTGCGGTGCTGGCGCCCAAGATCACCGGCACGCGGGTGCTGCACGAAGCGCTGCGGGACGACGAACTGGACTTCTTCGTCATGTTCGGGTCCGCCGGGTCGGTCATCGCCTCCCCCGGACAGGGCAACTATGCCGCCGCCAACGCCTACCTGGACTCCTTCGCGCACTACCGGCGGCGCCAGGGACTGCCGGCACTGACCATCGGATGGGGGCCGTGGTCGGTGGGTATGGTCGACGAGCTGAACCTGGCGGGCGTCTACGCACAGCGCGGTATCGACCTGATCACACCGCGTGTCGGCGCGCGGATCCTCGATCGACTCCTGACGCAACGGGCCCCCAGCGTGGTCGCGATCACCGCGGACTGGAGTCGGGCCCGCCGAGTCGGATTCGGCGGGCGTCCGCCGCAGATGTTCGCCGATCTGGGCGTCGAGGAGCTCAGTCCCGACGGCGGCGACGCGCCGGCGTCGATTCTCACCGTCCTGGCCGGCACGCCAGAGTCAGATCGGATCGGGCTGATCGCAGCCACCGTTCGGCGGCTCGTCGCCGACGTCTTCGACTGTGGCGTCACCGACTTCGAGACCAACGACATGCTCGATGACATCGGCTTGGACTCGATGATGGCGATGGACTTCCGGGTCCGGATCAACGAGATGTTCTCGATAGATCTGCCCCTGCTCGAGATCCTGCGCGGGGTCAGTGTGAACTCGCTGGCCGACCGGGTGCTGGCCGAACTGCATGCCGTTCACGGCGATGTTCCCGCCGACGTCGTGGAGCCGCTGCCGGACCAGCAAGCGGCCGACGACGACGATGTCGACCGTGTTGTCGAGCAGCTCTCGGACGCCGAGCTGCGAGAGTTGCTGGCGGAGCTGGACGCCCACGGCAGTGGTCCGGGCCTGGACGGCGCTCCGCGATGAAAGCCGATCGCGACCTGGCGGTGCAGGTACGGAATCTCTGCAAGAGCTACGGGCGGGTGCAGGCCCTGCAAGGCCTGGATCTTGACATCGCCCGCGGGGAGATATTCGCCATCCTCGGGCCCAACGGTGCCGGCAAATCAACGACGATCGAGATCCTGGAGGGCCATCGGAAGCGCGATTCCGGGCAGGTCAGCGTCTTAGGGCAGGACCCCGGCTCCGCAGGACGATATTGGCGGGCCAGGATTGGGATCGTCTTGCAGGAGACCAGCGACTTCGGGATGCTGACCGTGCAGGAGACCGTCCAGATGTTCGCCAAATGTTATGGCACGGCACGAACTTCTGCCGATCTCCTTGACCTCGTCGGGCTCTCCCCGAGCGCGCGTGCGCGGGTGCGGACACTGTCCGGTGGACAGCGGCGCCGGCTGGACGTCGCGCTGGGGATCATCGGATATCCGGAACTGCTCTTCCTGGACGAGCCGACCACCGGCTTCGATCCGGAAGCGCGGCGCGCGTTCTGGGATCTGATCCGGCTGTTGGCCTCCGACGGCACGACCATCGTGCTGACCACTCACTACTTGGAAGAGGCTGCTGCCCTGGCAGATCGGGTCGCGGTGGTCTCAGGCGGACGGCTTGCCGCCCTGGATTCGCCCGCGCGCCTGACCGCGCACATCGCTTCGGGCGCGACCGTGACGTGGCTGGAGGGTGACTTACCCCAGGTTCATCAGACCGATCGCCCGACCGAGTTGATCAGACGCCTCTCTGCGGAGGGCAGGGAGCTGGCTCAACTAACTGTCACCCGTCCCACCCTCGAAGACGCTTATCTGAGCCTGATCGAAGGAGGCCTGAGGTGATCGAGTTCGTCGACGAGGAGCCCGATCTGCGTCGAGCCGGTACGCACGCCAGATCGGAACTTCCCTCGGCGTTGCGTATCGGCTTCTCGCGCGTCCTGCCCGAGTTGAAGATGTTCTACCGCCGCCCAGAACAGGTAGCGCTGACCTTCTCGATGCCCGCGGTGATCTGTCTTCTTCTGGGATCCATCTTCACCGCGCGGGTGCCCGGCGCCCAGACCACCACGGGTGCCGTGATCGCCGCCAGCATGTTCGCCTACGGAATCCTGTCGACGTCGTTCACCAATCTCGGAATCAGCATTGCGGCTGACCGGGAGACCGGTGCCCTGCGGCGACTGCGCGGTACGCCGGCAACGGCGTCGTCGTATTTCATCGGCAAGATCATGCTGGTCGCGATTGCGAGCTTCGCCGAGGCTGTGGTCCTGCTGGCGTTGGGGGTTCTGGTTTTTCACCTTCGCCTGCCCGCGGACTTGTTCGGATGGTTCACGCTGGGCTGGGTTTCGGTGCTGGGGATCGTCAGCTGTTCGCTGCTGGGCATCTTGGTCAGTAACTTCGCGAGCAACGCAGTGTCGGCCGCCGTCCTCACCAACGGCCCCGCGGTGGGCCTACAGTTCGTCTCGGGCACCTATGTGCCGCTGATGCTGATACCGACCTGGATGCTGGCGATCGGATCGCTGTTTCCTGTCAAGTGGATGGCCCAGGGATTTCGCTCGGTATTGCTACCGGAGGAGATGGCCGCCTTCGAACCGGCAGGAACCTGGGAACACTGGCGGATCTTCGAGGTCCTGACCGCCTGGAGTGTGGTCGGACTTCTGGCCTGCCTGCTGGTGTTCCGCTGGTCGGATCGGGGCTGAACGTGCCTTCCCTGCTGACGATCACCTACCACTTCTTCTTCCAGATCGTGGTCATCCTGCTCACCTACCGACTGCTGTGGCCCGTACTGCGACGCCTGGCCCAGGTACAGGTGGTGGCGATCATGGTGGCCGGATTCCTGCTCGGTCCTTCCGTTCTGGGGTGGATATGGCCGGCTGGGCAGCAATGGCTGTTCCCCACGAAGTTGACCCTCGGGTCGGAGACCTTCACCCACCCGAACCTGACGGTCATCTACGTCGTTGGGCAACTGGGCCTGGTGCTGTACATGTTTCTGGTGGGGGCTTCGTTCAAACTCGACATCCTCACCGCGCATTGGCGGCAGGCCGGCGTGACCTCAGCGGCCGGCATCGGTGTTCCCCTCGTGCTCGGGGGAGTCCTGGGTGCGTGGATGGTAAGCCGTGGCGGCTATTTCACCGACAATGTCGTGTCGTGGCAGGGTGCCCTGTTCGTCGCGGCCGCCGTGGCCATCACCGCCTTCCCCATGCTGGCCTGGATCGTCTACGACTCCGGGCTGCTCAACACGCGATTGGGCACGGTGTCGCTGTCGTGCGCTGCCTTCGACGACGCATGCTCATGGGTGCTGTTGGCGACCGTGGTGGCCACGGCGAAGGGAAGCCTCTTCGGTGCCGTGCTGGCCATCGGAGGCGGGCTGGCCTACCTGGTATTCATGATCTATGTCGGCCGGCCGTTGCTGGCGCGGCTGGAGACATGGTCGCCGCCGCGCGCCGACATTGAACGCACGGGCGGACTGCCGATTGCCCACACCAGCGTTGTTCTGCTGACCGTACTGGCGGCGAGCTGCTTCACCGATTTCGTCGGAATCTATTCGGTATTCGGCGCTTTCGTTGCCGGCGCCGTGATGCCGCGCGGCGAGCTGCTGACGCAGATCCGTCAGCACTTCGAACCCCTCACGGCGTACCTGCTGATCCCAGCCTTCTTCATCTACTCGGGACTGAACACCCAGCTCCGGCTGATACTGGACGGTCCGACGCTGCTGATGGCGATGATCGTGCTGGTGGTGTCTTTCACCGCCAAGTTCGGGGCAGTGGGACTGGCCGCCCGCTGGCAGGGAATGAGTCGGCTCGAAGCCGCGTCGATGGGTGCACTTGCCAATGCCCGTGGCTTGATGGAACTGATTCTCCTCAATATCGGTTTCGAAGCCGGCCTGATCTCCGGGAAGCTGTATACGATTCTGGCGCTCATGACGATCGTCACGACACTGGTGGCCACCCCCTTGCAGCGACAATTCGAGCGCCGATTGTGGAAAACCGGCGCGCGGTTCGGCGCCGACGGCGAGGAGCCCTACGGTAATGATCACCCGCGTAACGGGCATGCGGCGGCGCAACCCGCTGCGGCACGTTCAGAACAGACCCCACCACCGTCGAAAGGTAAGTCACATGCGCGCTTTCACGCCTAGTCACATCACCGCCGTTGTTGCCGCCACCGGTCTGACTGCCGGCGCGCTGGCGAACGTACCTGTCGCATCGGCGGCTTCGGTGGCGCCCATCGAGGTTGCGCTGACTGCCGGGGGATCGCTGGGTGACGGGACCGCTTTGATCATGGGTGGCACCAGCATTCCGCAGCCGAACCAGCTTTACCTGGATGCGGCCAACCAGCTCTATCTCGAGCCGCTCGGGTTCGGGGGCACCCTCCAGTCGTTGTTCACGCCCGAGAACATCAGCGCGACTTCGCAGGCGCGGGGTATGCAGATTCTCGATTCGACCATCCTGCAGAAGATCGCCAATGGCGACGTCAGCGCCGAGAACCCGCTGGTGGTGTTCGGCTATTCGCAGAGCGCGGCCATCTCCTCGGCGGTCATGCGGCAGCTGGCTGGGCAGGACGTTCCCAGCGATTTCGTGCGTTTCGTACTGATCGGCAATCCTGCCAATCCGGTCGGCGGAATGACGGTGGAGACCAGCGGTCTCTACCCGCAATACCTGGCCGACTACGTGGCCACCCCGAACAATCTCTATCGCGCTGACATCTACACCCATGAATACGACGGTGTCGCAGCGTTTCCGACGTATCCACTCAACCTACTGTCGGTCCTCAACGCCGCGATGGGCTTCATCTATTCGCACGGCACCTACTTGAGCCTGACTCCCGAACAGATCAGCAACGCCGTCCTGTTGCCCACCTCCGACAGCGACACGCTGGTCAACTACTACATGATCCCGTCCGAGAGCCTGCCGCTGCTCAACCCGTTGCGCTTGATCCCCATTGCCGGGCAACCCCTGTATGACCTGCTCGAACCCGTGACTCGTGTTCTGGTGAACCTCGGCTACGGCAACATCGAACACGGCTGGTCGCCCGCCGACGCCGATGTGGTCACCGGCCCCGGCCTGTTTCCGACCGACCTGAATTTCGGCGATGTGGTGACGGCTCTGGGTAACGGCCTGCAGCAGGGAATCAACGACTTCGTCGAGGCCCTCTTCGATCCGGCCACCTACCAGATCACGCCACTGCTGGACAACCCCTCGCTGACCGATCTTGAGGTGGCCGGCTACCTCTTCGGCTTCCTGCCTTCGCCGAACCCGACGGCGGCAGAGGCGCTGCAGGGAATCAGCGAGTTGTTCCAGGCCTTCAGCGCTATGACCTGAGGTGGTGGCCCGGACGCGGCGGGCGGGGCACCAGGCGCGGCACTCGGTCGATCACATCCTGGTATTCGGGCCTGCGCTGCAGGCTGCGCTCCTCCATCATCGGAATGCTGGCGCCCAGGAACATCGCGACGATCGCCAGCACACCGAAGAACATCCACCACGCCTGAGCCGGCGCGGCGGCAACCCCGAACAGCGCGCACGCAAACCAGAAGCTGATCTCACCGAAATAGTTGGGATGCCGCGACCAGCCCCATATCCCGCGATCCATCGCCATGCCTGGAGTCCGATCCCGGACGAACCGGTGTAGCTGCACGTCTGCCACCAGTTCCAGCAGCACCGCGGAAATGCCGATGGCAAACGCGATAACAGAAAGCCACGGCAGTCCCCGGTCCGGCCGTGTCACCGCAACGTAGACCGGCACCAGGCCGACGAACACCTGAAGGGTGGGTATCAGATGAATGGCGAACAGGTCCGCGACGAACTCCCAGCGGCCAGCGCGTTCGCGTAGCAGGGGATATCGCCAATCCTCATGGTGCATTCCGGGAAATCCCCACGCCCAGTTGGCGGTGAGCCGAACCGCCCACAGCCCCACCACCACAGCGATCAATACGCAACGCGTGGTATCGACGTGAGGAAGCGACTGAAACCACCAATACGCCACTAACAGGGGCGGAATGACGCTCCAATAGGCGTCGTAGAAGCTGGAGTTGCCGAAGCACCTACTGAAGACGAAGACCACCACGGTGGCCAACACATCAGCGATCAACGTATCCAGCCAGAGTCGCCCCGTGTCCGGCCCCCATCCCAGCCACGCGCCGGCGACGCCGAACGCGATGAGGTAGGCCACACCGATCAGCGACAGTGACGCCGTCTTGCCCGGCCTCACCATGTGGTCACGCGGCTTCGGTCTGTGTGTATCAGCGGATGCATCGACCTTCGTCTCCAACGGGGCGCTGGCCGAGGATGCCGGGCCAACACCGGGGTGAGCTCTCGACGCTACCGGGAGAGCAAGGCGGCGCAACCTGTTTCGATCGGCTTGTCGCCGAGTCCCGACCACGGCGCTCGCGGCTCCGAATAACCTCCATGCACAGTGCACCGCAGCGAGCGCGGTCGATAGCCGTGGTCGGGAGCGGCATAGCCGGCCTGACGGCGGCCTACATCCTTTCCCGCCACAACCGGGTCACGCTCTATGAGGCCGACTCTCGATTGGGCGGTCATGCCCACACCCACCTGGTCGAGGCCGATGACGGCCATTCGCTCGCCGTCGACTCGGCCTTCTTGGTGTACAACGATCGGACGTACCCGACGCTGTGCCGGCTGTTCGGAGAACTCGGTGTGCACGGCACCGAGACCGAGATGTCCCTCTCGGTGCGCAACGACGCCACCGGCTTGGAATACGCCGGGGCACGTGGAATAGGAGGCCTGTTCGCTTCGCCGCGGACGCTGCATCCTCGCAACCTGCTGATGCTGGCCGAGATCCGACGCTTCCACGGCGCGGCCAGCGCCGTGCTGCAGAAATCGGACCCCGAAGACCTCGAGACGCTCGAAGCCTTCTTGCTGCGCCACGACTTCTCCGCCTACTTCAGAACCAACTTCATCGCGCCGTTGGTGGCGGCAGTGTGGTCCTGCCAAGCCAAGGACGCGCTGAGCTACCCCGCCCGCTACCTGTTCACGTTTCTTGAGCACCACGGCATGCTCACGGTGTTCGGATCCCCGAAATGGCGCACCGTGACCGGCGGCTCGATCACCTACGTGCAACGCATCGCCGCGAACCTGGACGAGGTGCTGACCAATGCCGCCGTGCACTCGGTGCGCCGCGTATCCGATGGCGTCCTGGTCGACGCGCGCGGATCGCAGCAGCGGCGTTTCGATGCAGCCGTGGTCGCTGTCCACCCCGATCAGGCCCTGCGCCTGCTCGATCGACCCACGGCCCACGAACGTGCCGTGCTCGGGGACATGCCCTATTCGACCAACCACGCCCAACTGCACACCGACGAATCGATACTGCCCCGCCACCGGCGGGCCCGGGCGTCGTGGAACTACCGAGTCGCCCCGGACCGCCCGGGAGTGCTGGTCACCTACGACGTGAGCCGGCTGATGCGAATCGACTCCCGCCGACGCTTCCTGGTCACCCTGGGCGGGTCAGACCTGATCGACCCGCGCGCGGTGCTGTCCGAGATGACCTACCACCACCCGCTTTTCACTCAGGACTCCGTCGCAGCCCAGCGGCGGCTTCCCGAACTCGGAGATGACCGCATCGCATTTGCCGGCGCCCACCATGGCTGGGGCTTCCACGAAGACGGCGCGGTCTCCGGAGTGCGGGCGGCGTGGCGCCTGGGCGCGGACTGGACGCCAGCCACCGCCCGCGGTCAGGCGCGCGCATGCTGACCCCCGCGATCTACCGCACCACTGTCACGCACCGCAGAAGGACTCCGGTGGTCCACCAATTCGCTTACCCCAGTTACAGCTGGTACGTCGACATCGATGAGCCGCCCCGGCTGCCCTGGTGGTTGAGACCGTTCGCCGTGTTCGACGCGAGTGATCACCTGGTGGGCAGCAGCGGTGACACCCTGCGCCAGCGCGTGGAGCGATTTCTTGCCCAACGCGGCGTTGCTGCACCCGCAGGCCGCATCTACGCCTTGCTGCAGGCGCGCGTTGCGGGCTACGTCTTCAACCCGATCAGTCTGTTCTGGTGCCACGACCGTGACGAGCAGCTGCAGCACGTGATCGCCGAAGTGCACAACACCTACGGAGAACGCCACGCCTACCTGCTGCCGCCGGCCGAGACGCCGGTCGCGGTGGCCAAACAGTTCTATGTCTCGCCGTTCAATCCCGTTGACGGCCACTATCTGGTCCGGGCGCCGCGCCCCGGTGCGGACGTCGACGTCAGCATCGCGTTGTTCCGTGCCGAAGAGCAGGTGTTCGACGCGACGATGCGCGGCATCGGATACCCGGCCACCGACCGCCGCGTCGCCCGCATGCAACTCATCGCTCCGTTGGCACCGCTGGTGGTCGCGGCGCGTATTCGCTTGCAGGGCATCACGTTGTGGTTGCGACGCGTTCCGGTGGTGAAGAGATGAGTACCGCATCAGACCTGCGTCCGGCGGTACTGGTCGATCCGAACCGGTGGCCGCAGCTTGCGCACGTCCCCTCGGGTCCGCTGGCGGGCGCATCCGCTGCCGTGGTGCACGCGTTGTTGCGGCGCACCGCGGGGCGTCTGCCGGTCCGACTGGTCTATCCCGGGGGCGAAAGCTACGGCGCGCGCGACCCCCACGCCCCGGAGCTGGTGATCCGCGATCCGGATCGCATGGCCCGACGCATCGGACGGTCCGGATTGATCGGCTTCGGCGAGGCGTACATGGCCGGGGAGTGGGATTCACCGGACGTGGTGGCGCTGCTCAGCGTCTTGGCCGGCTCGATGGGCGAGCTGGTCCCCGCGGTCCTGCAGCGGTTGCGTCCTTTAGTGCTGGCGCGGCAACCACGGTCACGCAATACCGTCACGCGTGCGCGCCGCAACGTATCGGCACATTACGACCTGTCCAACGAGCTGTTCGCGCTCTTCCTCGATGAGACCATGACGTACTCCAGCGCGCTGTTCGACCAGCTTCCCGGATCCTGGGAAAACCTCGCGCAGGCGCAGCACCGCAAGATCGATCGCCTGCTGGACATGGCCGCCGTCGGTCCCCGAACTCGGGTCCTCGAAATCGGCACGGGCTGGGGCGAGCTCTGCCTGCGCGCAGCGGCCCGTGGCGCATCCGTGCGTTCCCTCACGCTGTCGCGGGAGCAGGAGTTGCTCGCCCGGCAGCGGGTGGCCGCCGCGGGCCTCGCCGATCGGGTCGAGATCGAGCTGCGCGACTACCGCGAAGTCACCGGCAGCTACGACGCCGTGGTCTCGGTGGAGATGATCGAGGCGGTCGGCTATCGCGACTGGCCAGGGTACTTCCGGACACTGGAACGCCTGACCGCGCCAGGCGGCCGGGTGGCGATTCAGGCGATCACGATGCCGCATGACCGGATGATGGCCAGTCGAAACACGCTGACCTGGATCCAGAAATACATCTTCCCCGGCGGCATGCTGCCCTCCACCCAGGCGATCATGGACATCACGGGATATCACACCGGCCTGCGTACGGTCGACATGCGGTCGCTGGGCCCGCACTATGCCGACACGCTGCAGCTGTGGCGGGAACGCTTCCAGCGCAACAGTGCCGCGGTCGCGGCCTTGGGCTTCGACGAAGTGTTCTCCCGGATGTGGAATCTCTACCTGGCCTATTCCGAAGCGGGCTTCCGCTCGGGATACCTGGATGTCTACCAATGGACGTTCGCCGCATCGGACCAACGGCAGCAGTGAGGCGATGTCGATGCCTGCAGTCTCCGAACCCCTCGATGAATGGTTCCCAACCGCCCCACCTGGGACAGCGGGGCGGCTAGGCTGTCGTCCGATGAACCAGATCGCGGATGCCTCCGAGCTGGATGCGGTACTCCACCGGGTGGCGGGGGGAAGTCTCGCCGACTTCGCGACGCTCTATGACCGCACTTCCTCGCGCGTGTACGGCTTGGTGCTGCGGGTATTGCGTGACACCGGCTACAGCGAAGAGACCACACAAGAGGTCTACCTGGAGGTGTGGCGCAACGCCGGCAAATATGACCCGGCCAAGGGGTCCGCGCTTGCGTGGCTGCTGGCCATGGCGCACCGCCGCGCCGTGGACCGCGTTCGCGCCGAACACGCTGCCGGACTGCGGGAATCACGCTACGGCGCCGCCAGCGCCGAACCGGCCGCCGACGTTGTGGTCGATGCGGTCATCGTCGGCGACGAACAGCAGCGCGTCGTCGAGTGCCTAGGTGGTCTGCCCGAGAAGCATCGAGAGTGCGTCGAGCTGACCTACTACACCGGCTTGACCTATCGCGAGGTTTCGGAACGGCTTTCGGTTGCCACCTCCACGATCAAAACGCGGATGCAAGACGCATTGCGCCGCCTGCGTGAATGTTTGGGCATGTCATGACCGAGCCGCACAGCTTCGAGCTGCTCGCACTGGCGACGCCGTATGCGCTCGACGCCGTCTCCGACACCGAGCGGCGCGAGATCGAGCGAGGGGTCGCCGACGCCCCGACGGCTATCGCGCAGGCCTTCGGTGCCGAGGTGTCGGCGGTGCAGGAGACGATGGCGGCCATCGCGGAGACCACCGCGGCGCAACCCTCGTCGGCGCTGCGTGAGTCGATTCTGAGCCGAGCCGCGAAACTGTCCGCCACCCGTTCTCGATGGCGAACCGCGGCCATCGCCGCGGCGGCCGCGATCGTGGTGGGACTGGCGTCGTTCGGGGTCGGAAGCCAACTCAGACCCACTGTCACACAGTCGGTCTCGGACCGCGTGCTCGCGGCGCCCGACGTAGAGAGCGTGTCGACACCGCTGGCCACCGGTACTGCAACGGTGCTGTTCTCCAGGGAACGCAGTGCCGGCGTCCTGGTGATGAACAATGTGCCGCCGCCCGAACCGGGCACGGTCTACCAGATGTGGCTGCTGAGCCCCCGCGGAGCGACGCTGGCCGGCACCATGGACGCCGCCGCCGTGTCACCGTCGACCACCGCGGAGATTCCTGCCCTCGGGGACTCGACGGCGCTCGGTTTCACCGTCGAGCCGGATCCGGGGTCGCGTCAGCCCACCGGACAGATGATCGTCGAGATACCACTGCGCTGAGACGAGGTCGGGGCGATGAATCTGGGGTCGATAGTCGATTCAGTGCTAGACCGTGCCGTTGTTCCCGGCTACAGCCGCCTCGGGTACCGGATTCGGGAGCACGCGTGGTCCGGTGATCCGGCGCCGCAGGCACTGCGCGGCAAGACCGCGATGGTGACCGGCGCCAACAGCGGCATCGGCAAGGCGATCGCCGATGGACTGGCGGCACTGGGTGCCACGGTCGTGATGGTCAGCCGAAACCTCGAGCGCATCGAAGGCGCCCGAGCCGAGCTGGCCGCCGAGCACCCGGATGCCGACCTGCGCGCAGCGGTCTGCGATGTGGCCGACCTTTCCGACGTGCGACGATTCGTCACCGAGCTCGGCGCTCGGCTGCCCAGCCTCGACGTGGTGATCCACAACGCCGGCCTGCTGCCGGAGGCACGGGCCGAGACCGCCGACGGACACGAGATCACCCTGGCCACGCATGTGCTGGGTCCGGTGCTGATGACCGAACTGCTGATCCCCACCCTGGCCGCATCCCCCGACCCGCGGGTCATCCTGATGTCCTCGGGCGGCATGTACACCCAGGCGTTGCCCGTCGACGACCCCGAGTACCGGGTTGGTCCGTACCGCGGTGCAACCGCCTACGCCCGCACCAAACGGATACAGGTGGCGCTGACCCCGCTGCTGGCCGAGCGCTGGAAGCCAGACGGGATTTCGGTGTACTGCATGCACCCGGGTTGGTCAGACACGCCAGGTGTGGTGACGTCGCTGCCGACTTTCCGGAAACTCACCAAACCGCTGTTGCGCACCGCTGAGCAAGGGGCGGACACCGCCATCTGGCTGGCCGCAACCCAGCCCGCGCCGCCCACCGGCCAGTTCTGGCACGACCGGCGTCAGCGCCCCGAGCACTATCTGCCGTTCACCCGAGAAAGCAATGCTGACCGGGCACGTGTCTGGGCCTACTGCGCGCAGGCCATCGGACTGCCCGACAGCTGAGGGGCCCGGGGCGCCGCCGACTGTCAGCCGTATTGCTTCCGCAGCTGCGGCTTGACCACCTTGCCGCTGGCATTGCGCGGCAAGTCGTCCACCACCACCAGCTCCTTCGGGTGCTTATAGCGGGCCAGGCGCTCATTGAGGAAGGGCTCGAGGGCTTCCAGCGTGAGCGTCGCCGCATCGGTGGAGACTGCGGCGATGATCGCCACCGGCACCTCGCCCCACTTGTCATGGGCGCGCCCGATCACGGCCGCCTCCCGAATCAACGGATGCTCGAAAAGCGCGTTCTCCACTTCGGCGCAGTAGATGTTCTCCCCACCGGAGATGATCATGTCTTTCTTGCGGTCGACGACGTAGACGAATCCCTCGTCGTCGACGCGAACCAGATCGCCGGAGTGGAACCAGCCCCCGGCGAACGCCTCGGCAGTGGCTTCCGGCTTGTTCCAGTAGCCCTGCATCATGGTCGGTCCGCGGTAGACGATCTCACCGATCTCGCCGGGCGCCACATCGTTCATCTGCTCGTCGACGACCCGGGCGGCGATCGTCGGGATCACCTTGCCCACCGAACCCAGCTTGCGGATCGCGTCCGCGCCGTTGAGCACGCAGGTGATCGGCGACATCTCGGTCTGGCCGAACACGGCAACGTTGAGTGCGTTCGGGAAGGTCTCGGCCATGGCGCGCAGCACGGTGTCCGACGCGGGTGCCGCGCCCCAGCTGATGACCTCGAGCGCCAGGTCGCGCTGCGACACAGTCGGATCCGCGCAGATGACCTGCCACTGTGCAGGAACCAGGAACACCGAGGTGGCCCGCTCACGCTCCCAGGCGTCCAGGGTGTCGGTGGCGTTGAATGCCCCGAGCGGGTGGATCACCGTCTTGGTGCCGACCATGAGATTGGGCGCGATGCTGCCCAGGCCGGCGATGTGGAACATCGGCGCCGCGCAGAAGTACACACTGTCCGGGCTGATCTGCAGTGCCTGGATACACGTCAGCGACTGAGCCAGCAGATTCGAGTGAGACAGGATGGCGCCCTTGGGGCTTCCCGTGGTTCCCGACGTGTACATGATCAGTGCCGGGGTGTCTTCGGGAACGTCGGCGTCGGGATGCGGGTCGCCGGTCTCGGTGATCAGTGACTCGTAGTCGTCACCGAGCACCACGGCGACATCCAGTCCGGTGGTGTTCTTGCGGACGGCCTGGATGAGCGGCGCGAGCAGCTCGTCGGTGATCACGCCTTTGGCGCCGCTGTCGGAGACGATGTAGCTGATCTCGGGGTCGGTCAGACGGAAGTTGACCGGAACCGCGATGGCACCCAAGGCGTTGATCGCCAAGGTCGCCTCGACGTACTCGGTGTGGTTGAGCATCACGATCAGAACGCGGTCACCGAAGGAGATACCGCGCCGGAACAGCGCCCCGGCCAGCCGTTGCGAGCGATCGTGCAGTTGCTGCCAGGTGGTGTCGTTGCCGCGACAGCGGAAGGCGACGTCGTCGGGACGCATCTCGGCGTGGTTCGCCACCTGGTTCATCCAGTGATTGCGGCGAGACCGCAGCGGCTGCGCGGTCATTCGCCGAACACCGCCTGACGCTTCTGCAGCATCGCCGCGGCGCCCTCGAAGAAGTCGGCGGAACCCAGCAACTCGACCTGACCGGCCTTCTCCCGAGCCAGGGCGGCATCGAGCGACGCGAGGTTGGTGGCGTTGAGCGCGCGCTTGGTCAGTTCGATGGCGCGGCGCGGCCCGTGGGCCAACTTCTGGGCAGCCGCGTCGACCCGGGCGTCCAGTTCCGCCTCGCTCAGGACGGCGTTGATCAGGCCGGCGTCTCGGGCGGCGGTCGCCGGCAGGCGCTCGCCCAGCAGCGCCATCTCATTGGCCACGGCCCGGCCGGCGGCAGCGGCGACCAGGGCCGTGGTGCCACCGTCGGGCATCAAGCCGATGTTGGTGAACGACAGCAGGAAGTAGGCGCTCTCGGCGGCGTAGATCAGGTCTGCGGCCAGGGCCAGACCCACCCCGACACCGGCGGCCGGACCGTTGATCCGCGCGATCACCGGAACCGGGCTCTCGGCCACCGAGGTGACCAGCCGGGAGGCGCAGTTCATCACTTCCTCGGGGCTGACGCCGCCGGCGGTGGCCGACAGGTCGGCGCCGGTGCAGAAAGCCTTCCCCTCGCCGGTGATGACGATGGCCCGTACGCCGGGGTCATCGGCCGCGCCGGCGAAGACGTCACCGAGGCCGGCCATGGTGGCGTAGTCGATCGCGTTGAGCCGGGCGGGGTTGGTGATCGTCACCCGCAGCACCCGGCCGTCGCGCGTCGCGGTGAGTTTGGCGGAGCTGGCGTTCTCGGACACGGTCAGACCCACCCTTCGATGAACCGGGATTGCAGCACGTCACTTCCTCCGTGGATGAAAATGTAAATTGTGGTTAACGTATGGGCGTCGGGTCCAACAGTCAACACGGGGGTGAAAATGGCTGCGTCGATGCCCGGCGGATCGGCGACCGCGGTGCAGCGCCGTCCCAAGGACCGCAAGGCTCAGATAGTCCGCGCCGCCGCCCGAGCCTTCAGTGAGCGGGGCTATCACGCCGTCGGAGTCGACGAGATCGCCGCCGACGTCGGCATCTCCGGCCCCGCGCTGTATCGGCACTTCGCCAACAAATACGCATTACTGGTCGCCACCGCTCAGTACACGGCGGGGGCGCTGGTGGCCGCCGCGAGCTCCGCCGACGATCCGAGCCGGCCGGCGCCCGAGCGGTTGCGCGCAGTCACCGCTGCGCTGATCGAGACCACGATCGCGACCCGGCGCGAGGGCGCGTTCTATCGGTGGGAGCGGCGTTACCTTCAACCGCCGGACCGCAAGGACATCCGGGCCAGCTACGACGCGCTCAACGCCGCCCTCGCCGAACCGCTGGCGGCGATGCGCCCGGGTCTTTCCGAGGCCGATACCGCGATCCTGGCCGCTGCGGCGCTCAGCGTCATCGGCAGCATCTCCGCGCACCGCACCCGGTTGCCTTCCGCAGCACTTCAGGAGCTCCTCGGCGAACTGTGCTGGTCGGTACTGAACGCCGAGTTGCCGCCGGCACCGTCGGGCCCTGCCGCGCCGCGCCGTGAGCGCGGCCTACCGAGCACATCGAAACGTGAGCGGCTCCTGGCCGAGGCCATCCGCATGTTCGGCCAGCGGGGCTTCTACGAAGTCAGCATCGAGGAGATCGGCACCGCCGCCGGTGTGAATGGCTCCAGCGCCTACCGCTACTTCCCGAGCAAGGCCGCGCTGCTGGCCGCCGCCTTCCACCGGGCCAGCGATCGTGTGCTGATGGCCATCACCGATTCCCTCGCGGAATCGAGCACCCCGCGTCAGGCGGCGTTGGCTATCGCGCGGCGCTACTGCGCGCTGGCGTTCGCCGCGCCCGACCTGATCAACATCTACTACGCCGAGTTCGCCAACCTGCCCGAACCCGACCGGGTTGAACTGCGCGGTCTGCAGCGCCAGAACGTCGAGGAGTGGGCACACCTGGTGAGCCAGGTTGGGCCGGGCGAGACCGAAGCGGTCTTTCGCGTCCACGCTGCCCTCGCGCTCGTGGTCGATATTGGACGCCTGGTTAACTTCGACAATCGAGACGAACAACGGTCCCGGATCCATGCCTTGATGGCGGCCGTACTCTTCGGCACGGCGCTGCCGGCTTCTGCGTGAATCCGGCCGCGCTCAGATCTGGCGGTGGCCATAACGGCGGCGGAACTTCTCGACCTGCCCGGCGGCGTCGACGATCCGGCTCGTGCCCGTCCAGAACGGATGCGACGCCGAACTGATCTCCACGATGATCAGCGGGTAGCTACGCGGGCCCGCCGGCGTCGGCCAATCGACGGTGCGATCGCTGGTCACGGTGGAGCGGGTCAGGAACGTCTGCCCGGTGGTGGCGTCCTGAAAGACGACGGGGTGGTAGTCGGGGTGGACGGCGGGCTTCATCGTTGGTCTCCGTCTCTGCTTCGGAACAGGGATATGTCGGCGGTGGCGGGGGAGTCGTCGCAGGGCTCCTGGTGGTGTTCGCCGAACGGATCCGGGTAGGCCGCCCACTGATTCGGCCGGCGCCATTCACCGTCGGTGAGCAGTGCCCCCGACAGGGCCTCGCGGATCTGCTCGGGACGGGCGCCACAGACCAGGATCACCAGCGAGGTATGCCGATCGCCGTGGCGGTGGTCCCAGATCAGATCGGCGAACGCATGCCGTTCGGGGGACACGCGGGCGGCCTCCTCGGCCGTCATCGCGGCCAGCCACTTTCCCACCGCAGCGGTGTGCAATCCGCCGCCCGCCGACTCCAGCCAGATCGCCCGCTCGCCGCGGTTGGCCAACCACAGCCGCCCGCGCGCCCGGATCACCCCGTCGAGCAGGGCGTCGAGGGCCGCGTGCAGACGTTGCGGGTGAAACGGCCTGCGGGCGTGGAACTCGATCAGTTCGACCGGGCCCTCGGCCCGCAGGGGCGGTTGACCGGCCAGCAGTGGGGCGTGCGGATCGTCATCGTGCCCGCGTCGGGCATTGTCGTCGAGGTGCGTCAAGGCCTGTTCCAGGCGATCGGTGCCCGCGGTGATGCGCGCCAACGGAGCCAATCGGCGGAGCACCGCCAGCGCGGTGGGGTCCGGGTCGTAGATCACCAGAGCATCGGCGGACTCGGCTTGGCCCACCACCACCTGCGCGACGGTGCGGCCGTCATCGAGTTCCTCGTCGCCGAGTGCCTGCGGCAGCCACGTCGTGGCATCGAGGCAGCTGATCACCGCGGCCACTGCCACGTCGCGGCCGGCCGGGCCGTCGATGTATCCCGGTCCGACGCGGACCCGCACATTGCGGATCGCCCAACAGATGGGCTGCGGCTCGAACCATTTCGGTAGTGCGACGACGATGCGCGCCACGCCGGCATGCCGGTGCAACCGGCGCAACAGCACCAGCAGGTCATTGCGCAGCGTGCAGGCCACACAGCCGTGCGCCAACTCCAGGGCCGACGTCGTAGCGGCGGTTGTCGGGCTGGTGGTTTCACGAACCAACACGTGGCCATCCAGTCGGTAGGAGACGGTCACCGTTCCCGTCTGGAACTGCAGGGCCCTGGCCGCTGCATCGGTGCCGTATTGGCCGGCCACCAGGATCACCGGAGTCCGCATCACGCTCCTAATGAAAATCATTGTCAATAAGGCTGTCCCTACGGTAGCGTCCAGCCCGTCGCTTGTCGACAATCATTTTCAATAAGCTTGAAGGAGGGTTCTGTTGTCTGCACGCTGCCAAGTCACCGGCCGGGTGCCCGGATTCGGAAATGCGGTGTCGCACTCGCATCGCCGCACGCGTCGCCGTTGGTCTCCCAATATCCAGGTCCGGTCCTACTACCTGCCCTCGCAGGGCCGTCGCGTCACATTGCGGATCAGCGCCAAAGGCATCAAGGTCATCGACCGCGACGGCATCGAGGCCGTGGTGGCCCGACTGCGGCGCGAAGGTCGGCGAATCTGATGTCGCGCACGGACATTCGCCCCATCGTCAAACTGCGCTCCACTGCGGGAACCGGCTACACCTACGTCACCCGCAAGAGTCGGCGCAACGACCCCGACCGCCTGGTGTTGCGCAAGTACGACCCCGTCGTCCGTCGCCATGTCGACTTCCGGGAGGAGCGCTGAGTCATGGCCAAGAAGTCCAAGATCGTGAAGAACGAGCAGCGCCGCGCGCTGGTAGCGCGCTACGCCGAGCGGCGCACCGAGCTCAAGGAGGTCATCCGATCGACGTCGAGCAGTCCAGAGTTGCGCTCTGCGGCCCAGCGTGAGCTGGCCCGTCAGCCGCGCGACGCCAGCCCGGTGAGGCTGCGCAACCGTGACGTGGCCGACGGGCGTCCCCGCGGCTACCTGCGCAAATTCGGCCTGTCGCGGGTGCGTATGCGTCAGCTTGCTCACGAAGGCCACCTGCCCGGCATCCGGAAGGCGAGTTGGTGATGGCGGTCAGATCTCCAGGAAAGCGGCGCATTCCGCAGCGGCCCGGCAGGTCGGCCAAGCCGAACCTGCTCACGAAAATGGGCCTGACCGTCGTCGACTACAAGGACACCGCCACGTTGCGCACGTTCATCTCCCCGCGCGGCAAGATCCGCTCGCGAGATGTCACCGGACTCACCGTCCGTCAGCAACGCCAGGTGGCCGGCGCGATCAAGAACGCCCGGGAAATGGCCTTGTTGCCGTATCCGGGTGCTGTGCCTGAGTAAAGGTCTTCGCTGCCGGGTGATCGCGTGGCGCGGAGTGCTGTCACGACCCCCGCGGCGGGTCTGGTGCGAGGCCGCCGTCCGGGGCGATGTGAGCGAAGATCTGCTGCAGCAGGGTCAGGATGTGGGGGTCGTCGACCGTGTAGATGTGGTGGCGCCCGTCACGCCGGGCGTTGATCAACCCGGCCAGCCGCAGCTTGGTCAGGTGCTGGCTCATGGTCGCGACGTTGATCCCGGCCCGCCCGGCCAGGGTGGTGACGTCGTAGGCGTCCTGGGCGGCCAGCCACATCACATGCAAGCGTGCCGGGCTGCTGAGCAGCGCGAACGTGCTTGCGGCGGAGGCCAGCTGGGGCTGGGTCGGCTCATCGGGTCGGCCGGCTGAACTGAATTCTTCGGGCGGCCGTTCTTCATCTTTTGCCATGGCGGCATTCATTTTGTCTCACCTCCCACGGCGGGATTCGTCGAACGACACATTCGCATAGTTGCGCAAACACCAAAGTGTCGCCAGAATTGGGCCGTCCCTGCGGCGCCACGCCGCCCGGGCGGCACGACCCGCCCCGCCAGATCACCTGATTGGTTGCTGCCGAATTGATGCCGACTTCGCTGCTGCGCCCCGCCACGTTGGGAATCCGTGCCGCCTCTGCCCTGGCAGGTGCCGCCGCGCGCGGCGCGTCGGCCACCACCGAGGCAGTGGGGGCCATAACCGCAGCCGGGCTACAGGTCGCCGCGCTGCCCCTGCGTGAAGCCAGCCGGGTGCTGTCGGGCGAATCCACCTCGGCGACGCTGACCCGCAGGTGCTGGCGAGGCGAGGACCGCGCCTGGATCGAGGTCCGCGGTGTGAGCGAGACGCCCGCGCTCGCACAGCAGGTGCTCGACGCGCTACTGGCCCACCCCGGCGTGGCCGCGGTGCGGCTGAATCTTCCCCTGTCGCGGGTCGTGGTGGAGCTCGCCGTCGATGACGAGCCGATCTCACTCAACGACCTGTGTCGCGTGATCGCTCGGATCGAACGCGATCACCGGAGCTGCCCTGGCTCGCCAGGGCCGAACCGTGCTGAACCCGCCACCGTCCTGCCCGGCGACGGGCTGCTCTTGATGGCCCGGGGCGTCATGGTGGGCGTCAACGCCGCAGGGCTGGCTATCGCGGTCGCCGGTCGCGCGTTGCGACTGCCGCAGGCACCGATCACGGTCGACGCAGTTGCGGCGCTGGCGAACTACCAACCCTGGCTGCGCAGCCAACTCGCCGAGCGGATCGGCCGGGGCCCCGCTGACACGGTGCTGTCGCTGATCTCGACCGGAGCAAGGATCGCCACCTTGTCGCCCGCGACGCTGGCGGTAGACCTGGCGTTGCAGGGTGTCAAAGCCGCCGAAGCGCAGGCCGCGGCGCAGGCCTGGACTCGCTACGAGCCCCACCTGGCCCGGCACGCCGACCACGCGCAGGTACACGTCTCGACGCGGCCGGTTCCGTTGCCGGAGGGTGCGGTCGACAGGCACGGCAGGCGCGCAGGGCACGTGCAGTTGTTCGGGGCAGGCTTGGTGGGAGTGCTCACCCGCAACGTCACCACCGCGGCCACCGCAGCCGTGGTCGCCGGTCCCAAGGCGATGCGCACCACGACGGAATCGTTCGCGGCCACCCTGAGCCGGGCTTTGGTCGAGCAGCATGCGGCGTTGCCGTTGCGCTCCGAAGGGCTGCGCCGACTCGATCGGGTCGACGCCGTCCTCTTCGATCCGCGGTTGCTCTGCACCGCAAACGCACGCCACCCGCTGGCCTCGGCGGTGTTGGCCGAGGCGCGGGCGTCCGGCGCGGAGTTGGTCACCCTCGACGTCGAAGCCCTGGGTGAACTGCGGCCGGCGTTCGACGAACTGGCGCCGGTCGACCTCGGCGCCGACGACGACCAACTCGACCGGGCGCTGGCCGCCGCGCTGACGGCGCGTCAGGCCGACGGCCGCACCGTGGCGGTGGTGACCTCGACGGGCGCGCAGGCACTGGCCAGCGCCGATGTGGCCCTGGGGATCCTTCCTGACGATGAGGCCAGCGCCCCGCCGTGGGAGGCCGATCTATTGCTGGCTGACCTGGCCGGGGCGTGGCGGGTGCTGCACGCGATACCGGCCGCGCGCGCGGCTGCGCAACGCGGTATCGCCTTGTCCACCGGCGCGTCGACCCTCGGTGCGTTGCTGATGGTTCCCGGCGTGCGGGGTGGGCTTGGCCCCGGTCCGGTCACTGCCGGGGCGGCCACCGGGTTGCTCTCGGGATACCTGCTGGCTCGTGGGGTGGCTCGCACGCCGGCCCCGCGACCCGCACCGTCCTACGAGTGGCATGCGATGTCGCTCGACGAGATCCGTGCGATCCTGCCCGACCCCGAACTCGCCTGCGCTACCGCCGAACTCGGCGTCGCACCGCCGCACATGGCCTGGCAGTTCATCAAGGCGGTGCGCGCCGAGCTGTCGGATCCGCTGATGCCGGTGCTGGCACTGAGCTCGGCAGCCACCGCGATGCTGGGCTCGCCGGTGGACGCACTCATGGTCAGCACGGTGCTGATCGGCAACTGCATGCTGGCCGCGGCTCAACAACTGCAGGCCGAAAATCGGCTCAACCGGCTGCTGGCGCAACAGACCCCACCGGCGCGCATCGTCGATCCGGGCACCCACACCTACGCCGAGATCGTCGCGGATCGGCTGATCCCCGGCACCGTGATCGAGGTCCGCAGCAACGAGGTGGTGCCCGCCGACGCGCGGCTGATCGAGGCCACCGACCTCGAGGTCGACGAATCCTCACTGACCGGCGAGTCCCTGTCGGTGGATAAGCACACCGCGGCAACACCCGGGGCCGAACTCGCCGACCGGCGCTGCATGCTCTACGCCGGAACGACCGTCGTCGCCGGCACCGCGCGGGCCGTCGTCACCGCCGTCGGCGCCGACACCCAGGCCCGCCGGGCCGCCGAGCTGGCCGCCGGAGATCTGCCGGTGGTCGGCCTGCAACACCAACTCAGTCAACTGATGAGTCGGGCATTCCCGGCCAGCGCCGGTGGCGGGCTCATGGTGGGTCTGTTGGGCATGCTGCGCGGCGGCGGACTGCGCCTGGCCCTGGGCAACGCGATCGCCGTTGCCGTGGCAGCGGTGCCCGAGGGTATGCCGCTGATGGCGACCCTGGCCCAACATGCCTCGGCCCAACGCCTGACCGATTCCGGTGCGCTGGTGCGTATTCCCCGCTCGGTGGAGGCGCTGGGCCGGGTCGAGGTGGTCTGCTTCGACAAGACCGGAACGCTGAGCGAGAACCGGCTGCGGGTCACCCGCGTCCATCCGGTCTCCGGCTACGCCGACGACGATGTGCTGCGGTGCGCAGCCAACGCGGCGCCGGCGCCCGAAGGCGATCCCCACGCCCATGCCACCGACCAGGCTGTCACCGAGGCGGCGGTCGGGATAGCGCCGGGCGGGGCGCCCCTGTGGACCACCCCGGACGCCCACCTGCCGTTCCGATCCGGCCGGGCGTTCTCGGCGTCGGTGGTGGGCGCCGAACTGATGATCAAGGGGGCGCCGGAAGTCGTGCTGGCCGCCTGCACCGGTCTGGGCCCCGACAGCGACGCTCCGGTCGCCGAACTCGCAGCCGGCGGGCTGCGGGTGATCGCGGTGGCACAGCGCCGACTTAGCGCCGCCCAGGTGAAGTCGCTGGCCGGCGACCCCGACGCCCTGACCGGGCTGTGCCAGGACGGGCTGACTCTCACCGGATTCCTCGGCATCTCCGACACTCCGCGCGCCGAGGCGCCCCAATTACTTGCCGACCTGGCGGAGCGCGGGATCGGGATCCGGTTGATCACCGGCGATCACCCCGTCACCGCCACCGCGATCGCCGCGGAACTGGGCGTGCCGGTCACCGCCGATCAGGTCATCACCGGAGCCCAGTGGAATGCGCTGTCGCGCAAGGAGCAGGAACGGGCGGCCGCGCAGCGGGTGATCTTCGCCCGGATGTCCCCGGAGAACAAGGTGCAGGTGGTGCAGACCCTCGAACGCAGCGGACGGGTCTGCGCGATGGTCGGCGACGGCGCCAACGATGCCGCCGCGATCCGGGCTGCCAGCGTGGGCCTCGGCGTGGTCGCGCGGGGCAGCGACTCGGCGCACCTCACCGCGGACATCGTCTTGACCGACGGGCGCATCGGTGCATTGGTGGATGCCATCGACGAGGGCCAGCGACTGTGGCGCGGAGTGCAATTGGCGGTGACCGGTCTGCTCGGTGGCAACGTCGGCGAGGTGATCTTCGGCGTCGTCGGTACCGCACTGTCGGGTACCTCGCCGCTCAACAACCGCCAACTGCTGCTGATGAACATGCTGACCGACGCGCTGCCCGCCACCGCGGTCGCCGTCAGCACACCCGCCGGCGCCTCGCATCGGGTGGTGCACGGCATCGACGAGCGCCGGTTGATGCGCGCCGTGGCCGTCCGCGGGGCGATCACCGGTGCCGCGGCCAGTGCCGCATGGGGGATGGCGGCACTGACTGGACGGCGTCAGCGCGCCGCCACGGTCGCGTTGATCACGCTGGTCACCACCGAGCTCGCCCAGACCCTGGTCGACTCGCACGCACCCTTGGTGCTGCTCACCGCCGCCGGTTCGTTCGCGGCGTTCGCGGCGATGATCAGCCTGCCCGGCATCAGTCAGCTCCTGGGTTGCGTGCCGGTGGGACCGTTGGGCTGGTCGCAGGCCCTGGGGGCCACCGGGGCCGCGGTCCTGGCGATTGCCGCGGCGCCGCACGTGCTGCCCGCCGGCCGGCGCGAGGCACCACAGACCGGCACCGACACGGGGTCCGGGCCGATCGCCAGCGTGCAGGCACTGAGCGGGACTGCCGGCGGCCGGCAGCGCCGAACTACGGCCGGCGCAGGCTTCAACCGTCATTCGGCACAGCTGGAGGGGTCTTCGGCCGGCTGACGGCCCCCTACGGTGGTTCAATCGTCTTCGGAGACCGGCTGGTTCAACTCGCCAAGGATGTCGTTCGCGCTGCCGCTGCGGCCCACGCCCAGTCGCTGGGCCCGGGCATCGAGCTCGCGGTCGGCATGTTCGAGGGTGTAGCCGCGGGCGATCAATACTCCGATCGCCTGATCGATCAGCGAGGATGCTGCGAGCCCGCCGGGTGCAGGCTGGGGCGGTACGCGGTGCTGATCCAGCACGAACTCGCTCAGGGCGAGGCCGGTCAGCCAGGCAAGGTCGGCGGCCAGGTCGACGAAAGCGCCGGGGTTGCCGGCGTAGAGGATCAGCACCGCAAACGGCCCTGCGATGGCGTCGGAAACCGCCGGAGTCATCGGTAAGCGCATCGAGGTGACGATGTCGCCGAGCTCGGTGCCCGATTCGAGCACGGTGAAGCTGGATTGACGACCGAAGGCAGTGATCAGCACCGTCAGACCCAGATACGACCTCACCGCGAGTTTGGTGTTGCCCGCCAACTGGAGCAGCGTGTCGGTGAGGTCGAAGTCGGGGTCGTCCAGGATTTCGGTCAGGGCCGCGAGATCGGCAGCCAGCGCCGCGGTGATGTCCACAAGGGGCAGTGCTCCCCATTGACGCCCCGAACGCCGCTCTTTTCGTCCTAAGCCGAGTGCCGCAGGTCGCGACTGCCCGGGCGCAATATCTGACCACGGATCAGGGATCGGGGTCCAACAGTGCCTATACCTAACGCTACGCGGGGTTATGGCGCGGTGCGGCGGGCGTGCGCGCGGCGCACCGCTTCGTCGACGATGCTTCGTGCGACCACCGCCAGTTTGACGTTCTCGGCCTGGCTGATCCGGCGCAGCCGGTCGAACGCATCTTCGGCGGTTCCTCCGGAACGGGCACGCAGGATACCGATGGCCTGGTCGATGACCGGACGGGTGGACAGTGCTGTCTGCAGCTGCGTGGTCAGCGCCCGGGCTTGGGTCAGCACGTTCGCGTTGTGCACCGCGACGGCGGCGGGAACGGCGAACAGTTCGCCGAGATCGGCGGCGCGTTCGGTGAAGGCATCCTTGCGGTGCGCATAGACGTTGATGGCCCCGACCACCTGGCCGGGCAGGAGCAGCGGCAGCGACAACACACTGTGCACGCCGAGACGTCCCACCCTCGGGCCGAAGCGCGGCCAGAGCTTCTCGCCGCCCAAGGACCCGGACCGCACGGTGCGTCGCTCCAACGCCGCGGTGATGCAGGGCCCCTCGTTGACCTCGACGTATTGGATCTCATCGATCTGCTGTACGAAAGGGGCGCTGGCGGCCAGAACCTCGACCCGGTTGTCACTACGCAGCAACGTCAGCCCTGCGCCGTCCGCGGCGGGAATGGCCTGCACCGCGTAGGTGGCCACTCGGGCCAGGAGCTCCTCAAGTCCGAGCGAATCGGCTACCAGATTAGCGAGATCGGCCAGACCGGATCGCAGGTCATCGTCGTCCGTGTCGACGCCTTCTGCAGTCGAATCCAGCTGGTTACCAGGGGCGGGCTTGTCGGTCATGACTGCCCCGTCATCTGCCGAATCGCGGGGAACGCACGTTGACATGCTAGTGCCGCGGGTCGGAGTAATCCATGTCTCGTCTTGCTCGCGGAGGCACGTCGACGGCGGTGCACCGCCGCGATCGCTGTCTTGAGCCCGCGGTGGCGTCCTGTCGCAGGGTCGGTGTCGACGACGTCGGTGGCCAGGCCGGCGAACATTCGCTCGCTGCGCGTCTCGGGGGCGTCATCGGCGGGATCACGCAGATAGCGATCCGGCAGCGACAGCTTGGCGATGGTGCGCCAGGTCTTGCCGTACTGAGTCAGGAACGAACCCGTCGTGTACGGCAGGTCGTACTGGTCGCAGATCTGGCGTACCCGCAGTGAGATCTGGTGTAACCGATTGCTCGGCAGGTCGGGGTAAAGGTGATGTTCGATTTGGTGGCACAGGTGGCCGCTCATAAACCGCATCGCCGGCCCGGCGTCGAAATTGGCGCTGCCCAGCATCTGGCGCAGATACCACTGGCCCCGGGACTCGCCGATCATGTCGGTTTTGCTGAATTTCTCTGCGCCATCGGGAAAATGCCCGCAGAAGATCACGGCGTTTGCCCAGACGTTGCGGATCACGTTGGCCAGCAGATTGGCCTTCACGGTCGACGCGTAGGTCGCCTTCGGTGACAGCGAGGTGAGTGCGGGGAGCGCTGCGTAGTCTTTGAACACCTGCCTGCCGGCTTTCGCCACGAACTGGCCAGCCTTTTCAAAGACGCTCATGCGCTCCGCGCCGCCCTTGCCGATATTCCCGAATTCGATGGGTTGCAGGCCGATTCCCCACTCGAACCCGAGCGCCAGAATGATGTTGAACAGCAGGTTGCCGATGTTGCTCGGATGCCAGGGTTGGTCACGGGTGACCCGCAGCGTGCTGTAGCCGACGTCGTCGTCCATGCCGACGATGTTCGTGTACTTGTGGTGGCGAAGGTTGTGAGTGAACTGCCAGTGCTTCGATACCCCTGCCATATCCCACTCCCACGTCGAGGAATGGATCTCGGGGTCGTTCATCCAATTCCACTGGCCATGCATGACGTTGTGCCCGATCTCCATATTCTCGATGATCTTGGCCGCAGCGACGGCCAGCACGCCCGTCCGCCAGGCCAGCCGTTTCGAACCAATGGTGAACATGAGCCGGCCCACTACGTCGAGGGTGCGTTGGGCGGCGATGGCACGCCGGATGTAGCGCGCATCGCGCTCGCCCAGAGAACCCTCGATCTCCAGCCGGATGGCGTCCAGGTCATCGGCCAACGAGTCGATGTCGGCGTCTGTCAGGTGAGCGAAGACCGAAATATCAGTGATCGCCACATGTTTCCCCTTTCTTCGGCCTGCGGCCGGGCGAGCGGACAGTCGCTGAATTCCTCTGGATATGTGGCGGTTCAGTAGTAGTGACTGCGACCGCCGACAGCGTGGCCCAGCCTCCCCATCAGGGCCAAGAGCAGCCCGACGACGAGAAGGACGACGCCAATGACCACGCAGAGATGGGCATAGGCAAAGGTGGGGACCAGAGCGGGCAAGAGGAGCCCAAGGACTATGAGGATGATCCCAAGGGTAATCATGGTGTTTCCCCGGTTTCTGGGTAAGGGTTGTAGAGCGTCGCATAGACGTCGGAATGTGCGGCCCGAATGAAAACTCATCGAATTCGGCGGCGGACAGCCGAACTCTCTTCTGCACCGGCTGAAGGACTCAACACCAGAAACACTACCCTTTTTTGGGGGGCGGTCGAGTGTTGTAGACGCGACGCCGGAGGCTCCCGTTGGACAAGGCGCGATGCCGCGCGCTCCGCCCCTCGGACCGAATCGGCGTAGGGTTGGTGACAACGGCGGTCCTTCGTGCAGGTGGTGTTTTCAGGTCCTGTCATCGCCGGGAACTTTGGCCGCTAGGGCTGGGATGGGAGCGTCGTCATGACGCGACAGCAGACGACACGCAAGAGCCCCGACAACTCCACTTCCCCGCTGCGGACGCCCCGGCTGCGGTTGAAGCGCAAAGATTCGCCGAGCGGATACGTCGACGGGGCATGGTGGCCACATACCGATGATCTCGTCGTGGAGCTGCCCGACCTGCTCGCGGTGCTGTCCGTTCGATTGGGGCGCATAAGCCGGGTCTTGTATAATCTGAACGAATGGATTTGCGCGCCAAAGAAACTCGTCATCGATGGGCGTCCGGTACGGCTGGATGGGTACCGGATCCAGCCGATCGACACGGTTGAAGTTCTCGGTCTCGATGGTGACCGTCTCACGTTGATGGTGGTTCCGGCACGCACCGGACCCAGCGATGCACATGCCGCCATGATGACCGCGGCACAGCCGAAAAACGCTGTGTCGGTGAGCGATCTGCTGACGGCCAGTCCACGCGAACGGGAACGACGCAATCTGGCGGCCACCGCTCTTGATCGCTGGGAATCGGAAGGGGGGACGATGCCGACCCCGGCGTCGGCCGCCCCCCGGCAACCGGCCAATCCGGCGACTGCCCTAGCAGGCTGACCTGACCTCGAAGAGGACACCGATGAGCACGGCCAGGGTTGCCTCATGTTTGATGCGAGTATCGCACCTGGACCGATCGGTGAAGTTCTATTGCGAGGTATTCCATTGCGATGTCGCCATTTGTGAGAAAGATGCGGCACTTCTGTTGACGCCGGACGGCTTCGAGATCTATCTGCGCACCCACGAGGCGTACAGGGCTGGTGGTATCACCGGCGTCGGTGTCGAGCAGGTCATCTGGTCTGTCGGCAGCCAGGAGGAGCTGCAGCAGATTGAACAACGCATGCGCGTCCACGATCCGAGTGTGTACTCAAACACCTTGGATGAGATCAGTTTCGTCGATGGTGCAGATCCAGATGGCATTCGGGTCCTGGTCACCTACCCGACTCCTCACCAGCTTCCACGTGAGGTCATCGACCGACGATTCCGGTGATTGGGTCTCGATGGACCCCGCGGCAAGGAACCCGAGCATCGGACAGCCCCTGGGTCTACCGTAGGACTTTGCAACGTATTGACCAGTGGAGGTGTTCCGGTGCACCCTTTTCGGCAAGCCGTGGAGGCTCGCGATGTCGCGGCCATCGAGGAGATGCTGTCCGACGATGTCGTATTCACCAGCCCGGTGGCGTTCAAGCCCTACCCGGGCAAGCCGGTCACCGCGGCGATCCTGCGGGCGGTAATGCGCGTTTTTGAAGATTTTCACTACGTGCGGGAGATCGGTGACGCTGGAGGGCGCGACCATGCGCTGATCTTCGAGGCGTTGATCGACGGCAAGCGGGTCACCGGATGCGACTTCCTGCACATCGACGGCGACGGCAAGATCGACGACTTCGTGGTGATGGTCCGGCCGCTGTCGGCGGCCACCGCGCTGGCCGAAGCCATGGCGGCGCAGTTCGACCAGATCACCCGTGAGGCCACCGGCTCCGCCTAGCCGGAACCGATCGCGGAGCTGCGGAATGCATGAGCAGGCGCCGGTAGTCGCGGCCGTCGCGGTCGGCGGCGCCATCGGCGCCTGCGCGCGTTACGCCGTCGCGCTGGCCGTGCCCACCCCGGTTGATGGATTCCCTTGGGCCACATTGCTCACCAACGTCAGCGGATGCGCGCTGATGGGGGTGTTGATGGTGGCGATCACCGAAGTGTGGGTCGGTCATCGGCTGCTGCGCCCACTGCTGGGCACCGGTGTGCTCGGTGGCTACACCACGTTCTCCACCTTCGCCGGCGACGTCGACACCCTGATCGCCGCCGGGCAACTGGCCCGGGCGCTGCTCTACCTACTCAGCACGCCGGTGGCGGCGTTGATCGCGACCTGGACCGCCGCGAGCCTCGTCCGTCGTCTGATCATCAGGAGGATCGCATGAACCAGCTCACCGGACGCGCCCTGCGCCTGACGGTATTTCTCGGTGAGAGCGACACGTGGCACCACAAGCCGGTGTTCAGTGAGATCGTGCACCGCGCTCGGCGAGCCGGTCTGGCCGGCGCATCGGTATTCCGCGGTATCGAGGGCTTCGGAGCGTCCTCGGCCATCCACACCACCCGGCTGCTGTCGATGTCGGAGGACCTGCCGGTCTCGGTCGTCATCGTCGACGCCCCTGAGCGGGTTCGGGCTTTTCTGCCCGAGCTGGACGAACTGGTCACCGAGGGCATGATCCTGTTGGACGAAGTCGAGGTGGTCCGCCACATCGGGCGCACCCCCGCGGGCCAGTGACCTGGCTGCTGGTCATCGCCGGCGCAGCGGTGGGTGCACCGCTGCGCTATCTGACCGACCGCTTCGTACAAGCCCGCCACGACACCGCATTCCCGTGGGGCACGTTGACGGCCAACGTGTTGGGCAGCCTGCTGCTGGGGGTGCTCACCGGGGCGGCGACCCTCGGCGATCATCGGTTGCACCTGTTGATCGGCACCGGCCTGTGCGGGGCGCTGACCACCTACTCGACCTTTTCCTACGAAACCCTGCAGCTAGTTGGCGTCGGTGCGCGGCTGTACGCGCTGATCAATCTGGCGCTCACCCTCACCAGCGGGTTGGGGGCCTTCTCCGTCGGCCATGCCGTGGCACAGGCGATGTCGACCTGATCGATCCGCGGGTAAGGCGACGCAGCGCGAGCTCGCCCAGCTCCGGGTGCCACAATCGAGCCCGACAGTGTCCCGGGTGACCGCCCATCCTTTTCAGGAGTTGCCATGTCGTTCTCGGTAGAGCTCAGCGATGACGTGATCGAGGTGCGTGACTGGGTGCACCAGTTCGCCGCTGAGGTCGTTCGCCCCGCCGCCGCCGAATGGGATGAGCGCGAAGAGACACCCTGGCCGGTCATCCAGGAGGCGGCCAAGATCGGCCTGTACTCGCCGGAGCTGTTCGCCACCCAGGCGGCCGAACCCAGCGGAATCGGCATGCTGGCGGTGTTCGAGGAACTGTTCTGGGGCGACGCCGGGATCGCCCTGTCGATTCTGGGGACCGGGCTTGCCGCCGCGGCGTTGGCGGGCAACGGAACTCCCGAGCAGCTGGGTCTGTGGCTGCCCGAGATGTTCGGCACCGCCGACGACCCCAAGGTCGCGGCTTTCTGCTCCTCGGAACCCGACGCCGGTTCCGATGTCGGCGCGATCCGCACTCGCGCCCGCTACGACGAGGCCAGCCGTGAATGGGTGCTCAACGGCACCAAGACCTGGGCCACCAACGGCGGTATCGCCAACGTGCACATCGTGGTCGCCTCGGTCTATCCCGAATTGGGCTCGCGCGGGCAGGCCACGTTCATCATCCCGCCCGACACCGCGGGGTTGGCCCAGGGCCAGAAGTTCAAGAAGCACGGCATCCGGGCATCGCACACCGCCGAGATCGTGCTCGACAACGTCCGGCTTCCCGAGGACATGATCCTCGGCGGCCGGGAGAAGTTCGAGGCTCGGGTGGCCCGGGTCAAGTCCGGTGCGTCGGCCGGCGGACAGGCAGCCATGAAGACCTTCGAGCGCACCCGGCCGTCAGTCGGCGCCATGGCCGTCGGAGTGGCCCGCGCCGCCTACGAGTACGCCCTCGAATACGCTTGCCAGCGCGAGCAGTTCGGCCGCAAGATCGGTGAGTTCCAGGCGGTCTCGTTCAAGTTGGCCGATATGAAGAGCCGCATCGACGCCGCCCGGCTGATGGTCTGGCGGGCCGGCTGGATGGCCCGCAACAACAAGGCCTTCGACAACGCCGAGGGCTCGATGGCCAAGCTGTTCGCCAGTGAGACCGCGGTCTACGTCACCGACGAGGCCATCCAGATTCTCGGCGGCAACGGCTACACCCGGGACTACCCGGTCGAGCGGATGCACCGCGACGCCAAGATCTTCACCATCTTCGAAGGCACCAGTGAGATTCAGCGGCTGGTCATCGCCCGGGCGCTGACCGGGCTGGCGCTGCGCTGATCAGTTCGGGTCAGATTCCGGGGACGCCCCATCGGAGAACACGAAACGGGTGCAGTCGGTGGGGAACGCGAACCAGGCCAGTGCGCGGCGGGGAATGATCATGCGCAGCCCGCCGCCGTCGGGCCCCGCCCAGGCGTCGGCGTCGGGAGCGTACTGCGGGTGATACTTCGTGAAGGCGACCGCCAACCGGGCTCCGAGGCCGTCGGATGCTGCGGAGGTGGCCACCGAGATGCCCTCGACGATCACCACCTGCGTGCCGCTTTCGAGCGTCAGGGTGCAGGCCGGGTTGTGCTGCGCGTTGCGCGCGTGGCGCGTGGTGGGTGCGCCGTCGTAGTAGAACCGGCCCTCGAGCCACACCCCCCAGCGCGGCACGGAGTGCGGGGTGCCGTCCGGGCGCACCGTGCTCAACCAGTAGTGCTGTGAGGCGGTCAGGCGCTGTTCGACGTCGGACCAGCTCAACAGGCCCACCGCCGAATCCGGCAACCCATAACCCGCCGGTAGAACGGGTCGTTGCACCGCGGGGCCGGCATTCGGTTCCATGGTGGGCACGCTAGCGGCCGGCTACCCCGCCGTCTTGCCGTTGTCGGTCATGTACACCGCCCCGTGCACGGCGGCGGCGGCATCGCTGGCCAAAAAGGCGATCACCTCGGCGACGTCACTCGGGGCGCTCAAGCCCCGCGGCGAGGCCACCCGCATGATCAGGTTCACGTCGGCGCCCTCGGGAAGCTGGAAGTTGGTCACCTGCGGGGTCAGCATCCCGCCCGGGCAGACGGCGTTCACCCGCAGCTTCTCGGCGGTGAACTCCACGGCCAACGCGCGGGTGAGCCCGACCAGACCGTGCTTGGCCGCGCAGTAGCCCGCCGAGTACGCCTGGCCCTCGACCCCGGCGATCGAGGCGACGTTGACGATGTTGCCGCCGGTCTCCAGCAGATGCGGCAGCGCCGCGCGGCACAGGAAGAACGGCCCGTTGAGGTTGACCGCGAGGTCATGCGCCCACTCGTCGTCGGTGACCGCGGACGTGTGGCGCATCTGGTGGGCGCCGGCGACATTGACCAGAACATCGAGTCGGCCGAACTGGTCGACGCACTGCTGCACCGCCGCCGCGCAGGCCGCCGCGGTGCTGATGTCGGTGACGGCGTACTGCCCACCCGGCGCATCGGCGAACACGGCGGCCAGTCGCTCGGCGTCGCGCGCCAAGCCGAACACCGATGCCCCGCGCCGGGCGAACAACTGTGCTGTCGCCGCGCCCAGCCCCGACGAGGCACCGGTCACCAGCGCCACTTTGCCTGACAGATCGGTCATTTCGACTCTCCGCATCACCCAGTCGACCGGCACTGGGGCTCAGCCGTCTACCGTCCAGTTATGGCCTCAGTATCAGTGATCACCGGCGGTGCCGGCGGCATGGGTCTGGCGACGGCCAAGATTCTCGGCCGAGATCACGCGGTGGTGCTGGCCGATGCCCGGCGGGATCGGCTCGATGAGGCGCTTGCGGTGCTCACCGAGCTCGGTATCGCCGCGACCATCGTTCATTGCGACGTCACCGATCGCGACGCGGTGAGCCGGTTGTTCGACACCGCGGCGGGTGTCGGACCGCTGGCGTCGGTGATCCACACCGCCGGGGTGAGCCCGAGTATGGGGGACGCCGAGTTCGTCATGCGGGTCAACGCATGGGGCACCGTCGTGGTCAACGAGGTGTTCTACGACATCGCTCCCCGGGAAGGGGCGGTGATCGTCAACGTGGCTTCCATGGCCGCACAGCTGCTGCCCGACAAGGTCTACCCGACGGGCCAGTTCCCGCTGGCACTGCATGACGGCGACGCCTTCGTGTCGGCGATGACGGCCTACTGCAACAACGCGCCCGAGCAGGCGCGCTCGGGCTTCTCCTACACCGTCAGCAAGGCCTTCGTGAAGTGGTACTGCGCGTCGCAGGCCGAGCGATTCGGTGGTCGCGGGCTGCGGATCGTCTCGGTGTCGCCGGGCAACATCGACACCGAGATGGGCCGGCGTGAAGAGAAGGCCGGGGTAGGCATGATGATGCCCGATGCGCTGATCGCGCGCTGGGGCACGGCCGAGGAGATGGCTGAGCTGTTCGCCTTCTGCGCCGGCGACAAGTGTGGCTACCTCACCGGCGCCGACATTCTGGCCGACGGGGGAGTGGTCGCCTCCATGCGCGAGCGTGCGCGGCTCGCCGCCGAACGCAGCTGAGATTGCGTCTACGGCGGTAAATCGGCCGCACCCACGACCCTGGACGCAGCCTTCTCCACGCTTCTTCACAGCTAAGTTAACGGTTGACACGCAGCGGGGTGCGTGCTTACCGTGGAGCAAACCTACGGAACCGTAGGTTCGGCTGGGGGGCCAATCGACAGCCCGCTTGTCGATTCCGGGAGGGGGACAAAAACCATGGTGAACGTCCAGACAGCGTTGCTTCACGAATTGGAGCCGATTGTCGAGCAGAACCTCAATCGCCATCTCAAGGCCGCCAAACCGTGGCTGCCACACGACTACGTGCCGTGGAGCAGGGGGCGTGACTTCGCTTTCCTCGGCGGCGAGGACTGGGTTCCCGAAGACTCTCCGCTAGACCCGGTCGCCAAGTCCGCCCTGCTGGTCAACCTATTGACCGAGGACAACCTGCCGTCGTATCACCGCGAGATCGCCACCACCTTCAGTCGGGACGGCGCGTGGGGCACCTGGGTGGGCCAGTGGACCGCCGAGGAGGGCCGCCACAGCATCGCGCTACGTGACTACCTCATCGTCACGCGCGGCATCGACCCGGTGAACCTGGAGAACATGCGGATGCAGCACACCGTCGCCGGCTATGACGCCGGCGGCAAGTCCGCCCTGCAGGTGCTGGCCTACGTGTCTTTCCAGGAGCTGGCCACCCGGGTGTCGCACCGCAACACCGGTAAGGCGTCCGGATGCCCGATCGCCGACCAGCTGCTGGCCCGCGTCGCTCTCGACGAGAACCTGCACATGGTGTTCTACCGCAACCTGATGCAGGCAGCCCTGGACATCGCGCCGGACGAGGCCATGTGTGCGATCCGTGACGAGGTGCTCGGCTTCGCGATGCCCGGCATGCACATGCCCGGTTTCAAGGAGAACGCCCTGCTGATCGCCAAGGCCGGCATCTACGACCTGCGCATCCACCACGACGAGGTCGTGCAACCGGTGCTGCGGTTCTGGAAGATCAGCGAACGCACCGACTTCGGTGCGGCGGGCGAGGAGGCCCGGGAGCAGACCATCGGCTTCATGAAGATGGTCGACGAGCGGGCCACCTACTACGAAGAGAAGGCCAAGGCGCGCGAGAGCGTCTCCGCCTGATCGGTGACCGCTAGCTCTGTTTGATCGAGGCGTGGTAGGTCGTGGCGGCCATGGACACCGCGTCGGTGCCCGGCGGGGGAGTCGGACGGCCGTACTCCGCCAGGAGTTCGGTCATGGTCCTGCTGGTTGAGACCCAGTCCAAGGAGTCGAGGTAGGCCGCGACGTCGTTGCGGGCGCCCCGATAGCCGAGTTCGGAGAACTCCAGGTCGAAGCCGTGCTCCCGCCACTTCTCGGTGGCGCCGCGCATCATCTCGCGCGCCTGGTCGTGCTGGGCCTCCGAGATGTTCGGGATCGCCTCGGTGGCCAGTCGGCTGCCGTCGGCGCTCAGTGCGGTGATGTTGTCGAGCAGCCGGTCCTGCGCCTCCGGGGGGAGGTAGCCGAGCAGTCCTTCGGCGATCCACGCGGTGGGCTGGGTGTGGTCGAACCCCGCCTGGGTCAACGCCCCCGGCCAGTCGTCGCGCAGGTCCACGGCCACGCCACGGCGATCGGCGGTCGGCTGCGCCCCCAACTCGGCCAGTGTTGCGGCCTTGAACGCCAGCACCGCCGGCTGGTCGATCTCGAAGACCGTCATGCCGGTGGGCCAGCTCAGTCGGTACGCGCGCGCATCCAGGCCCGAGGCCAGGATCACGGCCTGGCGGATGCCAGCCGCCGTGGCTTCGGCGAAGAACGCGTCAAAAAAGCGGGTGCGGACGGCCATGGCGTCGGGCATCTGCCCGAGCTTCCAATGGGACTCGGGGTCGTCGAGGTCGGTGCTGGGCAGGTCGCCGGTGGCCCACTTGGTCAGGAAATCGACGCCGACGGCCCGGACCAGTGGTTCGGCGAAGCGGTCATCGATCAGCGGATCGTCGGCTCGCGTGGCGATCGCCCGGGCGGCGGCGACCATCGTGGCCGTTGCTCCCACGCTGGTGGCCAGGTCCCAGGTGTCGTTATCGGTGCGTGCCATGGGAGCTCCTTAGGAGGGTGGACAGGGCGATTTGCTTAGTCTACCAATTAATTAGTTTGGGTAATAAAGTCTGATAGGTGGGCGGCCTCGGAACCGCCACAACTAGCGCAGCGTCAGATAGATCAGCGCCGCATTGAGCGACCCGATCACCACGGTGACGGCCCAGCCCAGCGCCGAGGTGAGAGTCTTGTTGGCATCGGCGCCCATCAGCGTGCGGTTGCTGGTCAGCCGGATCAGCGGGACCAGGGCAAACGGAATGCCGAAAGACAACACCACCTGCGAGATCACCAGTGCCCGCGTCGGCTCCACCCCCAGAGCCAGGATGGCCAGCGCCGGGCCCAACGTGATCAACCGGCGCCAAAGCAGCGGAACCGACACCTGCAATAGGCCCTGCATGATCATCGCGCCGGCGTAGGCGCCCACCGAGGTCGAAGCCAACCCGGACGCCAAGAGCCCGATGGCGAACAGCAACGCGACCGTGGGGCCCAGGGTGTGGCCGACCGCGGCGTGCGCGCCTTCGATGGAATCGGCGTGGTCCGCGCCGCGCAGACTATTGGCCGCCACCACCAGCATGGCCAGGTTCAACGTTCCGGCAGCCAGCATCGCCAGGCCGACGTCCCAGCGGGTCACCCGCAGCAGCCGCCGTCGCGCCGGACCGGGTTCGGGCTGACCATGCCGGTCCCGGGCCAGCCCGGAGTGCAGGTACACCGCATGCGGCATGACGGTCGCGCCGAGGATCGCGGTGGCCAGCAGCACACTTTCGGCGCCGTCGAAGCGAGGCAGCAGGCCGGCGACGACGTCGGTCGGCGCCGGTGGCGCGACCACCAGGCTGGCCAGGAAGCCGACGGCGATGATGATCAGCAGTCCGCTGGTCACCTGCTCGAACATCCGCGGTCCGCGCCGGTCGCCCACCGCCAACAGGGCCATCGACACCACCCCGGTGATCAGGCCGCCGAGCAGCAGCGGCAGCCCGAAGATCAGGTTCAGTGCGATCGCTCCGCCCACCACCTCGGCGAGATCGGTTGCCATGGCCACCAATTCGGCCTGTAGCCAATAGACGATCCGGACCGGTCTGCGGCTGTGGGCGCCGATCACCTCCGGCAGTGAGCGCCCGGTCACCAAACCGAGCTTGGCCGACAGGTACTGCACCAACCCGGCCATGACGTTGGCCGTGACGATCACCCAGACCAGCAGGAAACCGTACTTCGCCCCCGCGCTGACGTTGGCGGCGACGTTGCCCGGGTCGACGTAGGCGATGGCGGCGACGAAGGCCGGGCCGAGCAACGCCCAGCCCGGCTTCAGTCCCGCCGCGGTGTCCTGGGCCACCGGCACCCTTTCGATCCGGATTGACGAATAGGAAAGTCAGGGTAGCCGGAATCTCACCGTCTGGCCGGGCTCGCGTCGTCGCTGTGGTCAGCCGGCGTCGTACAGGCCACGCCCGGTGACCAGCGGCAGGTCCAGAGTGGTCCGGATCCCGGCCCCGGCCGCAACCACCGCCGGAATCGCGTTGACCACCCGCATCGCCGTGGCCACCAGGCCGGCGTGGTTGTGGTCGCCATTGGGGCTGGACAGGCACAGGTCCAGCGCATACGACGGCTCGCCGGTGACCTCGACGCGGTAGGACCCACCCGGCTGGGCCGGCTGCGGCCACTCCGGACACAGGTCTTCGCGCAGCCGGGTCACGTGCTCAAGAACCACCGCGGCCTTTCCGTCGACCATGCCGCGCACCTCGAAGCGCAATGCGGCGGCCGTGCCCTCGGCGATGGCACCGGAAGAGATCGAGAAGTCCTCGGGTGCGGGCACCCGAATATGGGACTGCTCGACGGAGTCCAATTCCAGCCCCAGGCCCGCGGCGAGTTGGCGCACCACCGAACCCCACGCCAGGCTCAGTACGCCCGGCTGCAGCAGCATCGGGGTCTCGTCCATCGGCCTGCCGAAGCCCATCACGTCGAACATGACGGCCGCGCTGTCGTAGGTGGCGTAGTCGACGATCTCCATGCAGCGGATCTGCTGGATGCTCTGGCAGGTTCCGGCCAAGGCCAGCGGCAGCAGGTCGTTGGCGAAACCCGGGTCGATGCCGTTGATGAACAAGCTGGCGTTGCCGGCCTTGGCGGCGTCCTCGATCGGGGTCAGCATCTCCGCGGGGATGACGTTCCACGGGTATTGCAGGAACACCGCGCTGCTGCCGACCACGTTGATACCGGCGCCCAGGATGCGCTTGAAGTCCTCCAGCGCCTCGACGAGCCGGTTGTCGGCCAGCGCGGTGTAGACCACGCAGTCGGGCTTGGTGTCGAGCACCTGCTGCAGATCGGTGGTCGCGGTCACGCCGGTGGGAGTGGCCGGGGCGTCCAACCCGGCCAGTTCCGCAGCGTCCTTGCCGGCCTTGGCGTCCGAGGACACCCATACGCCGGTCAGTTCGTACTCAGGGTTGGTGATCAGTGCCTTCAGTGCGTGGACACCGACGTTGCCGGTGCCGATCTGGGCAACACGAATAGCCATAGGTCAGTTCCTCACAGGTCCGGGACGGGCAGGTCGAGGTTCGGGAAGGTGAGGCCGCCGTCGACTTCAAGCACCTTGCCGGTCAGGTAGGCCCCGGCCGGGGAGGCCAGGTACAGCGCGGCGGCCGCGATCTCCTCGGGTTCGCCGAGCCGGCGCATGGGGGTGGCCTTCTCCATGGGAGTGCGCAGCTCCTCGTTGGCGGCCACCACGTTGAGCGCCGAGGTCAAGATCGATCCGGGTGCGATCCCATTGACGCGGATCTTGGGGCACAGGTCGAGAGCGGCCAACCGGGTGTAGTGCGCCAGGGCCGCCTTGGCCGTTCCATAGGCGGCGAATCCCCGCCCGGGGACTCGTCCCATGGTGGAGGTGATGTTGATGAAAGAACCTCCGCCGGAGTGCTCCAGCATCAGCGGCACCGCCGCGATGGTCAGAGCATGCGCGGTGGCGACGTTGAAGGTGAACGCGTCTTTGAGGTCCTTGGTGGACGTGGTCAGCAGGGTGTTGGGCATCGTTCCGCCGACGTTGTTGACGACGATGTCGAGCCTGCCGAATGCCTCGACCGCTTCGGCGGCCAGCTTCGCCGTCTCCTCGGGGTGGGCCAGATCGGCGACGACGATGTGTGCGCGACGGCCGGTCGCATGGATCTGTTCTGCAACTGCCTCTAGTTCGGACTGCGTGCGCGAGGCGATCACCACATCCGCGCCCGCCTCGGCGAACGCTACCGCGATGGCCGCGCCCAACCCCCGGCCAGCGCCGGTGACCACGGCTGTTTGATTGTCGATTCGGAACTTGTCGAGTATCACTTCGCCACGCTAACAAATATTCGCGATGAGCTGAACAGCTTTTTTGAAACACGTTCTAATTCAGTGTTGAGGGCAGATCAGGACTTCCGGGCGGTGGCCTTCTTCGCCGGCGCCTTCTTGGCAGGAGCTTTCTTGGCCGGGGCCTTCGCGGCCTGCGCGCGCTTCTTGACGCTGGCTTCCAGCTTGGCCAGCAGATCGGAGACGTCCTCGGTGGAATCGAGGTCGGCGGGACGCTCCTCCGGTGTGAAGGCCTCGTCGCCTTCGAGCTTGGCCGCGATCAGCTCCTGCAACTGCTCCTGATACGTGTCGTGGTAGCGGTCGGAGTCGAAGTCGTCGGCCATGGATTCCACCACCTGGCCGGCCATCTTCAACTCGGCCGGTTTGATCTCCACGTCTGCGTCCAGGGAGGGGAAGTCGGGGTCACGGATCTCGTCGGGCCACAGCAGCGTGTGCACCACCATCACCTCGCGCTTGGAGAAGTCCTTGACCCGCAGCGCCGCCAGCCGGGTCTTGTTGCGCAGGGTGAAGTGGACGATAGCCACCCGATCCGTGTCCGCCAGCGTTTTCGCCAGCAGCACATAGGATTTGATCGACTTCGAGTCCGGCTCCAGAAAATAGCTGCGGTCAAAGAGCATCGGGTCCAGATCGCCGGCCGGGACGAACTCGAGCACCGCGATCTCGTGATCACGCTCCTCGGGCAGGTTGGCGATGTCGTCGTCGGTGATCACCACCATCCGGCCGTCGTCGGCCTCGTACGCCCGGGCGATGTCGCCGTAGTCGACCACCTCGCCGCATTCCTCGCACACCCGCCGGTAACGAATTCGACCGTGGTCTTTGGCGTGCACCTGACGGAACTTGATGTCATGGTCCTCGGTGGCGCTGTAGACCTTGACCGGCACGTTGACCAGACCGAATGCGATCGAACCCTTCCAGATGGAACGCATAAGGCCAGTATGCCCACGCGAGAGTGCCGATAACCTGCATTGGCGCGACGTAGGTTGGTCGTATGACCGCTGAGTCCGCGCAGACCCGGGTCACGCTGACCAACGCCGACAAGGTGCTCTACCCCGCCACGGGCACCACCAAAGCCGAGGTCTTCGGCTACTACACCCGTATCGCCGAGGTGATGCTGCCGCACATCGCGGGGCGCCCGGCGACACGCAAACGCTGGCCCAACGGGGTCGAACAGGGCTCCTTCTTCGAAAAGCAGGTGGCCTCCTCGGCGCCGGACTGGCTGCCTCGCGCCGACATTCAGCATCGCTCCGGCGTCACCACCTATCCGATCATCGAGGACCTCGACGGCCTGGCCTGGATCGCCCAGCAGGCCGCGCTGGAAGTCCACGTCCCGCAGTGGCGATTCGAGGAGCAATGGAGCCACGGCGGCAAGGTGCTCGCACCCGGGCTGGCAACGCGTCTGGTGTTCGACCTCGATCCCGGCGAGGGCGTGTCGATGAGTCAGCTCGCCGAAGTGGCGCGTGCCATTCGTGACGTGATCTCCGATCTGGGCCTGCAGACCTTTCCGCTCACCAGCGGTAGTAAGGGACTGCACATCTACGCGGCGCTGGAGCGTCCGGTCAGCAGTTCCGGCGCCGCGTCGGTGGCCAAACGTGTTGCCCAGCAACTCGAAAGCGCCCTGCCGATGCTGGTGACGGCGACCATGTCGAAGAAGCTGCGGGTGGGGAAGGTCTTTCTCGACTGGAGCCAGAACAACGCGTCGAAAACCACCATCGCACCGTATTCGCTGCGGGGCCGCGAGCAGCCCACCGTTGCCGCTCCACGCACCTGGGCCGAGATTGACGATGCGGAACTGCGGCAGCTGCGCTTCGACGAAGTGCTCGACCGTGCCGCCCGTAACGGCGACCTGTTGGCCGGCCTAGACCCGCCGCCGCAGGCACCCGACCGGTTGGCCGTATACCGGGCCAAACGTGCCGCCGATCGGACTCCCGAACCCGTTCCGGCCGCGGCCCCGGCGCCCAGCGCCGGCAACAGCTTTGTCATCCACGAACACCACGCCCGCCGGTTGCACTACGACTTCCGGCTGGAGCGTGACGGAGTGCTGATGAGCTGGGCGGTACCCAAGAACCTTCCGGCCACGACGTCGGTCAACCATCTTGCGGTGCGTACCGAAGACCATCCGCTGGAATACGGCAGCTTCGAAGGCACCATCCCCAAGGGCGAATACGGTGCCGGCACCGTACGCATCTGGGATTCGGGCACCTGTGTGACCGAGAAGTTCGAGGACACCGCCGAAAAAGGCGAGGTGATAGTCGTTCTGTCCGGACACCGGATCTCCGGGCGATACGCGCTCATCCGCACCGGAGGAAACCAGTGGCTGGCGCACCGCATGAAAGACCAACAGGCGTTCTCGTTCGCAGAGCTGACGCCGATGCTGGCAACGCACGGGTCGGTGGCCCGGCTGACGCCGAGCCAGTGGGCCTTTGAAGGCAAATGGGACGGGTATCGCCTGCTGGTGGAGGCCGATCACGGCCGGCTGCGGTTGCGGGCCCGCAGCGGCCGGGACGTCACCGGTGAGTATCGACACCTACCATTTCCCGCCACGGACCTGGCCGAGCATCACCTCGTGCTCGACGGCGAGCTGGTCGCACTCGACGACGCCGGAGTGCCCAGCTTCGCCGCGATGCAGAACAGTGCCCGGGCGGCCCGGCTGCAGTTCTGGGCCTTCGACCTGCTCTATCTTGACGGCCGTCCGCTGCTGCGGGTGGCCTACCGGGATCGTCGGAAGCTCTTGGAAACCCTTGCGCAGGGAACCGATCTGGTGGTCCAGGATCTGCTTTACCCCGACGGGGCGAAGGCACTGGAGCAGTCACTCAGCCTCGGCTGGGAGGGTGTGGTCGCCAAGAAATGGGACTCGGCCTACCAGCCGGGGCGCCGGTCCTCGGTGTGGATCAAGTCCAAGCACTGGCGGACTCAGGAGGTCGTGATCGGCGGCTGGCGCGCCGGGGAGGGCGCCAGGGGCGGTGGGATCGGGTCACTGTTGATGGGTGTCCCCGACGCCGGCGGCCTGCGCTTTGTCGGTCGGGTCGGAACGGGGTTCACCGAGCGTCAACTAGCGGCCCTCAAGGAACTGTTGCTGCCTCAGCTGGCCGACGAATCACCTTTTAACGCAGAGCTTTCCACCGCTGATGTGAAGGATGTCACGTTCGTGAAGCCGACGCTGGTGGGGGAGGTGCGCTATAGCGAACGCACCTCCGATGGCCGGCTGCGCCAGCCCAGCTGGCGCGGCCTGCGGCCCGAGAAGACGCCTGGCGATGTGGTGAGTGAGGATTGATCGATGCGTTGGGTGACCTATCGAGGCGAAGACGATGAGCGCACCGGGGTGCTGGACGGCGACGTGATCCACGCGCTGCCGCCCGGCGTGAGCCTGCTGGAGCTGATCCGGCTCGGCCCGGACGGCCTGCGTGAAGCCGGCGAGCGGGTGCTGAAGACGCCCTCGAAGACAGTGCGGGCCGATCAGGTGGTGCTGCGGGCGCCCATCCCGCGCCCGCCGTCGATCCGCGACAGCCTGGGCTTCTTGGAACACATGCGTAACTGTCTGGCCGCCACCGGGCGGGGCCGCGACCTCGACGACACCTGGTACCGGATACCGGCATTTTATTTCGCTTGCCCGGCAACGGTTCTGGGTCCCTACGACGATGCGCCGATCGCGCCGGGCAGCGTCTGCCAGGACTTCGAACTGGAGGTCGCCGCGGTCATCGGCACACGCGCGGCGGATCTGTCGGTGGAACAGGCCGAGCAGGCCATCATCGGCTACACGATTTTCAACGACTGGTCGGCGAGAGACCTGCAGGCGCAGGAAGGGGTGCTGGCAATCGGGCAGGCCAAGGGTAAGGACAGCGGTGTCACCCTGGGGCCCCACCTGGTCACCCCCGATGAGTTGGAGCCCTACCGCGGTGACGGCAGACTCAGCCTGCACGTCACCGCGATCGTCAATGACGTGATAGTCGGGACCGGGTCGACCGAGACCATGGACTGGAGCTTCGGGGAGATCATCAGCTACGCATCGCGCGGGGTCATGCTGGAACCGGGTGATGTCTTCGGTTCTGGCACGGTACCGACGTGCACGCTGCTGGAACACCTCGACCCCGCACGGTCGCAACCGTTCCCAGGCTGGCTGAGCGACGGTGACGTGGTGACCCTGCAGGTACAGGGGCTCGGCGAGGTACGCCAAACGGTGCGCGCCAGCGCTCCGCCGATACCGCTGGCGGAGCGCCCGCGGCCCCAGACCGGCTAGATCCGGATCACCCTGACGCTGATGGTGGAGGCGTCGCCATTGGATCCGATTGTCAGCAGTGGGGCATTGGGTGCTGAGGTGACGGTTCCGCCGGTGATCTCCACGGTGTAGCCGTTGGGGAAGTGGTTGGGCGGAACGGCGATGGTGGTCGTCGCATCGGCCCCGAAGGAGCCTGAGCCGTCGGCGCGGTCGGTGGTGTAGCTGAAGTTGAACTCGCCGTTGCTGAAGGAGATGCCGGTCGGGATGCCGGAGACCGCCTGGGGGTAGGGCTGGGCCAGGAGGTCGAGCTTGTCCCAGTTGACGTTGTCGCCGACCGGAGGCAGGTTCGTGTCGTAGACCAGTGCCTGGTCTTCCGGCGAGGCGCTGGTGATGTCCTTACCGGTGTAGGCCCATGCCGCCCAACCAAGCAGATTCTGGTTGGACCCCACCAGGCTGGCGTCGATGGCCCCGAGGTTGTTGGTGGCACCGAACTCGCTCAGCCAGCCCGGAACGTTGTTCTCCTCCATGTAGTCGTTGGCGTAGCCGAAGACGATGTCGGCGTTCCAGTCGCAGCCGAAGCTGGAGCCAGGGATCAGCGACGTCGTGACGCAGTAGTGGTGGAACGAGAACACCGAGTTCTCGTCGTCCACCGCTCCCAGGTGGGTGGGCACCGGCAGGCTGCCGAACAGCGTGTTGGGCTCGTAGAACACCGTCTTGTTCGGGTCGACGGAGCGGATGGCTGCGATGATCTGGTCGTAGAACGGGGTCAGCTGCTGAGAGTCGAAGTAGGGGTTGCCCAAGATGCTGCCCAGGGCCTGTGAACCCGCCCACGGCTCGTTCATGATCTCGTAGCCGGCGACGTTCTCGTTGCCCTTGAAGTAGTTGGCCACCGCCTGCCACATGATCCCGTAGTGGTTCTGCAGACCGATACCATCGGGCGCCTTCTCGTTGCCCCAGAAGGCGTCCCAGGCGTAGTTCTGCGCCGGGCTGATCGGGTAAGTCCCCGGGAAGCCCACACCGAAGTGGGGGAGCCCACCGGTCAGAACGGCCCAGTCGGGGGCGCCCTCCCCGCCGAATTGCTCGCTGTAGAGGTCTTGGTGCATGTCGAGCACGACTTGGATGTTGTAGCGGCCGAGGATTTCGACGGTGTTCTCGATGGAGGCCAGGTAGTCGTAGTCGATGACGCCGGGTTGTGGTTGGACGCCGGCCCAGATCACGCCCAGGCGCACGACATTGAAGCCGTTGGCGGCCAGGAAGGCGGCGTCCTTTTCGCCGAAGCCGTCGGCGGAGGGCTCATACGGGGGGATCTTGTAGACCTGGTTGAGTCCGCGCAGTAGCACGACTTGGCCGTCACTGTTGGTGAGCCAGCCGTTGGAGACCTCGACCGGTGCGGGGACGGTGCCGGTGATGCCGCCGGGCAGGGTGCCGAATTGTCCTACGGCGCCGTGAACTCCGTCGAGCAGGCCGGCGGTTCCGCCGACGCCGCCGAGGGCGGGCAGTCCGGCCGCGGTGGGGCCGTCACCGGCATCGCCGCCTGCGCCGCCGTTGCCGAAGAGCCAGCCGGCGGCTCCGCCGTCGCCGCCTGCGGCACCTGCTCCACCGTCTCCGCCTGCGCCGCCGTTGCCGAGGATTCCCAGGGCGGCGCCGCCGGCGCCGCCGGCGACACCGTCGGTGGTGCTGTCCCAGCCGGCGCCGCCGTTACCGAAGATCCAGCCGCCTGCGCCGCCGTTGGGGTTGGCTTCGGTGCCATCGGCGCCGTTGCCGATCACGGTGGAACCGAACAGCTGGTTGATGACGCCGTTGACCTGGCCGCCGATCTCGCTGTCGATCCACTTCTCGGCCAGGCTGTAGAGCCCGGCGTAGGGGTCGAAGCTCAAGGACAAGGCCGAGCCGGGCTCGGCCAGCGCGGTGAGTGCGGCATTCCAGTGGTCGGCGGACAAGAACGTTTCCCATGCCGAGCTGTCCACCGCGGCCTGGCTGTCCAGCTCGCCGGCCGTGAACGGCGCGAACAGCGCCTCCATCATGTCTTCCAGATCGGCGTGAGCCGGCGCGGTCATGGGAGCGATCGCCATGAATGCGGCGATACCGACAACCTTGCTGCCCACGACCTTGCTGCGGTGACGAGACATCCCGACAAACCTTCCCTGCACGGACCACAAACGTTTTCTGAAGTCTGCCTGAGAAGTTAAACGAGTTGCTTACGTAACGCAAGGTAGAGGCAGTTGGAGGCCTGCGGCGTGCCGTGGGCTAGATCCGTATCAACTTCACGGTGATGGTGGAGGCGTCGCCGTCGGATCCAATGGTCAGGACTGGGGCATTGGGTGCTGAGGTGACGGTTCCGCCGGTGATCTCCACGTTGTAGCCGTTGGGGTAGTGGTTGGCCGGCACGGCGATCGAGGTCTCAGAGCCTGCCCCGAACATGCCTGAGCCGTCGGCGCGATCTGTGGAGTAGCTGAAGTTGAATTCGCCGTTGTTGAAGGTCAGCGACGTGGGGATGCCGGAGATGGCCTGGGGGTAGGGCTGGGCCAGGAGGTCGAGTTTGTCCCAGTTGACGTTGTCGCCGACCGGGGGCAGGTTGGTGTCGTAGACCAGCGCCTGGTCGTTGGGCGATGTACTGGTGATGTCCTTGCCGGTGTAGGCCCACTCGGTCCAACCGAACAGATACCGGTTCGCCGCCTCCAGGCTGGCCCCGATGGTCGGAAGATTGTTGGTGGCGCCGAACTCGCTCAAGAACGCCGGGATGTTGTGTTCCTGCGCGTAGTCGTAGGCGAAGCCGAACACGGCGTCGGCGTTCCAGTCGCAACCGAAGCTCAGGCTGGAGACGATCGCGTTCACCATGCAGTAGTGATGGAAGGAGTAGGCGGTGTTGGGGTCCTCCACCTCGCCGAGGTGGGTTCGGACCGGCAGCGATGCCTCCAAGGTGGTCGGTCCGAAGAAGACCGTCTTGTTCGGGTCGACCGAGCGGATGGAATCGGTGATCTGGTTGTAGAACGGGGTCAGCTGCTGGGCGTCGAAGTAGGGGTTGCCCAACAGGCTTCCCAGCCAGTGCGAGCCGGCCCAGGGCTCGTTGATGATCTCGTAGCCGGCAACGGTCTCGTTGCCCTTGAAGTAGTTGGCGACTTCCTGCCACATCATTCCGTAGTGGTTCTGCACGCCGATGCCATCTGAGGCCTGGGTGTTGGCCCAGAACGCATCCCACGCGTAGTTCTGGGCCGGACTCACGAAGTAGCTGCCGGGGAAGCCCGCATCGATATTGGGTAGGCCACCGGTGAACGTGGCCCAGTCCGGTGCGCCGTCGCCGCCGAAGTAGCCGCCGTAGAGGTCTTGGTGCATGTCGAGGATGACCATGATGTTGTGGCGGCCCAGCATGTCGACGGTGTTCTCGATGGAGGCCAGGTAGTCGTAGTCGATGACGCCGGGTTGTGGTTGGACGCCGGCCCAGATCACGCCCAGGCGCACGACATTGAAGCCGTTGGCGGCCAGGAAGGCGGCGTCCTTTTCGCCGAAGCCGTCGGCGGAGGGCTCATACGGGGGGATCTTGTAGACCTGGTTGAGTCCGCGCAGTAGCACGACCTGGCCGTCACTGTTGGTGAAGTAGCCGTTGGAGACCTCGACCGGTGGGGTCACGGTGCCGGTGTAGCCGTCGGGCAGGGTGCCAAAGCTGCCATTATCGCCGTGGGTTCCGTCGAGCAGGCCGGCGGTTCCGCCGACGCCGCCGAGGGCGGGCAGTCCGGCCAGGGTGGGGCCGTCACCGGCATCGCCGCCTGCGCCGCCGTTGCCGAAGAGCCAGCCGGCGGCTCCGCCGTCGCCGCCTGCGGCACCTGCTCCACCGTCTCCGCCTGCGCCGCCGTTGCCGAGGATTCCCAGGGCGGCGCCGCCGGCGCCGCCGGCGACACCGTCGGTGGTGCTGTCCCAGCCGGCGCCGCCGTTACCGAAGATCCAGCCGCCTGCGCCGCCGTTGGGGTTGGCTTCGGTGCCATCGGCGCCGTTGCCGATCACGGTGGAACCGAACAGCTGGTTGATGACGCCGTTGACCTGGCCGCCGATCTCGCTGTCGATCCACTTCTCGGCCAGGCTGTAGAGCCCGGCGTAGGGGTCGAAGCTCAAGGACAAGGCCGAGCCGGGCTCGGCCAGCGCGGTGAGTGCGGCATTCCAGTGGTCGGCGGACAAGAACGTTTCCCATGCCGAGCTGTCCACCGCGGCCTGGCTGTCCAGCTCGCCGGCCGTGAACGGCGCGAACAGCGCCTCCATCATGTCTTCCAGATCGGCGTGAGCCGGCGCGGTCATGGGAGCGATCGCCATGAATGCGGCGATACCGACAACCTTGCTGCCCACGACCTTGCTGCGGTGACGAGACATCCCGACAAACCCTTCTGCATGCCTCAATTCCTGAGGTGTAGCTAAGAAGGTAGACGGCTTGCTGAGCGGCGCGCAAGGTTCCCACGCAAGTCGGGATCGTTTACGTGGGTTTCGTTGTGTGTTGGTCGGGTGCAGCCACTAACGGACGTTGATCAACATTGGGTCGCCGCCCGAACCCACTGCCGGCGGGCGTCGGTCTGTGCGGCCTCGGCGGCCGCAGCGCGCAGCCGGCGGACAAGCCGCTGGCGGGCAATGTGGCCGGTCCTTGTCTCAGTCGGTGGATACGTCGTTGTCTTCATGTGGATACCCCCTGCAGGTCACGCAACGAGAACTGCAGTACCCGACCGCCCGCGGCGGTCAGCGCACACCAAGGTCAACGCAAGCGGCTGCCGGTTATATCCCGATTCGGCCCGGATAAAACGTGACGGTGCGCACGCACCGCCTCCGCTGTGGCGGGCGTCACCCCGCCTTGGCGATGACGTGCTCGGCGAACCGCTCAAGGTTGCGGATCTTGGTGTCCAGAGGCTCGGTGTCGGGACCGAGGATGTAGGGCACCCGGAAGCCCACGATGACATCGGTGACGCCCTTGTCTTCCAGGCGTTTGATGCCGTCGAGCGTGAACCCGTCGACCGAGATCACATGGATCTCGAACGGGTCGTCGGCGCGGCCTTCCTCCTCGCGGAGCTCCTTGAGCCGCGTGATGAGCCCGTCGAGTTCGGCCGGATCGCCACCGCCGTGCATCCAGCCGTCGTGACGTGCCGCGCGACGCAGGGCGGCTTCGGCATGGCCGCCGATCAGGATCGGGATCGGCTGTGACGGGGCGGGGGCCATCTTGGTTTTGGGAATGTCGTAGAACTCGCCGTGGAACTCGAAGTAGTCGCCGGTGGTGAGGCCCTGGATGATCTCGATGCACTCGTCCATCCGCTTGCCGCGCCGCGCGAACGGCACTCCCATCAACTCGTAGTCCTCCGGCCACGGGCTGGTGCCCACGCCCAGGGCAAGCCGGTTGTTGATCATCGCAGCCAGTGAACCGGCCTGCTTGGCCACCAGTGCCGGCGGGCGGATCGGCAGCTTGACCACGAACGGGGTGAACCGCAGGGTGCTGGTGACCGCACCCAAGGCGGCGATCAGCACGAAGGTCTCAATGAAGGCCTTGCCGTCGAGGAATTCCCGGTTGCCGTCGGGGGTGTAGGGGTATTTCGAGTCTGATTCGAACGGGTAGGCGATGCTGTCGGGGATCGTCATGCTGTGGTAGCCGGCGGCCTCGGCGGCCTGGGCGAGCGGAATGTAGTAGCTCGGGTCGGTCATCGCTTCGGCGTAGGTGAACCGCACGTGGTCTCCTCGGTCTTGTGGTGTGGGCGCTGTTCTCTGCATAGCAGATTCACCGGACCGGACCGTGTGTGGGGGGACTCCGATCAGCTCCGCGGCGGCAGCGCGATCCGTACCTCTTCGGGGTCCTCCAGGGGATATGGAGGATAGCCAGCGGCGCCGATCACGGTCAGTGAGCCCCACGGGGTCCGCTCGGCGACGCGGCCCGACGCGGTGTGCTCGCCGATCCGGATGCTGACCTGCGAGCCGGTGACTCCAGTTCCGGGAAGATCGGCGAAAAACATTCCCTGCCAGTGATATTGGCCGTCAATAGGGTCGAAATGGCCGGTCAGGCGTACCCGGCTCGGGTAGTCCTCGTCTCGGTGGATGAGGACGGCGGGACCGTCGTAGATCTCGTCCTCTACAGCGACCGAACCGGTGAGATAGAACCGCGAGATGCCCCGGGTCGGCAGGAACGGGTGCACCCGCAGTCGGGGCGCGCGCGACTCGATACGACTTGCTCCACTGCGCCGCAAGTTGTCGATCAGCCGGGCCACATAGCGAGCCTGCCGCCGGGTGTGCGGGCCGGGAAGCTGGAACCGGTTGGGGACACCATGCCGGGCGACGACGGCGTCGGTGGACTCTGCGGTGCTGATCAGCGTGCGGGCGATCAATTGTTCGCCGCTGCCGGTGGTCACTGTCCAGGTGTCGGTGTCGCTGTCGAACCGGGTCGATACCGTCGCCGGGTCGAGGGCGCGGGTGCCGGGGATCACGCCGTGCAGCCGCGCGGAATCGCCCAGTACTAGGACTTCCAGGACGCCCGAGGCGCTCACAGGAACCCGGCCCGCCGCCACATTCCGCGGGCCAGTCCGCCCATGAGTCCGACCTCTTCGAAGAACGCGGCCAAGGGCGCGAACGACGCACGAGATGCCTCGTGAAAGTGCGGGTTGGTGCGTGCCGTACGGCGTGCTGCGCGTCCGTCCAGCCCGACCCGGTTGTAGACGACGGGCAAGGTGAACAGGTGGCGATAGAAGGGGCCGCCGACGCCCTGCAGGTTGGCCAACAGGAAGCGACGGTAGCGGGGCATCGCCGGGACGCTGCGCCGCAGGCCATCCCGGGCGTACTGAATGTGCCGCGCCTCTTCGGTGACATGGATGCGCATGACCCGTCGCACGATCGGCTGCAGGTCCGGATCGTCGAGGATCTGACGCTGCAACGCGTCGAAGATCTCCTCGCCGACCAGCGCCGCTCCCCACAAGATGCTGCCGCGGAACAGGAACGGGAGCGCATTGATGACCATGCGCTGGTGTAGCCGTGGGCGCACCGGCACCCCGCCGATCCGGCCGATGGTCTTGCCGAACATCAGCATGTGCCGGGTCTCATCGCCCAGTTCGGTCAGTGAGTAGTGGGTGGTGCGTGCGGTGGGGTTCTTGTGCATCATGTCGCGCAGCAGCGCCTGGTTGAGGATGTTCTCGAACCAGATGCCGGCCGACAGCACGTTGACCAGCTCCTGGCGCGACATCTCGATCTGCTGTTCGCGGGTCATCGCCTCCCACAGGTCGGTGCCGTAGAGGGTGCACATGCGGGGCGGGAGGAAGAACTTGTCCTGCTCCAGCGGGGCGTTCCAGTCGATGTCGACGACGGGTTCGTAGGACTTCTTCACCGAGCCCTTCAGTAGACGCTCGGCGAACTCCTCCCGGGTCGGTTCGCTGGGTCGCACCGCAGTGGTCATGACGGAATCCCTTCTCCCTCGGACTTCACAAGTTAGGAGCCGCGGAAAGACATGTCAATACCGCTGGTACCGGATACCGTCGGTTCGTTTCAGGGTCGCGGAAACGATGTCTACTGGCGGTCCTGCCGCGGCCCGTCTCGCCCATGACCTCGGGAAACCACGACTGAACTGGGGTTTCCTGCCACAATTGTGGCCATGCGACCGGGCCTGGCGGACCGAAATGCTGAGACCGCAGCCGTGCGCGCCTTCCTGGAGGCCGCCCTGACCGGACCCGCATCCCTGCTGGTCGAAGGCGAAGCCGGCATCGGCAAGTCCACGCTGCTGTGGGATGCCGCCGCGACTGCCACCACGCGCGGGTACCGAGTGCTCTCGGCGTCGGGCGCTCCAACCGAGGTGCGCTACGCCTATACCGCGGTGGCCGACCTGCTCGGTGGTGTCGACGCCGAGGTGCTGGAACAGTTGCCCGACGAACAGCATGCGGCAGTGGACCGCATCCTGCTGGGCGGCGGTGACGGCCCCGCCAGCGATGAGCGGATAGTGGCCACCGCGTTTCTGGCGGTGATCCGCAGGCTGAGTTCGGTGACCCCGGTGTTGCTGTGTATCGACGACGTCCAATGGCTGGACATGTCCAGCCGGATGGTGATCGGTTTCGCGCAACGGCGGCTCACCGGGCGGGTCGGTCTGTTGTCGGCCCTGCGAACCGGTGAGGTGGATGCCGCCGACGTGAATTGGCTGGGCCCTGCATTCCCCGGTTCGATCGAGCGCCTGCGGATCACGCCCCTGACCCTGGGTGGAGTGCACGCCCTGATTTCCGCACGGCTGGGGCGTACCCTACCTCGCCCCACCATCACCCGGATTCACCAAACATCCGGCGGTAACCCGTTTTTCGCCCTCGAGTTGGCGCGGTTCATCGCCGAAGATCCAGCCATGGCCGCGATCGGCCTGCCCGACAGCCTGGCGGCGCTGGTGCGCGACCGCATCGGGCAACCCGACGCGGACGTCGGCGCAGTGTTGCTGGCCGCGGCCTGCGCGGCACCGCCGACCGTGGAGCGAGTGAGCCTCGCCACCGGCATCAGCACTGATCGGGTAGTCGAGGTGGTCGAATCCGCACAGGCGCGCAGTGTCGTCGAGATCGACGGTAGCCGGATCCGGTTCCGTCATCCGCTATTCGCCACCGGCGTCTACAGCGCCGCGGGCCCGTCGGAGCGGCGGGCCATGCACCGCCGGCTCAGCGCCATCGTCACCGAAGCCGAGGTCAAGGCCCGGCACCTGGCCCTGGCGGCCACCACCGCTGACCCCGACGTGCTTCAGGCGCTGGATGGAGCGGTCGCGGTTACCCGGGCACGAGGCGCTCCAGCGGTGGCCGCCGAATTGATCGAGCTGGCCATGAACCTCGGGGACGACAACCCGGTTCGTCGAATTCAAGCCGCAGAGCAGCATTTCCGTTCCGGTGAGATGGCCCGTGCGCGTTCGCATCTGCGGTCCGTTCTCGATGATCTCCCGGCCGGGAACCCGTTGCGATGCATGGCGCTGATGCTCCTTGCTGCTGTCACCGGCTATGGCGAAAGCCTGGTGACCGCCACTGAACTTCTCACTCAGGCGGTAGATGAAGCCGCCGATCACGCTATTCTGCAGCTTCCCGCGCCGGCCTGTTTGCGGCACTCAATCCCGGGAATTTCCAGGGAAAACCCTGATTCGCAGGGCGCGCGCCACCGGCTAGCGTCCAGGAATGGGTGACAACGGATCGGCACGCCAGTGCTTCCTCGTCGAGTGGTACCAACCCGGATTGGCCGAATCAACCGTCGACGCCGCCATCGATCGGTTGTCGGCTGCCGCAAGCGGGCCCTCCGTGACGTTGATCGTGGCAGTGGCGGCGCCCGCGGACGAGACGCTCTTCGGTGTAGTCGCCGCGGACTCCTCGGACGTAGTGGTGGCGGCATGCCGGGAGGCCGGTTGGCATGTCGATCGGATCACCGCGGGAGTACGGGCCCATATCGGATAAGCGCCTGATCGCCGAAGTCGAGTCTTCATCGACGTCATGGTGGCAAGATCTGCCCATGACACCGTTTCTGCTCCGCGCGGCACTGACCGGACTCGCTTTGTGGGTAGTCACCAAGATCGTTCCCGGGGTCCAATTCATCGGCGGCGACAACACGGCACAGCGGGTGGGCATCATCTTCGTGGTGGCGCTCATCTTCGGCTTGGTCAACGCGTTCATCAAGCCGGTGGTCCAGCTGCTGTCGATCCCGCTCTATATCGTCACGCTGGGGTTGTTCCACATCGTGATCAACGCGCTGATGCTGTGGATCACCGCGTGGATCACCGACAACACCACGCACTGGGGTCTCTACATCGCTGATTTCTGGTGGGATGCGATCTGGGCCGCGATCGTGTTGTCGCTGGTGGGCTGGGTCTTGTCGCTGGTTCTGCGCGACGCCGGACGTATCAGCCGGTAAGCGGGCAGACTCGAGGGCATGCCGGAGCTGCCCGAGGTCGAAGCGCTCGTCGATCACCTGCGGCGGCACGCCGCTGGTCACACCATCGGCCGGGTCGACGTCGCGGCACTGTCGGTGCTCAAGACCTTTGACCCCCCGCCGACGGCGTTGCATGATCGGGCGGTGACCGGCGCCCAGCGGTGGGGCAAGTACCTGGGACTGCAGACCGGTGGACTGTTTCTGATCGCGCACCTGTCCAGGGCTGGGTGGCTGCGCTGGTCGGATCGGCTGGCACCCGCGCCGCTGCGTCCGGGCAAGGGCCCGATAGCGCTGCGGGTGCATCTGGGCGATCCGGGTCAGGCCCCCGGTTTCGACCTGACCGAAGCCGGCACCCAGAAGCGGCTGGCGGTCTGGGTGGTCGATGATCCGGCGAGGGTGCCGGGCATCGCGACTTTGGGCCCTGACGCGCTCGCGGTTGGTGCTGATGAGCTCGCCCGACTGCTGGCCGATCAGACCGGCCGCATCAAGACCGTCCTTACCGATCAGAAGGTGATCGCGGGGATCGGCAATGCCTACAGCGACGAGATTCTGCATACGGCGCGGCTCTCACCCTTCGCCACCGCCGCAAAGCTGTCGGCAGACCAGCAAGGCGCGTTGCACGACGCCATGCATGCCGTGCTGACCGATGCCGTGACGCGCTCGGTCGGCCAGCAGGCTGCGACGTTGAAGGGGGAGAAGCGGTCGGGGCTGCGAGTGCATGCCCGAACCGGACTGCCGTGTCCGGTGTGTGCCGACACGGTTCGGGAAATCTCGTTCGCCGATAAGTCATTTCAGTACTGCCCAACGTGCCAGACCGGCGGCAAGGTGCTGGCCGATCGACGGATGTCGCGGCTGCTCAAGTAGTTAAGCTGCCTGGATGACACGTCAGAGGATCCTCATCACCGGTGCCAGCTCAGGATTGGGAGCCGGTATGGCTCGTGCCTTCGCGGCACGAGGGCGTGACCTGGCCCTGTGCGCCCGCCGAACTGACCGCCTCGAAGAACTGAAAGCCGAACTGACGGCGAAGTTTCCCGGTATCACCGTGGTGGTGGCCGCGCTTGACGTGAATAACCACGATGAAGTGCCCAAGGTGTTCCAGCACTTCGCCGACGAGTTGGGCGGGATCGACCGGGTGATCGTCAATGCCGGCGTCGGCAAGGGCGCTCCGCTCGGGTCCGGCAAGCTGTGGGCGAACAAGGCCACCATGGAAACGAACTTGGTCGCCGCGCTGGTGCAGATCGAGACCGCGCTGGAGATGTTCACCTCGGCCGGCCATGGTCATTTGGTGCTGATTTCGTCGGTGCTGGGCAACAAGGGCGTGCCGGGTGTGAAGGCGGCGTATGCCGCCAGCAAGGCCGGGGTGTCGTCACTGGGTGAGTCGTTGCGCGCCGAGTATGCCGGCGGCCCGATTAAGGTCACGGTGCTGGAGCCGGGATACATCGAATCGGAGATGACCGCCAAGTCCGTGTCCACCCAGTTGATGGTGGACAACGAGTCCGGTGTCAAGGCGATGGTGCGCGCTATCGAACGCGAATCCGGTCGGGCCGTGGTCCCGCCTTGGCCGTGGGTGCCGCTGGTGTGGCTGTTGCGCTGGTTGCCGCCGCGGCTCACCAAGAGCTTTGCCTGATCGGCAGTCCGCTCGGTCAGCGGGTTGCCCACTCCAGGTCCTTGGCTCGCCTTCGGTACAGCAACAGTGCCGCCTTGGCGATCAAGAACGCGACGGCCACCCCCATCAGCAATGTGGACACCGCGTAGGCGCCGTACTCGGCCCCGCGGTGGTAGCGGTCGTTGACCAACAGGGTCAGGGTCTGAGACTGCCCGGGCAGGTTCGAGGACACCATGATGACCGCGCCGAACTCGCCGAGGGTGCGTGCTGTGGTCAACACGATGCCGTAGGTCAGGCCCCACCGGATCGATGGCACGGTGATCCGCCACAGCGTCTGCCAGGCATTGGAGCCCAGCGTCGCCGCAGCCTGTTCCTGCTCGATCCCGATCTCGACGAGCACCGGCTGGACCTCGCGCACCACGAACGGCAGCGTGACGAAGATGCTGGCCAGCACCATGCCGGGCAGTCCGAAGATGATTTTGAATCCGAGACTGTTCTCGACGAAGCCCAGCGCCCCCGACGAACCCCACAGTGCGATCAACGCGACGCCGACGATGATCGGCGAGACCGCGAAGGGCAGATCGAGGATGGCCTGGAGGGCTGACCGGCCCCGGAATCTGTTGCGTACCAGAAGGATCGATGTCGATACACCGAACAGTGCGTTCAGTGGCACCACGATGATCACCAGCAGTAGGGACAGTTTCAGCGCCGAGACGGCCGCGGGTGTGCTTATCCAGGACCAAAAGTGGCTCAGGCCTGGCTCAAAAGTGCGGTACAGAATCACCGACACCGGCGCGATCAGCATCACCCCGATATAGGTCAAGACGGTCAGCCGGAGCACGTGGCGGCCGCCTACGGGCGACGTCACTCGTCCTGCTCCTCGCGTTTGGCTGCGCGTCCACCCACGGTTCGCAGGACCACCAACACAGCGAGCGAGATCGCCAACAACACCATCGATATCGCTGCGGCACTGGTGTGGTCGTCGTTTTCGACCAGCGCGCGGATCCACTGAGAAGACACCTCGGTCTTGCCCGGAACCGCGCCACCGATAGTCACGACGGAACCGAACTCGGCAACGCAGCGCGAAAACGCCAGCCCGGCGCCGGTCAAGATCGCCGGCTGCAGCGAGGGCAGGACAACCGTGGTGAACGTGGTGAGGCGTGTCGCGCCCAGTGCTGCGGCCGCCTCCTCGACGTCCCGGTCGATCTCCATCAGCACCGGCTGGACGGCGCGTACCACCAGGGGCAACGTGACGAATGCCAGGGCCATCGCAACCCCGGGCGGAGTGTGCTGCAGGTGAATGCCGATGGGGCTGGCGCTGCCGTACAGGGCCAGCATCACCAAACTGGTGACGATTGTCGGCAGGGCGAACGGCAGATCGATCAGCGCATCGATCGCCCCCTTTCCGACGAAATCGTCACGGACCAGCACCCACGCGGTGGCGAGGCCGAACACCACGTCGAGCACCGTGACCAAGACGGAGATGGTCAGGGTCACGCGAAAGGATTCCAGCGCCGCGTGCGAGGTGACGGCCAACCAGAAGCCTTGCCAGCCCTTGGTGCCGGATTGCCAGGCGATGGCGGCTAGCGGCAGGAGCACGATCACCGACAGCCACAGGGTGGTTATCCCGACGCGAAGCGGTGTGACGACAGAACGGACCGCAACGGTGGCCGGGTGCGGTGTGGCGTCTGCGGTGTCCGTGCCGGGCGCGCGGCGCGCAGCCGGCGGGGATTCGGTCGTGACAGTCATCAGCTGGATCCGAGAGAAGAGTGCATGCTGGCCTTCCAATGCCCGAGAGTTTCGGCACGGATCACCGAACCGGTGACTGCCGAGAATTGGCTACTGGCGGGGTCAGCGACAACAGAACGCAACGCGCGCCACGCCGCTGCGCTCAGCACGGGACGCCTTCTGCATGGCGCGAAGCTTAGAGAAACCTGGACGTGAAAATCTTGCTCGTCCTGCGAGGTGTTCGGACGCGCGAGCGGTTCCGCGGTCGAGGATTGTGCGCTGCGATCAGCGGTTCCGCGCTGCAGGCGGGGCCGGCGTCAGGTCCATGCGGACCGCGATCTCGGCCGCGTCGGAGAGTAACGCGTCGCAGGCGCATCTCTCGCGAAACGTGTTAACAGCAGCGGGAATTCACCGCGCAGCAGGTACCTTCCCGGGGCGCCCGGTCATGATTGGCGGCTCATCGATGCCGGCCGAACTGGCCATTCGCCGGCGTGAAAAGCGGACCCGCCGAACCGCCACCGATGGGCGCACCGAGGTGCTGGCTACGGAAAAAGTCAGGGTGCGAGAAAAGGCCGACCCCGCAGTCAGGTGGTCCGTCCCCGCTCGGCCCGATAGCGGCGCACCAGCGAGTCGGTGGAGCTGTCCGTCTGCCGCGGCGGCGGGGCGTCCTCGGTGAGTACCGGCAGCAGGGCCTTGGCCTGCGTCTTGCCCAACTCGACACCCCACTGGTCGAAGGAGTCGATGCCCCACACCAGGCCCTCGGTGAACACCTGATGTTCGTAGAGCGCGATCAGCTGCCCCAGCACCGACGGGGTGAGCCGGGTGGCCAGAATCGAGGTGGTCGGACGGTTGCCGGGCATGACCTTGTGCGGCACCACCTCGGCAGGAGTTCCCTCGGCTTCGATCTCCTCGGCGTTCTTGCCGAACGCCAGCACCTGGGTCTGGGCGAAGAAGTTGCTCATCAGCAGGTCGTGCATGCTGCCGGTGCCGTCGGCGGTGGCCAGGTCATCGACGGGTTGGGAGAAGCCGAGGAAGTCGGCCGGAACCAGCCGGGTGCCCTGGTGCAGCAGCTGATAGAACGCGTGCTGGCCGTTGGTTCCCGGCTCGCCCCAAAAGATTTCGCCGGTATCGGTGGTGACCGGCGTGCCATCGGCACGGGTCGACTTGCCGTTGGACTCCATCGTGAGCTGCTGCAGGTAGGCGGCGAAACGGTCCAGGTCGTTCGAGTAGGGCAGCACTGCCCGGGTCTGGGCATCGAAGAAGTTGGAGTACCAGAGTCCGATCAGGCCGAGCAGAACCGGTGCGTTGGATTCCAGCGGCGCGGTGCGGAAGTGCTCGTCGACGAGGTGAAAACCGGTCAGGAACTCCGCGAAGCGGTCTCGCCCTATCACCGCCATGACCGAGAGCCCGATCGCGGAGTCCACCGAGTACCGCCCGCCGACCCAGTCCCAGAAGCCGAACATGTTCGCGGTGTCGATGCCGAACTCTGCGACCAGCTGCGCGTTGGTGGATACCGCCACGAAATGCTTCGAGACGGCGGCGTCACCCAGCGCGCTGGTCAGCCAGCGTCGGGCTGCGGTGGCGTTGGTCAATGTCTCCAGCGTCGAGAAAGTCTTGGACGCCACGATGAAAAGAGTTGTGGCGGGATCTAAGCCAGCCAGCTTCGCGGTCAGGTCAGCGGGGTCGACGTTGGAGACGAAGCGCGCCGTGATGCCGGCGTCGGCGTAATGGCGCAACGCCCGGTCCACCATCACCGGACCCAGATCCGAGCCGCCGATACCGATGTTGACGACGGTCTCGATGCGCTTTCCGGTTGCGCCGGTCCAGTCGCCGCTGCGCAGCCGGTCGGTGAAGTCGCCCATGGCATCGAGCACCGCGTGGACGTCGGCGGCGACGTCATGCCCCTCGACGCGCAGTTCGGTGTTGCGCGGCAACCGCAACGCGGTGTGCAGCACCGCCCGATCCTCGGAGGTGTTGATGTGCACCCCGGCGAACATCGCGTCGCGGCGGTCCTCCAGGCCGGCCGTCCGGGCCAGATCGACCAGCAAGCGCACGGTCTCGGAGGTGATGCGGTGCTTGCTGTAGTCGATGTAGAGGTCACCGACAGTGACGGTGAAACGTTCACCGCGGTCGGGATCGTCGGCGAAGAGCTGCCGCAGGTGGGTATCACCGACCCGCTGGTGATGCTGGCGCAACGCGTTCCAGGCCGGGGTGGTGGAGATGTCCGGGATCTGGGGAACGGAGCTCATACCCCGACATTAGCGGCGGGTGGCTTCCGGAGGTGCGGCGCCGGACGTTACCGCAGCCGCCGCACGCGGCTAGTGGCCGAGCCGGCCACGCCCCAAGCGCAGCAGCAGCATGGCCAGGTCCTTACCGTCCTCGCCGAGCTCGCTGTAACGCTCGAGCACCTTCATCTCGCGGCTGTGCACCAGGCGGGTGCCGCCGGAGGCCATCCGGGCCCTGCCGATCTCCTGAGACACTGCGGTGCGGCGCTTGACCGCCGCCAGGATCTCGGCGTCGAGCCGGTCGATCTCTTGGCGCAGCTCGTCGATGTCGGGCAGCTGTTGGGGTTGGGCAGACATGATCAAAACTCCAGGTTCTCGCTGTTGGTGGTATCTGGTCTCATCAGCGATCCGGCCTCACACAACAGACGAGCCCCGGGTCGGCGATGCGGACCGCGGGGCTTGGCGTTGCAGCTAAACCACGGGCACCGCTGATCGGTACCCGTAGAAAAATCGACGCTGCATGTCGAGCACGCACCGAGTCTGCCACTAAGGGCCGTGCCAGCGCAAAGACTGTCCCCGGGCGGCGGTACGTTGGGGGCGCTATGACCTTGCACGCTAGTACGCAGACCGACCACCTCCTCGAGGGGCTCAACCCGCAGCAGCGCCGGGCCGTCCTGCACGAGGGCTCTCCGTTGCTGATCGTGGCCGGGGCCGGCTCGGGGAAAACCGCCGTGCTCACCCGGCGAATCGCCTATCTGTTGGCCGCCCGTGACGTAGGGGTGGGCCAGGTGCTGGCGATCACCTTCACCAACAAGGCCGCGGCAGAGATGCGCGAGCGGGTGTCGAGCCTGGTCGGCCCCCGCGCCCGGGCGATGTGGGTGTCGACCTTTCATTCCACGTGCGTACGGATCCTGCGCAACCAGGCCTCGGTGGTTCCTGGCCTCAATTCCAACTTCTCGATCTATGACGCCGACGACTCGCGGCGGCTGCTGCTGATGATCGGCCGTGACATGGGTCTCGACGTCAAGCGGCACTCGCCGCGGCTGCTGGCCAATGCCATCTCCAACCTGAAGAACGAACTGATCGACGCCGACCGGGCACTGGCCGAGCTCACCGAGGATTCCGACGACCTCAGTCGGGTGGTGGCTGCGGTCTACACGGAGTATCAGCGCCGGCTGCGCTCGGCCAACGCACTGGACTTCGATGACCTGATCGGGGAGACGGTCGCGATACTGCAGGCCTTCCCGGAGATCGCCCAGCACTACCGGCGCCGGTTCCGGCACATCCTGGTCGACGAATACCAGGACACCAACCATGCCCAGTACATGCTGGTGCGCGAACTTGCGGGGCACACCGGCGGTTCAGCAGACCCGGACCTGCCGCCGGCGGAGTTGTGCGTGGTCGGTGACGCCGATCAGTCGATCTACGCCTTCCGTGGTGCCACCATTCGCAACATCGAGGATTTCGAACGCGACTACCCCGACGCGACCACCATCCTGCTGGAGCAGAACTACCGCTCCACCCAGAACATCCTGTCGGCGGCCAACGCGGTGATCGCCTTCAATTCGGGGCGTCGCGAGAAGCGGCTGTGGACCGACGCCGGTGACGGCGAACTGATCGTCGGCTACGTCGCCGACAACGAGCACGACGAGGCACGTTTCGTCGCCCAGGAGATCGACGCCCTGACCGACTCCGGCGCGGTCAACTACAGCGATGTCGCGGTGTTCTACCGCACCAACAATGCGTCGCGTTCGCTGGAAGAGGTGTTCATCCGCAGCGGCATCCCGTACAAAGTCGTTGGCGGAGTGCGCTTTTACGAACGCAAAGAGATTCGCGACATCATCGCCTACCTTCGTGTGCTGGACAATCCCGGCGATGCGGTGAGCCTGCGGCGCATCCTCAACACGCCGCGCCGGGGGATCGGCGACCGGGCCGAGGCGTGCGTGTCGGTGCACGCCGAGAACACCGGCACTGGATTCGCGGCCGCTCTGGCGGCGGCCGCTGACGGCGGCGTCGCGATGCTCAACAGTCGCTCGCAGAACGCGATCGCTGCCTTTGTCGCGATGCTCGACGAGCTGCGGGCGCACCTCAACACGTGCGGCGATGACCTGGGCGGTCTGGTGGAGATGGTGTTGGACCGCACCGGCTACCGCGCCGAGCTGGAAGCCTCGACCGACCCGCAGGACCTGGCCCGACTGGACAACATCAACGAACTCGTCAGTGTCGCACACGAATTCAGCATCGACCGGGCCAATGCACTCGCCGATCAGGACGGCACCCTCGAAGAGGAGGATGTGCCCGACGTCGGAGTTCTGGCGGCGTTCTTGGAGCGTGTCTCGCTGATCGCCGACACGGACGAGATTCCGGAGCATGGGTCCGGGATGGTCACGCTGATGACGCTGCACACCGCCAAGGGGCTGGAATTCCCGGTGGTGTTCGTCGTCGGCTGGGAGGACGGCATGTTCCCGCACATGCGCTCGCTGGGGGATGCCCGCGAGTTGTCCGAGGAGCGCCGGCTGGCCTACGTCGGCCTGACCCGGGCCCGCCAACGGCTGTACCTGAGCCGGGCCAAGGTCCGCTCGTCGTGGGGCCAGCCCATGCTGAACCCGGAATCGCGATTCCTGCGGGAGATCCCGCAGGAACTCATCGACTGGCGGCGTACCGAGGTGACCGCTTCCCCGAGCGCTCCGGTCAGTGGTGCCGGCCGGTTCGGTTCGCCGCGGCCGGCCCCGAGCCGATCAGGGAATCGGCCGCTGCTGGTGCTCGCGCCGGGGGATCGGGTGACCCATGACAAGTACGGCCTGGGCCGGGTGGAGGAAGTCTCCGGTGTGGGCGAGTCGGCGATGTCGCTGATCGACTTCGGCAGTTCTGGGCGGGTCAAACTGATGCACAACCACGCGCCGGTGAGCAAGCTTTAGGGGCGCTCGCGAGCTCGGCGCAGCCGGCGCTTCAGCGGCCCAACAGCCAGCGTGTGGTGGCTGGATGCAGCGCCGCGATGACGGTGGCGACTTGGAGGACCGGGATGACGTGCACGATCCCCGGCACTCGGGCTCCCGCCAGGAACAGACTGCCGTAGGTCAGCAGGGCGACTACCGCTCCGACTGCGATCAGGTAGTGGCCGAGCGGGCGCCGCAGCAGCAGCATGATCACCCCGGACAGCGTCGTCCCGGCGAAGACCAGACTCAAGAAGCCGACCGCGACGCAGAACAACCGGTCGGTGTGCCACCAGCTGGCGATCAGATCGGTGGACACCACGGAGGTCGCCCAGCAGCCGAGCAGGGCCAGCACACAGGCGCTGATCGCCACGGCGGCGGACGGTTCACGCGCGGGCAGTGGCGCGAGGCCGGTGTGGGTCAACGGCGGTATACGCGCCGACCCGGTGACGATGGGGATGGCGCCGGTGGGTGCCCGGCGGATGATGCGGCCGGGGGAGTTCGCCGGATCGGGCACGGACGGGCCGGAGGAACGAACACCGGCAGGTGGTTGGTGGCGGTCGCTCACCCAAACCAGGCTAGCGGCGTCGGCAAGCGCAGCAGGTCGACGCCGTCGTATCAGGCGAAGTTGATACCGCGCTTGGCCAGCCAGGAACTGGGGTCGATCCGGGTGGTGCCGTTCTGCAGCACCTCGAAGTGCAGGTGTGGGCCGGTGGAGTAGCCACGATTGCCCATCTCGGCGATCTGGTCTCCGGCCATGACTCGCTCGCCGGCGCTCACCAGCGACCGGTTGATGTGGCCGTAGAGCGTGACGGTGCCGTCGGAGTGGCGCAGTTTCACCAGCATGCCGTAACCGGCGCTGGGTCCCGACTCGATGACCACGCCGTCGGAGGCTGCCAGGATCGGGGTGCCGATGGCGTTGGCGATGTCGATGCCGGCGTGCAGGACGCCCCAGCGGTAGCCGAAGTTCGAGGTGAATGCGCCGTGGGTGGGCGCGACGAACAGGGGACGCTGCAGGCGGGCTTCGCGCTCGGCGCGCTCTTGGGCGAAGGCCATGCCCTTGGCCAGCTCTTCGTTGTGTACCACGACGTTGGAGGCGGCTTTGACCGTGATCATCTGCAGGCCGTGGCTGGACGTGGTGGTGGTGCCGTCATTCAGCATGGTCTTGCTGGACGCCAGCACGGCCGGACGCGCCACGGTGTCGTCGGAAGGGTGGGTGACCGCGTGTGCCGCCGCGGCGGCCGCGCCGGCTGCCATGGCCGCGATCATCACGCGGCTTTTGACGGCACTGGCGGGCTGGCTGCGGTGCTTGCCGCCGCGCGCGGGCAGCGGTGCCGCCTCGTGCGGGTGGTAGTAGCTGTCGCGGTAGCCGTCCAGCGGGAAGGTCAACCGCAGGACCGGCATGTTGTCGGTGTCGGTCATGTCGTCCAGCTCGGGGGCCAGCAACACGTCGGACGCCTCGTCGAAGGTGTCAGCGCTGAACGCGTCCTCGGACCAGTCGAATTCATTGAACGCAATGATGTCGGTGACCTCGGTGGGGCTGGGCACCGAAGAGCGGTTCGAACCCGCTGGGGCGCCGTGTCGGCGGCTGGGGACAACCCCGCCGGAAACCGGACGCATCGGTACACCGTGCTGCATCAGCCTGGAAATTCCTCTGGTCGTGATCAGAACGTTATAAAGAGCTAGACCTGGTGACGGTAACCACTACCGCTACGGCCTGGCAAGCTATCGGCCGAATCCGCTCGTTAATGTGAACCGAATCACGTTTTCCCGGCGGTGAGATGTGCCACAGCAGTGGTACGCGAGGAGGGAACCCCGGCGCAGGCTCGATACAGTGCCTCGGGAGCTAAATCTCTCACAATCCGACAGCGCCGGCCTTCCGGCGACCCGCAATAAGACAGTGAGCCCATGGATCTTTTCGAGTATCAGGCGAAGGAGCTGTTCGCCAAGCACAACGTGCCCACCACGCCGGGCCGGGTAACCACCTCGGCCGAGGACGCCAAGGCCATCGCCACCGAGATCGGCCGGCCGGTCATGGTCAAGGCGCAGGTCAAGGTTGGTGGCCGCGGCAAGGCTGGCGGCGTGAAGTATGCCGCCACCCCGGATGACGCGTTTACCCACGCGCAGAACATCCTCGGCCTGGACATCAAGGGCCACGTTGTCAAGAAGCTGCTGGTAGCCGAGGCGAGCGACATCGCTGAGGAGTACTACATCTCCTTCCTGCTCGACCGCTCCAACCGCACCTACCTGGCCATGTGCTCGGTCGAGGGCGGCGTGGAGATCGAAGAGGTCGCCGCCACCAAGCCCGAGCGGCTGGCCAAGGTGCCCGTCGACGCGGTCAAGGGTGTCGACCTCGCCTTCGCGCGCTCGATCGCCGAGCAGGGCCACCTGCCCGCCGAGGTGCTCGACGCCGCCGCGGTCACCATCCAGAAGCTGTGGGAGGTCTTCGTCGCCGAAGACGCCACCCTGGTCGAGGTGAACCCGCTGGTGCGTACCCCCGACGACCAGATCCTGGCGCTGGACGGCAAGGTCACCCTCGACGGCAACGCCGAGTTCCGTCAGCCCGGCCACGCCGAGTTCGCGGACCTGGACGCCACCGACCCGCTGGAGATCAAGGCCAAGGAGCACGACCTCAACTACGTCAAGCTCGACGGCGAGGTCGGCATCATCGGCAACGGCGCCGGCCTGGTCATGTCGACCCTGGACGTCACCGCCTACGCCGGTGAGAACCACGGCGGCGTGAAGCCGGCCAACTTCCTCGACATCGGCGGCGGTGCCTCGGCTGAGGTGATGGCCGCAGGTCTGGACGTCATCCTGGGTGACAAGCAGGTCAAGAGCGTGTTCGTCAACGTGTTCGGCGGGATCACCGCGTGTGACGCGGTGGCCAACGGCATCGTGTCGGCGCTGGGGATCCTCGGTGACGCCGCGACCAAGCCGCTGGTGGTGCGCCTGGACGGCAACAACGTCGAGGAGGGCCGGGCGATTCTGGCCGAGGCCAACCATCCGCTGGTGACCGTCGTCGCCACCATGGACGAGGCCGCCGACAAGGCTGCCGAGCTGGCGAACGCCGGAAAGGACGCTTAAGTCATGTCGATCTTCGTCAACAAGGACAGCAAGGTCATCGTCCAGGGCATCACCGGTGCCGAGGCGACCAAGCACACCGCGCGGATGCTCGCCGCCGGTACCCAGATCGTCGGCGGCGTCAACGCCCGCAAAGCCGGCACCACGGTGGCGCACAAGGACGCCAGCGGCGCCGACGTCGAGTTGCCGGTGTTCGGCAGCGTGGCCGAGGCCATGAAGGAGACCGGCGCGGACGTATCGATCGCCTTCGTGCCGCCGGCCTTCTCCAAGGACGCGATGATCGAGGCCATCGACGCCGAGATCCCGCTGCTGGTCGTCATCACCGAGGGCATCCCGGTGCAGGACAGCGCCTACGCGTGGGCCTACAACCTAGAAAAAGGTGGAGCCAAGGGTCCGATCACCCGGATCATCGGGCCCAACTGCCCCGGCATCATCACCCCGGGTGAGTGCCTGGTGGGTATCACCCCGGCCAACATCTCGGGCACCGGCCCGATCGGTCTGGTGTCGAAGTCGGGCACCCTGACCTACCAGATGATGTACGAGCTGCGGGACTTCGGTTTCTCCACCGCGATCGGTATCGGCGGCGACCCGGTGATCGGCACCACCCACATCGACGCCATCGAGGCGTTCGAGAAGGACCCCGAGACCAAGGTCATCGTGATGATCGGCGAGATCGGCGGCGACGCCGAGGAGCGGGCCGCGGCCTACATCAAGGCCAACGTCACCAAGCCGGTCGTCGGCTACGTGGCCGGGTTCACCGCGCCGGAGGGCAAGACCATGGGCCACGCCGGCGCCATCGTGTCGGGCTCCTCGGGCACCGCGGCCGCCAAGCAGGAGGCCCTGGAGGCCGCCGGTGTGAAGGTGGGCAAGACCCCGTCGGCCACCGCGGCCCTGGCTCGACAGATCCTCGAGAGCCTGTAGCAGTTTCTTAGCGCGAGCAGACGCAGAGTCGCGTGCAGGCATTGCTTGCACCGCGATTCTGCGTCTGCTCGCTATAGAGAGGTGAGCACATGAGCGTCGATCCGCGCACCCCCGTCGTCGTCGGCGTCGGTCAGGCTGCCGAGCGCATCGACGACGCCGGCTATCGCGCGTTGTCGCCGGTGCAGCTGGCCGCCGCGGCCGCACAGGCGGCCTTGGCCGACTGCGGTGCGGGCGCCGAGCAGATCGCGTCGGCCATCGACGCCGTGGTGGCCACCCGCCAGTTCGAGATCTCGATCCCCAATGCCCCCGCGCCGCTGGGCAAGTCCAATAATTTCCCGCGATCTGTTGCCCGCCTGCTCGGTGTGGATCCGGCTCGGGCGGTCCTGGACAAGGTCGGTGGTCAGGGACCGCAGAAGCTGCTCACCGAGTTCGCCGCCGAGATCGTGGCCGGCGCCGCCGACGTGGTGCTGTTGTGCGGGTCCGACGCGACCTCTACGTTGCGCCACTTCGCCAAGGCCGACAACAAGCCGGACTTCTCCGAGACCATCGACGGGCAGCTCGAAGATCGGGGCTACGGCCTGGAGGAGTTCGTCGAGCGCTACACCGTCATTCATGGGCTGACCGGGGCGACGGTGCAGTACGGGCTGCTGGAGAATGCCCGGCGTGCGCGGTTGGGCCTGAGTAAGGCCGACTATCTCCAGGCCATGGCGGAGCTGTTCGCCCCGATGACCAAGATCGCGGCCAAGAACCCGTTCTCGGCCTCGCCGGTGGAAAGGTCCGTTGAAGAGCTGGCCACCGTCAACGCCGGCAATCGGATGATCTGCGACCCCTATCCGCGACTGCTGGTGGCGCGCGATCAGGTCAATCAGGGCGCCGCGGTGCTGGTGATGTCGATCGAGGCTGCCCGGCGGTTGGGCGTGCCCGAAGACCGCTGGGTGTATCTGCATGGCCACGCCGACATGCGCTCCCAGCGTCTGCTGGAGCGCCCGGACCTGGGGGCCTACCCGGCCGCCGTCACGGCGACCACCGAGGCGCTCGAGATGGCCGGGATCGGCTTCGACGACATCGCGGCAATGGACCTCTACAGCTGCTTCCCGGTGCCGGTGTTCAACATCTGCGATGCCTTCGGGCTGTCGGCCGATGACCCGCGCGGCTTGACCCTGACCGGTGGGTTGCCCTTCTTCGGCGGTGCGGGGAACAACTACTCGATGCACGCGATCGCTGAAGCTGTCGCGTCCGCGCGCAGTGCCCCAGGACAATTCACGTTCGTCGGGGCCAACGGTGGCATGATGAGCAAGTACGCCGCCGGGGTGTACTCGTCCACTCCGGCCCCCTGGAAGCCGGATCGCAGCCCGGAACTTCAGGCCCAGGCCGACAACACAGGGCCCGCCGTGCCGGTCACGGAGAGCGCCCAGGGTGCGGCCACCATCGAGGCTTACAGCGTCCGCTACGACTGGGAGACTCGGACCGGGATCATCATCGGTCGACTGGACGGTGACGGCACCCGGTTCCTGGCGACCACCGAGGACGAAGACCTGGTGGCGCTGATGTCGGACGCCGATCCGCTGGGCGCAGCCGTGACGGTACGCGCGCTCGACTACGGGAACCGCTGCTCGCTGCGTTAGGCAACCGCGCGGCCCGTGGCTCTAGCTGCTGAGCCCCAGCTTGCCGGCCAGTCGTTCCACGTAAGCCGCCACTTCGGCCTCGGACTTGTCGGGCAGGCCGAAGAGGGTCTCGGTGACCCCGATCTCGGCCCAGTGGGCCAGCTTCTCGGGCACCGGCTTGAAATCCAATGCCACGATCTGCGGGGCGCCGTCGCGACCGGCGGCCGCCCAGGTGTCCTGCAACAGCTTGACCGGCGCGTCGATGTCGAAGTCGCGCGGCGTGGTGATCCAGCCGTCGGCGCTGCGGGCGATCCACTTGAAGTTCTTCTCGGTGCCGGCCGCACCCACCAGAACCGGAACATGCGCCTGTGCCGGCTTGGGCCAGGCCCAGCTCGGGCCGAAGTTTACGAATTCGCCTTCGTAGGAGGCCTCCTCCTGCGTCCACAGCGCCCGCATTGCCTCCAGGTACTCCCGCAGCATGGTGCGTCGCCGGCCTGCTGGAACGCCGTGGTCGGCCAGTTCGTCTGTGTTCCAACCGAATCCGACCCCGAGGCTGACTCGACCGCCGGACAGATGGTCCAGGGTGGCGATCGACTTCGCCAGCGTGATCGGATCGTGTTCGACCGGCAGCGCCACGGCCGTCGACAGTCGGACTCGCGAGGTCACCGCGCACGCGGCGCCGAGGCTGACCCACGGGTCCAGTGTGCGCATGTAGCGGTCATCGGGCAGTGACTCATCGCCGGTGGTCGGGTGAGCGGCCTGCCGCTTCACCGGAATGTGTGTGTGCTCCGGTACGTAAAACGTCGTGAACCCGTGGTCGTCGGCGAGTTTGGCGGCCGCCGCCGGGTTGATTCCACGGTCACTGGTGAACAGCACAAGCCCGTAATCCATATCGGTGATTAGAACGTGTTCCTGTTTGGTGGGCAACCGGGGGGCCCGCTAGGCGCTGTGTTGTCCCAGCGACTAGGGCCGTAAGTGCGCTAGCGTGGATGGTCGAAGCGCGCCGCACCGCCCACAAGCACGCTGCCCACAAGCACAGGAGAGGTCATGACCTACTCGCCCGGGAATCCCGGCTTCCAACCTCCACAACCATCAGGCTCCTACGGACCGTCGACTCCCTCGTTCGCCAAAGCCGGCGGCGAGGTCGAGAGCAAGCTGCCCCAGTACCTCCGGATCGCGGTGGTTGCGCTGGGGCTGGGCGTGTACCTGGCGAACTTCGGGCCGATCGTGACGATCACCGATGTCGATTACCCGTTGGTCCTCAGCGACGCCGGCAACACGGTACCGCTGGCGGTGCTGGCCGGCCTGCTCGCCGCCGTCGGCCTGCTGCCCAAGGCCAAGGTGTACACCGCGGTGGTCGCCGTGATCGCCGCCCTGGGAGCACTGCTGGCCATCTCGACCGTCGCCGAGGCCAGCGCCGACTACACCATCGGCTGGGGCCTGTGGCTGATCCTGGTCTTCAGCGTCCTGCAGGCCTGCGCCGCAGTCGGGTCCCTGCTGTTGGAGGCCGGCGTGGTGACCGCGCCCGCCCCGCGTCCCAAGTACGACCCCTACGCCCAGTACGGGCTGCCGCCGGGTGGCAACTACTACGGCCAGCAGGGCCAACAGGGCCAACAGGGTTACGGACATCAGGGGCAGCACCAGAGCCAGCAGGCGCCGCAGCAACCCGGCTATCCCTCGTCCTATGGCAGCTACCCCTCGCCGTCCAGCGGCGGCTTCGGCGCTCAGCACTCCTCGCCGTCGGGCGCCTTCAACTCCGGCGTCCAGCAGTCGTCGCCGCAGGGACCGCCCACTCCTCCGACTGGATTCCCCAGCTACAACCCGCCGTCGACCGGTGGTTCGGGGAGTTCGTCCACCGGAGGCCAGAGCACATCCGGTTCGGGCCAGAGCTCGACGGGCGGCCAGCAGTCGCAGGGCGACTCCGCCTCGTCGGGGCCGGCGCAGCCCTAGCCCGCGCCTGCACGCCGAGTTGAACGTGCTCGCAGCGTGACATCGGTGACCGGCGGCAGACCAGGCTCGAACCCGACCCGTGACCTGGTCCGGGTCGCGTTCGGCCCGTCCGTCGTGGCGTTGACGGTCATCGCAGCGGTGACGCTGCTGCAGTTGCTGATCGCCAACAGTGACATGACCGGGGCGTCGGGGGCCATCGCCAGTATGTGGCTGGGCGTGCACCAGGTACCGATCTCGATCGGCGGCCGGGATCTCGGCGCGCTCCCGCTCCTGCCGGCGCTGCTCATGGTCGCAGGGACCGCACGGACCACCGCGCAGGCCACCGCCCGCGGTGCCTCGTGGTTCGTCATTCGCTGGATCGTGGCTTCGGCGGTCGGGGGCCCACTGCTGATCGCGGCGGTTTCGCTTGCGGTCATCCACGACGCAGCATCGGTGATCACCGAACTGCAGACGCCACATGCCCTGAGTGCCTTCGCCCACGTTTTCGCGGTGCACGCGATCGGCGCGGGGATCGGGGTGGCAACGCGGGTGGGCCGACGCGCGCTGGCGGAGACCAGGTTGCCGGCCTGGCTGGCGGACTCGGTGCGGGCCGCGGTCACCGGAATGCTGGCGCTGTTCGGCCTGGCCGGAGCCGTGACGTTCATTTCCCTGATCTGGCACTGGGGCACCATGCACGAGCTCTATGCGATCACCGATTCGGCCTTCGGCCAGCTCAGCCTCACCCTGCTAGCGGTGTTGTATGTGCCCAACGTGCTCGTCGGCGCGACCGCGGTGGCGGTGGGCTCCAGCGCGCATATCGGCCCCGCGCTGTTCAGTGCGTTCACGGTGCTCGGCGGAGACATTCCGGCGTTGCCGATCCTGGCCGCGGCGCCCACTCCACCGTTGGGTCCCGCATGGGTGGCGCTGCTGATCATCGGGGCGGCATCGGGGGTGGCCGTCGGACAACAGTGCGCCCGCCGGCCGCTGCCGTTGGTTCCGGCACTGGCCAAAGTGGCGGCGGCGGCCCTCATGGCGGCGCTGTCGATGGCAGTGCTCGGCCTGGCTGGTGGGGGACGGTTGGGCAACTTCGGCGACGTCGGCGTGGATCAGCTGACCTTCGGGCCCGCGGTGTTCGGCTGGTTCGCCGCGATCGGGGCGCTGACAGTGGTGATGGTCGGCGGGGTCCGTGACGGTGCCGTGACCAGGACGCAGCGGGTCTTGCCGCCCGCCCCGGTGCGACCCGCCGAACCCGACGACATTCCTGAGCCGGTTGTGGTCGACCCCGATCTGCCGGTGCCGGCCGGCGAGATCGTAGAGCCCGAGGAGATGTTCGAGGCCGACTTCGAACCGAGTTTCGGAACTGACGAGGGTATGGACGAAGGTGGCGAGCTGAGCTGGACGACGGGCCCAGAGCCGGTGCGCAGACTCCAGGCTCATGCGCCGACCGAACCGCCGGGGCCGTTGGAGGACCCAGAGGACTTGATGTTCACCGACGACGATGGCTAGGACAGTTAAATCGAGGACCGCACTCGGGCCGGAGGGCGCGCAGTTCCGCAGCTCCGCCTGATCCGGCCGGCTCTGCATCGGAGTTCGCTACGTTCGCAACCGCCGATGCCCATAGCGGTGACCCGCGGCGACCGGCTTCGCCAGATCGGCGATCGCCGCGTTAGGCTCAGTCACCGTGCAACCGATCCACGTGGCCCCCAACGTCCCCGCCCGACTGGTGGTGCTGGCTTCGGGCACCGGGTCGCTGCTCGCGTCGCTGCTGGCAGCAGCGGTCGGCGACTACCCCGCGCGGGTCGTGGCCGTAGGCACCGACCGGGACTGCCGGGCGGTGGAGATTGCCAAGGCGGCGGGGCTGCCGGTCTTCATCGTCCCGTTGGGCGATTATCCGAACCGGGCGTCATGGGACCGTGCGCTGACTGAGGCCACTGCGGCCCACAACCCCGATCTGGTGGTCTCGGCCGGTTTTATGAAGATCCTGGGATCGCACTTCCTGAACCAGTTCCTGGGGCGCACCGTCAACACCCATCCGGCGTTGCTGCCCGCTTTCCCCGGAGCGCACGCCGTGCCCGAGGCGTTGGCCTATGGCGTCAAGGTCACCGGCTGCACCGTGCACCTGGTAGACGCGGGAACCGACACCGGCCCGGTGCTGGCCCAGGAGCCTGTCGTCGTGCTCGACGACGACGACGAAGACACTTTGCATGAACGCATCAAGACAGTGGAGCGCAAGCTCCTGGTGAACGTCCTGGCCGCCTTTGCGACCGGTGGCGTGACCTGGAACGGACGAAAGGCAACCCTAGGATGACCGACGGCAAGCGACCGATTCGCCGGGCTTTGATCAGCGTCTACGACAAGACCGGACTGGTTGACCTGGCCGCCGGCCTGCACGCCGCCGGCGTGGATATCGTCTCTACCGGTTCCACTGCCAAGGCCATTGCGGCCAAGGGCATTCCGGTGACCCCGGTGGAGCAGGTGACCGGCTTCCCCGAGGTGCTCGACGGCCGCGTCAAGACTCTGCACCCGCGGGTGCACGCCGGGCTGCTGGCCGACCTGCGCAAGCCTGAGCATGCCGAGGCGCTCAATGAGCTGGAGATCGCGGCGTTCGAGCTGGTGGTGGTCAACCTCTACCCGTTCAGCGAGACCGTCGATTCCGGTGCCGGGGTCGACGAATGTGTCGAGCAGATCGATATCGGCGGACCGTCGATGATCCGGGCGGCCGCCAAGAACCACCCCAGCGTCGCCGTGGTGGTCGAACCCCTGGGCTACGACGGTGTGTTGGCCGCGGTCAACGGCGGCGGTTTCACGCTCGCGCAGCGGAAGCGCCTGGCGGCCCTGGCGTTTCGGCACACCGCCGAATACGACGTGGCGGTCGCCAGCTGGATGACGTCGACACTGGCGCCGGAGGAGCCGCGGCAGGCACTGCCGGAATGGTACGGACGGACCTACCGGCGCGCCGCGCAGCTGCGGTATGGCGAGAACCCGCACCAGCAGGCCGCGCTCTATTGCGACGGCGGTGCTTGGCCGGGCCTGGCGCAGGCCGAGCAGCTGCACGGAAAAGAGATGTCCTACAACAACTTCACCGATGCCGATGCTGCCTGGCGCGCGGCGTTCGACCATGAAGACACCTGCGTGGCCATCATCAAGCACGCCAACCCGTGCGGCATTGCGGTCTCGGCGATCTCGGTGGCCGATGCCCACCGCAAGGCGCACGAGTGCGACCCGTTGAGTGCTTTCGGCGGAGTGATCGCAGCCAACACCGAGGTCACTGTGGAGATGGCGGAGTACGTCAGCACCATCTTCACCGAGGTGATCGTTGCGCCGGCCTACGAGCCGGGCGCCGTCGAGATCTTGGCGCGTAAGAAGAACATTCGGATGCTGTTGGCCTCCGAGCCGCTGCGGGGCGGCGCCGAATGGCGCCAGCTCAGCGGTGGACTGCTCATGCAGAGCCGTGACGGCCTGGACGCCGCGGGTGACAACCCGGTCAACTGGACGCTGGCCACCGGGGAGCCGGCCGATCCGGCCACGCTGGCGGACTTGGTCTTTGCCTGGCGGGCCTGCCGTGCCGTCAAATCCAACGCGATCGTGGTCGCGGGTGACGGCGCCACCATCGGCGTGGGGATGGGTCAGGTTAACCGGGTCGACGCGGCCCGGCTGGCGGTGGAGCGCGGTGGCGAGCGGGTCGCCGGTGCGGTCGCTGCATCCGACGCGTTTTTCCCGTTCCCCGACGGCCTGCAGACGCTGACCGCTGCAGGGGTGAAGGCGATCGTGCACCCGGGTGGCTCGGTGCGCGACGACGAAGTGACCGCGGCGGCGGCCGAAGCCGGGATCACGCTGTATCTGACCGGCGCCCGGCACTTCGCGCACTGAGCTAGGGCACGTCGTCCCCGTCGGCGGAATCGTTGTCGCCCAATAGCTTCTCTGGGTGGTGGTAGTGGTTGGTGCGGGGTTGGCCTCTGTCTAGGTGTGGTGGGGGCAGGGTTTGGGTGGTGCCGTTGTGGTGTTTGCGGGTTTTCCAGCCGCCGGTGGTGATGAGTTGGTGGTGGGGGCCGCAGCGCAGGGTGAGGTCGGTGATGTCGGTGCGGCGGGTTTGGGCGTAGTCGGTGTCATGGTGGACTTCGCAGAGGTAGCCGGGGATCGGGCAGTGGGGGTGGGAACAGCCGCGTTCTTTGGCGTAGAGCACGATCCGTTGTCCGGGTGAGGCCAGGCGTTTGGTGTGGAACAGGGCCAGTTCTTGGGCGCCGTGGTAGATGCGTAGGTAGTGGTGGGCGTGGCTGGCCATGGCGATGACGTCGCGCATGGGTAGCCAGGTGCCGCCGCCGGTGTGGGCTGTGCCGGTGCCGTTCTCCAGGTCGGTCAGGGTTGTCGAGACGATGATGGTGGCCGGTAGCCCGTTGTGTTGACCGAGGTCTCCGGAGGCCAGTAGGGCCCGACCCATGGCGGCGAGGGCGTCGTGGTTGCGTTGCGCGGCGCTGCGGGTGTCGGTGTCGATCTGGGCTTGTGTGGGTGTGCCGCTGGTGCAGGGGGTGGCATCGCTGGGATTGCACATGCCGGGGGCGGCCCAGCGGGCCAACACCGCATCAAGGGTGGCGCGGGCTTGGGGATCGAGAAACCCTTTGATGGGGCTCATGCCATCGCGATATTGGGGGCCCAGCACGATCCCGCGGCGTTTGGCGCGGTCGTCTTCGGTGTGGTTGCCGTCGGGGTGCAGGTGGTCGGCTAACCGTGTTGCGAGTTTCGCGAGTTCGTCGGGACGACACGTGGTGCCTAGTTCGGTGAGGTGTTGTTCGGCTTGGGCCAAGGTGCCCGCATCGATATCAGTGGGCAGGTAGTGAAAGAAGGAGCGGATCACCGCGATGTGACCGGCTCCGATCTGCCCGTCGCGTTGGGCGGTGGCTACGGCGGGCCGTACCGGTTGCAGGGGTTCGCCGGTCAACGTTCGGCGTGCACCGAGTTCGGCAGCCTCAGCGATACGCCGCCCGGCTTCACCGCGGGTCAGATGCAGTTCGTCGGCCAGGATCCAGCGGGGTTTGCCGCCCAACTCTCCCGGGTCGGTGGCGGCGAGCCGGTTGACCAGCGGGTGTTCCACCGCGGGAAGCCGCCGGCGTAGCTTCTCGCAGCGCTGCAGCAGGGCCAGGCATTCCCGCGGTGTCAGGGAATCGAAGTCCAGATCCAGCGCCCGATCCAGGTCAGCGGCCAGCGCGTCGAAGGCTTCGACGACCTCTTCACGACTGCTCGAACGCATGTGCTAATACTAGCGCCGACCACCGACACGTCGCAGAACTCATCCACAGCCAAAACCGCAGTGACGCAAGTGATTAGAGTGACGCAGGCCTGGCAGAGCGGCTTTGCAAGACCTTCGACCCTTGACAAAAAGATTGCAGGCACTCACTATCTAACTCAATCCCTGAGTTAGGAGTGCTGTGGTGGCTTACGACCTGATCATCCGCAACGGACTGTGGTTCGACGGCCTGGGCAACGCCCCGCAGGTTCGCACCCTGGGTATTCGCGACGGTGTCGTCGCCGACGTCGTGTCCGGGGAGCTCGATGAGACTGCCTGCCCGGAGGTGATCGACGCGGCCGGCAAGTGGGTGGTCCCAGGCTTCATCGACGTGCACACCCACTACGACGCCGAGGTGCTGCTGGACCCGGGTCTGCGGGAATCGGTGCGCCACGGCGTCACCACGGTGCTGCTGGGCAATTGCTCACTGTCGACGGTCTACGCCGAGTCCGAGGACGCCGCCGACCTGTTCAGCCGAGTCGAGGCGGTCCCGCGCAAGTTCGTGCTGGACGCGCTGCAGTCCAAGAAGACCTGGTCCACGCCCGCCGAGTACGTAGCTGCCCTGGAGGAGTTGCCGCTCGGGCCGAACGTCAGCTCGATGCTGGGCCACTCGGATCTGCGGACCGCGGTGCTCGGCTTGGACCGCGCCACCACCGATGGCGTCGTCCCGACCGATGCCGAGCTGGAGCAGATGGCCGCCCTGCTGGACCAAGGCCTCGATGCCGGACTGTTGGGCATGTCCGGGATGGACGCCCCGATCGACAAGCTCGACGGCGACCGTTTCCGGTCCCGCGCGCTGCCCTCGACGTTCGCCACCTGGCGTGAGCGCCGGCGGCTGATCAAAGTGCTGCGCAAGCGCGGCCGGATGCTGCAGAGCGCGCCCGACGTCCGAAACCCGTTGACAGCCCTGAACTTCTTTCTGACCAGCAGTGGGATGTTCGGCCGGCGGCGCGGCGTTCGGATGAGCCTGCTGGTCTCCGCGGACGCCAAGTCGGCGCCCGGCGCGGTCCGGGTCTTCGGTCCGGGTGCTCGGCTGCTCAACGCCGTGCTGGGCTCCAGCGTGCGATTCCAGCACCTGCCGGTGCCGTTCGAGTTGTATTCCGACGGAATCGATCTGCCGGTGTTCGAGGAGTTCGGTGCGGGAACCGCTGCGCTGCATCTGCGCGACCAGTTGGAGCGCAATGCGCTGCTGGCCGATACCGAATACCGCCGCAAGTTCCGCAAGGCCTTCGACCGCAAGAAGCTGGGTCCGTCGCTGTGGCACCGCGACTTCCACGACGCGGTGATCGTCGAATGTCCCGATGCCAGCTTGATCGGCAAGAGCTTTGGCCAGATCGCCGAGGAGCGTGGGCTGCATCCGCTGGACGCATTCCTCGACGTACTGGTGGACAACGGCGAACGCAACGTCCGCTGGACCACGATCGTCGCCAACCACCGACCCAAGCAGCTGGACAAGCTGGCGAATGAGCCGGTGATCCACATGGGGTTCTCCGACGCCGGAGCGCACCTGCGCAACATGGCCTTCTACAACTACGCGCTACGGCTGCTCAAACGAGTCCGCGACGCCGAGGCCGCCGGCCGGCCCTTCATGAGCGTCCAGCGGGCGGTCTACCGGCTGACCTCCGAAGTCGCCGATTGGTTCGGGTTCGAGGCGGGCACACTGCGCCAAGGCGACCGCGCGGACTTCGTGGTGATCGACCCCGCGGGTCTTACCGACGCGGTCGACGGCTACCACGAGGAAAAGGTGCCGTTCTATGGCGATCTGAGCCGGATGGTCAACCGCAACGACGATGCCGTGGTGGCTACCGGGGTGGGAGGCACTGTGGTGTTCCGCAACGGAACGTTCTGTGATGGCTACGGCACAACGGTGCGCTCCGGCCACTTCCTGCGCGCCGGATCCCCGCAACTGCAGTCGGTTTAGCGCATGGCACGAACCCAGCAGGAGCGCCGGGAGGCCACCGTGGCCGGTTTGCTCGACGCCAGCATCGCCACTATCGCCGAGATCGGCTACGCCCGGGCATCAGCCAAGGTGATCGCCGCGCGTGCCGGAGTTTCCGATGGGGCATTGTTCCGGCACTTCGGCACCATGGGTGATTTCATGGCGGCCACCGGGCAGGAAGTCTTGCGACGGCAGCTCGAGCTGATCGGCAAGCAAGTGGCGGCGATCCCGGCCGACGGCCCGGCGCTGGAGACGGTGTTGACCCTGCTCCGGGATCTGACGGCGAACTCCAACAACGCGGTGTTCTACGAGTTGCTGATCGCGGCACGCACCGACGAGAAGCTTCGGTCCACGCTGTCGGAGGTGTTGGACGAATACAGTGCGAAGATCTACGACACCGCCCGCGGGTTTCCCGGCGCCGACGCATTTCCTGCGGAGCTGTTCCCCAACGTTGTTGCGCTGCTGACCAACACCTTCGACGGTGCCGCCATCGTGCGGGCCGTGCGGCCACAGCCCGAGATCGAGGCCAACCGGATTCCGTTGCTGCTGGCGCTGTTGCAGGGGCAGGCTCAGGCGCCGAGAGTCGTCTGACTGCTCGGCTGGGCGTCGGCCACGGCATAGTCGATGAACTCGGCGATCTCGGCGATGGCCCGGAGTGCATCGGGGTTGACGTCGAAGGTGAGCTGAAACATGTGCAACGCGCGGTCCCAGATCTGAACCCAGTTCGGCACTCCGGCGGCGGTGAGCTTGTCGGCCAGCGCGAAGGTGTCGTTGCGCAGCATCTCGTTGTCACCGACCTGCAGCAGGAATGGCCCCAGGCCGCGCAGCTCAGCCTCGGGCGGCATCACGGGCAGTGCGCGGGTGCCGTTCACGGTGGCAAACACCCGGTAGATGAACATGAACGCCATGAACGGGAAGAACGGATCGCGGCGGGTGCGCGCGGCCTGGCGTTTGATCTCCATATCCGACGACGTCAGCGGCGACATCAGGACCTGACCCGCGGGCGCGGCAAGTCCCGCGTCGCGGGCGGCCAGGGCGGTGTTCACCGCCATCAGGCCACCGGCGGAGTCTCCGGCCATCACAATGCGGTCCGCTCTGAATCCGGCGTCCAGAACGCGGCGGTAGGCGCACAGCCCGTCGGAGACGGCCTCCTCGATGCCGGCCAGCGGTGCCAGGCGGTAGCCGACATTGAAAACACGGGCGCCGGCGGCCTCGGACAGCTTGCTGGCGAAGCGGCGATGCGAGTTGAGCCCCAGCGTCACCAACGCTGAGCCGTGGAAATAGACGATCACCCGGTCGGAGTCGCGGGCGCTGGGCGCCACCACCCATTCCGCCGGGCAGTCGGTCAGCCGCTCGCGCGTCACCTGGGTGCCGGGCAGGGCCCGGATGTAGCGCATCGGTTGATCGATGAGGTCAAGGCGTGCGCGCTGTAGGGCGGCGGGCCACAACCGATTGACCGCCATACCGATGAGGGTCAGCGCTGCGATCGAGGTGCGCAGAAAGACGGCCGCGGCCACGCCCAGCAGTCGGGCCTGCCATGAAGCCGGACCGAAATGCGTCTGAGCCGGGCGTTCGGGCCATTCCGGAAAGTTCACGATACCCAGGGTATCGGGTATTGACCAGCCGGATGAACCGGGACATCGTGACGGACTTTGCCACCCGTCGTAGCGTGGAGTGGTGACCGCGTCGAACGCCCCGCACGATCTGCCCAAGAATCTCGGTGAGCTGCGTGCCGCCGGGCATCGTGAGAGGGGAGTCAAACAGGAGATCGCCGAGAACCTCCTGGCTCGCCTGGCCGACGGTGACAACGCCGCGGCCATCTGGCCCGGGCTCTTCGGTTTCGACGACACCGTGCTGCCGCAGCTCGAACGCGCCCTGATCGCGGGGCATGACATCGTGCTGCTCGGCGAACGCGGTCAGGGCAAGACGCGGCTGTTGCGGGCACTCGTCGGGCTGCTCGATGAGTGGACCCCGGTGATCGCCGGCGCGGAATTCGGTGAGCACCCGTATTCGCCGATCACACCCGAGTCGACACGGCGGGCAGCCGAACTCGGCGACGATCTGCCGGTGTCGTGGCGGCACCGCAGTGAGCGCTACACCGAGAAGCTGGCCACCCCCGACACCAGCGTCGCCGACCTGGTCGGCGACATCGACCCGATCAAGGTCGCCGAAGGCCGCAGTCTGGGTGACCCCGAGACCATCGCCTACGGCCTGATCCCGCGAGCGCACCGCGGCATCGTCGCCATCAACGAGCTCCCCGACCTGGCCGAGCGCATCCAGGTGTCGATGCTCAACGTGATGGAAGAGCGTGACATTCAGGTGCGCGGCTACATCCTGCGCCTGCCGCTGGACGTGTTGGTGGTCGCCAGCGCCAACCCGGAGGACTACACCAACCGCGGTCGCATCATCACCCCCCTCAAGGACCGTTTCGGCGCCGAGATCCGCACCCACTACCCGCTGGAACTCGACGCCGAGGTCGACGTGATCGCGCAGGAGGCCCACCTGAGCGCCCAGGTGCCCGATTACCTGCTGGCGGTGTTGGCCCGGTTCGCCCGCTATCTGCGCGAGTCTCGTTCGGTGGATCAGCGTTCCGGCGTCTCGGCACGGTTCGCGATCGCCGCCGCGGAGACGGTGGCGGCCTCCGCGCGGCATCGGGGCGCGGTGCTGGGTGAAACCGACCCGGTCGCCCGAGTGGTGGATCTGAGCACGATCGTCGACGTGCTGCGCGGCAAGCTGGAGTTCGAATCCGGAGAAGAGGGCCGCGAACAGGGTGTTCTGGAGCACCTGTTGCGCCGCGCCACCGCCGATACCGCGGCGCGAGAGCTGGGCGGGATCGACGTGGGCCCGCTGGTGGCCGCGGTCGAGGAAGCTGCGGTGACGACCGGGGAGCGGATCTCGGCCAAATCGGTGCTGGCCGCGCTGCCGGACCTGCCGGTGATCGACGCGGTGGCGGAGCGGCTGGGCGCGGAATCCGAGGGCGAACGGGCTGCGGCGCTCGAGCTTGCTTTGGAGGCGCTGTACCTGGCCAAGCGCATCGACAAGACCTCCGACGAGGGCGAAACCGTCTATGGCTAGAGGCCATGGCGCCCGGGGATCACGGTATTCGGCCTACACCGGTGGGCCGGATCCGTTGGCGCCGCCGGTCGACCTGGCCGAGGCGCTGGAGGAGATCGGGCGTGACGTCATGGAGGGGACGTCACCGCGGCGGGCACTGCAGGAGTTGTTGCGCCGCGGCACCAAGAATCTGACCGGTGCCGACCAGCTGGCTGCGGAGGCGCAGCGACGACGTCGGGAACTATTGCGCCGCAACAATTTGGACGGCACCTTGGCCGAGGTCAAGAAGCTGCTCGACGAGGCGGTGCTGGCCGAGCGCAAGGAGCTGGCCCGCGCCCTCGACGACGACGCGCGTTTCGGCGAGATGCAACTGGAGGCACTCTCGCCTTCTCCGGCCAAGGCCGTGCAGGAACTGGCCGACTACGACTGGCGCAGCGGCGAGGCCCGCGAGTCCTACGAGAAGATCAAGGATCTGCTCGGCCGCGAGATGCTCGACCAGCGTTTCGCCGGCATGAAGCAGGCATTGGAAGGTGCCACCGACGCTGACCGGCAACGGGTCAGCGACATGCTCGATGATCTCAATGACTTGTTGGACAAGCACTCTCAGGGCAAAGACAGTCCCGAGGATTTCCAACAGTTCATGGACAAACACGGCGAGTTCTTCCCGGAGAACCCGAGCAATGTCGAAGAGTTGCTGGATTCGCTGGCCCAGCGGGCGGCCGCCGCACAACGCTTCCGCAACTCCCTGACCGCAGAACAGCGCGCGGAGCTTGATGCGTTGGCCGAGCAGGCATTCGGCTCGCCGTCGTTGCAGCAGGCGCTCGGGCGGCTCGACGCACACCTGCAGGCGGCCCGGCCCGGCGAGGACTGGACCGGCTCGTCGGAGTTCTCCGGCGACAACCCGCTGGGCATGGGGGAGGGCGCGGCGGCACTGGCCGACATCGCTGAGCTCGAGCAGCTGGCCGAGCAGCTGTCGCAGGCTTATCCGGGCGCCAGCATGGACGACGTCGACCTCGATGCTCTGGCCCGCCAGCTGGGCGATCAGGCCGCCGTGGACGCGCGCACCCTGGCCGAATTGGAACGCGCACTGCTCAACCAGGGATTTCTGGATCGCAGCTCTGATGGCCAGTGGAGGCTGTCGCCCAAGGCGATGCGCCGGCTCGGCGAGACCGCGCTCCGTGATGTGGCACGGCAACTTTCCGGGCGCCGCGGCGAGCGTGACCACCGGCGGGCGGGGGCGGCCGGGGAGCTGACCGGTGCGACTCGGCCGTGGCAGTTCGGGGACACCGAACCGTGGAACGTCACTCGGACCCTGACGAACTCGGTACTGCGGCAGGTCGCCGGCGGTTCAGCGAGGCTCGACGAAGGAGAGGCGAAGCTGGGGCCGCCACGTGGACCCGGCGGTTCAGCGAGGCTCGACGAAGGAGAGGCGAAGCTGGGGCCGCCGCGTGGACCCGGCGGTTCAGCGAGGCTCGACGGCACCCGCGGCCGGCTGTCGATCAGCGTTGACGACGTCGAGGTCTCGGAGACCGAGACCCGTACCCAATCCGCCGTCGCGCTGCTGGTGGACACGTCGTTCTCCATGGTGATGGACAACCGCTGGCTGCCGATGAAGCGGACCGCGCTGGCATTGAACCACTTGGTCAGCACCCGATTTCGGTCAGATGCGTTGCAGATCATCGCCTTCGGCCGTTACGCGCGCACGGTGACCGCCGCGGAGCTGACCGGCCTGGAGGGCGTCTATGAGCAGGGCACCAATCTGCACCATGCCTTGGCGCTGGCCGCCCGGCATCTGCGCCGCCATCCCAACGCCCAGCCGGTGGTGCTGGTGGTCACCGACGGCGAGCCGACTGCGCACCTGGAGGACTACCGCGGCGACGGCAGCGCGGGACCGGCGGTGTTTTTCGACTACCCACCGCATCCGCGGACCATTGCCCATACCGTCCGGGGCTTCGATGACGTTGCCAGGCTCGGTGCGCAGGTGACGATCTTCCGCCTGGGGGATGATCCGGGCTTGGCCCGATTCATCGATCAGGTGGCGCGCCGGGTCCAGGGCAGGGTGGTGGTGCCCGAACTCGACGGCTTGGGAGCGGCGGTGGTCGGCGACTACCTGAGGTCGCGACGCCGTTAGAGTCGACGCGCCGCGACAGGGCGCTCACCGCGCCAGTAGCCGGCGTTTCTGTTCGGCGAACTCCTCGACCGTCAGGTATCCGGCGTCATGCAGTTCGCCGAGCTCGCGGATCCCGGCCGCCAACTCGACCACCGACGTCAGCGGGGTCAGTCCCGGTTTGTGAGCGGACTGCTCGGAGGTCTCCGAGGTGGTCGCCCCCGTCACGGCTGCCGCGGCGGGCGCCGCGGGCGAATCCGACCGGCGCTGGTTCACCGCTCCGGCCAACGCGCTGCCGCCCATGCCGGCCAGTGCCATCTGACCGAACGCCGTGCCCAGGCCGCCCGCGGTGGGCGGGGCAGCGGCCAGCGGTGACGAGTAGCTCATGTGACGGATTTCTGGAGCCGCCTCGGCCCAGCTGATCGGGGTTGAGAGTGCCCCGAGGGGGAAGGCCTCGCCAATAGCCGACACCACGGGGACATGGGGTATTCGAAGCTTGTCGAGCGCGGGCAGCTCGGCGTGCGCGCCGAGCTGGTCCAGGGCGCCGAGGATGTTCCGCTGCCCAGCGCGGAGCACATCTTGGGTGTCGAAGATCTCCTGCGAATCCTGCTCCGAGAAGTACATCGCCGCGCCCGACAGCCACACCCCGAGGACCGACATCGGAAGGGCGATCCCGATGGCGGTCTCGTCGGCGATGACGCCCATCCATTGGAACAGTGCGGGGGGACTGTCGCCCAGCAGCCCAATTGCTCCGGCCAGTGCCGGCATCGGCGCCTGGGATTCCGCGGAACCGGCCAAGGGCACCGCCGAAGCCAGCCGCGATGCCACCATCTGAGCCATGTTGGCCGCGGAACTACCGTTCTGCATGAGTGGTCCGGCGGGATTGGCGGTCTGCGGCGCCGGGGCGAACGGCTCCAGTTCGGCGGCGGTCTTCGACAGTGCCGAGTAGCTGTACATCGCGGTGGCGTCCTGCGCCCACATTTCGCCGTACTCGGCCTCGGTGGCCGCGATCGCCGCGGCATTCTGGCCCAGTATGTTGCTGGCCAGCAGCGCTAAGAGCCGGGCACGGTTGGCTGCGATCACCGGCGGGGGCACCGTCAACGCAAACGCGGCCTCGTAGGCGGCCACCGCCGCTTTCGCCTGCAGTGCGGCCTTTTCGGCTTGACCGGCAGTGGCGTTCAACCATGCGGTGTAGGGGGTCGCCGCGGCCACCATCGCCGTAGCGGACGGGCCAGACCATGCCGCGCTGGTCAGCTCGGCGACCACGGATTCGTAACCTGCGGCCGCCGAGTGCAGTTCGGCCGCCAGCGTGCTCCAGGCGGTTGCAGCGGCAAGCATTGGTCCCGAACCGGCGCCGGTGTACATCAGACCGGAGTTGACTTCCGGCGGCAACGCCGCGAAGTTCATCGGCCGCCGTCCATCGCAGTTGCGTCCCTCCGGTCATGGTTCGTTGATGTTGCGGCCCGTCGATCTGAGCTTCCCGGCGCTGCACCGGGGCTACTCGACACTGCGGCACGGCAGCTGCCTCGGCCATCGCGCCAAGGCCGACGTCAGCGGTGGGTGTACCCACCATTGTCCGAGCCCGAGGCGGGAGCTCGCCATGGTGTTTGACACCCATTCGTGGGTTAGGGCAGCCCGTATGGACAAATATGTGCCGCGCAGACCAGTGTGGTGGTATGAGCCATAGGACCGGGCTCGTCGAGCGTTTTCGGCGGCGAGCCACCGCGCCCGCCCGTGGGCTGTTTCGGCGGGTGGTCCTGATCAACGGTCTGGTGTTCACCTTCGGCACGCTGGTGCTGGCCATGTCACCGGCGACCGTTTCCGGTCCGGCCACGTTAACCGAGATCCCCGTCCTGCTGACCGGGCTGGCGGTCGTGGTGGGGGCCAACGCCTTGCTGTTGCGATCCAGCCTTGCTCCGCTGGATCGGCTGGCAGCGTCCATGCGCCGCGTCGACCTGCTCCGGCGTACCGACCGGGTGCATGACCCGGGAGCCGGTGACCTGCACGACCTCATCGCCGCGTTCAACACCATGCTGGACCGCCTGGAGAATGAACGCGCGTCTTCGAGTGCCCTGGTGCTACTCGCCCAGGAAAACGAGCGGGAGCGTATCGCCCGGGAGCTGCACGACGAGATCGGCCAGACCCTCACCGTCGCCCTGCTGACCCTCAAGCGTGCGGTTGACGCTGCGCCGGAGGCCATGCGGGGCGACCTCTCCGATGCGCAGGAAACCGTGCGCGCCAGTCTTGACGAGGTTCGTGGCATTGCGCGGCGGTTGCGCCCTGATGCCTTGGTCGACTTGGGCCTGCAGAGTGCCCTGCAGGCGCTCTGTAATCAGTTCAGCCAGGCGACCGGAATCGATGTCGTCAAAGACATTGCCCCGCAGACGGAACTGTTGGCACCCAACTTGGATTTGGTCTGCTACCGGATCGTCCAGGAGAGTCTGACCAACATTGCCCGGCACGCTGGAGCCCAGAAGGTGTGGGTCGACCTGCATATCGGTCCGGCGGGCGAGGTGACCTTGCGGATCGCCGACGACGGTATGGGCGGGGTGCAGGACGAAGGGGCCGGAATCACCGGAATGCGCGAGCGAGCGCTGTTGGTGCACGGTATCCTGGCCATCACGTCTCCACCCAAACACGGCACCGAGATCCTGCTGGTGGTTCCGGCGCGAGCGGGGACCGGACCATCATGATGCCGAACCAACCGGCGCGCATTCTGCTCGCCGATGACCACGCCCTGGTGCGCAGCGGGCTGCGGATGATCTTGGACGCCGAGCCTGACCTGTCCGTGGTCGCAGAGGCCGCCGACGGGTCCGAGGCGCTGGCGGCGCTGCAGGAAACGCCGGTCGACCTGGCGATTCTGGACATCGCGATGCCGCGGATGACGGGCCTGCAGGCCGCCCGCGAGATCAACCGCAACCATCCCCACGTGCGCGTTCTGATGCTGTCGATGCACGACAACGAGCAATATTTCTTCGAAGCTCTCAAGGCCGGTGCCTCCGGCTACGTGCTGAAGTCGGTGGCCGATCGCGACCTGCTCGAGGCGTGCCGGTCGACGATCCGGGGCGAGCCGTTCCTGTACGCCGGGGCGGTGACCGCGCTGATCCGGGACTACCTGCACCGGGCGCGGCACGGCAGCACGCTGCCGGAGACCATCCTCACCCCGCGTGAAGAGGAAGTGCTCAAGTTGATCGCCGAGGGTTTCTCGGCTCGGGAGATCGCCAAGACCCTCGGCATCAGCGCCAAAACTGTCGACCGCCACCGGACCAACACCCTGCAGAAATTGGGGTTGCGCGACCGTCTGGCACTCACCCGCTATGCGATCAGGACCGGGTTAATCGAGCCGTAACGCAACCTCTGAATGTTCACGGAGCCGTAACGCAACGCGTGATCGGCGGTAATGGGTGTCTGACCCCCCTCTGAATGGGGGTCGCATTCCATGGCGCGCGGCCGCCGCACCACACAGACTGGAGTTAGTGGTGTGGGAGACGTGCGGATGGGTTTGTCGCGCGTCCGATCCGAGCGGTCTTCTCACAACTGGTGCCACAGACTGAACGCATCGACTTAAACGAAACGGCCCGTGGAGCATGATGCTGGCGATACTGCTTGCCCATATTGTTGGCACCGCTGCAGCACCGGCGTTGGTGCGCAGATGGGGCAGGCTGGCTTTCTATCCGCTGGGCGCAGTTCCGCTGGTGTCGCTGGGCTGGGTCGTGGCCAACTGGCCGGCCGGTCCGGGTGGTGATCTCCGCACGACGGTGTCCTGGGTGCCGGGGCTGTCGATGGACATCGCGCTGCGCTTCGATTCGCTGAGCGCGATCATGTGCGTACTCGCGCTGGGAATCGGTGCGCTGGTGCTGTTCTACTGCGCGGCCTACTTCCGGCCGGTCGGCGTGCACACCGACACTGATCCGCGGCTGCCCAGCTTCGCCGCGAAGATGGTCGGCTTCGCCGGGGCGATGTTCGGATTGATGGTCGCCGACAACATGCTGGTGCTCTACGTGTTCTGGGAAATGACCTCGGTGTTGTCGTTCCTGCTGATCGGTCACTACGCCGAACGCGCCGCCAACCGTCGAGCCGCCACCCAGGCATTGCTGGTGACCACGGCCGGCGGGCTGGCCATGCTGGTGGGCATCATCGCCCTGGGCAACGCCGCGGGCACCTACCTGCTCTCGGAAGTGGTCGCCTATCCGCCGTCGGGGACCACCGTCACGGTTGGTGTCCTACTGATCCTGGTCGGCGCACTCAGCAAGTCCGCGATTGTGCCGCTGCACTTCTGGTTGCCCGGCGCCATGGCGGCCCCGACTCCGGTCAGCGCCTACCTGCATGCCGCGGCCATGGTCAAAGCCGGGATCTATCTGGTGGCCCGGCTGGCGCCTGGATTCGCCGACTCCCCGGGCTGGCGGCCGACGCTGGTGATTCTGGGCCTGTCCACGGCACTACTGGCGGGATGGCGGGCCATTCACGAATACGACCTGAAGCTGCTGCTGGCCTACAGCACCGTCAGCCAGCTGGGTTTGATGATCGTCCTCGTAGGCGCCGGCACCGGAGATCTCATGCTCGCGGGGCTGACCGCAATGTGCGCGCATGCCGCGGCTAAGGCGACGCTGTTCATGGTGGTGGGGATCATCGACCATGCCACCGGTACCCGTGACCTGCGCGAACTGGCGGGGTTGGGGCGCCGTTGCCCAGGCCTGTTCCTGATCGCCGCCGCGGCGGCAGCCAGCATGGCCGGAGTGCCGCCGTTTGTCGGGTTCATCGCCAAAGAGACCATCTTCGGGGCCGAGGCGCGGACTCCGGTCCTGGGTACCGGCGGACCGTATGTGCTGGCTGCGGGGGTCGTGGCCTCGATGTTCACCGTGATCTACAGCGTGCGTTTCATGTGGGGCGGCTTCGCGTCCAAGGGTCGGTCCGCCCCGAGTGCCCGGGTGGCCGGCCTGCATCGACCGGAGCTGACGTTTCTGGCGCCACCGGCGGTGCTCGCCAGCGTCAGCCTGGTCCTGGGCCTGAGCGCGCTGACCCTGGACACCGCATTGCGCAGCTACGCCGACACCATGCCGGGCGGAACGACCTATCACCTGGCGCTGTGGCACGGAGTCGGGCTGCCGGTGCTGCTGTCGGCGCTGGTCCTGGTGGTCGGGACGACGGTTTTCGCGGCCCGCGGACCACTGGGCCTGGCCCGGTCGCGGCGGCTGCCCCTGGGCGGTGCCGACCGTGTTTACGACGACGTGCTGCGGCTGCTCGATGTGGCCGCGGTGCGGCTGACCGGTATCACCCAGCGCGGCTCCCTGCCGCTCAACCAGGGAATGATCTTTGCGACGCTAGTGATTCTTCCGCTGACGGCGTTGGCGCTGGGCGCCCGCAACCACGTCGAGCTGGCGCTCTGGGATACGCCGCTGCAGCTGACCGTCGCGGTTCTGGTGCTCGCCGGCGGCATCGGTGCCACCATGGCCCGCAACCGACTGTCCACGGTGTTGATGGTCGGGGTGACCGGTTACGGGTGTGCCGCGGCATTCGCCTTCCACGGCGCTCCCGACCTCGCACTGACCCAGCTGCTGGTCGAGACCGTCACCCTGGTGATCTTCGTGCTCGTGCTGCGCACCCTGCCGGCCGAGGCGGAGCGGCCCACGATGGCGCTGAATCGGTTGCCCCGCATAGTGTTGTCGCTGGCAGCCGGCGCCACCGTCGCGGTGCTGGCGGCCTTTGCGATGGCGGCGCGCACCCAAGACGGTGTCTCCGAGGCACTGCCCGAGGCTGCCTATGTTCGCGGACACGGCGCCAACACCGTGAATGTGCTGCTGGTCGACATCCGAGCCTGGGACACTCTCGGTGAGATCTCGGTGCTGCTGGTCGCCGCCACCGGGGTGGCCTCGATGGTGTTCCGCAATCGCCGATTCGGGCGGGCGCCACGGGTCGCCGACGCCGGTGCCACGCGAGGAGGCCCGGGCCCCGACGTTCGCGCCACCCCTTACAGCCCGGCGATCGGTTCCACCACCTGGCTGCGGGGCAGCGCCTACCACGATCCCAATCAGCGGTCACTGGTGCTGGAGGTCGCGACCCGAATCATCTTCCCGCTGATCATGGTGGTCTCGGTCTATTTCTTGTTCGCCGGGCACAACTATCCCGGCGGTGGCTTTTCCGGCGGGCTGGCCGCCGGTTTGGGACTGGCGTTGCGGTACTTGGCCGGCGGGCGCTACGAGCTCGGCGAGACGCTGCCCGTGGACTCCAGCAAGATCCTGGGCGTCGGGCTGGCTTTGGCCGGAGGCACGGCGTTGGGATCACTGTTCCTCGGCGCGCCGGTGCTGTCGTCGGGCGTGCTGTCGTTCACCCTCCCGGTGCTGGGTCACGTCAAGGTGATGACGTCGTTGTTCTTCGATCTGGGCGTGTACCTGGTGGTGGTCGGCATGGTGCTCGACGTGCTGCGAAGTCTCGGGGTACGGCTGGACCAGGAGCTTGAATCGCAGCCCCCGGCCCGACCGCTGGCAGGAGTGTCATGACCGCACATTTTGTTCCGTTGCTGATGGCCGCCGGTCTGACCGCGTGCGGGGTGTACATGCTTCTGGAACGCAGCCTCACCCGAATGTTGTTGGGCCTGATGATGATCGGCAATGCCGTCAACCTCTTGCTCATCGACGTCGGCGGTCCTGACGGTAATCCGCCTATCTATTGGGCCAGCTCCGGCAAGGCCACCGACGCCGACGCACTGGCTCAGGCGATGGTGCTGACCTCGATCGTCATCACCATGGGTGTCGGGGCGTTCGTGCTGGCGCTGACCTACCGCTCGTTCAACCTGACGACCACCGACGATGTCAGCGACGACCAGGAAGCAACCCGGGTCTCGCAGCTGTCCGACGAAGAGGTGATCGCCGCCGAGCAGGATCAGGGCGTGCCGGTGTCGGCCGGCGAACTCGACGCCGTTCCCGAAAGTGAGGTGTCACGGTGAGTCTGGCCGCCGTATTGATGCCGCTGCCGGTGCTGCTGCCCACCCTGGGCGCGGCGCTGACCCTGATCGTGGGCCGCCGGCCGCGGCTGCAGCGGCCGATCACCATCGGCGTGCTGTGCGCGGTGGCGGGTGTCAGCGCCACCCTGCTGTACCTGACCGACCGCAACGGGACACTGGTACTGCACGTCGGAGGCTGGGGGCCGACCGAGCGGGGCCTGGGACCGCTGGGCATCAGCCTGGTCGTCGACCGCCTGTCGGCGCTCATGCTGGTGGTGTCTGCGGTGGTGCTGCTGGCCGTCATGGTCTACGCGATCGGGCAGGGTGTTCGCGACGGCGACGATCGTCAGCCGGTATCGATCTTCCTGCCCACCTATCTGACCCTGGCCACCGGTGTGTCCCTGGCGTTTTTGGCCGGCGACCTGTTCAACCTGTTCGTCGGGTTCGAGATGCTGCTGTCGGCGAGTTTCGTGCTGCTGACCATCGGAGCCAGCGCCGAACGGATCCGGGCCGGGATCGGCTACGTGATGGTCTCGATGGCCTCGTCGTTGGTCTTCCTGTTCGGCATCGCGCTGATCTACGCCGCCACCGGCACCCTGAACCTCGCCGAGCTCGCGGTCCGAACCGGCGGCCTGCCCTCCGGCACTCGCAGTGCGCTGTTCGCGGTGTTGCTGGTGGCATTCGGTATCAAGGCCGCGGTGTTCCCGCTGTCGGCCTGGCTGCCCGACGCCTATCCCACCGCGCCTGCGCCCATCACCGCGGTGTTCGCTGGGATCCTGACCAAAGTCGGTGTCTACGCGATCATTCGGGCTCACTCGCTGTTGTTCCCCGACGGTGGACTGGACTCGGTGTTGTTGGTGGCGGCGCTGTTAACCATGCTGGTGGGGATCTTCGGTGCGATCGCGCAGAGCGACATCAAGCGATTGCTGTCGTTCACCCTGGTCAGCCACATCGGCTTCATGATGTTCGGGGTCGCGTTGTCCAGTCAGCTGGGCATGTCGGGTGCGATCTTCTACGTGATGCACCACATCATCGTGATGACCACGCTGTTCCTGGCGGCCGGTCTGATCGAAAGGCAGGGCGGAGCTTCCTCGCTGCACCGGCTGGGTGGTTTGATCGGCAATCCGTTGCTGGCCTTCGTGTTTCTGATCCCGGCGTTCAATCTCGGTGGCATTCCACCCTTTTCAGGATTCATCGGCAAGACCGCCGTCCTGCAGGCCGGTGTCGGAAACGGGTCGGTGCTGGCCTGGCTGCTGGTGGGCGGCGCGGTGGTCACCAGTCTGTTGACGCTGTATGTGCTGGCGCGGGTCTGGACCATGGCGTTCTGGCGGCGCCGGGTCGACGCGCCCGAGGGCGAGCTGGTGCTGGCCGCCCCGCCGGTCTTGCTCGACGACGTCGGTGATATCGCCTACGACGATCGTGATGACGTGGGGAAGATGCCGACGTGGATGGTGGTCCCGACGCTGGCGCTGATCGCGCTGGGCCTATCGCTGAGCGTGCTGGCCGGCCCGATCTTCGCCTACACCCAGCGGGCCGCGGCCGAGGTCCTCGACCGCGGCGAATACATCTCGACCGTGCTGTCGGTGAGTGCACCGTGAGGCCGCTCGCGCTGCGCCTCTTTTCGGTGGCCGCCCTGGCCACCGTGTGGGTGTTGTTATGGGGCCGCGTCACCGTTCCCAACATCATCATGGGTGTGGTGGTCGCGGTGGTGATCACGGTGCTGCTGCCGGTGCCGCCGGTCCCGGTGCAGGGCCGGGTGCATCCGGTGGCACTGGTGCAGTTGATCGGGCTGTTCTGCTGGTACCTGATCGAGTCCAGCATTCAATTGATGTGGCTGGCGATCAGGCCCGGACCACCGCCGCTCACCGGGGTGCTGCGGGTGCCGTTGAGCATCAAATCCGACCTGGTCCTGGTGTTGGCCTCCAGCATCACCACCCTGATCCCCGGGTCGATGGTGCTGGAGATCGACCAGGTGCGCCGGATTCTGTACTGCCATGTCATCGATGTCGGCTCCGCCAAGGCCGTCGAGCGCTTCTATCACCAGGCCGCGCAGGTGGAGCGCCTGTTGATCGCCGCCTTCGAACGCGACGACGAATGGATGCCGGTGGGGGGAACCGCATGAACGTGATCTGGGCGACCGCGGGCGTGCTGTTGGGTGTCGCCGCGGTCATCACCATGTACCGGCTGCTGGCCGGCCCCACCACCCTGGACCGGCTGGTGGCACTGGACACGCTGGCCGCGATGAACATGTGCGGCATCGGAATCTGGGCCGCCGCCAGCCGCGACACCACCGTCACCTACAGCCTCGCGGCGCTGGCCCTGGTGGGCTTCATCGGATCGGTCAGCGTCGCCCGATTCCGGGTGCCCGACGACCGGCGTGACCTGGGGAGGGTGCGGTGATCGTGCTTGACCTGCTCGCAGGTGTGCTGGTACTCGCCGGGTCGGTGCTGGCGTTGACGGCGGCGATCGGGGTGGTGCGCTTCCCCGACACTTTGGCCCGTATGCACTCGGCGACCAAGCCGCAGGTGTTGGGCCTGCTGTTGGTGCTGTTGGGCGTGTTGATCCGGCTGCGCGGCAGCCACGATGCCGGGATGGTGACCGTGAGCATCCTGTTCACGCTGATCACCGCGCCGGTGGTCGCGCACCGGGTGGGCCGCCTCGCCTACCAGGAACAGGACATGACCGAGGTGCTGACGGTCGACGAGCTCGGCGAGCTCAACGAGGACGATCAGCTGCCGCTGTGAGCCGGGCGCAACACCGCGACCAGAAAATCGGAACCGGGGGAGAACGGCCGAAGGTCCCAGGTGGCCAGCAACAGGTCTTCGGCGAATCCGGCCGTTGACGCGTCGGCCAGGAACGACGCGAAATCGTAGTCGCGATCGGCGCCGAAGCCGATCACGGTTCGCCCGTCGTCGGCGCAGTGGGCGCGCAACCGGCGCAAGACCTCGAGGCGGGTGGACGGGGCCACGAACGTCATGACGTTACCGGCCGACACGATGATGTCGAACCGGTCGGCGATACCGCGGGCGGGCAGGTCGAGTTCGGCAAGGTCGGCGACAAGGTAGCGCGGCCCGGGATAGTCCTGCGCAGCCGCGTCGATGAGCTCCGGGTCGACATCGACGCCCACCACATCGTGACCGGCCTGGGCCAGGAGTCCGGCGACCCGGCCCGGGCCACAGCCCGCGTCGAGGATGCGGGCGCCGCGCGCGGCCATGGCATCGATGAAGCGGGCTTCGCCGGCCAGGTCTTTGCCGGCGTGAGCCATCGCGCGGAAGCGCTCGATATACCACTGGGAATGCCCCGGATCGGCGGCGACTTTCTGCATCCAGAGGCTCTGCTCGACCATGAGTGCATTGTCGCAGGGTCGTCAGGGAGTGGGCAGGCGGACTTCCAGCGAATCCAGTAACTGCCGGGTGGCTTCGATGTATTGGGGATTGTCGGCGTCGGTGGTCTGCGTGGTGACGGTGATCGCCCAGATTCGGTTCTGGGCGTTCTGCACCGCGATGAGCAGGCCGGTCGCGGGCCGGCCCTGCAGGTTGTAGGTGATGGTCCTGCTGGCAAAGCCCGACACTGTCCCGGCGATGTCGGTGTCGAGGTCACCGACGATGGCGGCTACCGCGGCGCGCTCCTTGGCCAGGGCCTGTGCCGGCAGGCCTACCTGGCCGGTGAGGTCTTCCAGCGTCACCACCGCGTTCGGGGTGAAGCCGTGCCGTCGCAGGTCCTGGTTGTAGAGCACGCCGCGCACCGGGCCTGCGTCGTTGCCTGGCAGAAACTCCCAACCCGGCGGCTTGGGGAGGGCGATCGTGGGCTCGTCGGGTTCGCGGGGACCCAAGGTGATCGATGCCTCGCCGGGTGGGCGACCGGAATTCTGCACTGTCAACTCCCTATCGCCCGGGCCGCCACAGTTTGCGCAGGTAGACACCGCCGAAGCTGAGGTAGGAAAATATCGCGCCGGCGAAGACCGAACCGATCAGGTCCGTCGTCGCGGGGTTCTTCATCGATCCGTAGATCGCAATCGCAAACAATGTGGTGGACACCATCGGTCCGATAAGCCAAAAGAGCCACTTCGACACCGCGTCCTTGCGGGGGTCCACCGGGACTGCGATCAGAAGCATCACCAGCAGAGCAACCCCGATGATGCCGTTTGCGTTGCTGATGATTGATCTCCTTACCGGTGCGCAACTCAGTCGAACAGGCCATGCCAGACGTCGGAGATTCCCTCGCCCACATTCTTGCCGAACTCGCTGCCGACGAGGCCGCCGACCACTGCCCCGGTGCCGGCGCCGAGGACCGCGCCGATGGCGGTTCCCGGTCCGGGACCGAAGAAGGTGCCGACCACCGCGCCGACCTCCGCGCCGGTCTGGGCTCCCAGTCCGGCCCCCACCAATCCTCCGGTGACATCACCAACGGTCTTCGGGACGACGTCAACGAGGGCGGTACTCAAGGAGGCTCCGTTGTTCACATCGTTCTGAATCTCCATGATCCCGTTCGCGCCGGTGATGACGTTGCCCACGAAACCCAGGCGCTTGCCCAATGTCTCGACGCCCTCCATGGCCTGCGAGACCGGGACGCCCCCGGGAATCGCGGGGCTCGGTGACCCGCCCGGGGCGAATGCCGGGAGGTCCGGGCGAACCCAGGCAGTGTTGCCCTGACCGCCGGCCGCCGCGAGGCCGTCACCGACGTTGCCCCATTTGCCGTCGATCTCGGTGGGTTTGGCCGGGGCCGGTGGCGGACCCGCAGGCCGGGTCATCACCGGGGTACCCGGCGGCACCCACGGCGGGATCGCCCCGGCGTTGCCGATGACGCCCTTGCCCTCGGTCGCAACGCCCCGCACGGCACCGGCGTCGCCGGTGAGTGCAGGAGTGCCGTCGGGGACAGGGGTCTGGGCGCCACCGGCCGCGCCGTTCGCAGGTTCCTTCTCGGCGTCGTAGGCGCTGATCGTGGGGTCGTAGCCGGTGTTGGCTCGTAGGTCGGTGAGCGCCTGACGCAGGGGTCGTGGAATAGCTGCTTCGGGTGAGCGTGAGGTTGTGCAGCGCGGTCGCGGTGTCGGCTTCGGCGAATTGGCGGCACTGCGCGATCGCGGTGTCGTGATTCTGGCCTTGGGCCTCCATCTGGAGGTATTCGCCGAGGAGGTAGTCGTAGATTTTCAGATTGCTGTTGAGGGCCTCGGTGTGCTCCTGCGCGGCGTTACGGGCTTGGGCCAGGGCGGCGGCGATGGTCCCCAGGTCCGCGGCGATCTGGCCGAGCTGCTCGGTGGTGGCATGCAGGCCCTCTTTGACCCGGGCCACCTCGGCGCCGTTGTTGATGGGTTGTTCGCCGTTCTCGCGGTTGTACTGCGCGAAGTGTTCCTGGGCGGTGCGGAAGGTCTGTTCGGCGGCGGTCGCCGAGCCGGCGGCGGAGTGAAACGCCTGAGCCAAGAAATCGATCTGGGTGGGACTGCCGGCCTGCAGACTGTCGTCGACGGCCCACGGATCACCCCCGGCATGCGCGACGAGTTCGTCGACCTGCAGGTGCTGCAGGCTGGGCCGACTCACTGCCGGGGGGCGACGTCTCGCAACACGGTGGCGCTGTGGTTGTCCATCGCGGTGAAGGCTGCGGCGGCGGTACGCACGTTCTCGGCGATCCCGCTGAGGTTGCGGTGGTGGCCCTGCAGGGCGTCACGATGGCCGTCTTTGGCGCGGCCCAACGCGGCGTGGAAACCGTGTGCTTCTTCGAAGTCGCCGAACATCGAGGCCGGCACACCGGCCACATCGAGGCGTTGGGCGCCGGCGTTGGCGTGCCCGCCGGCGTCGTCGGAGACGTTTGCTCCGTTACGCAACACGTGGGGGTTGACGTGCATCGCAGGTCACCTTCCGTCGGCTTCTGTCCAGGTCAGAGCCTACCGACGTGCGTGGAACCGTCAATTCACCTGCGCCCGCCGGTCTACTGACCGGCGCGGACGGTCGGGGTCAGACCAAGGGGCGACCGGCCCGAATGCGCCGGTCCAGGTCCCACAGGATCAGGTTGAACGGGAAGCCCCGCAAGAACTGCGGCAGCACACTGTTGACCCCGCGGATAGCGCCCATCAACCGGTCGAAACGACGCTGTTGGTCGGGGCCCCACGGCAACTGCATCTCGTCGCGGAAACGCTGTGGAAGGAAGCCGGTGGTGATCAGCAGTGCGAGCCGTTCGTTGGCGCGCTGCAGCGGGCCGGGCATCGTCAGGCCTCGCAGCCGGGCCGCCGCGATCGGCGTCAGGTATTCCCGGACCGCGTCATCGATGTGTACCTTCTCCAGCTGTTCGTTCCAGTACTGGTCGAAGGCGGCCCGGTCGGCCGGCCACATGTCCTCGGGCACCTGCAGCATGGTGGCCATGGCCTTGCCCTCATGGTGGTAGTGCCGGTCGGCGTGCTCGTCGTCCATCTCGCCGAGGAAGATCCGGTGGACGTCGACATTGCCTTTGTAGAGGCAGGCTCCCACCCACAACTGCAGGTCACGGTCGAATGCGTTGTACTTCACCGGGCTGTCGGCGGTGGAACGGACTTGCCGGTGGGCGCTGTTGACGGCCTCGCGGAACGCGGCCTTCTGGGTCTCGTTGCCCTGCGTGGAGACCACCAGGTAGGTGAATGTGGTGCGGGCCCGCTTGATCGGATGCAGATCCACCCGGCCGCTTTCGACCTTGCTCTCCATGACGCCGTAGCCCACGCCGGGCCGTGCCAGCTGCATGATCACGTTGGCCGGTCCGGCCAGCAACGCCACGCCCATCATCATGTTGTCGTGGCAGTCGACCTGCGGCAGCCAGGACCGACGCCGTGAAACGGGGTGCTTGGTCAGAGAATCGTTCACCGAACGCTCCACCAGGGGAATCGGCTCGCTGATTGTCATTCCTGCACCTCGCTAATTGTGAGAACGTCGGTTTCCTGATATTGCCCAGCCGCGGGCCTGGTGTCAAGATGGTGAACGTGGTTTCCGCCGTACCCGAGCGCCCCTACCGCGGGGTGCAAGCAGCCGACCGGCTCGCCGAGCGCCGGGAGCGCCTGCTGGAGGCCGGTCTGGACCTGCTGGGTGCCCGCGAATTGATCGAGCTGACCGTCCGCGGGATCTGCCACCGGGCCGGCGTGGCCTCCCGGTACTTCTATGAGAGCTTCGCCGACAAGGACGAGTTCGTGGCCGCAGTCTTCGACCGGGTGGTCGGCGACCTGGCGGCCAGCACCCAGGCCGCTATGGCGGCAGTGCCCTATGCCGAGCAGACCCGGGCGGGGATGGCCCGCCTGGTGGCGGCCATCGCCGGTGACGCCCGGGTCGGCAGGATGCTGTTCAGCACGCAGCTGACCAATGCACTGTTGGTGCGCAAGCGCGCGGAGTCCAGCGCGCTGTTCGCGATGTTGTCCGGGCGACATGTGCAAAACGTCCTGCGAGTGCCGGGCAATGACCGGATCAAGGCGGTGGCCCATTTCGTGGTCGGTGGGGTGGCCCAGACCATCAGCGCCTGGTTGGCCGGCGACGTGCGACTTGCGCCGGAGCAACTGGTGGACCAGCTGACCTCCTTGCTGGGCAAACTTGACGACCCGGCCCTGTTCCGCGGCTAGGCCCGGAGCGGCGCTGCACCGGACTCACCCGTCAAGTGCACTCGCTATGGCAGCGAAGGCGCGCAGCGTGTCCGACATCATCCGCGAGTCCGCGGCATAGGACTGGGTGGACAGCTTGGCGCCGACCATCGCGGCGGCGCGGTCGATGTAGATCAGCTGGCCGCACATGCCTTGGCACAACACCACATTGCTGCCCGGGTAGGGAAACCACACCTGATTGCGGTACATCCCGCCGGGCATTCCGGTGTCATCGGGGCCGGCGGCGAACGCCTGCCGCGAGTCCGGGCCGCCGTCGAGGGTGTCGGCGATCCACGCCGCCGGCACTACCTGGCGGCCCGTCAGGGAGACGCCATCACTCAAGAACACGGAGCCGAACCGGATCAGGTCGGTCAGGCAGGCGCTGATGCCGCCGTCAAAAAAGCCCGTGCCGGCGGCGTCGACGCCGATCGTGGCGTCGCAGCGCGCTCCGATGGGCCCCCACAGCAATTCGGCCATGAGTTGGGGCATCCGCTGCCCCGCGGCGACCTCACAGATCCAGCCGAGTACATCGGTCTCGCATGACCGATACTCGAAAGGGCCGCCGTGCGCCGACTTCTTCCGCAGCGTGAGCAGGAAGTCACGCAGCGTGACGGGGCCGTCTCCTTTTCCCGTCGCCCACCCCATTGCCGCGTCAAGGGCGTGAACCTCCGCGGTCGGGTGCAGGTAGTTGTCGGAGAATGCGATACCCGAGCGCATGTCGAGCAGATGGCGCACTGTTGCGCCCGCGTAGCCACTGTGCGCCAACGCGGGAACGTATGCCGTCACCTGCGCCTCAAGGTCGATGGCCCCGGCCCCGTGTAGCGCACCGACGACGGCCGCCACCATCGACTTGCTCACCGAGAACAGCAGATGCGGGGTCGGTGGCCTGAGTGTGCCGAAGTACTCCTCGGCCGCCAGCGCACCGTGGTGGGCGATGGCCCACCCGTCAGTGGCGGTGGTGGCCATGATCGCGCCCACCGTGGTGGGGGTTCCGTCGGAGGCGGTCACCGGAATCGCGGCCAACTCGGTGCCGGCAGCGGGCAACTGCGCGACGGGACCGGTGCCCCGCGAGATCACCGCGGTGGCCACAAAATCGTGGACATGCTGAAAAGACCATTGCGCGTACGGCTCCGAGAGCCAGTTGTCCAGTGAGATCCCTTCTGGGACTGAGTTTCTCACGCTCGCGCGACGAGCCGGGAGCATATCGGTGCCGCCGGTGTCAGGGGTGTAGAGACAAACTTCGCGCGCATGCCGTTGACCCAGCGCTGACAGCGTTCGGTCAGCCGATAGTCGGCAGTCTGCAGGTGGCCGCGGGTGATGAGTACACCCAGTTGGGCGCCCTCGGAGCGTAGGTCGCCGGGTGCAGCGACGCGCATGTAGAACGCCTCCGACCCGTCGAGCAGGGTGGCCCAGTCGTTCGCGGACCGTGCGAAGGACACCCGGCCGTCGTCGTCGATGCGCCACACCCCGGTGCGCGGCGTCGCGGTGAAGAGTTCGACGTCCGGCGAGGTCTCGTTGATGATCACCTGGCCCCAGACCTCGTCCTCGCCGTAGCCACACTCCCAGCGGGCGTTGATCGCGTCGATGTCCAGCTCGTACTCCACGTCCATGAACTCCAGCAGGTGGAACAGGAACAGCGGCATGTCCGCGTAGGCCTCGGTGGTCAGATTCGTCATCGGGCTCGCCCCGGACAGCCGCGGGTTGACCTCGCCCAGATAAAGCTCACCGGAGTCCAGGTCATGCAGCAGATCCACCTCGAAATAGCCGCGGTAGCCCTCCCTGCTCAGGATGTCGCCCAGTGTGCGCACCATTTCTCGCGCCGTGTGGGTCTGATCCGGCGGGAGCACGTCGCGCCAGATGTCATTGCCGCACCAGGCGCCGCGAACCGGAGTCAGCTCCGAATAGCCGACGAGACTGGTCATCGCGGGCCCGATCACCGTGCCGTGGCGAGTCACCGCGCCTTCGATGCACACCTCGACATTGCGGATGCGCTTCATGACTTTGAATTCCTGTTGCGACCTCAGCTCTGCGGCGTGCTGGTCCCAATCGGACTGGCTGCGCACGAAGAACGTCCCGCTGCCGGCGTTTCCATACGGGATGGAGATAACGAGGTCGTCTCCCAATCCAGCGTCACGCGCGAGTGCCAGCAGGTCGTCGTAGGAGTCGGCTCGCCCCATCGTGTGCGGCACACTGGGCACGCCGGCCGCATCGGCCAGCCGCGTCATGATGGTCTTCGAACCCAGTCGATTGCGCAGCTCCACGCTGGGGTGCATGACCTCCAGGCCGGCCTGGCGTGCGAGCGTCTGCGTCTCTTCTTCCATCATCACGAAGCAGGCCTTGCCGCCGGGGCCCCTGCCCCCGATGAACTCCAGCGTCTCGGGATCCGACAATAGGTGGTTGCACACATCGCCCATGGAATCGAAATCGAGGCGGTCTCGTCGCCGGGGCACAAAGACCCGTGAATGCGTGCCCTCGAAAGAGTCGAAGTAGGTCAGGTAGAAGAAGTTGCGCACCCAGCGGTCGATACCCAGCAGGTTGAATGGCGTGGGCGAGATGAAATACAGCGGAGTGGTGTTCGTGTGAAAAAACGCGCGTACGTCAGACAGACCGCGCAGCACGCGACGCGGTGCGGGTGCATTCATGATCAAAGTGTGCGCCTGCGTCGCCGCGCGCGTCGAAGAATCGGAGCCCCGAAAATATCGGTCAGCCGCGGGGTTTGCGGTTCTTACGCCTGATTCCGACGCCGCCCCACAGTGAGAATCCGCGCACCTTGACCGTGGGAGCGCCCGGGGTCCCCGCGCCCTCGACCTGCTGGTCGAAGCCACCCATCACGCCGTAGCCGTGGATATCGACATTGACCTCGGGCGGCAGCAGGATGGTCTGCCCGCCCATGATCGAGTAGGCGTTGATCTCCACATCCGGTGAGGTGAAGTCGGCGTAGCGCAGATCGATGACCCCGCCGCCCCACAGCGAGAACGTGGTCAGTCTTTTGGGGACGTTCCATCGGCCGCGCCGCTCGAAGGAGCTCATGATCGCCAGCAGCAGGGTGGACGGCGCCGGTTTACAGTCCCCGCCGCGGTGCGGGCAGACCGAGGACCCCGGCAGGTCGGCCCGAAGGCCGTCGAGCTCGTCGTAGGTCTGCGCTGCGTAGGCCTTCGCGAGCCGTGCCTCGTATTCGCTCATCGGGAGTTGACCGTGTGCGACGGCGTCGCCAAGCAGCTGCGCCAACTGGATCCGGTCGGTGTCCGCGGCGCGCGACGGGGTGCCTTCGGTGTCGTCGGCACGCCGGGTTGAGTTCCCCATTTGGGGATACAGCCTACGACTAACCGCAGGAGGCGCAACCCGAGCGGGGAAATTGGCTCTACTCGGCCCAGCGGGGCCGGCGCTTCTGCAGGAAGGCGAGCATGCCTTCACGGGCCTCGTCGGACACGAACATCCGCGCCGAAGCCACGCTCAGCGGCTCCGCGTCCCGATCGAAGCCGGCCAGCACCGCCGCGGTGGTCAGCGCCTTGGACGCTGCCAGGCCCTGCGGAGACCCGAGCCGCATGTCACCGACCAGCGTGGCCACCGCGGCGTCGACATCCGCTGTGTTCTCAACGGCCAGCGTGATCAACCCGATGGCCGCGGCCTCGGCCGCGCCGAACTTCTCACCGGTTAGGTAGTACCGCGCCGCCGCCCTCGGGGACAGCTTGGGCAGCAGGGTCAGCGAGATGATCGACGGCGCCACCCCGATCCTGGCCTCGGTGAGGGCGAAGGTGCTGGCCGGGCCGGCGACCGCGAGATCGCAGGCGCCCACCAGGCCCATGCCGCCGGCCCGCACGTGGCCGTCCACCGCCGCGATCACCGGTCGCGGCGACTCGACAATCGCGCGCAGCAGGGCCGCCAGCTCGCGGGCCCGGTCGGCGGCCAGATCGTTGGGGTCGCCGCCGGTGGCCTCACTGAGGTCCGCCCCGGCGCAGAACGTGTTGCCGGTGTGGCTCAACACCACCACCCGCACGTCCGGGTCGGCCGCGGCGTCGCGCAGACCGGCATGCAGTTGAGCGACCAACTTCGATGACAGCGCGTTGCGATTGTGCGGCGAGTCCAGCGTCAACCGGGCCGAGCCGTCGCCGGTGTGCTCCGGCCCTGTGTAGGTGACCAGCGTGTCCATCAGTACGACCGGGGCAGGCCCAGCGACGTCTGCGCGACGAAGTTGAGGATCATCTCGCGGCTCACCGGCGCGATCCGTGCCAGCCGGGACGCGGTCACCGCGGCGGCGATGCCGTACTCCTTGGTCAGGCCGTTGCCGCCGAGGGACTGCACGGCCTGATCGACCGCGCGGGTCGACGCCTCACCGGCCGCGTACTTGGCCATGTTGGCCGCCTCGGCAGCGCCGAAGTCGTCGCCGGCGTCATAGAGTGTCGCGGCCTTCTGCATCATCAGCTTGGCCAGCTGGATCTCGATGTGGTTCTGGGCCAGCGGATGAGACAGGCCCTGGTGCGCGCCGATCGGGGTCTTCCACACCTGGCGGGTGCTGACGTAGTCGACGGCCTTGCCGATCGCGAAGCGGCCCATGCCCACCGCGCTGGCGGCGCCCATTATCCGCTCCGGGTTGAGTCCGGCGAACAGCTGCGCGATCGCGGCGTCCTCGGAACCCACCAGCGCGTCGGCCGGCAGCCGAACATCGTCGAGGAAGACCTGGAACTGGCGCTCCGGGCTGATGATCTCCATGTCGATCGGGGTCCAGCTCAAACCAGGGGTGTCGGTGGGGATCACGAACAGCGCGGGGCGAAGATTTCCAGTCTTGGCGTCCTCGCTGCGGCCGACCACCAACACCGCCTGAGCCTGGTCGATGCCGGAGATGAAGGTCTTCTGGCCCTTGAGGATCCAGTCGGACCCGTCGCGACGTGCGGTGGTGGTGATCTTGTGCGAGTTCGATCCCGCGTCGGGCTCGGTGATGGCAAACGCCATGGTCAGCGAGCCGTCGGCGATACCGGGAATCCAGCGCTGCTTCTGCTCGTCGGTACCGAACTTGGAGATGATGGTGCCGTTGATGGCGGGGGAGACCACCATCATCAGCAGGGCGCAGCCGTTGGCCGACATCTCTTCCATGACCAGCGACAGTTCGTACATGCCGGCGCCGCCGCCGCCGTACTCTTCGGGCAGGTTGACGCCGATGAAACCGAGTTTGCCGGCTTCGTTCCACAGCTCGTCGGTGTGCTCGCCGGCACGGGCCTTCTCCAGGTAATAGTCCTGGCCGTACTTCGAGGCCATCGCGGCGACGGCCTCGCGCAGCGCGCGCCGTTCGTCGTTCTCGATAAAGCTGGTGTCGCTCATTAGGAATCTCCTTCTGCTTCGGATGCTGTTTCAGGCTTTTCGACCCGCGCCAACACGGCGCCGACCTCAACCTGGTCGCCGGGCTTGACGTCGAGCTGGGTCAGTACCCCATCAGACGGCGCGGTGATGGTGTGCTCCATCTTCATGGCTTCCAGCCAGATCAGCGGCTGGCCTGCGCTCACCTGGTCGCCGACGGCTGCGCCCAGCCGAATCACGTTGCCGGGCATGGGTGCCAACAGTGAACCCTGTGCGACCGCCGATTCGGGGTCTCCGAACCGGGGCAACGCCACCAGGTGGACGCCACCGGATGGGGAGTCGACGTAGATGTCGGCACCGTACCGGGCGACGGTGAAGGTGCGGGCCACGCCGGCCGCGTCGGCCAGCACCACCTGATCCGGTGTGGACGAGATCAGTGTGACGTCACCGTTGACGATCAATCCCGTTCGGGTGAAACGGTATTCGACGCCAATCTCGGCGCCCGAGTCGTCGAGGTAACCCTTGGACTGGAAACCCGAAGCCAGGTTGCGCCATCCGCCGGGGATGGAACCGAAGGCCTGGGCGGTGGACCGGTTGTGCGCGGCGTCGGCAAGGGCGGCCGCGATAGCGCTGTTGTGCACCGTCGTGGCGTCGGCCAGCGGCGTCGACAACTCCGCCAGGCCGTGGGTGTCGAAGAACGCCGTGTCGGTGGCGCCGTCGAGGAAGGCTGGATGGCGCAACACATTGACCAGCAGGTCACGGTTGGTGCGCAGCCCGTGCAGCCGGGTGCGTGCCAATGCGCCGGCCAGCACCGTCGCGGCCTGTCGGCGCGTCGGTGCGTAGCTGATCACCTTGGCCAGCATCGGATCGTAGTGAATGGACACCGTCGACCCGCCGACGATGCCGGAATCCAGCCGGACCCCGGTGCGCCGGGACAGCGTCTCGAACTGCGTCGCCACGCCCGGTACGTCGAGAGCAGCCACGTGCCCGGCCTGCGGTTGCCAGCCCTGCGCGGGGTCCTCCGCGTAGAGGCGCACCTCGATCGAGTGCCCGCGCGCGGCCGGCGGCTCGGCGTCGAGCCGGGCCCCGTCGGCCACTGCGATCTGCAGTTCCACCAGGTCCACGCCGGTGGTCTCCTCGGTGACCGGGTGCTCGACCTGGAGCCGGGTGTTCATCTCCAGGAAGTAGAACTCGCCGGCCTCGTCGGCCAGGAACTCCACGGTTCCCGCGCCGGTGTAGCCGATGGCGGCAGCCGCCAGTCGGGCGGCTTCAAACAGCTTGTCGCGCATCCCGGGGGTGCGCTCCACCAGCGGCGACGGCGCCTCCTCGATGACCTTCTGGTGGCGGCGCTGAATCGAGCACTCGCGCTCACCGACCGCCCACACCGTGCCGTGCTGATCGGCCATCACCTGCACCTCGATGTGGTGCCCGGTAGGCAGATAGCGCTCGCAGAACACCGTCGGGTCACCGAAGGCCGAGGCCGCCTCACGCTGGGCGGCTTCCACTTCGCTTGCCAAGGAAGATAATTCGCTGACCACCCGCATGCCGCGGCCGCCGCCACCCGAGGAGGCTTTCACCAGCACCGGTAGTTGAGCGGCGGTGACGGTAGCCGGGTCGAGCTCCTCGAGAACCGGTACGCCGGCGGCGGCCATCATCTTCTTGGATTCGATCTTGGAGCCCATCGAGGTGACCGCGGCCACCGGCGGCCCGATCCAGGTCAGGCCGGCTGCCTGCACGGCGGCGGCGAAGCCGGCGTTCTCGGAGAGGAATCCGTAGCCCGGATGGATGGCGTCGGCGCCGGCGGCGCGGGCCGCGGCGATGATCGCCTCGGCGGACAGGTAGCTGGTGGTCTCCGGCAGACGCACCTTTGCGTCTGCTTCGGCGACGTGCGGCATGCCGGCGTCGGGGTCGGTGTAGACCGCGACCGTGCCCAGGCCCAGCCGGCGGCAGGTGGCGAAGACCCGGCGGGCGATCTCGCCGCGGTTGGCCACCAAAACAGTGCTGATCATGCGAGTCCTCACATCCGGAAGACGCCGAAGTTCGACGTCCCCTCGATTGGGCCACTGGCTATGGCGGACAAACACATTCCCAAGACGGTGCGGGTGTCGCGGGGATCGATGACACCGTCGTCGTAGAGCATCCCCGACAGCACCATCGGCAGCGACTCGGCTTCGATCTGTCCTTCGACCATGGCGCGCATGGCGGCGTCGGCCTGCTCGTCGACCTGCTGCCCGCGGGCCTCGGTGGCCGCCCGGTTCACGATCGACAGCACGCCCGCGAGCTGGGCCCCACCCATCACCGAGGACTTGGCGGACGGCCAGGCGAACAGAAAACGGGGATCGTAGGCGCGCCCACACATGCCGTAGTGCCCGGCGCCATAGGACGCGCCGAGCAGCAGTGAGATGTGCGGCACCTTCGAGTTGGACACCGCGTTGATCATCATCGACCCGTGCTTGATCATGCCGCCTTCCTCGTAGTCCTTGCCCACCATGTAGCCGGTGGTGTTGTGCAGGAACAACAGTGGCGTATCGGAGCGGTTGGCCAACTGGATGAACTGGGTGGCCTTCTGGGATTCCTCGCTGAACAGCACGCCGCGCGCGTTGGCCAGGATGCCGATCGGATAACCGTGCAGCCGGGCCCAGCCCGTCACCAAGGACGACCCGTAGAGCGGCTTGAACTCGTCGAAATCGGAACCGTCGACGATCCGGGCGATCACCTCGCGCGGATCGAACGGAATGCGCAGGTCGGCGGGCACGATGCCGATCAGCTCTTCGGAGTCGAACAACGGCGCGGTCACCGGCGCGGGCTTGGGGCCCTTCTTGGTCCAGTTCAGCCGGGCCACGATCCGCCGGCCGATCCGCACCGCGTCGAGCTCGTCATTGGCCAGGTAATCGCCCAGACCTGACGTGCGCGAGTGCATCTCGGCGCCACCGAGCGACTCGTCGTCGGACTCCTCGCCGGTGGCCATCTTCACCAACGGAGGCCCGGCCAGGAATACCTTGGACCGCTCTTTGATCATCACCACGTGATCGGACATGCCCGGCACGTAGGCCCCGCCCGCGGTGGAGTTGCCGAACACCAGCGCGATGGTCGGGATACCCGCGGCCGACAGGCGAGTCAGGTCGCGGAACATCTGACCGCCGGGGATGAAGACTTCCTTCTGGGTGGGCAGGTCTGCTCCACCGGATTCCACCAGAGAGATCAGCGGTAGCCGATTCTCCAACGCGATCTTGTTGGCCCGCAGGATCTTGCGCAGCGTCCATGGGTTGGACGTGCCGCCTTTGATGGTCGGGTCATTGGCGATGATCATGCACTCCACGCCTTCGACCGCGCCGATCCCGGTGACTACGCTGGCTCCGACGTGAAAGGCGCTGCCCCAGGCCGCCAGCGGGCACAGCTCCAGGAAGGGTGAATCGGCGTCGACCAGAGCTTCGATGCGCTCCCGGGCGGTGAGCTTGCCGCGGGCGTGGTGGCGCTCGACGTACTTGGGTCCGCCGCCGGCGAGCGCCTTGGCGTGCTCGGCGTCGATCTCGGCGAGCTTGTCGTTCAGCGCCGACGCCGCCTCGGTGTAGGCGGGGGACGTCGGATCGAGAGTGGATTTGAGCGTGGTCATAGCCGCCCCCGACGATTCAGAGCGGAGCCTGCGGAGCGATGCGGAGGAGGGGGAGTAATCATGATTGGTATCCCAGGGTCTTGGCGGCCAGTGACGTCAGAATCTCGGTGGTTCCTCCGCCGATGCCGACGATGCGCATGTCCCGATACTGACGCTCCACCTCGGATTCGGCCATATAACCCATACCGCCGAACAGCTGCACCGCCTGGTTGGCCACCCATTCACCCGCCTCAACCGCGGTGTTCTTGGCGAAGCACACCTCGGAGATCAGGAAGGATTCGCCGGCTAGCTGACGCTCGACCACGTGGCGGGTGTAGACCCGGGCCACGTCGATGCGTCGGGCCATCTCGGCCAGCGTGTTCTGCACCGCCTGCCGCGAGATCAACGGCCGCCCGAACGTTTCGCGGTCCCGGCACCACGCCAGGGTCAGGTCCAGGCAGCGCTGCGCACTGGAGTAGGCCTGGGCGGCCAGTCCGACCCGCTCGGAGACGAAGGCCCCGGCGATCTGGGCGAAACCGGTGTTCTCGGCACCGACCAGGTTCGCCACCGGAACCCGGGCGTCGACGTAGGACAGCTCGGCGGTGTCCGAAGAGCGCCACCCCATCTTTTCCAGCTTGCGACTCACCTCGAAGCCCGGTGTGCCCTTCTCGACCACCAGCAGCGACACCCCGGCCGCCCCCGGCCCGCCGGTGCGCACCGCGGTGACGACATAATCACCGCGCACCGCGGACGTGATGAAGGTCTTGGAGCCGTTGACCACGTAGTGGTCCCCGTCCAGGCGTGCCGTGGTGCGCAGGTGCCCCACATCCGAGCCGCCGCCGGGCTCGGTGATGGCCAGCGAACCGATCTTCTCGCCGGCCAGCGTGGGCCGGACAAACTCCTCGATCAGCCGAGCATCACCCGAGGCGATCATGTGCGGTACGGCGATACCGCAGGTGAACAGCGAGGCGAACACCCCGCCCGGTGCGCCGGCCTGATGCATCTCCTCGCAGACGATCACCGCGTCGGCGCCGTCGCCGCCGCTGCCGCCCACCTCTTCGGGGAAGCCCGCACCCAGCAGGCCTATCTCTGCGGCCTTGTGGTGCAGTTCGCGGGGTAGTTCGCCCGAGCGTTCCCACTCGTCGACGTGCGGCAGGATCTCGCGTTCGACAAAGCCCCGAACAGTCTTGCGGAGCGCCAGGCGCTCGCTGGTGGTCCAGATACTCACAGTTCCCCTTCTGACAGCAGCTGTTCGGGTATCTCAAGATGACGACTACGCAGCCATTCGCCCAGTCCCTTGGCCTGCGGGTCGAAACGAGCCTGGTAGGCCACGCCCTGCCCGAGGATGCCCTCGATGACGAAGTTCACCGCGCGCAGTTTCGGCAGCAGATGGCGGGTGACCGGCAAGGCGGCGGTCTCGGGCAGCAGTTCGCGCAGCTTCTCGGTAGTCAGGGTGTGGGCCAGCCAGCGCCACTGCTCCTCGGTGCGAACCCAGACTCCGACGTTGGCCGAGCCGCCCTTGTCGCCGCTGCGGGCGCCGGCGATCGCCCCCAGGGGCGACCGACGGCTGGGGCCGGCCGGTAGCGCCTCGGGCAGCTCCGGCTCGGCAGCCGCGGCGAGTTCCAGGGTCTGCGTGGCAGACGGGATGTCCACCCGAGTCCCGTCGGCGTGCACGGCGACATGAGGCACCTGGGTGGCATCGACGTATCCCGGGGTGAACACCCCATAGACCTGGCCGTCACCGGGCGGGGCGGTCACGCAGAAACCGGGGTAGCTGGCCAGCGCCAACTCGACACCGGCGGCGGAGAACCTGCGGCCCACGTTGGCCGGGTCGGGGTCGCGCACCACACAGTGCAGCAGGGCACTGGCGGTTTCCTCGGTGTCGGCGTCGGGGTGGTCGGTGCGCGACAGTGTCCACTGCAGCTCGGCCGGCCGCACGGTCATGGCCGCTTCGAGCTGGCTGCGCACCAGCTCGGCCTTGGCCTCGATGTCCAGACCGGTCAGCACGAAGGTGGTGGAGTTGCGGAATCCGCCGATGCTGTTCAGCGACACCTTGTAGGTGGGTGGCGGTGCTTCGCCGGTCACACCGGAGATCCGTACCCGGTCCGGTCCGTCTGAACTCAGCTCGATGCTGTCCATCCGCGCGGTGACGTCGGGATTGGCGTAGCGCGCCCCGGTCACCTCATAGAGCAGCTGCGCGGTGACGGTGTCGACGCTGACCAGTCCGCCGGTGCCGGCGTGCTTGGTGATCACCGAGGAGCCGTCGGCGTGGATCTCGGCGAGCGGGAATCCGGGATGCAGCAGCTTCTCGGTGGGAATCTCGGTGAAGAAGGAGTAGTTGCCGCCGCTGGCCTGAATGCCGCACTCGATCACGTGGCCGGCAACCACCGCCCCGGCGAGCTGGTCATAGTCCGTTCGGCTCCAGCCGAAGTGGGCGGCCGCGGGCCCCACGATCACCGAGGCGTCGGTGACGCGGCCGGTGATCACCACGTCGGCTCCGCCGGCCAGGCACTCGGCGATTCCCCAGGCGCCCAGATAGGCGTTGGCGGTCAGCGGGGTGCCCAACCCCAGCTCTGCCGCACGCGGCAGCAGGTCGTCGCCTTCGACGTGAGCGACGCGGGCCGGTATGCCGAGCCGTTGCGCCAGCTCACGCACCGCGTCGGCCAGGCCGGCCGGATTGAGTCCGCCGGCGTTGGCCACGATGCGCACACGCTGGTCCACGGCCAGCCCGAGGCACTGTTCGAGCTGGGTCAGGAACGTTTTGGCGTAGCCACGCTCCGGGTGCTTCATCCGGTCGCGGCCCAGGATCAGCATGGTCAGTTCGGCCAGGTAGTCACCGGTGAGATAGTCCAGTTGGCCGCCGGTGAGCATCTCGTACATCGCGGCGTGGCGGTCGCCGTAGAACCCCGAGCAGTTACCGATCCGAACGGCTGCTGTCATCCCCACATCCCATCCCTCAACCAACCGGTAGGTTAGCCGGTACCGCGGGTGCCGCGTCAAGGTCCGGCGAGCCGCACCGGGCCCGTCTTCGAGCCTCGCGGGACCGCCGGGCCTGTGCGGCGGTCCCAGTTTCGCCTCTCCTTCGTCGAGGCTCGCTGAACCGCGGTACCAATGCGGCGGTCCCAGTTTCGCCTCTCCTTCGTCGAGGCTCGCTGAACCGCCGGACCCGTAATTTTGGAGCCGACGCTGGTCACCGGCTATCCTTTCGGATAGTCCCGCCGCTGGAATTCGAGCGGCACTATGCCAACAACAGGAGAGGCTCGACCATGGCCGTGCCGAAACGCAGGATGTCGCGTGCGAACACTCGTAGTCGCCGCGCGCAGTGGAAGGCTGAGGCAACCGGCCTGGTCAACGTGACCGTCGCCGGCCGCGCCCACAAGATTCCGCGTCGCCTGCTCAAAGCCGCACGCCTGGGCCTCATTGACCTGGATCGCCGCTAAATAGACTCCGACACGATCGGCTCCTGACCCTCCAGATCGCCTTTCGGATGATTGGATAGCACCCATGGCTACCCGGGTACTGGTTGTTGATGACGATCGCGCTGTGCGCGAGTCGTTGCGTAGGTCTTTGTCGTTCAATGGTTACTCGGTCTCGCTGGCCACCGACGGCGTCGAGGCGCTGGAGGCGATCACCAGCGAGCGTCCGGACGCGATGATCTTGGACGTGATGATGCCGCGGCTGGACGGACTGGAGGTCTGCCGTCAGTTGCGCAGCACCGGTGACGACTTGCCGATCCTGGTGTTGACGGCGCGTGACTCGGTGTCCGAGCGGGTCGCCGGCCTGGATGCCGGCGCCGACGACTACCTGCCCAAGCCGTTCGCTCTGGAGGAACTGCTGGCGCGGATGCGGGCGCTGCTGCGCCGCACCACCGCCGAGGACCTGTCCGACTCCGTGGCGATGTCGTTCGAAGACCTGACCCTGGACCCGGTGACCCGCGAGGTCACTCGTGGCGACCGGCAGATCAGCCTGACCCGCACCGAGTTCGCGCTGCTGGAGATGCTGATCGCCAACCCGCGCCGGGTGCTGACCCGCAGCCGCATCCTCGAGGAGGTGTGGGGTTTCGACTTCCCCACCTCGGGCAATGCGCTGGAGGTCTACATCGGATACCTGCGCCGCAAGACCGAAGCCGAAGGGGAGCCGCGGCTGATCTACACCGTCCGCGGGGTGGGTTACGTGCTTCGTGAGACTCCCCCCTGATGCAATCGTTCCGCCGCCGGCCGGGTGAAGAGGCGAAGAACACTTCACTGTCGCTGCGCTGGCGGGTGATGCTGCTGGCGATGTCCATGGTGGCGTTGGTGGTGGTGTTGATGGCGGTGGCTGTCTATGCGGTGATCTCGGCAGCGCTCTACAACGACATCGACAATCAGCTGCAGAGTCGCGCCGAGATGCTGATCGCCAGTGGCTCGTTGGCCGCCGATCCGCGTAAGGCGATCGAGGGCACCGCGTACTCCGACGTCAACGCCATGCTGGTGAATCCGGGGCGCTCCATCTATACCGCCAACCAGCCCGGGCAGCGGCTGCCGGTCGGGCAGCAGGAGAAGGCCGTGATCCGCGGCGAGCTTTTCCTGTCCCGGCGCACCGCTTCAGGTCAGCGGGTGCTGGCGGTACATCTGCCCAACGGCAGCACACTGCTGATCTCCAAGAGCCTCGCGCCCACTCGTGCGGTGACGATGAAGCTGCGCTGGGTGCTGCTGGTGGTCGGCGGCGTCGGTGTGGTGGTTGCCGCGGTGGCCGGCGGAATGGTCACCAGAGCTGGGCTCAGACCCGTAGGCCGCCTGACCGAGGCCGCCGAACGCGTGGCGCGCACCGATGACCTGCGACCCATACCGGTCTACGGCAGCGACGAGTTGGCCCGGCTCACCGAGGCGTTCAACGCCATGTTGCGGGCACTGGCCGAGTCACGCGAGCGGCAGGCACGACTGGTGGCCGACGCCGGACACGAACTTAAGACCCCACTGACGTCCTTGCGCACCAACGTCGAGCTGCTGATGGCCTCGGCGGCACCGGGAGCTCCGCAGCTGCCCGAGGAGGAGATGGCCGAACTGCGTGCCGACGCCATCGGCCAGATCGAGGAACTGTCAACTCTGGTAGGCGATTTGGTGGACCTCACCCGCGACGACCAGCGCGAGGTCGCCTACGAGCAGGTGGACATCACCGAAGTCGTCGACCGCAGCATGGAGCGGGTCCGGCGGCGCCGCAACGACATCGAATTCGAAATCCAGGTGGTGCCGTGGTGCGTTTACGGCGACGCCGCAGGTCTGTCGCGTGCGGTGCTGAACCTGCTCGACAATGCGGCGAAGTGGAGTCCGGCGGGTGGTGTCGTGGGTCTGCGGATGCGCCAGCTCGACCCGACGCACATGGAGATGATCGTCTCCGACGAGGGGCCCGGGATCCCGGAGAGTCAACGGGAATTGGTCTTCGAGCGTTTCTACCGCTCGGACTCGGCCCGCGCCATGCCCGGGTCTGGACTGGGCCTGGCGATCGTCAAACAGGTGGTGCTCAAACACGGTGGGGCGATCACCATCGGTGAGACCCGACCCGGCGGGCATCCGCCTGGTACAGCGTTCCGGATGGTGCTGCCCGGCGGTCCCACGTCGGCGCAACCGGTACTGGCCTCGGCAGTCACAGGCGCTTCTCAGTCCATGTAGGCATGGTGGTGAGGCAACGTCGCCTCAAGTCGTGTCCCTAGGAGTAGGCAACAAACATGACGAATTACCCCGGGTACCCCCCGCCGCCTCAGCAACCGGAACGGTCCACCCCGACCGGCGCTCCGGCGACCAATCAGGGCGGGCACTCCGGCTACCCGGGACGTAGCGCCCAGGGCTCCTACCCCCCGCCCTACGACTGGCGCTACGCCCAGCCGCACCAGCAGGCCACCTACCGTTCGGCTTATGACGCCACCTATGGCCGTCCTGGCGCGGGCGGGGCTCCGCAGCGGCGTTCCTCTCGTACCGGGGGACTGGTGATGGGGGCGGTCGCCATCGCGGCGATGTCGGGTGTGCTGGGCGGCGTGGTCGGTTCGGCGTTGCATTCCGAGCGCAAGCCTGCCGCCAACGGCCCCACGTCGAGCATTCAGGCCCCGGGGGTACCGGCCGCGGTGAATCTGCCGGACGGTTCGGTGGAGAAGGTCGCCGCCAAGGTGGTGCCCAGTGTCGTCATGCTGGAGACCGATCTGGGCCGCCAGTCCGAGGAGGGGTCGGGCATCATCTTGTCGGCTGACGGACTGATCCTGACCAACAACCACGTCGTTGCCGCAGCGGCTGCCAGGGCCGACGCGGGCAGCAAACTCGACCCGGGCACCAAGCCCGATCCCGGCAGCAAACCTGACCCTGGCGTTAAGTCGGCGCCGAAGACCATGGTGACCTTCGCCGACGGACGGACCGCCCCGTTCACGGTGGTGGGTACCGATCCGGCCAGCGACATCGCGGTGGTGCGCGCCCAGGGCGTCTCGGATCTGACCCCGATCACCATCGGCTCCTCAGCGGACCTGCGGGTGGGCCAGAACGTGGTGGCGGTCGGCTCGCCGCTTGGCCTGGAGGGCACCGTGACGACGGGGATCGTCAGCGCGCTGAACCGTCCGGTCTCCACCAGCGGCGAGGCGGGCAACCAGAACACCGTCTTGGACGCGATCCAGACCGACGCCGCCATCAACCCGGGTAACTCCGGCGGTGCGCTGGTCAATATGAACGGCGACCTGGTCGGGATCAACTCCGCGATCGCCACCATGGGCGGAGATTCCGCCGACGCCCAGAGCGGCTCGATCGGCCTCGGCTTCGCGATCCCGGTGGACCAGGCCAAACGGATCGCCGATGAGCTCATCAACTCGCCGGATCACACCGCCTCCCACGCCTCGCTGGGGGTGCGCGTCACCAGTGAGCGCAGCCTGCACGGCGCCAAGATCGTCGAGGTGGTGCCTGGTGAGGCGGCCTCCAAGGCCGGTCTGCCCGAGGGCGCGACGGTGACGGCGTTCGACAAGCGACCCATTGGCAGCGCCGATGCTCTGGTGGCCGCGGTGCGCTCCAAGGCACCCGGTGATCAGGTGACGCTGACCTATCTCGATGCCGCCGGAGCGTCTAAGACCGCGCAGGTCACGCTGGGCAAAGCGCAGCAGTAGGCGGGTTGGTGAGTCCGGTGTCGCAATCCGGATATACGGTTGCACCCATGGAGCAGTCCCGAGAACTGGCCGGCCGCGCACTCGTGGTCGTCGTTGACGACCGCACCGCCCACGGCGATGAAGACCATAACGGCCCTTTGGTGACCGAACTGTTGGCCGAAGGCGGATTCATGGTCGACGGTGTGGTCGCCGTGGCCGCCGACGAGGTGGAGATCCGCAATGCGCTGAACACCGCCGTGATCGGCGGGGTCGACCTGGTGGTTTCGGTCGGCGGCACCGGGGTCACCCCGCGCGACGTCGCACCCGAGGCCACCCGCGAGATTCTGGACCGTGAGCTGCTCGGCATCGCCGAGGCGTTGCGGGCGTCCGGCTTATCGGCCGGGATCGCCGAAGCCGGCCTGTCACGCGGTCTGGCCGGGGTCTCCGGCAGCACCCTGGTGGTCAACCTGGCCGGGTCCCGCGCGGCGGTGCGTGACGGGATGGCGACGCTCAATCCACTGGCGGCGGCGATCATCGGCCAGCTGTCCAGCCTGGAGATCTAGGGCGAGCATGCCCGGCCTCGAAGAGCATCAGGCGTCGTCCGACGAGCGTGACCCGGACGAGGCCCGCGAGGCCGCCGAACGCGACCGGTGGCTGCGCGACAACGTGCCGCCACATCACGGTTGAGATTCAACTTCTCGAAATCCCTCGTACGCACCCGACGGCGGCTACTACGGTTCGCCGTGAGCGGCGTGGCGCCGCTTCGCAGTGCATCCGTACGGAAGGGGAGTTGCGGTGCTCAAGGGGTTCAAGAATTTCCTGATGCGTGATGACGTCATCACCGTTGCCATTGGTCTGGTCGTCGCGCTGGCGTTCTCCAACCTGGTCGAAGCCTTCACCAAATCGGTGATCAACCCGTTGGTCTCGGCCACTCAGCCGAATACCGGCGGGCTCGGATTGGGCTATCAGTTGGGGGAGGCCGGCAATGAGGCGACGTTCGTCGACCTCGGCGCGTTTATCTCGGCGATCATCTACTTCATCGTGTTCATGGCGACCATCTATTTCTTCATCGTGTTGCCCTACAAGCACATCCAAAAGCGGCGCGGAAAGTCGGTGTTCGGCGACGAGCCGCCGACCAAGGCCTGCCCGGAGTGCACGTCCGAGATCGCCGCTGAAGCGACCAAGTGCAAGTTCTGCGCCAGCTCGCAGCCAGCCGCCTGAGGCCGTTCAGCGCAGGGTGAGTGTGATGGCCTGACCCAGCGTGGCGCCGGCCACCGCCACCGCGGCGGTGGCCGGCAACGCCACCAGCACCACCCGGTCGTCGTGATTGTGTTTGTCGGACACCAGAACCACGATTCCGCCGCTGGCCAGCACCTGCGCGGGCGGGGATGCACCGGCCGAATCATCTGGTCCGGCCGTCACCACATCCACCACATCGCCGGGCCGCACCAAGTCGATCAGGGCGGCGTCGGCAGGGTGCACGCCCACGATGCGGGCCCCAGGCCCGGCGGTTGCCTCGGTGAGTCGACTACCCAGCAGGCGAACGTCGGTAAGGATCTCTCCACGGCGGGCCGGACCCGCCAAGGTGGCCTGCGCCACCGCGGCCACCTCGGTGACGGCGCCGTCGGGAACTGTTTGGGCAGAGCGGCTTTCGAGTAAGACGTCGTCGCGGGTCACGGTGGTGCCGGGTGCTATGTCGCGAGCCGCCACCACGACGTCGACCCGGTCGCTGTGCGGGTCGGAGCGCAGTGCCGCGACTCCGGCCAGGACCACCAGCGCTCCCGCTGTCACCCGGCGTGCCCGCACCGTACGGGTCCAGTCCGGGTGCAGAGCCTGCGTGACCCGGCTGATCAGGGTGGGGTTGAGCGAGCCGGCCATGGCCTCACGCTAAGCGGCCGGTCCGCCGCGGATCGTCGGTCCGGGCGCCGGCCTGTGGATAACGGGTCAGCTGGCGGTGGTGGCCGTGGCTGGGGTGGTGCTGGCCTTGGTGCTGTCGCCGGACTTGCTACCACCGTCGCCGGCCGGTTTGGCGCTGCTGTCGCTCGACCCGCTGCTGGAGTCACTGGAGGACGTGGAGGCGGCGGCACTGCTGCTGGTTCCCGAGCCGTTCGACGTCGACTTGCCCGCTTCCCGGCTGTCGTTGCGGTAGAAGCCGCTGCCCTTGAAGACCACGCCGACCTTGCCGAAGATCTTGCGCAGCCGACCGTTGCACTGCTCGCACGTGGTCAGTGCATCGTCGGTGAAGGCCTGGACCACGTCGAAGCGGTTGCTGCACTCGGTGCAGGCATAGCTGTAGGTGGGCACGTGAACCTCCGTGGATCGAACAATCGGATTAGCACTCTACCGTGCTAAGTGCCAGAACCACTATGTGGCCTTCCTCATTCCTGGCCTCATTCCCGGCCGCGCCGGCTCAGCCCAGGTCCACCAGGCCCAGCCCCGGCGTGAGGGCGTGCGTCATCGGCACGTCGTGGGCCTGCGCGGGCACGGTGTCGAGCAGTTCAGCGTCGCGCACGACGGCGACCAGCGGGATCTGCGGCCGGCGCCAGGGCAACGAGCGGTCGTAGAAGCCGGCGCCGCGGCCCAGCCGCATCCCCCGGCGGTCGACGGCCACCGCCGGCACCACGATCAGGTCCGCCTCGGCCAGCGTCTGCGGCGGCAGCCACGGGGCGGGTGGTTCGAGTAGGCCGAACCGGGCGCTGGTGAGCGAATCCGGCTCGAATCGGCCCCACCACAGAGCCAGGGGAGTGCCGTCGTCCTCCGTGCGGACCACCGGAACCAGCACCCGTACGCCACGACGTGCCAGCGCGGCAAGCATCACGGGGGAGCCTGGCTCACTGCCCACCGGCACATAAGCGCAGACCGTGTCGCCGTCGCGCGCCAGCGCTTCGAGGTGTCCGGCCAGCGCCGCGGCCTCGGCGGCGTGCGCCTGCGGGTGCAGTGCTCGTCTTTCGGCGAGCAGTCGTGCCCGCAACGCAGACTTGGCAGCCACCACCGCGTCGTCGGTCACGGCAACCAGAGTGTCAGCTACGGCTCGCCCACCGCCAGCCGACGTCAAGTTGATTGCGGTTATCGTGTGAGCAATGCCCACGCCGAAGGTCCCCATTCCCCGCACCGCCATTGTGCCGGCGGCCGGTTTGGGGACCCGTTTCCTGCCCGCCACCAAGACGGTGCCCAAAGAGCTGCTGCCTGTCGTCGACACCCCCGGTATCGAGCTGGTGGCCGCCGAGGCGGCCGAGGCCGGCGCCGAGCGGCTGGTGATCGTCACCTCCGAAGGTAAGGACGGCGTGGTCGCGCACTTCGTCGAAGACTTGGTGCTGGAAGGCACGCTGGAGGCGCGCGGCAAGAAGGCGATGCTGGCGAAGGTCCGTCGCGCCCCGGAACTCATCAAGGTCGAGTCGGTGGTGCAGGCCGAGCCGCTGGGCCTCGGCCATGCCATCAGCTGTGTCGAGCCCACCCTGTCCCCGGACGAGGACGCGGTCGCGGTGCTGCTGCCCGACGATCTCGTGCTGCCCACCGGTGTGCTGGAGACCATGTCCAAGGTCCGGGCCCGCCGGGGCGGCACCGTGCTGTGCGCCATCGAGGTCACCCCCGAGGAGGTCAGTGCCTACGGGGTCTTCGATGTCGAGGCGCTGCCCGACGCCGACAACCCCGACGTGATGCGGGTCAAAGGGATGGTCGAGAAGCCCAAGACCGGCGATGCGCCGTCGATGTATGCCGCCGCTGGCCGCTATGTGCTGGACCGGGCGGTGTTCGACGCCTTGCGGCGCATCGACCGCGGCGCGGGTGGCGAGGTACAGCTCACCGATGCGATCGCGCTGATGATCTCCGAGGGGCATCCGGTACACGTGGTGGTGCACCGGGGCTCGCGACACGATCTGGGAAATCCGGGCGGCTACCTCAAAGCTGCGGTTGACTTTGCCCTGGACCGCGATGACTACGGTCCGGATCTGCGTCGGTGGTTGGTCGCGCGACTGGGCCTGGCGGAGAACTGAGCTGACGTCAGCCCGCATTGGACCGACGCTGCAACGGAGAAAGGCACACCGTGCGTTCGGTTGAGGAGCAGCAGGCCCGGGTCGCGGCTGCCGCGGTGGCGCCCCGCCCGGTCCGGGTGGCGATCGCCGAGGCGCAGGGATTGATGTGCGCCGAAGAGGTGGTTGCCGAGCGGCCCATGCCCGCCTTCGATCAGGCCGCCATCGACGGGTATGCGGTGCGCAGTGTCGACGTGCTGGGCGCGGACGCGATCGGTGAGAGTGCGGGCGGGCGCGATGACGCGGTCGTCACACTGCCGGTACTGGGTGTCATCGAGGCAGGAGCGCGGACCCCCACCCGGCTACAGCCGAAGCTGGCCACCCGGATTCAGACCGGAGCGCCCATGCCGATCCTGGCCGATGCGGTGCTGCCCCTGCGCTGGACCGATGGCGGCACCTCTCGGGTGCGGGTGCTCCGCGGCGTCCGTCCGGGCGACTATGTGCGGCGCGTAGGCGATGACGTGCAGCCCGGTGATGTCGCGGTGCGTGCCGGTACGGTCGTGGGCGCCGCCCAGGTGGGCTTGTTGGCGGCGGTGGGGCGTGACCGCGTGCTTGTGCACCCGCGCCCGCGCCTGTCGGTGTTGGCGGTGGGCGGCGAACTGGTCGACGTCAACCGGACGCCCGGCAATGGGCAGGTCTACGACGTCGACTCCTACGCGCTGGCCGCTGCCGGCCGGGACGCCGGCGCGGAGGTGAACCGCGTCGGCATCGTCAGCAATGACCCCAAGAAGCTGCGTGAGGTGGTCGAGGGCCAGCTCACTCGGTCCGAGGTGGTGGTGATCGCCGGTGGGGTCGGCGGTGCGGCGGCCGACGAGGTGCGTGCGGTGCTCTCTGACCTGGGGGACATGGAGGTCGCCCGGATCGCCATGCATCCCGGTTCGGTGCAGGGATTCGGTCAGCTCGGCCCCGAGGGGGTGCCGACCTTCCTGCTGCCCACCAACCCGGTCAGTGCGCTGGTGGTGTTCGAGGTGATGATCCGTCCGCTGATCCGGCTGTCGCTGGGCAAGCGTGAGCCGATGCGCCGGATGGTGCGGGCCCGCACCCTGGGCCCGATCGCGTCGATGCCCGGGCGCAAGGGCTTCCTGCGGGGCCAGCTGATGCGCGACGAGGACAGCGGCGATTACCTGGTGCAGGTGCTCGGGGCCACCGGCGGCACCTCGTCGCACCTGTTGGCCACGCTGGCCGAGGCGAACTGCTTGGTGGTGGTTCCCGAGGAGGTCGAGCAGATCGAGGCCGGCGAGCTGGTGGACGTCGCTTTCCTGGCCCAGCGCGGCTGAGCCCGGTTCCATGTTGGTCAATCTGTGGCCGTTCAAGGCCGTTGAGCGCCCCGGCTGGCCGAGTGTGCTCGGGCCGCTGCGGGTGGCGGCCGGGGTGATCCGGCTGCGGCCGGTGCGGATGCGCGACGGGGTGGCGTGGAGTCGGATCCGGATGGCCGACCGCGGCTATCTGGAGCAATGGGAGCCCAGTGTGGAGGTTGACTGGGTGACCCGGCACGGCAGCGCCTCCTGGCCGCCGTTGTGCTCCAGCCTGCGCACCGAGGCCCGCTACGGGCGGATGCTGCCGTATGTCGTCGAACTCGACGGCCGGTTCTGCGGCCAGCTGACCGTGGGCAACATCGCCCATGGCGCGCTGCGGTCGGCCTGGATCGGCTACTGGGTCTCCAGCGCGGTGGCCGGCGGAGGTGTGGCGACCGGGGCGGTGGCGCTCGGGCTGGATCACTGCTTCGGGCCGGTGGGCCTGCACCGCGTGGAGGCCACGGTGCGGCCCGAGAACGGGGCCAGTCGAGCCGTGTTGGAGAAGGTGGGATTCCGCCAGGAAGGCCTGCTGAAGCGTTACCTCGACGTCGACGGCGCGTGGCGGGATCACCTGCTGGTGGCGATGACGGTCGAGGAGGTTGCCGGGTCGGTGACCTCTCGGCTGATCCAGTCCGGCCGGGCCGGCCGGGTCTGACGCATTTTCGGGCAATTGTTACGCGTGTGATAGTTGTGACTTACGAGGTCAACGAGTAAATTACATCTGTGTAATTGGTTCGGCGCGTCGTCCGAGGCCGTGTCGCTTGCACGCCTAGCCTTGGCTCGGAAAGGAGCAGGCCAACCATGCCCAGCATCCCCCAATCTTTGCTCTGGATCTCCCTGGTCGTCCTCTGGCTGTTCGTTCTGGTGCCGATGCTGGTCAGCAAGCGTGACGCAGTGCGGCGGACCAGCGACGTGGCGTTGGCGACCCGGGTGTTGACCAGTGGGTCCAGCGCCCGCCTGCTCAAGCGCGGCGGCCCGGCCGCCGGTCACCGCAGCGACCCCGACTGGCGCCACAGTGCCGACGACCTCGACGACATCGATGAGGTCGACGAAGCCGAGGGCGAGCACGCCGAGGGCGGCTCGCGGGTGTTCGTCGCCGCCGCCGCGGTGTTCGTCGCCACCACCGAAGCGCAGGTGGGTGAGCAGGCCGAGCTTGACTACCTCGACGTCGACGTCGTCGCCGAGGACTCCGGCGAGCTGCTGTTGTCGGACGCCGGGCTGGCTGCCGAGGCTCAGGCGGCCCAGGCCCGAGCGCGAGCTTTGGCTCAAGCGCAGGCGCATGCCGCTGCCGAGGCGGAAGCACTCGCCGCGCAGGAGGCCGCCATGGCGGCCGAGGCTTTGGCGGCCAAGGCGGAGCCCGAACCGGCGTCGGACGAGGACGAGTACGAGGCTGCCGGTGAGGAACCACTTGCCGAAACCGAAACCGAAACCGAAACCGAAGCCGACGGCGAGACCGAGGCCGAGGCCTACGAGTACGAATACGTCGAAGACAGCTCAGGCCTGGAGCCCGAGGCGGAGTCCAGCCGGTCTCGGGTCTCTGGCGTCTCGGCGCGGGGCCGACGCCCGCGTGCCGACACCGCGGCCGTGGTCAGCGCGCGCAAGTACGAGTTCCGCAAGCGGGTGCTGATGTCGCTGGCGGTGGTCCTGGTGCTCTCGACGCTCACCGCCTTTACCGTGGCGCCTTCGGCCTGGTGGATCTGTGCCGGCGCGGCCGGCGCGACGGTGCTCTACCTGGGTTATCTGCGGCGTCAGACTCGCATCGAGCAGCAGGTGCGGGCGCGCCGCGCCCGGCGGACCGAGCGGCCGCGCACGCAGCGGCCCAGTGCCCACTCCGACGCCTTCGAGGTCGTTCCCTCACGGCTGCGCCGTCCGGGCGTGGCGGTGCTGGAGATCGACGACGAGGACCCCGAATTCGAACACCTGGAGTACACCTCGAGTGCCGGCCGCTACGGCTGGCGGGACAACCTGGCGCGCGCCGCCGGTCAGTAGGTCTCGGTTTCAGAGGGCCGGCCGGGGGCTGGTAATCTCTTTCCGGTCAGGGGCTATAGCGCAGTTGGTAGCGCGTCTCGTTCGCATCGAGAAGGTCAGGGGTTCGATTCCCCTTAGCTCCACAGGATAAAACCCCCTCTCACCGGCGTTGGGTTAGGTGAGGGGGGGTTTCGCGTTTCCGGCGTAGCGGCGCCAAGGCCTCGCCGAGGCCACCGGGTAGCGTGGAATCTCCTGCTCGGTTACTACCCTCATCGCGTATGCAACCTGAGCAGATGGCAGTGCCGGATGACCACCGTCAACGTTGGGTAGAGGCGACCTACAAAATCCGCGCAAATTCGTTGCTCTTGAGCCGGATGGTCGACCCACTACCTGAAAGTGGCCTCGCTAGCGCGGATGCGCACTACCCGTGGGAGAAGGCATCGGCATGGGCCAGTTCGTACCTCGATGCAGGCTTCGAGCATCTCAATCTGTGGGCCGACCGCGTCGCACCCTACAAATTTGACGAAAGCACCGTGCACAACGTCGCCTACCGTCCGTATCTCCTGTTGGCCCGAGCAGGACTTGAATCCGCAGCTCACGGCTTGTGGCTGCTCGACGTACCGGACTCCGCCGAGTGCGTTGGGCGACACGTCCGAATGATGTACCGGGATCTCGGCTACTTCATCAAGGCGCGAAAAGCGGGCGAGATGGATAGGTCGAAGATCGAGGCGCAGCGGCAGACTCTGGTGGATCGTGCTAAGGCAAAGCTGCCTGACGTAACCATCACAGAGAAGCTGCCGGGATACGAGGACATTGTTAGGTACGCCGCGACTGCGCAGGACCAAGACCCTGATCGGTGGGCCTACTTGTGGAATCTGGCAAGTGGAGCGGGACATGGCCAGAACTGGTTCTCACTGGAAGGTTATTTGCTGGAACTCGGCGAAGAATATGAACCCGGCTATCACCGAGCTGTGCGATTGCCCGATGTAGTTCCGCTGACTGAGATGATCGAGGCAGCCACAGCTACGCTGCAATATGCAACCTTTCGGTGGGCATATCTTGCCGGATACCCATATCGGGAAATGTCTATCCAAGCGGTATGCGAGGTCTTTGAACGCATGCCAAAGATCACCGATCAGCCTCCATCTGCCGAAACGTGAATCTGTTCCAGCGCAGCAGCGCGATGGCGGTTCAGTACATCCGCGCGACTTTCCGATCGTCGGGGAAAGGTCGGCGTAGTTGTCGAGGTTCATCGCTGATGATGCATGGCCGAGCATGGTTTGCAACGCTTTGACCGCCGCGACACCGCGGCCCCTTTACGGTTGCTTGTGGCCCGATAGACTCGTGTGAACTCAAGGGGGCGTGATGACCAAGCAAAGCATGTCAGTGGCCGCCCGCCGCAGGTTCGTCTCGCGCTCCACCAAGGCTTCGGCTCGGCTAGAGCAGCGCGTTGTGCCGGCCGACCACGTTCGCTCGATCAAGGTTGAAGAGTTCCTGGCGTCGTTGAGCGTTAAGGGCTGATGGCCTTCCAGGCCGACTACGGTGAAACGCTCGCCACCGAAGAAGAGCGCGAAGCGCTGACCGCTCGAGCGCGCGAAGTGCTCGGTGAACCGATTCGCAAGGCCGATCTCTACGATCTCGAACAACAGATTCAGGATGAGATCGCTGATGATCTCATGGGAAAGGTCTTCGCCGGCTCCCTGACGGTGTCCGATTTGCTCACGGACCACTTCGTCCGTGACCTTCATCGACGGCTTTACGCCCTGGTCTGGATGTGGGGTGGGCGTCAGCGTTCGCGCGAGACCAACATCGGCATTGCGCCCGAACGTATCGCGGTTGAATTGCGTAGCTCACTTGAGTCCTTGCTCTATCGATTTCGGCACCAAGGTGACCTGACCCCACGTGCCCTGGGTATCGCCGCGCATGCCGCCATCGTGCACATCCATCCCTTCATCGATGGGAACGGGCGCGTGACGCGACTACTTGCCGACCTCGTGTTCGTGGCTGCTCAAGAAGACGGCCCCATGTTGGGCTATGACTGGGATGTCGACCGTGAGATCTACATTCGTCTGCTCAGGCAGTACGACCGGACGCTTGACCCGACTGACCTGGTCGAGTTCATCCCGGTCTTCGAGCCAACAGACGAACGTTAGGTGCCCCGTTTGTGGCGCTACGACATTCGCAGTGGAGCAATCCAGGGGTTCGATTCCCCTTAGCTCCACAGAGTTCGTCTAGTTCAGTCGCACGCGCCCGTCAGTTCAGCCGCGAGGATTTGCGGATATGTTGTTCCGCCAGCGTCGCCGCAATTTCGTACAGCCGCAGCCGGCTCTGCGGGCGTAGCTCGTTCTGGGTGTCGATGATCCCGCCTTTGGCCAGGTAGGGATCGTAGGGCATGTACTCGGCACGAATCTCGGCCTCGGTGAACAGATCGATGAGATAGCTTCGCGCCAGCGGATTGGTGTGGTTGCGGCTGTTGTTGAGGATGACCATCGACCGCGACAACAGTTCGTCGTAGGCCATGGAACGCAGCACATCGATGGAACGGGCGACCGGCATGGAACTGTCGCCGGTGAGCCCGGAGACAAAGATCAAGGCGTCGCAGGAGTTGAACACCGCTTTCATCACCGGATGATCCAGATTGTCCGATGTGTCGATCAGGACGATCTGGTGAGTGCGGCGCAGACGGGTGAGTGCCTCGGTCAGCATCGACGGCACCAGCGGACGAGGCTGGTCGGAGGTCTGATTACCCGACAGCACATCCAAGCCGATGTTGTTGTGGCCAAGATGCTCTCGGATGTCGGTGTAGCCCGCAACAGGGGTCTTGGCGATGATGTCGGCGTAGCCGTCGGGGGAGCCGGCGTCGATCCGGTCGGCCAACGTTCCGAAGCCCGGTGCGGCGTCGATCGCCACGACGTTGTCAGACCGGCATTCCCGAAAAATGCCGCCGATGCAGGTGGTCAGCGTGGTCTTGCCTACGCCACCTTTGCCGGAGACCACGCCGATGACCAAGTGCCGGTGCATGTGCTGACGGATCTGCTCGCGCAGTGAGCGGTAATGCTGTTCGATCCGGGATTCCCCGGCGTTGATGCCGTGGAATGAGGCCTCATAGACGAGTTTTCGCCAGCCGGAGGCCGGTGCGGGTTTGCGCGGTGCGGGTGGATCCGGAATATGCAGGATTTCAGAGATCGGGTAATACCTTTGGGAACGCCGACCTGCCTCGCTTCGATTCCGCCGGGTGCCTGACTGATTCGAATGCCGATGCGAACCCGGTTCCGTGCTGGGAGTGCTCCACTCGGGCGGCATCGGTGACGATCGGTGCAGGTCGGTCACGATGAATTAGTAGCACGGCTGGTCAATTTCTCAGCCGTGGTTTATGGCAGTAAGACACAACTGTATGCCGGCCGTTACGGTCCTGCGGCCGATCCGGTACCGAGGCGCTCGCGGCGGCGGGCCGCTACACCCGGTGCCGGATTCGCCCGTTCATCATCGTCAAGGTGACGCGAGCAGTGTGGATGTCATGCGGATCGATCTCCAGAATGTTCTTGTCCAACACGATCAGATCGGCCAGCTTGCCCACTTCCACCGAGCCGACTGTGTCATCGAGGCGGATCTGATAAGCCGCGCCCATGGTGTTGGCGTACACCGCCTCCGCCACCGACAGCACCTGGTCGGCCGGCGCCAGAACCGCGGCCTCCGGGTCGCCCACGAGCTGGCGCGTGACGGCGATCTGGATGGAATCCAGCGGTTTGTAGGTGGAGTAATAGCCGGCCGCGGGCCAGTCGGTGCCCAGCGAAACCCGGCCGCCGGACTTCAGAACGTTCTGGATGCGATACAGGAGGTCTTGACGCGGTGGCCCGTAGCGGGCGGCCATGTTCGTGACGGTGTCGGGATCGGCTGACATCCAGTTGGCGGAGAACTGGGCGATGACATCGAGTTCGCCGAAACGCTGACTGTCGGGGTCTTGCACGTAGACCAGATGGGCAACGGTGTGCCGGCGATCGCGCAGTGGGTTGGCGGCGATAGCGTCGCCGATCGCATCGAGTGCGGTGCGCGCTGCACGCTCTCCGCACGCGTGCACGTGGACATCGAAACCCGCGGCATCGACGTCACCGACCACCTGTCGCCATTGGTCGTCGGTGAACGGCGATGAGCCTGTGCTGTCCGGCTTGTCGGCATAGGGGTCGATGAGCCAGGCCGTGTAGCCGCCCTGGGTGCCGTCGCCGATCAGTTTGACCACGTTGACGGTGACCAACTTGGAGGAGATCCGCTCGCGCAGCGCCAGAAGATTTTGCACGACGTCATCGACCGGGGGTGATTTGACCAGGTAGGAGGCGACGACGCGGAACGGCAGGAGGCCCTGGTCGTCGAGGTGCGTGTAGATCGCAAGGAGGTGGGCCTGCTTGCCGCCGACCGGCGGAACGCCGGCGTCGAAGATCGAGGTGATGCCGGCTTCGGAGGCCCGCGGGAGCCAGCCCTCCAGGAGCCGCATCATGCCGACGGGATTGATCGGATCGATGGCGTTGACGAGGCTCAGCACCGCATCGGTCTCAAGGATGTATCCGGTGGGCTCGCCCGCGTCGTCTCGCGCGTAATAGCTGAAACCAGGTACCGGGTCTTTGGTCTCGCGGTTGACGCCGGCAAGTTCCAGCGCCCTGCTGTTGGCCCATAGGCTGTGGCCGTCGATGGCGAAGAAGAAGCCTGGGCGGTCGGGCAGGATGGCGTCGAGCTCGTAGCGGTTCGGCCCGTTTGGGCCGAACATGTCGATCCGCCAACCGAAGCCGCGAACGGGCCCGTACGGATTCGCCGCCGCGTATTCGCCGATCGCGGCGAGTGCGTCTGCGCCGGTGGGCAATTGAAGGTCGACGCCGTGGCTCAGAAATGCCCCGAGAAAGGGATGGATGTGTCCCTCGACGAAGCCGGGCATCAGTAGTTGGCCGTCGAGGTCGATCATCGTGGTGTCCGGCCCGGCAAGTGCCAACGCGCCGGCGGTGTCACCCACGTAGCTGATCGTATCGCCGGTTACGGCAACGGCTTCCGCCCACGGAGCGGAATCGGAGACGGTGTAGACCCGGCCATTGTGGAACACGTAGTCCACCGGCGAGGTCGGCGAGCTGGGGGAGGATTCTCCGTCGAGCGGGGCCGGACCTGGCGTCGAACATGCACTGGCCGTTGCCCCGGCGACCACCAGCGCTGCGGTGGCCCGCAACACGGTTCGGCGGGTGGTCACGGTGTCGTACTTGGCGAAATGCGGTGCCCACTCGCACGCGCTACACATGTTGTCTCTTCTGGTCGGGGGCCAGGTCGCGTTCCAGTGTCGCATCGGCGCTTGCCGTTGGACGGGTATCCGCGCCGAAGCTTCCGCCCCGCGCCACCCGTTGACATACCCGCCGCACTATTTAGATACTGATTATCAAAATTCGTATCAGAACTTTGGGGAGGCCTCATGCTTCAGTGCGGTGCCGCGGGGCCGGCGTGAACACCGAGCTACCGATCCCCGCCGGGCCAGACGACGTCACCGCGTCGTGGCTGTCAGCGGTGCTGGCCCGCCCTGTGTCTGCCGCCGATGTCGTCCCGGTCGGGACAGGTCAGACGGGCGCGACGTATCGGGTGACGCCGCGTTACAGCGGTCCCGCCGGCGACGCGCCCGCGACCGTCGTCGTGAAGCTGCCGTCCCAGGACCCGGACGTCCGCCAGCGCGTAGCGTTGGGTTACGCGGCCGAGCACGCCTTCTACGAACACGTCGCGAACACCGTCGCTGTGCCGCTGCCCACCGTGTATCACTGCGCTGTCGCCAACGGCGGAGCCGACTTTGTCCTGGTGATGGCCGACCAGGCCCCGGCGGTCCAAGGCGATCAGATGGCGGGGTGCGAGGTGGCCGCCGCACGTGTCGCGGTGCAGGCCCTGGCCGGCCTGCACGGGCCGCGGTGGTGTGATCCAGCGTGGCTGGACTTCCCCGCAGCAACCATGCCGATGGCCGATGCGGGCTTTGCAGCGGGCATGGGACAGATCGCACGATCGGCGTTCGACATCATGGTGCAGCGGCTCGGGCCGAGGCTGGACTCGGCAGACCGCGACACCCTGCGCAGCGTCGGCGACGTCGTCGAACCGTGGCTGCTCACCGCGACAGAACGCTACTGCCTCTTGCACGGCGATTATCGCTGCGACAACCTGCTGTTCGATCCCACGACCGGAGCAGTCACCGTCGTCGACTGGCAGACCCTGTCGGTCGGGCTGCCGGCCCGCGACCTGGCCTACTTCCTGGCGACCAGCCTGCTGCCGGAGTACCGACGCGAACACGAACGCGACCTGGTGGCGGCCTATCACGCGGCCCTGATATCGCATGGCGTTGCCGGCTATTCCTTCGCGCAGTGCTGGTCCGACTATCGGCTTGGCCTGCTGCAGGCTCCATTGCTGACCGCTCTCGGTTTCGCCTACGCAGCGGTCACCGAACGGGGCGACACCATGGTGCTGACCATGCTCGCTCGCGGCGCCCAGGCGATCCGTGACCACGACACCCTCCAACTGATCGGGGAGCTCAACTGATGCTTGAGCCGATCAGCGCCGCAGCCCCGCCCCGCTTGCTCGACGAACTCGGCTACTACCTGATGGCCGGAGCAGGTGGCGAGGGTCCGGCAACCCTGGTACACGAAGCGCAACGCGGCGAGCAGTTGGGCTTCGGCACCGCGTTCCTGTCCGAACGGTGGAACATCAAAGAGGCTTCGTCGCTCAGCGGTGCGGCGTGCGCGGTCACGTCGCGCATGCAGATCGCCACGGCGGCGACCAACCACAACACCCGCCACCCGCTCATCACCGCATCCTGGGCCACCACCATGCACCGGATGTCCGGCGGCCGGTTCACCCTCGGAATAGGCCGCGGAATCGGCCCCATCTATGCGGGATTCGGCATACCCAAGGTCACCACCGCCCAGCTGGAGGATTTCGGGACGGTCATGCGGCGGCTGTGGCGCGGCGAGCTCATCGTCAACCACGACGGTCCCATCGGTGCCTACCCGCTGCTGTTCCTCGACGGGGATTTCCGGGAAGACATCCGACTCGCGCTGGTCGCGTTCGGCCCCAAGACGCTGGCGTTGGGTGGGCGCGCCTTCGACGACGTCATCCTGCACACCTACTTCACCCCGCAGACCATGCAACGCAGTGTCCGCACGGTCAAAGAAGCCGCCGAGCGGGCCGGGCGGGATCCCGGCAGTGTGCGGGTCTGGTCATGTCTGGCCACCGTCGGCGACCATCTCCCCGAAGAGCTGCGCCTGAAGAAGACGGTCGCCCGGCTGGCGACCTACCTGCAGGGTTACGGTGACCTCATGGTCGCGACCAATGACTGGAACCCCGCAGTCCTGCAACGCTTTCGGCAGGATAGCGTCGTGCAGTCCATCGCCGGAGGTATCGACGCCAAAGCCACCGCAGCGCAGATCGAACACATCGCCACCCTTCTTCCCGACGAGTGGCTTGTGCCGGCCGCCACCGGAGCGCCGACCCGATGCGCCCAACGTATCCGCGACGAGTTGAGCTACGGCGCCGACCGCGTCATCTTGCACGGGGCCACGCCTGACGAATTGGAACCCATCGTGGCTGCCTACCGTGCGGGTTGACCGCGGCGCCTCCCGGCGCGGTCGGCCACGGCGGATCGGGACAGAGGCGATAACCCGAGCAGTTCTGGAGATCGGCCCCCAGGACGCCACCATCCGCCGCGTCGCCGAACACCTCGGCGTGAGCCTTCCCGGGCTCTATCACCACGTCAAGAATCAAGACGACCTGCTGAAACTCGTTGCCAGCCAATCCTTGCAGTCCGCGTCGCCGCCCCGCTTCGACGGCAATAAGGATTGGGCGCAGTGGTTGAGGCAGTACGCCATGTTCCTTCGCTCTGCGTTGGCGGCGGAACCCGCCCTATTGGAGAAGTTCATCAGCGGTGCCGCCGAATACGACGGCGAGTTGGACTACGTCGGCCATGCCCTCGACGCGCTGCGTGCCCAAGGATTGTCCGCACGCGATTGCCTGGACGTGTACTCCGCGGTGACCGACTTGGCGATGGGTGCGGTCAGCGAAGCGCATCGCGAGTACGTCCATGCGCGCCAGGGCAATCCATGGCGTGCCCGCCTGTACGCCGCCCTGGAGCGCTCCGATGCCGGCGAGCATGCGACGCTGCGGACCATCGCCGAGGCCGGACTTGATCCCTTCACTGCAGAAGCTTTCGAACGCCGGGTAGAGCTGCTCATCGAGGGCATCGCCGCTCGCTACCGTCTGCCGGCTCCCGCGTCGGGCGCGTCGCCGAGTGAGGCGGAAAGATGAGCGAGCCGTCGCAGGCCCGAGCACTGTGGCGCCTGTTGGAGCCGCTACACGCGGTGGTCTACTTCTCGCCGGAACCCCTGGCCGCACTCGACGCCGCCGGCTACCGCGGCTTCTGGATGGGATATTTCGCGGGTCGGGCCGCGCCGCTGGGTGCGGTCGGCGCCGACGTTGTGCACGCGGCGTTCTACAACTTCTCCTTCGAACGTGTTGCCAAAGCGGTGCCCGCCGCATGGGACTTCGCCCCGCCCGAAGTGGCGCTGCGGGCTCGAGAACACGGCGCCGTCGCAGCACTGCGGCGCCAGCTCGCGGACGCGGCGGACGGCCCCGCGGTGGAGCGTGCGGCCGAACTCGCGTCGCGGGTGGCGGCTGCGGTGCCCCTGGCCGGCCGGGTGTTGGGGGCTGCCAACCATGCACTGCCGCTGCCCGAACAGCCCCTGGCGAGGTTGTGGCATGCTGCCACGGTTCTGCGTGAACATCGCGGCGATGGCCATATCGCGGCGCTTCTGGCCGCCGGCATCGGCGGCCGTGAGTCGCATGTGTTTCATGCCGCGGCCTCGGGCGCCCCGCGCCGCACCTACGAGCTCGCGCGCGGGTTCACCGATGACGAGTGGGCCCGGCTCACCACCGCACTGCGCGACAGGGGGCTGGCCGGAGCAGAGGGACTCACCCCGCACGGTGTCCGGCTCAAGGCGCAGATCGAAGAACAGACCGATCGGCTCGCCGCCCCGGCGTATGACGCGTTGACCGCCGCCGAACGTGACGAGTTGGTCAGCGCATTGCGCCCGTTGACCCGCGCCGTGGTGGCGACCGGCGAGATCCCGCTGGATTCCCCGATGGGGCTGGATCTTCGCCAGGCCCTGAACGGGCAGTGATCGGTAGGATTTCCCCGTGGCGTCGTCTGGCCGGTCGGACATGTCCCGTTACGAGCGCAGGGAATGGGACGCGCTACTGGATGCGGCCGCCGCCCGCGAGACACCCGGATGGTTCGAGGGACTCAGTCAGGGCATCACGGATCGCGCCAAGCAGGTGGCGACCCAAGTTCGCTCGGGAGTCGAACAGGTCCCGGGCGCCACGGCCGCCATCGGCAAGGCCGACCAGCTCACCACCAAGGCCCTGGAAACGCTGCACGTCCTGCTCGTCGAGCGGGGACTCAATTCGGTCAAACCGGACACGGTCTTTGCCACGTTCGCTGACATTGGCGTCACGCTGCAGTCCTATGAGCAGGTCAAAGGGCTCGACATGTCGTACTGCGACCGCTCGATGCCACGCCGCAAGGAGCGCTATATCGCGTTGGCCGCGGCCGAGGGTGCGGCGTCGTCGCTGGCGGTGACGGGCTCGGCGGTGTCGAGCGTGGTCACAGGCGGCACGAGCATGACGGTGGCTGCCTCAGCCGTCATAGCCGACGTGACCGCGGTGCTGGTGGGCATGGGGCGGATCGTGGCTCTGGTTGCGGCGCACTACGGCTACGACGTCCGTGAGCCCGACGAGCAGGCGTTTGCCTCCGGCGTGATCGCCTATTCCGCTGCCGGCAACGCCGCGGAGAAGGCTGCGGCATTGGCGTCGCTCTCGCGACTGACCGAGCTGATGATGCGCCAGGAGTCGTGGCATGAACTCCAGCCGCAGCAGGCGGACAACGTGATCCAGCAGGTCTCCATGGCGTTGGGATTTCGGTTGGCGAAAAACAAGCTGGCGCAGGCGGTTCCGGTGCTGGGCGCGGTGGTCAACGGCGGGCTCAACGCCCGCATCGCACAGCGGACCTTCGAACGCTCCCAACAGGCTTATCGATTGCGGTTCCTCACCGAGAAACATGATCTGGATGCCGGTCGGTGGGCGCCGGCGGTGGAACCCGGCGAAGTTGTCGAGATCCCCCTGGTGGACCAGATCCTGGCGCGGTCCGGCGACGGCGCCGCGACGGACTGACCCGTCATCCCGTCGACGCCAGTCCGGCGATGAACACTGTCAGTAGCCGGGTAAGGGTCGAGGTGAAGTCGGTGACCATTGGCTGGATCGCATGCGGGTCGGTCCAGGCCCACGTTGTGCCGGTGAAGGCATGTACTGCCGCGGTCAGTGCGCGCAGCTGATCGTCAGACAGCGGCAGCGCCGGGCGAAGTGCCGCACCGAGGCGCTGCTGGGCGTCACTCGCCTGGGCCGTCAGCACGCTCAGCTCCGACCGGTCGAGCTGGGCGATCAGTGCGGGTGAGGCCGAAATGAGGTCGCACAGTACGGGGCGGGCGGCCAGGGTGCGGGCCAGGGCTGTCGGCGCGGCGGTACCGGGCAGTTCTTCGGTCAGCGCGTCGATCCAGTCCAGATGCTCCGCATGCATCACCTGCAGCAGCAGGGCCTCGCGTGAGCCGACGTAACGCAAGATGCCCGATTTCGCCAGGCCGGCCGCCATGGCCACATCGGTCAGCGTCAGCGCGGTCGCCCGCCTATGTGTCAGTAGCTCGCGTGTGACGGTGGTGATCTGGGACAAGCGGTCTTGACGTTGCGCAGCGTTGCGGGCTCGGGCGAACGGCAGGGGAGGCTGAACCGTCATCCTCTGATAATAGAACAAAGTTCTGTTATTCTGACGCTCATGGTTCGCCGATACGCGTGCGTAATCCAGAGACACAGCACGGCATCACCGCAGGCCCTGTTCGCCCTGGTTTCCGACGGGGCTCGGTGGTCGCATTGGGCCGGGCCCCTGATTCCCTACTCGACGTGGGAGTCCATGAGCCCTGCCGGCGATGCCGGCGTCGGTGCGATCCGGGCCGTTGGCAGACGCGCGCGGCCGACCCGCGAGCAGGTGACCATCCACGAACCACCCGTACGGCACGGCTACACCTTGCTGGCCGGCGGGCCGATCCACGACTACCGCGCTGAGGTCACATTCGTCGAGGAAGTCGGCGGCACGCGGGTAACTTGGCGCGGAAGATACGAGACGCGTTGGCGGGCAGTCGGAGTGGGCTACTGGTTGGTCCTGCGCGTTGTACTGGGGACGCTGACGCGCAACCTCGTCGCTGCCGCGGAACGCCAGGCGGTCTAGGCGGCTGAATCAGTGCAAGGTGTCAGGGCACAGCTCGTGCTGGGCGATGTCGATCACCGGGCGCAGGTTGACGGTCAGATCGTCGACCATGGACGGCCCACCGAAAGAGGGGCGCCGCACGTAGTCGTTGACCACCTGGTCTGGGGTGGACCCGGCACGCAGTTGGTTGCAGAACCGGTGCCCGGCTGACAGGCGGGCATTGGGCGGACCGGATCGGAAGACACCGGCGGCATCGAGCGCGGCGAGGTAGCTGGCGTCGTCGGCGTTCGCCGGCGCGCTGGCGAGCAGCGCCATGGCGGCGGTCCCGATCGACACGGCGGCACCCAGAATCCGATTCATACCGGCGATGCTAGGCGATAGGGGGACCAAAGCACGTTGACTCTGCGCCCACGGCGGAAAGTGCGAGAGCACCCCGCCATGGGCGCAGAGTCAATGAACGACTAAATCAGGCCCATCGCGGTCATGGCGTCCGCAACCTGGATGAAGCCGGCGATGTTGGCGCCCAGCACGTAGTTGCCGGGGGCGCCGTATTCGTCGGCGGTGACCAGGCAGCGGTGGTGAATGCTCTGCATGATCGCGGCCAGGCGCTGCTCGGTGTACTCGAAGCTCCACGAGTCGCGCGAGGCGTTCTGCTGCATCTCCAGCGCGCTGGTGGCCACACCACCGGCGTTGGCCGCCTTGCCCGGAGCCACCGTGACACCGGCCTCGCCGAACAGCTTGACGGCTTCCGGGGTACACGGCATGTTGGCGCCCTCGGCGACGATCTTGCAGCCGTTTTTGGCCAGCGTGGCGGCGTGGGTGCCGTCGAGCTCGTTCTGGGTGGCCGAGGGGATCGCGATCTGGCAGGGCACGTCCCAGATGGAGCCGTCACTGACGAACTGCGTCGCCCCACCGCGGGCCTTGGCGTAGGCCTCGATGCGGTCGCGCTTGACCTCTTTGATCTCCTTGAGCAGCTCCAGGTCGATGCCCTTCTCATCGACGATGTAGCCGCTGGAGTCCGAGGCGGCGATCACGGTGCCGCCGAGCTGGTGGATCTTCTCGATCGCGTAGATCGCCACGTTGCCCGAGCCGGAGACCACCGCGCGCTTGCCCTCGAAGGAATCCTTGGAGGTCTTGAGGATCTCGTCGGCGAAGAACACCGCGCCGTAGCCGGTCGCCTCGGTGCGTACCTGCGACCCACCCCAGCTCAGTCCCTTGCCGGTCAGCACGCCTGACTCGTAGCGGTTGGTGATGCGCTTGTACTGGCCGAACAGGTAGCCGATCTCGCGGCCGCCCACGCCGATGTCACCAGCCGGGACGTCGGTGTGCTCGCCCAGGTGGCGGTAGAGCTCGGTCATGAAGGACTGACAGAACCGCATGATCTCGTTGTCGGAGCGGCCCTTCGGGTCGAAGTCCGAGCCACCCTTGCCGCCGCCGATGGGCAGGCCGGTCAGGGAGTTCTTGAAGATCTGCTCGAACCCGAGGAACTTGATGATGCCCAGGTACACCGAAGGGTGGAAGCGCAGGCCGCCCTTGTAGGGGCCCAGGGCCGAGTTGAACTCCACCCGGAAACCCCGGTTGAGCTGCACGTTGCCGTTGTCGTCGAGCCACGGAACGCGGAAGATGATCTGGCGCTCGGGCTCGCACATCCGCCGGATAACGGCGCGGTCCACGTACTCGGGGTGCTTGACGACCACCGGGCCGAGGCTGCTGAGCACCTCCAAAACTGCCTGGTGGAACTCGGCTTCACCGGGGTTGCGCCGCAGCACCTCGTCGTAGATGTCCTGCAGCTTCGGGTTCAGTTGGGTCATATTCGGTGATCTCTTCCTCGCATGTCGCTGTCGCGGGCACAGGCTAGCGGCCCAGATCGCCCATACCGAATCCTGGCTGTTACGACAGTGTTAAATCATTAACATTAGTCGGCCTCCAGTTAACCTGGGGCGGCCGAGTCCGCCAGCTACCCTTGTAGGGCACACAAGGGCGGAGCACTCCATGGTGAACTCGCGGCGGGACCCGGAATCCACAGCGCTCGACGCCGCGCGGCCAGCCGCCGACCTGGGGGACATGGAGATCTTCGCCGGATGCTCAGCGGCTGACGTGGCGCCGCTGGCCGCCGGGTTGCGGCCGCTGCGGGCTGCCGCCGGTACCGATCTGATGCACCAAGGCGAACAGGCGCTCACCTTCCTGCTCATCTCATCGGGATCAGCAGTGGTGAAACATGTCGGCGACGATGGCGCCGTGGCGGTCAACGAGGTGACCGCCGGCATGGTGGTGGGCGAGATCGCACTGCTGCGCCAGGGTCTGCGGACGGCCACCGTCACCACCGTGACGGCGCTGACCGGCTGGATCGGCGACGAGCACACCTTCCACGACATGGTGCAGATCCCCGAGGTCATGGGCCGGCTGGTGCGGATCGCACGCCAACGGCTGGCCGCCTACATCTCCGCGGTGCCCATCCAGGCCCGCGACGGCACCCCGCTGTTGTTGCGTCCGGTGCTGCCCGGCGACAGTGCGCGGACCCTGCAGGGCCACGTCGAATTCTCCGGGGAGACGCTGTACCGGCGGTTCCAGACCACCCGAACCCCCAGCCCCGCGTTGATGCACTATCTGTTCGAGGTCGACTACGCCGACCACTTCGTGTGGGTGGTCACCGAGCTCGATGGTTCGTTCGTCGCCGATGGTCGATTCGTCCGAGATCCGGAGAACCCCACGTTCGCCGAGATCGCCTTCATCGTCGGCGACAGCTATCAGGGGCGCGGTATCGGCACGTTCCTGGTGGGAGCGGTATCGGTGATCGCCCGGTTGGAGGGGATCGAGAAGTTCACCGCGCGGGTGCTCTCGGAGAACGCGCCTATGCGCGCCATCCTCGATCGGCTAGGCGCTTACTGGGAGCGCGACGATCCCGGCGTCGTCACCACCGTTCTCGACGTCCCCACTCAGGACCAGCTGTCGTTCGACCGTGCGACCGCCGAGCAGATCAAAGAAGTTGGCCGCCAAGCGATCCAAGCGGTGGGGTGACCGCCGCCCGCAGCGCAGGTCGCGTTGGGTAAATTGGCTCCGATGTTGACCCTTCGCACGGTGCTGACCATCGGCTGTGTCGGCCTGCTCGCCGCCTGTAGCTCCGGGCCGGCAGAGGTCTCCGCCGACATCGCCAAGGTGGGCGAGGTCAGGTCGTCCTTCGGGCCGGAATTTCAGGTCAAGGTCGTCCCACGAACCGGGATCGACCCGAAGCTGTTGGCGGGCACCGCACTGCCCCCGGGCCTGAACTTTGATCCGGCCGACTGCTCGAAGTTCGCCGTCGGCCAGCAACTGCCGCAGGGCGTGCAGGGCAACATGTCCGCCGTTGCCGCCGAAGGCAAGGGCGGCCGGTTCATCACCATCGCCCTGGAGACCTCGGAGCCTGTTCCGGTCACCGAACCCGGGCGCACCTGCCGGCGGATCGGCTTCTCCGGTGCGCAGATGCGCGGACTGATCGAAACGATCGACGCACCGCACATCGACGGCGTCACCACCCTGGGTGTGCACCGGGTGATCGAGGCGGTGACCGGGGGCAAGTCTCGGGTGGGTGAGCTTTACAACTACTCGGCCTACTTCGGCCCGTACCAGGTGATCGTCACTGCCAACCCGCTGGTGGTGCCATCCAAGCCGGTGGTTCCGGTCGACACCGCACGGGCACGCGAGTTGCTGGTGTCAGCCGTGGCCGCGATCCGGAACTGACGGTTCTCTACCGCACACCCCGCGGGCGGAACTGAATGCTGATCCGCGGCCCGGTGGGGTTGGCCGTCTTCGGGATGGCGTGCTCCCAGGTCCGCTGACACGAGCCCCCCATCACCACCAGGTCGCCGTGGTGTTGCGCCAATCGCAGGGCGGGCCCGCCCGCGCGCGGCCGTAGGGCCAGGGTGCGGGTGGCGCCGACGCTGACGATCGCGACCATGGTGTCCTGGGTGGCGCCGCGGCCGAGGGTGTCGCCGTGCCAGGCCACGCTGTCGCCGCCGTGGCGGTAGAGGCACAGGCCCGCGGTGGTGAACGGCTCGCCGAGTTCCCCGGCGTAGATGTCGTTGAGCCGGCGGCGCAGCCTGCCGAGCACCGGGTGCGGGGCGTCCCCGGATGCGAGATCGTGGAAGCTCACCAGCCGGGGCACATCGAGAACCCGGTCATACATCCGGCGCCGTTCGGCCCGCCAAGCAATGGCCGCCTGCAGTTCGCCGAGCAGATCGGTGCCTTCGTCAGACAGCCAGCCGGGACGAACGTCGAGCCACGCCCCGTCGTCGAGCTGTCGTCGTTCGCTGAGGTTGAACAGCGAATCCTGTACCGGTATCGCCACAGCACGCAGCCTATCGCACATCAGTTCGATTCGTCGATATTGCGGCGGTGGCTGTGCCGCCCTGACGATCACAACCTTGGCGGCAGTCTCACGGCGGGGCGTCGCGCGAGTGCCTCGCGTGTTCGGGCGACGATGACGGCCGGGTGGTCCTCTTTGATCACCCTGATGACCCACCAGCCCAGGTCCCGGAGCATCTCGCTGCGGCGCACATCCCGCGCGTACTGCCTGCGGTCGGTCCGGTGCTGCTCGCCGTCGTACTCGATCGCCACCATCGCGGCCTCCCAACCCATGTCCAGGAATGCCACCGAGGTGTCGTCGCCGACGCGGATCTGCGTGGTGGGCGCCGGTAGTCCGCCATCGATCAACACCAGCCGTAGCCAGCTCTCCTTGGGTGACTCGGCGCCCGCATCCATCAGCTCAAGTGCGACCGTCGACCGGCGCAGCCCGCGCGACTTGGGACGACGGGCCGCCAGGGCTTCGCCGGCGGTGACGCCGGTCGCTCGGCTCAAGGCATCGAGATGCGCCACCGCGAGCCCGCGGGGCAGGTGGCGGCCCAGGTCCAGCGCGGTCCGGGCCGGATTGGTCACCAGCATCCCGGCGATCTCGACCAGTTCGTCGGCGTCGACGCGTTCGTTGCGCGCGATGATGCCCCGGGGCGGGCGCCCGTTGCGCCAAATCAGCTCGATCGGCGTGGCGGCATCGACCCAGCGCGCACCGTGGAGGGCGGCCGCTGCGCGCCCGGCGATCACTGCTTTGCGGCCCGACCACAGCCAGGCGCCGACGGTGCGGAGCCGCACGGTCGGCAGCGCGTGCTTGCTGGCGTAGACGTCGGGAAAGATCGCAGTGTAGTTCCATCGCAGCGTGCCGCGGCTCATGCCGCCGAGGCGCATCACCTCGCTCCCTTTGAACGGCTCGCGCATAGCTCGATGGTGCTCAGCGAGATCGACAGGGGCGTGCCACTGAGCCCAGGGCTGTGGATAACCTGCGTCAGCAACCGTGGGTGCAATCTCGAGGGGGAGAAAGCGAGAAGCGAGAACGAAGCGGGTTTACGCCCAGCTGGGCAGCCAGATCTCCATGTTCCAGGTGGCCGGTGCGATGGGCACCCCGGTCAAGATCGGATACAGCCAGGCGAAGTTGGTCAGCACCAGCGCCACGTAACACGACACCGCCAATAGCCCCAGCGCCCAGCGCTCCAGGGTGCCGGTGCGTCCGGCATTCACGATGTCGACGCAGATCAGCGCCACCAGCATCGCCAAGAACGGCGCCATGGGCACCGCGTAGAAGAAGTACATCTGCCGACCGATATCGGCGAACCAGGGCAGCCAGCCGGCGCAGTAGCCGACCAGCGCCGCGGCGTAGCGCCAGTCGTGGCGCACCAGGGAACGCCACAATGCGTAACCCAGCACCGGCACCGCCACCCACCACAGTGCCGGCGTGCCCACCAGCATCACCGCCTTGACGCAGGACTGGGCGCCGCAGCCGGGAACGTCGTGCTGGTCCATCGCGTAGAGCACCGGGCGCAGCGACATCGGCCACGTCCACGGTTTGGATTCCCACGGGTGGTGGTTGCCCGCGGCGTTCGTCAGGCCGGCATGGAAGTGATAGGCCTGGTAGGTGTAGTGCCACAGCGAGCGCAGCGCATCCGGTATCGGCAATCGGCTCTCCAGCCCGATCGACTGGCCGGCCTCGTGCCGGTCCACGCCGGTCTCGGAAGCGAACCACGGCGCATACGAGGCCAGGTACACCCCGAACGGAATCAGTGCCAGGGCGTAGGCGGTGGGCGTCACGTCACGGCGCAGGGTGCCCAGCCATGGTCGCCGCACCCGGTACTGCCGTCGCGCGGCCACGTCGAATGCCAGCGACATCGCACCGAAGAACACCACGAAATACAGCCCCGACCACTTGGTGGCACAGGCCAGTCCGAGCAGCACCCCCGCGCCGAAGCGCCACCAGCGCACCCCCAGCCTCGGGCCCCACGGGGTCGCGCCGACGCGGCCCTCGGTCAACACGGAGTGCATGCGCATGCGCACCTGGTCACGGTCGACGATCAGCGCGCCGAACGCGGCCACCACGAAGAAGGTCAGAAAGCCGTCCAGCAGCGCGGTGCGCGCCGCGACGAAGCTGACGCCGTCGGCCACCAGCAGCAGCCCGGCGATTCCCCCAGCCAGCGTCGAGCGCGTCATCCGCCGCACGATCCGAACCAGCAGCGCGATCGCGAGCACTCCGAGCAGTGCACTGCTGAACCGCCATCCCAGCCCGTTGTAGCCGAACAAAGCCTCGCCGATCGCGATCAATTGCTTGCCCACCGGCGGGTGCACCACCAGGCCGTAGCCGGGGTTGTCCTCGACTCCGTGGTTGTGCAGCATCTGCCAGGCCTGCGGGGCGTAGTGCTTCTCGTCGAAGATCGGGGTGCCCGCGTCGGTCGGCGAGTAGAGGTTGGAGAACCGGGTCACCGCGGCCAGCAGTGTCACCGCCGCGGTCACCGCCCAGCCCCGGGCCCGGTCGGTAGGCCCAAAATCGGCCACCGGCACCAATAGTCCCGGGCTGATCATCGGAACAGTGCGCTCCAACCCGGCCGTGGGCCTGGTGGTGGTCGGAGCGCTCATGCGCACGATCGTAGGCTGTGCGCCATGTCCGATGGTCGATTGCTGCTGGGTGCCACCCCGCTGGGGCAGCCCGCCGATGCCTCGGCGCGGTTGGTCCACGCGCTGCGCACCGCCGATGTGGTGGCCGCCGAAGACACCCGCCGAGTGCGGATACTGGCCAAGGCGCTCGACGTGCAGATCGCCGGACGGGTGGTCAGTCTGTTCGACGCCAACGAGGCGACGCGGGTGCCGACGCTGCTGGCCGACCTCGAAGCCGGTGCCACTGTTCTGGTGGTCAGTGACGCCGGAATGCCGCTGATCAGCGACCCGGGCTATCGCCTGGTGTCGGCGTGCGCCGAGGCTTCAGTACCGGTCACCTGCCTGCCCGGCCCGTCGGCGGTGACCACGGCGCTGGCGGTGTCGGGACTGGCTTCGGAGCGGTTCTGCTTCGAGGGCTTCGCGCCACGCAAGCAGGCGGCACGACGGGCGTGGCTGGCGTCGTTGGCCGACGAGCGGCGCACGTGTGTGTTCTTCGAGTCGCCGCGGCGGCTGGCCGACTGCCTGCGCGACGCGGTCGACGAGCTCGGCGGTGACCGGCGCGCGGTGGTGTGCCGGGAGCTGACCAAGACCCACGAAGAGGTGCGGCGCGCGACACTGGCCGAGTTGGCCGAATGGGCCCTCGACACCGTGCTGGGGGAGATCACCGTGGTGCTCGCCGGGGCCAGTCCGCGCGCCGATCTGCCGACGTTGGTCGATGAGGTCAACCGGCTGACCGAAGAGGGCATGCGGGTCAAAGATGCGTGTGCGCAGGTGATCGCCGCCGCGCCTGCAGCGGTGTCGCGGCGCGAACTCTACGACGCGGTGCTGCGTTCCCGGGACTGATGCGCGGCCACGATCGGGGCCGCCTTGTGCAGGCACTCCTGCCACTCGGCGTCGACGTCGGAGTCCGCGGTGATCCCGCCGCCGACACCGAGCACCGCGCCGCCGGCGGCGTCGAACTCCACGGTGCGGATCGCGACGTTGAGTTCGCAGCCAGCCACCGGCGACGCCAAACCGACCGTGCCGCAATAGATGCCGCGACGTGACGGCTCCCACTCTGAGAGCAGCTGACGGGCGCGGTGTTTGGGCGTTCCGGTCACCGACGCGGGCGGGAACGTCGCTTCCAGCAGGTCCGCCATCGGCAACTGTTCCGGGACCTCGGCGCAGACCGTCGAGACGAGATGCCACACGCCGGGTGCGGGCCGTACCGCCAACAGTTCGGGCACGGTGACGGTGCCGGTGATCGCCACCCGGCCCAGGTCGTTGCGGACCAGATCCACGATCATGATGTTCTCCGCGACATCTTTGACCGAGGTCTGCAGCGCCGACGGGCGGGCGTAGAGCGGCAAGGTGCCCTTGATCGGGCTGGAGGCCACGGCCTGTCCGCGGCGGCGCAGGAACAGCTCCGGTGACAGTGATGCGACCGCACCCCAGGAGCCTCCGAGGTAGGCGGCGCGTGCGGGCGCGGTGCGCGTCACGGCGTCGGCGAAGAAGTCCAGGGGGGCACCCGTGACGGTGCCGGTGAAGCGGGTGCACACGCAGGCTTGATAGACCTCACCGGAACGGATGGCCTCCAGGCAGGCCAGCACCCCGGCACGGTGTGCCTGCCGATCCGGCGTCTCCCAGTAGATCCGGCAGGCGCGGGCGGGCGTGGGAGAGGTCAGGCCTTTGGCCAGCCAACCCGGCATCGGTGCGCCCGACAGGCTCTCGAACCACCACTGCCCGTCGGCGTCGCGACGCAGCACACAGTCGGTCCAGCCGCCGGCGGCTTCGGGAATGCGGGGTCCGGTGCCGTCTGCGCCGGCGTCGGGATAGGACAGATATCCGATCCAGCCGCCGCCCACCGCCCCGGGCGGAGCGCCGGGAACGGGTTCGGTCAGCTCGAACACGGCGCCGGGGCGGACCGGCTCGGCGAGCACGCTGGGTGCGATCACCGCGGTGGCGCCGAACCATTCGCCGGTCAGCGCGGCCGGCGGCGGCAGCCCGCACCGGTCGGTGGCGTCGCCGACGGCGCGCAGCACCTCCGGTGCCGCCCCCAGGTCGCCGAGCCGCTCGATCCGCACGGCACTAGCTTGTCAGACGTCGGCGCCGCGAGTGATCTCGCGGGCGGCCGCCACCGCCGCCAGCTTGTCCGGGTTGCGCATCGCATAGAAGTTCGTGATCAGGCCGTCGACGATCTCGAAGGTGAAGACGCCCTCCAGATGGTCGGCGCTGTACAGCAGCACCGCGGGCGCAGAGTTGCACACGCCCAGTTCCACCCGGATATCGGGCAGCTGCGCGCCCTGTCGCAGCAACCCGATCACCGTCCGGGCCACCTTGTCGGCGCCCACGATGGGGCGTCGCGCGGCGCTGGCCTTGCCGCCGCTGTCGGCGGTCCACACCACATCGGGCGCCAGCATCGACAACACGGTCGTCAGATCGCCGCCGGCTGCCGCGGTCATGAACTCCGCGGTGATCCGCGCACTCTCGGCCGGGGCCACCGGGGTGTAGCGCGGGCGCCGGGCCTGGACGTGGCCGCGGGCCCGGTGCGCTACCTGACGGGCCGCGGCCTCGGTCTTGCCGATCGCGGCCGCGATCTCGTCGTAGTCGAACCCGAACACATCGCGCAGCACGAACACCGCCCGCTCGTCTGGGCCCAGCGTCTCCAACACCACCAGCATGGCCATCGACACCGACTCCGCCAGCACGACATCGGACGAAGCATCCTGCTCGGTGAGCAGCAGTGGCTCGGGCAACCACGGACCGATGTATTCCTCCCGGCGCCGGGCCCCGGCCCGCAGCGCGTTGAGTGCCTGGCGGGTGACCAGGCTGGCGAGGTAGGACTTGACGTCTCGAACCTGCGTCAGATCCACCTGCGCCCAGCGCAGATAGCTGTCCTGCAACACGTCGTCGGATTCGGTCGCCGAGCCCAGGATCTCGTAGGCGATGGTGAACAGCAGCGGCCGCAGCTCGCTGAACCGTTGGGCGTGCTCGTCTGTCACACCGCCGCCTCTCGTTCACCCTGCCCCTGAGCCAGCTGGGTGGCCCGGGCCCCGCTCTTCATCCAACGGTACGAGCCCGGATTGGCCGCCTCGCCCCGAATCCATTTCACCGTGTACCGGCAGACCGTCTCCTTGACCACGGCACCCAGCCGGCCCCCCACGAACGCCTTGATCGGGGTGTCGTCGCGGCGCGACACCTGCACGGTCGCCGCATCACGGCCCACACTGATGCACTGCGCGGCGAATGCCTGGTCCAGTGCCGCCGGCGAGGTGCCGGCGATCCGGGCCAGCACGGTGTTGGCGGCCTGGGCGCCCAGTGGCAGGGCGGCCTGGCAGCTCATCCGCAGCGGCCTGCCCGAGGGTGCGACGGCATCCCCGGCCGCCATGATCCACGGGTTATCGATACTGGTCAGGGTCTCGTCGGTCAGCAGCCGGCCGAGCGCGTCGGTGGCCAGCCCACTGGCCGCGGCCAGATCCGGCACTCCGAATCCCGCTGTCCAGACCGTCACCGCGCTGGGCAGCACCGTGCCGTCGTCCAGCACGAGCGCATCGGACCGCACCTGCGCCACTACCGCAGATTCGCGCACCGTCACCCCCAGCTTGCGCAGGGCTTTGGCCACCGAGCGGCGGCCCGCCGCATGCAGGGACGGCCCCAGGCTCTCGCCGCAGACCAGGGTCACCCTTCGGCCCTGCACGGCCAGTTCCGATGCCGCCTCGATACCGGTCAGTCCGCCGCCGACCACGCTCACCGGCGCGTCCGGTGCTACCTCGCCGAGCCGGGCCAGCAGCTGCGCCGCGGACTCGAATTCGCTAATCGAGTAGGCGAATTCGGCGGCGCCGGGAACGGCCGGGGTGATCGCGCCGGTGCTGCCCACCGCGTAGATCAGGTAGTCGTAGCGCAGGACCGTGCCCGACGCCAACCGGATGCGCCGGTCGGCGGCGTCGATGCTGGTGGCCGCGTCGACCAGCAGCCGGATCCCGTCACCGAGTAGCTCGGAGTAGTCGACGGTGGCCGACCCGGTGCCCGCGACGTACTGGTGCAATCGGATCCGCTCGACGAAGGACGGGCGCGGGTTGACCAGGGTGACGTCGACCGCGGGGTTCTGGCGTAGGCGATTGGCGGCCAGGGTGCCGGCGTAGCCGCCGCCGAGGATGACGACCTGGATGCGATTCATGGCGTGCTCCTGTCTCCGTGAGGTGCTGATGCCCTCAAGACACCGCGCGAGGGCCGGCTGTGACGCACTGTGATCTGTTTCACTGCGCGCTAGGCTGGCCGCATGGCTTTCGGAGGCGCGGGGCGAGCACTGGTGCGTGCGTTCAACAGGGTCGCCACCGAGTTGATCACCGCGCCCATGCTCGGTCAGCTGTTCGGCCGGCGCCTGACCACGATCAGTTACGTGGGCCGGCGCTCCGGGAAGGTGTTCAGCCTCCCGGTGGCCTACTGGCGCGAGGGCGACCAGGTCAGAATCGGCGTCGCCATGCCGGAGGCCAAGGCCTGGTGGCGCAATTTCTTGGGCGACGGCCATCCGTTGACCATCCTGCTTGACGGTGCCGGCCGCACCGGTCAGGCCGTCGCGCAGCGCGATGAGCAGGGCCGGGTGACGGTGGCCGTGCAACTGGACGCGCGCTGAGCCTCATAACGCCCAGATGTGCCCCGGATCAGGGCTGGTAGCGAGGGAAGACCCCCGACGGCGCCGGCAGCGTCAGCCCCGATGTCAGCCGGTCTGGCACGGCGGTGAACATGCGTTGTTCGGGGGATTGGCCCAGCAGGTCCAACAGCTTGGCCGCCGAGTCGGGCATCACCGGTTGCAGCAGCAGCGCCGCGATCCGCACCGCCTCCAGCGTGGTGTAGAGCACCGTGCCGAAGCGGGCCTGATCGGCAGCTGATTCGCTCTTGGCCAGCTTCCACGGCTCGTTGGCGGAGAAGTACCGGTTGGCCGCACCCAGCATCTGCCAGATCGCCTCCAGGCCCAGGTGCATGGACTGCGTGCCGAACGCGGCCCGCATCTTCTCCAGCAGGGCGTCGGCCAGCGCCAGCAGCTCGTCGTCGTCGGCGGCCTGCGCGGTCGGCTCGGGCACCACCCCGTCGAGGTTGCGGGCCACCATCGACAGCGAGCGCTGTGCCAGGTTGCCCAGCTCGTTGGCCAGATCGGCGTTGATGCGCCCGATCATCGCCTCGTCGGAGATGCTGCCGTCCTGGCCGAAGGGGATCTCACGCAGCAGGAAAAACCGGACCGGGTCGACACCGTATTTGTCGACGAACTCGACCGGGTCGATCACGTTGCCCACCGACTTGCTCATCTTCTCGCCGCTGTTGAGCAGAAACCCGTGCGCGAACACCCGGCGCGGCAGTTCGATCCCGGCCGACATCAGAAACGCCGGCCAGTAGACGGTGTGGAACCGGATGATGTCCTTGCCGATCATGTGCAGATCGGCCGGCCAGTACCGGCGGAAGGTCTCGGAGTCGGTGTCGGGGTAGCCGACCCCGGTCAGATAGTTGGTGAGCGCGTCCACCCAGACGTACATGACGTGGTCGGGATGCCCGGGCACCGGCACGCCCCAGTCGAAGGACGTGCGCGAGATCGACAGGTCCCGCAGACCTCCGGAGACAAAGCTGACCACTTCGTTGCGGCGCACATCGGGGGCGATGAAGTCCGGGTTGGCCTGGTAGTGCGCCAGTAGCCGGTCGGCATAGGCCGAGAGCCGGAAGAAATAGGTCTGCTCCTCGGTCCAGGTGACCGGTGCGCCGGTTTCGTTGGCCACCCGTGACCCGTCATCGGTCAGCCGGGTCTCGCCCTCGGTGAAGAACCGCTCGTCGCGCACCGAGTACCAGCCGGAGTAGGCGTCTAGGTAGATGTCGCCGGCGTCGACCATGCGCTGCCAGATTGCCTTGGAGGCTTCCAGGTGATCGGGGTCGGTGGTCCGGATGAACCGGTCGAAGGAGATGTTGAGCTTGCGCTGCAGGCGCTCGAAGACGTCGGAGTTGCGTCGCGCCAGATCGGCGGTCGGAATCCCTTCGGCGGCGGCGGTCTCGGCCATCTTGAGTCCGTGCTCGTCGGTGCCGGTCAGATACCGCACGTCGAAGCCGTCGAGCCGGTGAAACCGGGCGATGGCGTCGGTGGCGATGTACTCGTAGGCGTGCCCGATGTGCGGGTCACCGTTGGGATAGGTGATCGCGGTGGTGACGTAGAAAGGCTTCATCACCGTTCACCCTATTGTGTGCGGGTGAGCTCGAAACGATCAGCCAAAACTCCGCCGCCCGCGCCGCAGGAGCTGAGTCCGCTGGTCGACGCCCACACTCACCTCGACGCCTGTGGCGGGTCCGACGCCGCATCGGTGCGCGCGATCATGGACCGGGCCGCCGCGGTCGGCGTGCAGGCGGCGGTGACCGTCGCCGACGACCTGGCCTCAGCGCGCTGGGTGACCCAAGCTGCCGACGCCGACGAGCGGGTCTACGCCGCGGTGGCACTGCATCCCACCCGGGCCGGCACCCTGACCGCGACGGCCCGCGACGAGATCGAGGCATTGGCCGCCCACCCGAGGGTGGTGGCGATCGGGGAGACCGGTCTGGACCTGTACTGGCCCGGGCGCCTGGAGGGCTGCGCCGATCTGCCGACCCAGCGTGAGGCGTTCGCCTGGCACATCGACCTGGCCAAACGCACCGGCAAACCCCTGATGATCCACAATCGCGACGCCGATGCCGCCGTGCTCGACGTGCTGCACGCGGAGGGGGCACCGGAGACGGTGATCTTCCACTGCTTCTCGTCGGGTCCGGAGATGGCTCACACCTGCGTCGACGCCGGCTGGATCCTGAGCCTGTCCGGCACGGTCAGCTTCAAGAACGCCCGTGACCTGCGCGAAGCGGTGGCTGTGATTCCGCAGGAGCAGCTGTTGGTGGAGACTGACGCGCCGTTTCTGACTCCGCATCCGTACCGCGGTTCACCGAACGAGCCCTACTGTCTGCCATACACTGTCAGAGCGCTGGCTGAGCTGTTGGAAACATCGGCGGCTGAACTGGCGCGGGTGACGAACCGCAATGCCCGTCGCGTGTACGGGTTGGGTTGAGGGTCGAGCCGGTCACACTCGGTTGCCGACGCCGGTGGCGTTCGTTACCGTTCCGTTATAGAACTGGGGTCGCGAGGCCCCATTACCCTTGTCGTGAGGTTGTGTCGTGAATGCTCTGACCAAGCTGCACCAGGCGCCTTCGCCGATGCTGCGGCTTCTGGTTGCAGCGTTTCTGCTGGTACTCACCTTCGCGGGCGGCTTTGCGGTCGCCAGTGTCAAGACGGTGACGCTGGACGTGGACGGCACCCCGGTCACCGTCACCACCATGCGCTCGCGGGTTGTCGACGTCGTCACCGAGAACGGCTTCGGCCTCGGTGAGCGTGACGATGTGAGTCCCGCCCGCAACGCGCGGGTGCACGACGCGGACACCATCGAAGTTCGACGCGGTCGGCCGCTGCAGGTTTCCCTGGACGGACGCGAACCGCAGCAGGTATGGACGACGGCCCTCTCGGTGGACGAGGCGCTGGCCCAGCTGTCGATGACCGACACCGCCCCGGCCGCGGCATCGCGCGGTACCCGAGTCCCGCTGGCCGGGATGGCCCTGCCGGTGGTGAGCGCCAAGACCGTCACGATCGACGACGGTGGTCTGGTGCGCACCGTGCACCTGGCCGCGCCCAACGTCGCCGAGCTGCTGGCCGCCGACGGAGCGCCGCTGGAGCAGGCCGACAAGGTGACGCCCGCGGCGTCGACACCGGTCACCGAAGGTATGCAGATTCAGGTGACCCGGATCCGGCTCAAGCAGGTCACCGAGCGCGTGCCGCTTCCGCCGCCCGCCCGCCGGATCGAAGACCCGACCATGAACGTCAGCCGCCAGGTGGTCGAGGACCCGGGCACACCGGGTACCCAGGACGTGACCTATTCGGTGGCCACCATCAACGGCGCCGAGACCGGCCGACTTCCGGTGGCCAATGCGGTGGTGGCCCCGGCCCGCGACTCGGTACTGCGGGTGGGCGCCAAACCCGGCACCGAGGTGCCGCCGTCGGTGTACGGCGCCGCCTGGGACCGCATCGCCAACTGTGAGTCGCACGGCAACTGGGCGATCAACACCGGCAACGGTTTCTACGGCGGCGTTCAGTTCGACTACGGCACCTGGGTGGCCAACGGCGGGCTGAAATACGCGCCGCGCGCGGACATGGCCACTCGCGAAGAGCAGATCGCGATCGCCGAGGTCACCCAGGCCAGGCAGGGCTGGGGTGCCTGGCCGGTGTGCAGCGGGAGGCGCTGACCATCGGGCTACTCGGGGCCGGTGACATCAGGGCCCTGGCGAACGAACTGGACTTGCGGCCCCGCAAATCACTGGGGCAGAACTTCGTTCACGACGCCAACACTGTTCGCCGGATCGTGGACGGCGCGGGCATCACCGCCGCGGATCATGTCCTTGAAGTCGGGCCCGGCCTCGGCTCGCTGACTCTTGCTCTGCTGGAGCACGGCCCGACGGTGATCGCGGTCGAGAAGGATCCGGTGCTGGCCGCTCGGCTGCCTCAGACCATCGCCGAACACGCGCCCGCGCACGCCGAACGCCTGACGGTGCTCGGCCGCGACGTCTTGACGCTGCGCCGCGACGAAGTGGCCGTGGCCCCCACGGCGGTGGTGGCCAATCTGCCCTACAACGTGGCGGTGCCGGCGTTGCTGCACCTGCTCTGCGAGTTCGACTCCATCCGCACCGTCACCGTCATGGTGCAGCTGGAGGTGGCGGAGCGGCTGGCCGCCGAGCCCGGCGGCAAGGACTACGGGGTGCCCAGCGCCAAGGCGCGGTTCTTCGGCTCGGTGCGCCGCTGTGGCACGGTGCCGCCGAGTGTCTTTTGGCCGGTGCCGAGGGTGAACTCCGGGCTGGTGCGCATCGACCGCTACGACCAACCGCCGTGGCCGGTGCACGACGAGTTCCGCCGGGGTGTCTTCGCGCTGATCGACATCGCCTTCGCGCAGCGCCGCAAGACGTCGCGCAACGCGTTCGCCGACTGGGCGGGATCAGGCCCGCAGTCCGCGGAGCTGCTGGAGGCCGCGGGCATCGATCCGATGCGCCGCGGTGAGACGCTGGCGATCGCGGACTTTGTTCGGCTGCTTCAGCTCTCGGAGGGCGTGACGGGCCCGGCATATGACAGCAGTGCGCGGGCCAGCTCGTCGACGAAGCCGGTACAGGACTCGTAGCGGCGCGCCGGGTATTTCGCCAGGGCCCGCTGCACCACCACGTCGGCCGCCCGGGCTTCCGGTCCGAGGGTGTCCGACACCGGTGGGGGCAGCAGTCGCAGGTGTGCCTCGGCCAACTCGGCCGCGCTGTGGGCGGGAAACGGCGGAGCCCCGGTCAGCAGCTCCACGGCCGTGCAGGCCAAGGCGTATTCGTCGGTGGCGGCCGTGGGCGCCCTGCCCTGCAGGATCTCCGGCGCCGTGTAGGGCAGTGAGACTTCGGGGTTGCCCGGCTGGCCGGGGCGGTGCCCCACGTCTTCGACGACGGCGTGCGCCACGCCGAAGTCGGTCAGGATCGCACCGGACCGGCCGAAGTCCGCGGCAATCAGGATGTTGGCGGGTTTGACGTCGCAGTGCACGATGCCGCGGCGGTGCGCATAGTCCAGCGCGGCGGCCACCTGAGCCAGTGCTGCCAATCGGTCGGGCAGCGTGCGCAACCCGGTCGCCTTGCCGCCGTCGACGTACTGCATGGCCAGCCAGAACGGTCCGTGCCGGTACACCGTGACGATGTTGGGATGCTCTAGGGCGCTCGCGAACGCGAACTCGCGGTCCAGCCGGCTCTGCTCGGCGGCCGATCGGTGCGATTCATCGAGGACCTTCAGCGCCACCGGCGTGCCGGGCGTGTCGCGGTGGTGAGCCCGGTACACCCGGGCGTGCCCGCCTTGGCCGACCTCGCACTCGATCAGGTAGCCGCCGTAGTGGACCCCGGCTGCGTTCATGGTCTCAGGTTAGGGCGCGTACAGCTACCTCGCAGAAAACTGAGAGCAGCATGATCGAATAGCAAAAAATTGATGACATTTCACTGGTATGACGTCATAATCGACGCGATACATCACCATCCGGGAGGCCGCCATGACAACACAGTCCCACCGCAACCTGCGTTCGGTCGGTGCGGTCCCGTTGACTCTGGCCGCCATCACCGCCCTCGGTGTCGCCCCGGCGGTGGTGCCGGACCTGACCGCGTCCGTCAAGACGTTGATCGCTCAGACGACCCTGCTCGACACCGAATCGTGGATCATGGGCGGCAGCGGGCTCCCGATCCCTTCCCCGCAGTATCTGGCCGCCCTCACCGATCGGTTCATCTCGCCCGCGACGCCTAAGTTCGAGGGCCAGCCCACCTTCCAGGTGGATGCCACCAATCCGCTGTTCACCCCGGAGGGCCTCTACCCGCTGACCGGCGTCAAGACGCTTCCGCTGGACACCTCGCTGGCTCAGGGCTCCACCATCCTGTTCCAGACCATCATGAGCGAGATCGACAAGGGCAATGACCTTGTCGTGCTGGGGTATTCCCAGAGCGGTGTCATCAACGGGCTGGTGATGGACCAGTTGCTGGCCCTGCCCGAAGAAGACCGCCCGACTTCTGACGAGCTGTCCTTCGTGACGCTGGGCAGCCCGGCGAATCCCAACGGTGGTCTGCTGGCCCGCTTCGATGTTCCCGGTTCCCCGCTGAGCCTGGCCAGCCTCGGAGTCACGTTCAGCGGCGGTGCGCCGTCTGAGACGCCTTGGGAGACAGCCAATTACATTCAGGAATACGACGGTTTCGCGGACTTCCCGAAGTATCCGCTGAACCTGCTCGCCGACATCAACGCCTTCCTGGGCATCATGTTCATTCACGGCACCTACCCGAGATTGACCGATGAGCAGCTGGCGTCGGCGATCGAGCTGAACGTGTCTGAGGGCTACACCGGCAGCAACCAGTACTTCATGATTCCCACCGAGAATCTGCCCATCCTGGAGCTGTTGCGCGGCAATGCATTCGGTGACGCATTCGCCGACCTGCTGCAGCCGGCGCTGCGGGTGCTGATCAACCTCGGATACGGCAACATCGAGAACGGCTGGGACCAGGGGCCCGCGGACATCTCCACCCCGTTCGGACTGTTCCCGGACGTCAACCCGATGGACGTGCTGACCGCCCTGGTCAACGGCGCCGAGGAGGGCTGGAACGACTTCGTCGCGGCGCTGCAGAACATCTTCTCCGGCAGCCCGGCCGAGATCGCGGCCGACATGTTCGGCCTGGGCGGCGGCACCGCGGACTTCAGCCTGCCCAGCCTGATGGACATCGTGAACACCTTCAGCGGTGCCGCGTCGACGTTGTACTCGACCCTGCTGCCCACTGCGGACATCATCAACGCGATGCTCACCTCGCTGCCCGCCTACAACGCGAGCCTGTTCTTCAACGAGCTCATGGACGGCGATCTGGTGGGCGCGCTCGGGATGCCGCTGGCGGCCACCACCGGGCTGGTCACCATGGCGGGCGGGTTCGAGTTGGAGGTCCTGCTCAACGCGTTCAACTCGGTCTCGCAGGACTTCGCTGACCTGTTCTCCTGATCGCGGTGCGGCGCAGCGCCGCCACGGACCGTTAGTCTCATCGGCGTGACCGCATCCGACGGCAATACCGCCACCGAGTGGTCCCCGACCGGTTCGGTCACCGTGCGGGTACCGGGCAAACTCAACCTCTACCTGGCCGTGGGCGACCGCCGTGAAGACGGTTACCACGAGCTGACCACCGTCTTCCATGCGGTGTCGTTGGTCGACGAGGTGACCGTCCGGGACGCAGACATCTTGTCGTTGCGCTTCAGCGGCGAGGGTGCCGACGTACTGCCCACCGATGAGCGCAACCTCGCATGGCAGGCCGCCGAGCTGATGGCCGAGTATGTCGGGCGCGCTCCGGACGTGGCGATCTCCATCGACAAGTCCATCCCGGTAGCCGGTGGCATGGCCGGGGGTAGTGCCGATGCCGCGGCGGTGCTGGTGGGCATGAATGCGCTCTGGGAGCTCGGCGTGCCGCGCCGGGACCTGCACTCGCTGGCCGCCCGGTTGGGCAGTGACGTGCCGTTCGCACTGCATGGTGGGACCGCGTTGGGCACCGGCCGCGGCGAGGAACTGGCGACGGTGCTCACCCGGGAGACCTTTCACTGGGTGCTGGTCTTCGCCGATCGGGGCCTGTCCACGCCGGCGGTCTTCAACGAACTGGACCGGCTGCGTGACACCGGGCGCACACTGCCGGAATCGGGCGAGCCCGAGCCGGTGCTGGCGGCCTTGGCTGCCGGTGATCCGCAGCGGTTGGCCGGCTTGCTCGGCAATGACCTGCAGGCGGCCGCGGTGAGCCTCAACCCGGCCCTGCGGCGCACCCTGCGCGCCGGCGTGGAAGCGGGGGCCCTGGCCGGTGTGGTGTCCGGTTCCGGCCCGACGTGTGCGTTCCTGTGCCTCTCGGCCGAGTCGGCGGCCGACGTCGCCGTCGAACTGTCGGCGCTGGGTGCGGGGCGTGCGGTGCGGGTGGCCAGCGGACCGGTGTACGGCGCCCGGGTGGTTCCGTCGTCGGTCACCGGGGCGTGATCGCCGCCACGATCCGCGGATAGATTTGCCCGGGGATTAAGAGGAGTTTAAGATAGCCCGCGGTGACTCAATGCGGCCAGGACAACCTTGCCGGCCAGACACACGCAGAACTGGCGGGTCGCGCATTACGGTATCGAGATCCAACCGCCGCCGATTTGTGCGCGTGTGCATCTCGCGAAGTGATCCCAAGCAGGTGGAACATGAAATCTGAGCCCGTATGGACAGTACTGGTGCCGGCTAGGAGGCCGTGGTGAGCAGGTTTACCGACAACATGTTCCGCAGTGCCCGGGAATCATCCAAGGGCATGGTCACCGGCGAACCGCACGAACCGGTTCGCCACACCTGGGCCGAGGTCCACGAACGTGCCCGCCGGATCGCCGGCGGACTGGCCGCGGCCGGCGTCGGCCCTGGTGATGCCGTCGGTGTGCTCGCCGGTGCCCCGGTTGAGATCGCCCCCACCGCCCAGGGCGTGTGGATGCGTGCCGCCAGCCTCACCATGCTGCACCAGCCCACCCCGCGCACCGACCTGGCTGTCTGGGCCGAGGACACCATGACCGTCGTCGACATGATCGACGCGAAGGCCGTCATCATCTCCGACCCCTTCATGGCGGCAGAGCCGGTGTTGACCGCCAAGGGCCTCAAGGTCGTCACCGTCGCCGACCTGCTGACCGCCGAGCCGATCGACCCGGAAGAGGCCGGCGAGGACGACCTGGCGTTGATGCAGTTGACGTCGGGTTCGACGGGGTCTCCGAAGGCCGTGCAGATCACCCACCGCAACATCTACTCCAATGCCGAGGCGATGTTCATCAGCGCTGAGTACGACGTCGAGAAGGACGTCATGGTCAGCTGGCTGCCGTGCTTCCATGACATGGGCATGATCGGATTCCTCACCGTGCCGATGTACTTCGGTGCCGAGCTGGTCAAGATCACCCCGATGGACTTCCTGCGCGACACGCTGCTGTGGGCCAAGCTGATCGACAAGTACAAGGGCACCATGACCGCGGCCCCGAACTTCGCCTATGCGCTGTTCGCCAAGCGGCTGCGCAAGCAGGCCACACCGGGCCAGTTCGACCTGTCCACCCTGCGTTTCGCACTCTCGGGTGCCGAGCCGGTGGAACCCGCGGACGTCGAGGACCTGATCGACGCCGGTAAGCCGTTTGGGCTGAACCCGACGGCCATTCTGCCCGCCTACGGCATGGCCGAGACGGTGCTGGCGGTGTCATTCTCCAAGTGCGGCGCGGGCCTGGTGGTCGACGAGGTCGACGCCGACCTGCTGGCGGCGTTGCGCCAGGCAGTGCCGGCCACCAAGGGCAACACCCGGCGGCTGGCCTCATTGGGCCCGCTGCTCGAAGGTATCGAGATCCGGATCGTCGACGAGAACGGCACCTCATTGCCGGCGCGCGGAGTCGGCGTGATCCAGCTGCGCGGGGAGCCGGTGACCCCGGGCTACCTCACGATGGCGGGCTTCCTGCCGGCCCAGGACGAGCACGGCTGGTATGACACCGGCGACCTGGGCTACCAGATGGAGGACGGCCACGTCGTGGTGTGCGGCCGGGTCAAGGACGTCATCATCATGGCGGGCCGCAACATCTACCCGACCGACATCGAGCGTGCCGCGGGCCGGGTCGAGGGTGTGCGCCCGGGCTGCGCCGTCGCGGTGCGCCTGGACGCAGGTCATTCCCGCGAGACGTTCGCCGTGGCGGTGGAGTCCAACGCCTGGCAGGACCCGGTCGAGGTGCGCCGGATCGAGCATCAGGTGGCCCATGAGGTGGTGACCGAGGTCGACATGCGGCCCCGCAACGTGGTGGTGCTCGGGCCGGGCAGCATTCCCAAGACCCCGTCGGGCAAGCTGCGCCGGGCCAACTCCGTCGCGCTGGTCACCTAGGGGCTCGGCCCGGTTAACCCCAGGCGTGGACCAGGTTCTGCGCGGGTTCCAACCCCAGCTCGATCAACAATTCGGTGGCGTCACCGGCCTGCTCGCACACGGTCGGCAGCTCAGCGCGCTCGCCGGTGTTGAACGCCTGCAGCACGAACGCCGCCGGATCCTGACGGCCCGGCGGTCGGCCGATGCCGAGGCGGACTCGCTGAAAGTCCTTGCTGCCCAACACCGTGGCGATCGATCGCAGTCCGTTGTGGCCACCCTCGCCACCGCCCTGCTTGAGCCTGATCCGGCCGAAGTCCAAGTCGAGGTCGTCGTGGATCACCACGACTTCGCTGGTGGGTACGGAGTAGAACGCGGCCAGCGGCCCCACTTGGCGGCCCGACTCGTTCATGTAGCAGCGTGGCCGGGCCAGCACCACCGAGCGCCCTTTCAGGCGCCCGGTGGCCACGTCGGCCCCCGACTTCTTGTGCAGCTTGAACGCCGACCCGATGCGCTCGGCGAGCAGGTCGATCACCATGAAGCCCACGTTGTGCCGGGTACGGGCGTAGTTCGGGCCCGGATTGCCCAGGCCGACCACCAGCACCGGCGGTGACTCGGCCACGCGATGCTCGGCTTACTCGGACTCGGAGGCCGCGTTCCCTGCAGCGGCCCCCGAGTCCGCGGCGTCGGCAGGCTCTTCGCCCGAAGGCGATTCGATCACATTGACCAGCAGCAGCTCCGGGTCGGAGATCAGGCTCACACCCTTGGGCAGTTCCAGGCCGCCGGCGGTGAACTGGGTGCCGGCCTCGGCGCCCTCGATGGAGAGGATCAGCTGCTCGGGGATCGACATTGCCTCAGCCTCGATCTCGAGGGCGTTGGTCTCCTGGGTGACCAGGGTGCCGGAAGCGGGGTCGCCTTCGATGACGACGTTGACCTCGACGGTGACCTTCTCGCCGCGGCGCACCACCAGCAGGTCGGCGTGCTGGATGGTGCGACGGATCGGGTGGATGTCGAGAGCCTTGGTCAGCGCCAGCTGCTCCTTGCCCTCGATGTCGAGGGTGAGCACGGCGTTGGTGCCAGAGTGGCGCAGCACGGCCGCCAGCTCGCGGGCCGGCAGGTTCAGGTGCTGCGGGTCGGTGCCGTGACCGTAGAGGACTGCGGGGACATTGCCGTCGCGGCGGGCCCGGCGTGAGGCGCCCTTGCCCGTCTCGGTCCGCACCGAAGCGGTCAGCTGGTTGGTGGTGGGGGTCTTGGCCATGAGGAACTCCTTGGTTGCGGCGGCTGTGTCAGGCACGGCCAGATCGCGACAACCCTTTGCGGAGGTCCTCGTCGATAACGGCGGCCGCATGGGGCCGCCCTCGCCGTGACGCCTGGTCAGGCTAGCGCATCAGCAGCTCAGAGCGGAAATTGAACCCCGGTGAGCTGCGCGGACAGCTCCCACAATCCGGCGGCGGTGGAGCCCCGCTTGGCCAGTAGGCTGCGGCCCACCGAGCCGCTGGGCCCGACGACGCCGAAGCGCGGCCCGACGAAGGTGTTGCCCGACAGGTCCGCTGATGCCGCGTAGAGCGTCTGGCGCGCCCCGAAATCGGCGCTGGTGGCCAACAGGCCATTGCCCAAGGTGCGCATCACGAGGTCACTGACCCGATTTCCGGTGCGGCCCTGCAGGTTGGTGCTCGAATAGCCGGGGTGGGCGGCCAGTGCGCGCACCGGTGAACCCGCCGAGACGAGCCGGCGCTGCAGTTCACTGGTGAACAGCAGATTGGCCAGCTTGGACTGGCCGTAGGCCAGCCACGCCGAGTACCGGCGCGACTGCCAGTTCAGGTCTTTCAGGCTGATGTAGCCGATCCGGTGCATGGCCGACGAGACCGTCACCACCCGATCGACGATCCTGGGCAGCAGCAGGTTCGTCAGCGCGAAATGGCCCAGGTGGTTGGTGCCGATCTGGCTTTCGAAGCCGTCGACGGTGGGGGCGTAGGGCACCGCCATGATCCCGGCGTTGTTGATCAGCACGTCCACCTGCGTGGTCTCCTCGGCGAAACGCAGCACGGAGGACAGGTCGGCCAAATCCAGGGCGCGAACGGTCACGTCGCCGGGCATGTGCGCCGCGGCGGCCTGGCCCTTGGCGGTGTCGCGGACCGCCAGGGTGACGGCGGCGCCCACGCGGGCCAGCTCGCGGGCCGTGACGGCTCCCAAACCGCTGTTGGCGCCGGTGACGATCACAGACCGGCCGGCGAACGACGGCAGATCACTGGCGGTCCAGGAGCTCATGGCTGACACTCTAACGAGGCGCCGGGACTGGCGCTGGAATGCTGATCAGACGGGAAACGACGTGAAGCACTGGACCACCCTGGGAGTGATTGTCGTGATGCTGGCCATGGTCAGCGGATGCGGCACCAGGCAGCAGGCCGAACCCGCCGACACGGCACTGACCCCCGCCGATCAGGTGCGCGAGATCGCGAAGGAGGCCTACGTCTACGGCTTCCCGATGGTCGACTCCTACCGCATCCAGCACGCCTTCTTCGTCGGCAAGGCGGGTCCGCAGGACAAGGGCGCGTGGAACCAGGCGCTGAGCACCGCGAGGGTCTTCACGCCCGCCGACACCACTGTGCAGACCCCGAACGCCGACACGCCCTACACGATGCTCGGTGCGGATCTGCGCGCCGAGCCGTTGGTGCTGACGGTGCCGCCGATCGAGGCCGGCCGCTACTACTCGCTGCAGTTCATCGACGCCTATACCTACGACTTCGATTACGTGGGCAGTCGCACCACCGGCAATGGCGGCGGTAAATACCTGCTGGCCGGACCCGGCTGGAAGGGAGAAAAGCCCGAGGACGTCGATCAGGTGATCCGCTCGGAGACGGACTTCGCGCTGGTGATCTACCGCACCCAATTGTTCGATCCGGCCGACATCGACAACGTCAAGAAGGTCCAGGCCGGCTACACCGTGCAGCCGCTGTCGGCCTACCTCGGCCAGCCCGCCCTCAGCGCCCCGCCGGTGGATTTCATCGCGCCACTGACCCCGGAGGAGCAGAAGACCTCCCTGCGCTTCTTCGAGATCCTGAGCTTCGTGCTCAAGTACGCGCCGGTGTTGCCGGCCGAACAGGATCTGCGGGCCCGGTTCGCCAGCCTCGGTATCGGCCCCGACGGCGCCTTCAACGCAGACAACCTCGACACCGAGACCCGCGACGCGGTGCAGGCCGGGATGGCTGACGCCTGGGCTGAGCTCGATGCGTTCAAGAAGGACGAGCTCGACACCGGCCAGGTGACCTCCGGACAGTTGTTCGGCACCAGGGAGTTCCTCGACGGCAACTACCTGTACCGGATGGCCGGTGCGGTACTCGGGATCTACGGCAACGCCCGGGACGAGGCGATCTATCCGGTGCTGGCCGTGGATTCCGCCGGCGACCCACTGACCGGGGCGCATCGCTACACGCTGCGGTTCGCCCCCGATGCACTGCCGCCGGTCAACTCGTTCTGGTCGCTGACCATGTACAAGATGCCCGAAAGCCTGCTGGTGGCCAACCCGATCAACCGGTACCTGATCAACTCGCCGATGCTGCCGGACCTGATCCGCGACCCCGACGGGGGAATCACCGTCAACGTCTCGCACCAGTCGCCGGGGGCGGACCGGGAAGCGAACTGGTTGCCCGCGCCGGACGGGCCGTTCCAGCTGATCCTGCGGTTGTACTGGCCGAAAGAGGAAGCGCTCAACGGCAGCTGGGAAGTGCCCAAGGCCGTCAAGGGCTAGCCAGAAAACGCCCTAGTTGCAGTTGTTGGCGTGCACCCACCGGCCGTTGTAGCCCACGCAGGTGCTGACCGGCGGGGGCGGTGGGGGTGGCGGCGGCGGCACGTCTTCGGGGAGCGGCGCGTAATAGGCCGGCGGCGGTACGGGGTCCGCGCACCCGCTGACGTAGACACGGCGGCCCACGCCGACGCAGCCCGCGGAGGCGGTGCCGGCCGGTGTGAACACGACCACCGCACCCGGCAGGGTGCTCAGCGTTACTGCCGCCACGGCCCAGATCCGGCGCCTCATCACTGGTCCAGCAGTGGGCGCTCGGGCTGGGGCAGACCGCAGCGGGCGCGGAAGTCGGTCAGCGGTTGACGAAGCCCCAGCAGGTCGTCGTGGGCCTGCGGGTGGTCGGCGAAGAAGCTGCGGACCGCCTCGGGGATCTCGTCGTCGGGGCGGCTGCGGAGACCGGTGTAGAACTCGTTGACGTCGGGATGGGCGTAGAGATAGCCCGAGGTTGAAGCGGCGACCCCGGTGGCCACATTGGCCATGTCGGCCGCGGTGCAGCCGGGCTGCGGGTCGGCCAGCGCCGTGGCCGCGGTGAGCAGACCGGTGGCGACGCCGACGATGCCGAGGCTCAGCGATGACAGGCGGATGAGGGACATTTTCCGAACTCCCTTCAACGGGTGTGACGCACTCTAACAAGCTCCGGTGGCAAACGCGGCGGACTTTGCGCTCACTTTGCGGCGACGGTGAATCCGTTCATGATCGCCTCGACATCGGTGGCGTACTTGGGTGCGTCATCGGCCGGGGCGGTGACCGCCAACTGCACCAGATAACGCTGCTCGGCGGGCTTGGAGCCGGTGGCGATCACCATCCGGAACCAGCTGTGCAGTCGCTGCCCGTCCATGTCATAGGTGCCCTGAACCATCGACGACGGAAATCCTTGGTAGTCCTCGTTGGAGGCATCGAGCAGCCGGAAATTCGGGGACAGCTGCGCGTCGACAACCCCGTGGCGGATGGCCTCGTGGGAGTCGAAGTTGCCGGTCAGCTTGACCACGCTCAATATGGCGCGCGGAAATTTCTCGCCTTTGCCCAGGACCAGGGTGGTCGCCGGCAGCATCGGATTCTGTTTCCTGGTCCAACCCGGCGGGGTGGGGATCGTCACGGTCAGGTCGGTCGGCGCGTTGGGGGCGACCGCTTCGGCCACCACTCCCTGGTCCTCCAGGTATCGGCCCACGGTGACCGGGGCCTCGGGCTCCGATGAGGTGGTGGTCGTACTACCGTTGCCCCAAATCGATTGATAGTCAGGAGTTTTGGTCCCGCAGCCCGATGTGGTGTTGATCAGGGCCGTACACGCCAAGGCCGCGGCGGCCACGCGCAGCGCGGTCACAGGATCTCGCGGACCGCGTCAATCGGGCGGGCCAGCCGGGTGCCGTTTCCGGTGACCACGAAGGGGCGCTGGATCAGGATCGGGTTCGCGGCCATTGCATCGAGCAGTTCGTCATCGGTCGCATCTGCCAGGTTCAGCTCGGCGTAGACCGCCTCACCGTTGCGGACCGCGTCGCGTACACCGATCCCGGCGGCGCTGATCATCTCCGCCAGCTCCGCACGCGACGGCGGAGTCTTGAGGTACTGCACGACTGTCGGCTCGATGCCGTTGTCGCGCAGCAGTTCCAGCGTCTTGCGTGAGGTCGAGCAACGCGGGTTGTGGTAGACGACCGCGTCGGCCATGTCAGGCGTCTCCGTCGAAAAGCCCGGTGACAGAGCCATTGTCGAACACGGCCCGGATGGTGCTGGCCAGCAGAGGAGCTATAGACAGCACGGTCAGTTGCGGGAACTGCTTGTCCTCGGTGATCGGCAGGGTGTTGGTGACGATCACCTCGCTGGCGCCGCAGGCCGCCAACCGCTCGGATGCCGGGCTGGACAGCACACCGTGGGTGGCGGCGATCACCACTTCGACTGCCCCCGCTTCGCGCAGCAGGCCGACCGCCCCGGCGATGGTGCCGCCGGTGTCGATCATGTCGTCGGTGATCACACAGGTCTTGCCGGTGACCTCGCCGACTACGCGATTGGCCTTGACCTGGTTGGGCACCCGCGGATCACGGGTCTTGTGAATGAAGGCCAGCGGCACGCCGCCCAGCGAGTCGGCCCACTTCTCGGCAACCCGCACCCGGCCGGAGTCGGGGGAGACCACAACGACGTCCTTGCCGTTGTTGAGGTAGTTGTCCCGGATGTAGCCGCACAGCAGCGGCTGGGCCCGCATGTGGTCCACCGGGCCGTCGAAGAAGCCCTGGATCTGGTCGGTGTGCAGGTCCACCGTGACGATCCGGTCGGCGCCGGCCGTCTTGAGCAGGTCGGCCACCAGGCGAGCCGAGATCGGCTCACGGCCGCGGTGCTTCTTGTCCTGGCGCGCGTAGGGATAGAACGGCAGGATCGCGGTGATCCGCTTGGCGCTGCCGCGCTTGAGCGCGTCGATCATGATCAGCTGTTCCATCAGGTGCTGGTTCAGCGGTGCGGGGTGCGACTGCAGCACGAAGGCGTCGCAGCCGCGCACGGACTCGTCGAATCGCACGAAGATCTCGCCGTTGGCAAAGTCCCGCGCGGTCTGCGCGGTAACCGGTACGTCCAGTTCCTTTGCGACCTGATCAGCCAGCTCCGGGTGCGCACGACCAGCGAAGAGCATCAGGTTCTTGCGATTGTCTGTCCAATCGTGGCTCACGTGCTGCCCCCGCCATAGAAGATTGTGGATTTCGGTCGAGTTAACTCGGGCCTTATGGTACGTAGCCCGGTGCGCGATTTCGCCTCGGGCTGCCTCAACGCGATCAAGCTCACGATGACAGATCAGGTGAAGTCTGGCCGGCTTCTTCGGCGCAGTTCGCGGCATCGGCCGCCGCCGCGGCCGCGCTGCCGGGCCGCTTGCGCTGTACCCAGTTCTCGATGTTGCGCTGCGGGCCGGCCGAGACGGCCAGCGCGCCCGGGGGCACATCGTGGCGTACCACGGTCCCGGCGCCGGTGTAGGCACCGTCGCCGATATTGACCGGCGCGACGAACATGGTGTCCGAGCCGGTCCGCACGTGCGAGCCGACGGTGGTACGCCGTTTGGTCTGGCCGTCGTAATTGACGAACACGCTGGAGGCGCCGATGTTGCTGTGGTCGCCGATGTCGGCGTCGCCGACGTAGGTCAGGTGCGGCACCTTGGTTCCGGTGCCGATGGTGGAGTTCTTGGTCTCGACGAACGCACCCAGTTTGGCTTCGGCGCCCAGCACGGTGCCGGGCCGCAGATAGCTGAACGGCCCGACGGCGGCGCCCGCGCCGACCGCCGAGGACGTGGCGTGACTGCGGATCACCGACGCACCGTCGCCCACTGTGACGTCGGCCAGGGTGGTGTCGGGCCCGATCGTGCAGTGCGTGCCGATCGCGGTCCGGCCCAGCAGCTGGGTTCCGGGTGCCACGGTGGTGTCTTGGCCGATGGTCACGTCGACGTCGATCCAGGTGTTGGCCGGGTCGATGATGGTGACCCCCGCGCGCTGATGGGCGGCCACCACGCGGCGGTTGAGCGCGCCGGCCAGCTCGGACAGTTGTACGCGGTCGTTGACCCCGGCCACCAGCGCCGAGTCATCGACGTGACGGGCGTGCACCACCTGGCCGTCGCCGCGGACGATACCGATCACGTCGGTCAGATAGAGCTCGTGCTGGGCGTTGTCCGAACCCAGGCGGCCCAGCGCGGACCGCAGCGCCGCGATGTCGAAGGCGTACACCCCGGCATTGACCTCGCGGATCTCGCGCTGGGATTCGGTGGCGTCGGCCTGTTCGACGATCGCGGTGACTTCACCGTCCTGGGTGTGCAAGATGCGGCCGTAGCCGGTGGGGTCGGCCAGGGTGGTGGTCAGCACCGTGACCGCGGCCGGGGCGGTACGGTGCGCCTCGATCAAGGCCTGCAGTGTCACGGTGTCCAGCAGCGGAATGTCGCCGGAGGTGACCACCACGGTGCCGGTGAAGTCGTCGGGCAGCGCCGCCAGGCCGCACAGCACCGCGTGACCGGTGCCGAGCTGCTGGTCTTGGCGGGCCACTTCGATGTCGCAGTCCAGGGCCTGCGCCAGCTCGGCGACCGGCCCGATGATGCGGTCGTGGGCGTGGCCCAGCACCACCACCAGGTGCCGCGGCGTGACGCCGGCGGCCGCTGTCAGACAGTGCGACAGCATGCTGCGCCCGCCCAGCTCATGCAGCACTTTGGGGGTGTCGGAGACCATTCGGGTGCCGGCTCCGGCCGCCAGGACGATGACGGCGTGCTGGCCGGCATCCGGGGACGCGGGAGTGAGGTTGGGCGTCGACACGGCGTCTAGCCTGTCACTCCGCGCGCGTTCGCGGCAAAAGTGCGCGCAAATCCGTGAGCTCCGTCGCCAGGACTCGAACCTGAACTATCTGAACCAAAATCAGAGGTGCTGCCGATTACACCACGACGGATCGGTGCTGCCCAGTGACTCTAGTCCAACGGACTACCCTGGTCGCGTGGCTGGTCTGGACAAGGACGGTCGGGCGCCGCGAGCCCGGATGACAGGTAGCGAGCGCCGGCACCAACTGATCGATGTGGCCCGCTCATTGTTCGCCGAGCGGGGGTATGAGGGCACCTCGATCGAGGAGATCGCGCAACGCGCGAATGTGTCCAAGCCGGTGGTCTATGAGCACTTCGGCGGCAAAGAGGGCCTGTACGCGGTGGTGGTCGACCGTGAGATGTCGGCGTTGCTGGACGGCATCACCACGTCGCTGACCAAGGCCACCAACAACCAGTCCCGGCTGCGGGTGGAGCGGGTCGCGTTGGCCTTGCTGACCTACGTCGACGAGCACACCGACGGGTTCCGCATTCTGATCCGCGACTCGCCGGCGTCGATCAGTTCGGGCACCTATTCGACTCTGCTCAATGACGCCATTGGTCAGGTGTCGTCGATCCTGGCCGGCGACTTCGCCAAGCGTGGTCTGGACCCCGAGACCGCACCGCTGTACGCCCAGGCGCTGGTGGGTTCGGTGTCGATGACGGCCCAGTGGTGGCTCGATGTCCGCGAACCCAAGAAGGAAGTGGTGGCCGCCCACCTGGTCAACCTGTGTTGGAACGGCTTGACGCACCTGGAGTCCGACCCGACGCTGCACGACGAATAGGGCATGCACCCAACGCATATCGGTGGCCCGCTGCGCACCGCTTAGAATTGCCCGCATCATGACCGCACCGGGGTACCAGACTGTCCACACCCCGATCGCGGGGCTCGTAGGCCAGGCGCTCACCGCGCCGGCCTTCGCCGAACTCATCGAGCGCGCGGGCGAGTCGCCCGCCGAACTCAGCCTGATCGGCCCGGTCGGTGCGCGGCCGTTCACCGCCGCCGCCCTGGCCCGCAACGCGCCGCTGCTGGTGGTCACCGCCACCGGCCACGAGGCCGACGACCTGACCGCGGAGCTGCGTGGTGTCTACGGCGACGCGGTGGCGCTGTTCCCGTCGTGGGAGACGCTGCCGCACGAGCGTCTCTCACCCGGAGTGGACACCGTCGGCGCCCGCCTGCTGCTGCTGCGCCGGCTGGCCTACCCCGACGACGCACGCCTGGGCCCGCCGCTGCGGGTGGTGGTGACCACCGCCCGGTCGCTGCTGCAGCCGATGACCGGCCAGCTGGACGCCGTCGAGCCGGTACTGCTGGCTGTCGGTGACGAGACTTCGTTCGAGGCGGTGATCGCCCGGCTGGTCGAGTTGGCCTATACCCGGGTGGACTTGGTGGGCAAGCGCGGTGAGTTCGCTGTGCGCGGCGGCATCCTCGATCTGTTCCCGCCGACTGCCGAACATCCGGCGCGCATTGAGTTCTGGGGCGACGAGATCACCGAGATCCGGCCGTTCTCGGTGGCCGATCAGCGCTCGATCCCCGAGGTCGAGGTGGGCACGGTGGTGGCGATGCCCTGCCGGGAGCTGTTGCTCACCGATGACGTGCGGGCCCGCGCCGCGGAACTGGCGGGCGCGCAACCGCAGACCGACAATGCTGTCATCGGAACCGTCGGTGAGATGCTGGCCAAGCTGGCCGAGGGCATCCCGGTCGACGGCATGGAGGCGCTGGGGCCGGTACTGCGGCCCGGCCCGCAGGCGCTGTTGACCGATCAGCTGCGCGCCGGCACCCCGGTGCTGCTCTGCGATCCGGAGAAGATCCGGGCCCGCGCCGCCGACCTGATCAAGACCGGCCGCGAGTTTCTCGAGGCCTCCTGGTCGGTCGCGGCGATCGGAGGCGATGCACCGATCGACATCGAAGAGCTCGGTGGATCGGGATTCCGTGACCTCGCCGAGGTGAAGAAGGTGGCGCTGGACACCGGGCATCCCTGGTGGACGCTGAGCCAGCTGCCCGACCCCGAGGCGACCGAACTCGATGTGCGCCCCTCGCCGTCGGCCCGGGGCCGCCAACGCGACATCGACGAGATCTTCGCCATGTTGCGGGCGCACACCGCGACGGGCGGACGTGCGGCGGTGGTCGCCCCCGGTGTGGGCACCGCCCGGCGGCTCGTCGAGCAGCTGGCCGAATCCGAGACCGCGGCGACACTGTTGGAGGCCGGCGCGGCCCCGCAGCCCGGGGTGGTCGGGGTGTTGCAGGGTCCGCTGCACGAGGGGCTGGTGATCCCCGGCGCGAATCTGGTGGTGGTCACCGAGGCCGACCTGACCGGCAACCGGGTCAGCGGACCGGAAGGCAAGCGGTTGGCGGCCAAACGCCGCAACGCCGTCGACCCGCTGGCGCTGACGGCCGGGGATCTGGTGGTCCACGACCAGCACGGCATCGGCAAGTTCGTGGAGATGACCGAGCGCACCGTCGGCGGCGCGCGCCGCGAATACCTCGTGTTGGAGTATGCGTCGGGCAAGCGTGGCGCCAACGGAACCGACAAGCTCTACGTCCCGATGGACTCCCTGGACCAGCTGTCCCGCTACGTCGGCGGGCAGGCCCCGGCACTGAGCCGCCTGGGCGGTAGCGACTGGAGCCAGACCAAGACCAAAGCGCGCAAAGCGGTTCGGGAGATCGCCGACGAACTCGTCGCCCTCTACGCCAAGCGCCAAGCGGCACCCGGGCACGCCTTCGCCCCGGACAGTCCGTGGCAGGCCGAGATGGAGGATGCGTTCGGGTTTACCGAGACCATGGACCAGCTCACCGCGATCAGCGAGGTCAAGGCCGACATGGAAAAGCCGGTCCCGATGGACCGGGTGATCTGCGGCGACGTCGGCTACGGCAAGACCGAGATCGCGGTCCGGGCAGCCTTCAAGGCAGTTCAGGACGGCAAGCAGGTCGCGGTATTGGTGCCCACCACGCTGCTGGCCGATCAGCACCTGCAGACCTTCAGCACCCGGATGGCCGGATTCCCGGTCACCGTCAAGGGACTGTCGCGCTTCACCGACGCGGCCGAGTCCAAGACCACCATCGCCGGTCTGGCGGACGGCTCGGTGGACGTGGTGATCGGCACCCATCGGCTGCTGCAGACCGGGGTGCGCTGGAAGGACCTCGGCCTGGTGATCGTCGACGAGGAGCAGCGGTTCGGCGTCGAGCACAAAGAGCACATCAAGGCGTTGCGCACCCATGTCGACGTGCTCACCATGAGCGCCACCCCGATCCCGCGCACCCTGGAGATGAGCCTGGCCGGCATCCGGGAGATGTCGACCATCCTCACTCCGCCCGAAGACCGCTACCCGGTGCTCACCTATGTCGGCGCACACGACGACAAGCAGGTGGCGGCCGCGCTGCGCCGCGAGCTGCTGCGCGACGGCCAGGTGTTCTACGTGCACAACCGGGTCAGCTCGATCGACGCCGCCGCGGCCCGGGTGCGGGGTCTGATACCCGAAGCCCGGGTGGTCGTCGCGCACGGCCAGATGCCCGAGGAGATGCTGGAGACCACGGTGCAGGGCTTCTGGAACCGGGAGTACGACATCCTGGTGTGCACCACGATCATCGAGACCGGCCTGGACATCTCCAACGCCAACACCCTGATCGTCGAACGCGCCGACACCTTCGGCCTGTCGCAGCTGCATCAGTTGCGGGGCCGGGTGGGCCGCAGCCGGGAACGCGGCTACGCCTACTTCCTCTACCCGCGCGAGACTCCGCTGACCGAGACCGCCCACGACCGGCTGGCCACCATCGCCCAGAACAACGAACTGGGCGCCGGCATGGCGGTGGCCATGAAAGACCTGGAGATCCGAGGCGCCGGCAACGTGCTGGGGGTGGAGCAGTCCGGGCACGTCGCCGGGGTCGGCTTCGACCTGTACGTGCGGCTGGTCGGCGAGGCCGTCGAGGCGTATCGGGCGGCGTTCAACGGTGAGACGGTCACCACCGAGGAGGTCAAGGACGTCCGGATCGACCTGCCGGTGGACGCTCATCTGCCGCCGGAGTACATCAACTCCGACCGCCTGCGGTTGGAGGCGTACCGCCGCCTGGCGGCCGCCCCCGACGAAGCCGCGATCGGGGCGGTGATCGAAGAACTGACCGATCGCTACGGACCGCTGCCCGAACCGGCGGATCGACTGGTGGCGGTGGCGCGACTGCGGCTGCTGTGCCGCGCGGCCGGAGTCACCGAAGTGTCGGCGGCGTCGGCGACCACGCTGCGGCTGGCTCCCCTCACCCTGCCGGACTCGGCCCAGTTGCGGCTCAAGCGGATGCATCCCTCGGCCAGCTACCGTGCCACCACGGCCACTGTGCAGGTTCCGATACCGCGGGCCGGCGGCGCGGGCGCCTCCGTCGGCGCGCCACGTCTGCGCGACATCGAGCTCGTCCAGATGGTGGCCGACCTGATTTCGGCGCTGGACGGCAAACCGCAGGGCCAGGTGGACGTCACCGGCGCGGTGCCCGCAGTACGGTAGGCCACGATGACCGTCGTCCTGGTCGACCCCCGCCGGCCCTCACTGGTTCCGGTCGAAGCGCTGGCGCTGCTGGCCGGGGAGGTCGCCTACACCGAGGAACTGCCGATCGTGGTGCCGTGGTCGTTGCCGGCGGCGCGATCGGTGCTCTGCGGCGACTCGCAGGTGCAGGCTCCGGTGTTGCTGTCCTCGGACCGCAACCATCCCGACGTCGTTGCCCGGCTGGCCGCCGGTGACGCACTGATCGCGGCGCCGGATGCAGCACCCGGCGAGCGGCTGATCGATGCGGTCGCCGTGATGGACCGACTGCGCAGCACCGGCCCGTGGGAGAGCGAGCAGACCCACGATTCGCTGCGCCGGTTCCTGCTGGAGGAGACCTACGAACTGTTCGACGCGGTCCGCGGCGGCGACCCCGAGGAGCTGTGCGCCGAGCTCGGTGACGTGCTGCTGCAGGTGTTGTTCCATGCCCGCATCGCCGAGGATGCGTCGGAGAACCCGTTTTCCATCGACGATGTAGCCGAGTCGCTGCTGCGCAAGCTGGGCAATCGGGCACCGGCGGTGCTGGCCGGCGAGGAGATCTCGGTGGCCGACCAGGTGGCGCAGTGGGAAGAGCGCAAGGCTCTGGAAAAGCAGTCGCGTGACTCGATCCTTGACGACCTGCCGACAGCTCAACCGGCCCTGGCGCTGGCCAGCAAGGTGCTGCAGCGGCTCGCCCGTGCCGGCGTGCCCGCAGATCTGATTCCCGCAGCGGTCACCAGCGTCACCGTCGCCGCCGGGGGTGATGCCGAGAATGAGCTGCGCAGCGCGGTCTTGGACTTCATGGACACCGTGCGGTCCGTGGAAAAGGTGATCGACGGGGAGCCCACCGAAGACCAGTGGCGCGCCCACTGGCCGCAGGGGTAGCCGCCACGCCCCTGCGCTCTGGCTCGATCAGTGCGAGTGCTCGCCCCAACTGCCCGGAAGCATCGGGATCCGCGGCTCGGTGTCGAGTGCGTCACCGGTCAGCACGGCGATCCCGGCCGCCTGCCGGCCGGTCCCGGTCGCCGTCCCGGAAAAGCCCAGCGAGCCGGCGCCGGAATCCGAGACGCGTGGCGCGCTCGGGGGTCCATCCCACTCCGGCCTGACGTCGATGAACATGTCCAGGTATTCGTCGCCGAAGCCGCGCTGCTGGGCGCGCCGCCGCTGCCGGCGCTTGGCGGCCAGGCCCGTTGCCGTGGATTCATCGGGGGCGCCCTCGCCCGCCGACGCCTCTTCGCCGGCTGTGCGGGAACGCCGCGCAGCACTGGGGCTACGGGCCGACGTGGCGGCACTGCTCACCAGGTACAGGCAGGATGTCGGCCCGAATCCGACTCCCGGGCCCCCGCCCGCCGCGCCGCCGCCGGCCGGCAGGCCAGCACTGGCGGTGCTCGGCGCTGTCGGACCCGCCGAGGAGATCGGGTCCGCGCAGGCACACGCCTCGGCGCCGGCCGGCACGGGGATGCTGGCGGGGAGCGACGGGCTGACGCTGCCCATCGGGATCGGCGGGGTCGGTTCTGGCGCCTGGTCGGCGCCGGCGGCCCCGATCGCCCCGAGCGCGCCGAGGCCGGCGGCGGCGGCGAGCGCGGGCGCCGCGGCCAGCATGATCGGGATCGCCAGCTGAACGGCGATCTGACCCATCGGCCACACCAGCATCAGCGTGTGGAAGGTGGTCCATCCCAGCGCCCCGGCCAGAATCGGCGTCATCCCTGGGATCTGCAGCAGCATCTGGGTGACCGAGCTGGCGAACGGAAACGCCTCGATCGGATATCCGTCGACGCCCAGTTGCGACCACAGCCAGCGGGCGATCGGGTCCGCGAAGCCCATGTTGTACTGCTTGAGCAGGTCGGCGATCTGCTGTTCCAGGCTCGGAGCGGCGGCCTGCGCAGTGCCCGGGGTCACGATCGGCGGCGCGGAAGCCGCCGCTGGAACCGAGGTCAGAGCCGTTGTCGCGACGGCGTGATAGACGGTCATCATCTCCGCGGCCTGAATCCACATCCGGACGTAGTCGGCTTCGTTCACCGCGATCGGGATGGCATTGATGCCGAAGAAGTTCGTGGCGACCAGCGTCGCGTGTACGGCGTGGTTGGCGCCCAACTCGGCCAGCGTGGGCATGCCTGCCAGCGCGGCGGTGTAGGCCGCGGCGGCGGTCTGATGCAGGCTTGCCGCGCTTGCGGTCTGGGCGGAGCTCTCGATCAGCCAGCTCAGGTAGGGCAGGTGTGCGGCCGCGTACTGCTGGGCGCTGGGCCCCTGCCAGCTACCGGCCCGCACTCCGGCCAGGACCGCGTCGAGTTCGGCGGCCACCTCGGCGTATTCGGCGCTGATCGCCAAGTACGCCGACGCCGTCTCCAGCAGCGGGCCGGCGCCTGGCCCCGCGCTGAGCAGCGCAGAGTGCACCTCCGGAGGTGACGCCAGCCAGACCGGTGCGGTCATGGGGCACCGGCCTCCCCGACGGTGTATGGCGTTGTTCGCACAGTTAGTAGTCGCGTCCCGATCCGGGTTGGTTCCATCCCGGAGAATCTTTGTGCCGGGGCGCGGAATGAGCGACGATGTCGGCATGCGGTGCGAGGTGGTGCGCGAGACACTGTCGTCGCTGCTCGACGGTGAGCAGCAGGAGTTGCCTGCCCAGCAGGTGGACGCGCACCTCGCGTCGTGCCGCGGCTGCCGGCGGTGGCTGGTGGGCGCGGCGGCCCAAGCCCGCCGCCTCACCGAGATCGACAGTGGGACCGACGTGCGGTCCGGCCCAGACCTGGCCGCGGAGATTCTGGCTGCCGCCGGGGTGACGTCAGTCACCGCCCGGATCACCACCCCTCGCCCGATGAAGTGGAGCTTCCGGCGGGTGGCGTTGATCGGCGTTGGGGTGTTCCAGGTGGCCATGGCGGCCATCCAGATCGCCGGGGTGGATTTCGGCATGGTGTCGGCGCACGGGCATGGGCACGGTGCCGCCACCGGAGCGCATTTGCTGCACGAGTCCACCGCATGGTTGTTGGCCCTGGGCGGGGCGATGATCGCGGCAGGCATCTGGCCCGCGGTGGCCGCCGGCGTCGCTGCGATCGCCGGGGTCTACGCCCTGGCTCTGGGTGGCTACGTGGCCATCGACGCCTACCACGGTCAGGTGACGGCGGCACGGGTCGCCAGCCACCTACCGGTGCTGGTGGGTCTGGTATTCGCTTTGCTGGTGGCGCGTCAACGCCAGGGTGGTGCGGGCTCGTCCGCCGCCCGGGACGACGCGGCCATCGCACACGTCGGGGTGTCTCCGGCAGTGGCCGCCGGGCGCGGCCGGCGCCGCCATCTGCGGTCGGTCAATGGCGTCGACGGCCCTACGACCATGCGTCGTAATGGTGCTGTGGACCCGCTAGGGTGTGTGTTCATGGCGGGTGCAGATCGGGTCGACGACGACGTTGTCACCGCCCTCGCCGTGGCCGCCGCCGCCGGGGATCCCCGCGCGCTGGAGGCCTTCATCAAGGCGACCCAGCACGACGTCTGGCGATTCGTGGCCTACCTGTTCGACGGTGTCAGCGCCGACGACCTGACCCAGGAGACCTTCCTGCGGGCGATCAGCGCCATCCCGCGATTCGCCGGCCGTTCCAGTGCCCGGACCTGGCTGCTGGCCATCGCCCGCCGGGTGGTCGCCGACCACATCCGTTACCTCAAGTCACGCCCGCGTACCGCCCCGGGCGCCGACCCCGAGCTGCTGCTCGACCGCGACCGGCCCTCGCGCGGGTTCGAGGACGTCGTCGAGGTGACCGCGCTCATCGCCGGCCTGTCGACCGACCAGCGTGAGGCGTTGCTGCTGACCCAGCTGTTCGGCCTGTCCTACAACGACGCCGCCGCGGTCTGCGGTTGCCCGGTGGGCACCATCAGGTCCCGGGTGGCACGTGCGCGTGACGCGCTGCTCGCCGATCCGGAGCGCGGTGAGCTGACCGGTTAGCCCGACCGGATCCATGCAGGTGGAACCGCATATTGCAGGCCCGTGGAGCCGTCCGCGTAGTTGGTGGGGCCTCGATCGTGGATCAGTCATGGAACGATGGACGCAAAACCATAGATTCGAGGCTGGGGAGATCGGTGTCGGCGCTACGTTGGCTGCGCACTGCCGCTGTCGTGGGCGCGACGGCGGTGCTCCTTGCATCCAGCTGCAGCTGGCAGCTCGGTAATCCGATCCCGCAGGGCGTGCCGCCGCCGCCCGGGGACCCCGTGCCGCCGGTGAGCACCAACGTGGCCAAGGGCCGGCCCGCAGACCAGCTCTATCACTGGGCCGCGGAGCGGGCGCCGCTGCTGGGAATTCCGATCACCGCGCTGGAGGCCTACGCCTATGCCGCGCGGGTCGCAGAGGTGGAGAACCCGAACTGCCACCTGGGCTGGACCACCCTGGCGGGGATCGGTCAGATCGAGAGTCATCACGGCCAGTACAACAACGCCACCGTGGATCGCAACGGCGACGTGCGGCCCAAGATCCGGGGTGTGCGGCTCGACGGCTCCGGGGGCAACCTGCACATCGTGGAGGAGGTCGATCCGGATCTGGCCGACGACGACGGTGTGGTCCGGGCGATGGGCCCCATGCAGTTCATTCCCGAGACCTGGCGCCTCTACGGCGTCGATGCCAACAACGACGGGATTGTGAGCCCGGACAACATCGACGACGCCGCGCTGTCCGCGGCCGGTTATCTGTGTTGGCGCGGCAAGGACCTGGCCACACCCAAGGGCTGGATGACGGCGTTGATGGCCTACAACGAGTCGGAGGTCTATGCCCGCGCGGTGCGGGATTGGGCCGCCGCGTACGCGGCCGGCCGCCCGTTGTGACATAGGTGGTAGGTCCCACCGTTAGGCTCCCAAGAGGCCCCATAGGCTAACGAAGGCCAGCCCCACCCAGCTCAAGGAGAAGTCAGTGCCCATCATCCAGCAGGTCGGCGCCCGCGAGATCCTCGATTCCCGCGGCAACCCCACGGTCGAGGTCGAGGTTGCGCTGGAGGACGGCACCTTCGCCCGGGCCGCGGTGCCCTCCGGTGCCTCCACCGGTGAGCACGAGGCCGTCGAACTGCGCGACGGTGGCACCCGCTACGGCGGCAAGGGTGTGCAGAAGGCGGTCAACGCGGTCCTGGACCAGATCGCGCCGGCGGTCATCGGGATCAGCGCCGACGATCAGCGCCTGGTGGACCAGGCCCTGGTGGACCTCGACGGCACGCCGGACAAGTCCCGGCTGGGCGCCAACGCCATGCTCGGTGTGTCGCTGGCGGTGGCCAAGGCCGCCGCCGACTCCGCGGCGCTGCCGCTCTACCGCTACCTGGGCGGCCCCAATGCCCACATCCTGCCGGTGCCGATGATGAACATCCTCAACGGCGGCGCGCACGCCGACACCGGCGTCGACGTCCAGGAGTTCATGGTCGCCCCGATCGGCGCCCCGAACTTCGCCGAGGCGCTGCGCTGGGGCACCGAGGTCTACCACTCGCTGAAGGCGGTCCTGAAGAAGCAGGGACTGTCCACCGGGCTGGGGGATGAGGGCGGTTTCGCCCCCGACGTCGCCGGCACCACCGCCGCGCTCGACCTGATCAGCACCGCGATCGAGGCGACCGGGCTCAAGCTGGGCACCGATGTCGCGCTGGCCCTCGACGTGGCGGCCACCGAGTTCTACACCGAGGGCACCGGCTACGCGTTCGAGAAGCAGAACCGCACCGCGGCCCAGCTGGCCGAGTTCTACGCCACGCTGCTCGACAGCTACCCGCTGGTGTCCATCGAAGACCCGCTGTCCGAGGACGACTGGGATGGCTGGGTGTCGCTGACCTCGGCGATCGGGGACCGGGTGCAGCTCGTCGGTGACGACCTGTTCGTCACCAACCCCGAGCGGCTCGAGGAGGGCATCGAGCGGGGTGCGGCAAATGCGCTGCTGGTCAAGGTCAACCAGATCGGCACTCTGACCGAGACGCTGGATGCGGTCACCCTGGCCCACCACAGCGGTTACCGCACCATGATGAGCCACCGCAGCGGCGAGACCGAAGACACCACCATCGCCGACCTGGCGGTGGCGGTCAGCAGCGGGCAGATCAAGACCGGCGCCCCGGCCCGCAGCGAGCGGGTGGCCAAGTACAACCAGCTGCTGCGCATCGAGGAGGAACTCGGCGACGCCGCCCGCTACGCCGGCGAGCTGGCCTTCCCTCGCTACGCGCCGGAGAGTAAGTAGCAGCCAGGGGCCGCTGCCATGTCCGATCCGAAACGGCCTGACGCCAAGCGGCGTGCCGCGCCGTCGCGGCCGGGACGGGGCGGCGAGACCGAACGTGCGCGCCCGCGCCCCGGGCCGGCGGTGCGGCGTGGGGCGAGCGCCTCGCGTACCCCACCGCCGTCACCGGCAGGAGCGGTCAAGAGGGCCTTTGCGGCGGCGGCCGAGCAGAGCTCGGAGCTTCGGGTGGGCTTCACCGCCCGGCGTGCGGTCATCCTGGCGGCGGTCATGTGTGTGCTCACCCTGACCGTGGCCGGGCCGGTCCGCACGTTCTTCGCCCAGCACGCGGAGATGAAACAGCAGTCCCAATTGGAGAACACCCTGCACGACCAGATCACCGACCTGCAGCAACAGAAGGCCGCCTTGGAGGACCCCGCGCACATCCGCGCGCAGGCCCGCCAGCGGCTCGGCTTCGTCATGCCCGGCGAGATTCCCTACCAGGTCCAGCTGCCCGGGGCCGCGCAGATTCCGGGAGAACCGGGCGCCGAGGCCGCGCCGGCCCCCAGCGATGACCCCTGGTACACGGCGCTGTGGCACACCATCGCCGACGCGCCGCACCCTGTGCCGGTAGCGCCAGGCCCACCCGAGCTCCCCGCCCTGCCCGTGCCGGCGGTGCCCGGTGGTTGATCCCGCGGACCTGGAAGCGGTGGGCCGGCAGTTGGGCCGCGAACCCCGAGGCGTCCTGGAGATCGCCTATCGCTGCCCCAATGGGGAGCCGGCGGTGGTGAAGACGGCACCGAAATTGCCTGACGGAACGCCGTTTCCCACGCTGTACTACCTGACCCTGCCTGCGCTGACGGCCGCGGCCAGTCGGCTGGAGTCCGCGGGTCTGATGGCCCTGATGACCGAACGGTTGCAGCACGATCCCGACGTGGCCACCGCCTACCGGGCTGCCCACGAGTCCTACCTGGCCGAACGAGATGCGATCGAGCCGCTGGGCACCACGTTCACCGGTGGCGGCATGCCCGACCGGGTCAAGTGCCTGCACGTGCTGATGGCGCACGCCCTGGCCAAGGGGCGCGGCGTCAACCCGTTCGGTGACGAGGCGCTGGCCATTCTGGCTGCCGAGCCCGCGATGGCCGGGATTCTGGTGCCGCAGGACTGGCTGTGAGCGGGCCGATGCGCATTGCGGGAATCGACTGCGGAACCAACTCGATCCGCCTGTTGATCGCGGAGCCGGCAGGCGGCCGGTTGCGCGATGTGCACCGCGAGATGCGCATCGTCCGGCTGGGTGAGGGGGTCGACGCCACCGGTCAGTTCGCCCCCGAGGCGCTGATGCGCACCCGCGCCGCGTTGACCGACTATGCCGATCTTCTTGTGGCCCATGGTGTTTCCCGGGTGCGGATGGTGGCGACGTCGGCAACCCGCGACGCGGCCAACCGTGACGTGTTCTTTGCCATGACAGCGCAGGTGCTGGGCAGGGCCGTCGCGGGGGCGGTCGCCGAGGTGATCACCGGGCAGCAGGAGGCGCAGCTGTCCTTTGACGGTGCGGTGGGCGAATTGGACAGTGCCGATGGCCCGTTCGTGGTTGTCGACCTCGGGGGTGGATCCACCGAGGTGGTGTTGGGTGATCCGGACGCCGGGGTCTCGGCCAGCTATTCCGCCAACGTCGGCTGCGTTCGGCTGACCGAACGATGCCTGCACTCGGATCCGCCGACGGACGCCGAGGTGGCCGCCGCCCGTGAGGTGGCCCGGGAGTTGCTCGGTGAGGCCTTGAAGGTGGTTCCGGTGCAGCAGGCCCGCACCTGGGTGGGCGTGGCCGGCACCATGACGACACTGGCAGCGCTGGCGCTGCGCCTGCCCGAATACGACTCGGCCGCAATTCATCTGTCCCGGATCGGCTTCGAGGACCTGGTGGCGGGCTGCGATCAGCTGATCGGGATGAGCCGTGTGCAGCGGGCTGCGCTGGGTCCGATGCATCCCGGCCGAGTCGACGTGATCGGCGGTGGAGCCATCGTGGTGCAGGAGCTGGCCCGCGTCCTGGCTGAGCGCGCCGGAATCGCGGAGCTCGTGGTCAGCGAACACGACATTCTGGACGGCATCGTTCTCTCCATCGCCTGACGGTCTGTCGGGGTGCGTTACCGGTCCGTAAAGGTCGCCGCGTCGAGCGTAAAGAAACCGTCAACGGTCGCTGCCCTGGCTGCGCACCGGGTCTAGCTTCGTGGCAGACCCGGTCGGGTTCGGCGAGAAGGAGAACGCGTGGCTGTCCTGGCCTATCTGGCGCTGACGGTGCTGATCTTCGTCGTCCTCGGCGCAGCCCTGAAGCTGGCCGAGCGGCTATGAGCATCGCCAATGTGGTCGGCCTGGCGCTGACCGTGCTGGTGCTCGCGCTCCTGGTCGCGGCACTGTTGTTTCCGGAAGGGTTCTGATTGAGCGCCGCAGCCGCGGGTGTCCTGTTCCTGACGTCACTGGTCCTGGCCCTGGCGGCGGCCCACATCCCGCTGGGCGACTACATGTATCGGGTCTACTCTCGCGAAAAGCACTCCCGCAGTGAGAGATTGATCTATTCGGCGATCGGCGTCGACCCAGATTCCGAGCAGACCTGGGCCGCCTACGCGCGCAGCGTCCTGGCGTTCTCCGCGGTCTGCGTGGTCTTTCTGTTCGGGCTGCAACTGGTACAGGGCGGACTTCCACTGCACCTGCACCACCCGTCGACTCCGATGACACCCGGCCTGGCGTGGAACACCGCGGTCAGCTTTGTCACCAACACCAACTGGCAGGCCTACGCCGGTGAATCCACCCAGGGGCACCTGGTGCAGATGGCCGGGCTGGGGGTGCAGAACTTCGTCTCTGCCGCAGTCGGTATGGCCGTCGCCGTCGCTTTTGTCCGGGGTTTCGTCGGCCGGCGCACCGCGGTCCTGGGCTCCTTCTGGGTCGATCTCGTTCGCGGCACCCTGCGCATCCTGGCTCCTATCGCGGTGGTCGGCGCCGTGGTCTTGATCGCCGGCGGGGTCGTCGAGAATTTCCATCTCAATGACCAGACGGTGTCCACGGTTGCCGGCATGTCCCAGACCCTTCCCGGCGGTCCGGTGGCCAGCCAGGAGGCGATCAAACTGCTGGGCACCAACGGCGGTGGTTTCTACAACGCCAACTCCGCACACCCGTTTGAGAACCCCACCTCATGGACCAACTGGGTGGAGATATTCCTGCTTCTGGTGATCGCGTTCTCCCTGCCCCGCACGTTCGGTCGCATGGTTGGGGCCACCAAACAGGGCCACGCCATCGCCGCGGTCATGGCGGTACTCGCCTGCATCGGCGTGGGCCTGCTCAGCTGGGCCCAGCTGGCTCATCACGGCACCGTCCCCACCGCTGTCGGGGCCGCGACCGAGGGGATCGAGCAGCGGCTCGGCGTGGCCGACTCGGCGGTCTTCGCGGCGGCCACCACGCTGACCTCCACCGGCGCCGTGGACTCCGCGCACGACTCCTACACCAGCCTGGGCGGCTTGATGGCGATGGTCGATATGCAGCTGGGGGAGGTGGCCCCCGGCGGTGTCGGTTCGGGCCTCTACGGCATCTTGATCCTGGCGGTGATCACGGTGTTCGTCGCCGGCCTGATGGTCGGGCGCACCCCGGAGTATCTGGGCAAGAAGATCGGCGCACGCGAGATCAAGCTGGCGGCAAGCTATTTCCTGGTTATGCCGGTTGTCGTGCTGTGCGGAACGGCGGTCTCGGTCGCCTTACCGGGCCCTCGCTCGGCGATGACCAACTCCGGGCCGCACGGCCTCTCCGAGGTGCTGTATGCCTTCACCTCCGCGGCGAACAACAACGGCTCGGCGTTCGCCGGTTTGGCTGCAGACGGGACGTGGTTTGAGACCGCGCTCGGAATCGCCATGCTCATCGGCAGATTCGTGCCGATCATTCTGGTTCTTGCGCTCGCTGGCGCGCTGGCGGCTCAAGGCAGTGCGCCGGAATCGCTCGGCACGCTGCCCACCCACAAACCCCAGTTCGTCGGTTTGGTGGTCGGCGTGACGGTCATCCTGGTCGCCCTGACCTTCCTTCCTTCGCTGGCACTGGCGCCACTGGCAGAAGGGCTTCACTGACATGGAGTCGACCACTGTTATCGCCCCGGCGCGGAAAGCTCCGGTGACGGGCGGGCTGCTCGACGGCGCCCTGCTGCGCAGATCCGTACCGGCGGCGTTGCGCAAGCTCGATCCCCGCACCCTGTGGCACAACCCGGTGATGCTGATCGTCGAGATCGGCGCCGCATGGTCGACGGTGCTGGCGCTTGGCCGGCCGACCTGGTTCGGCTGGCTGACCGTGTGCTGGTTGTGGCTGACCGTGATCCTGGCCAACCTCGCCGAGGCGGTCGCCGAGGGACGCGGAAAGGCGCAGGCCGATGCACTGCGAAAGTCCAAGTCCGACACGGTCGCACGCCGACTACAGGGCTGGACACCCGATGCGCCGGGAGTCGAAGAGGCGGTCCCGGCGCCGCTGTTGCAACGTGGCGACGTGGTCGTGGTCGAGGCCGGCCAGATCATCCCGGGCGACGGCGATGTGGTGGAAGGCATCGCCTCGGTGGACGAGTCGGCGATCACCGGCGAGTCAGCCCCGGTGATCCGCGAATCCGGCGGTGACCGCTCGGCGGTCACCGGCGGAACCCTGGTGTTGTCGGACCGGATCGTCGTCCAGATCACCCAGCAACCCGGTCAGAGCTTTGTCGATCGGATGATCGCCCTGGTCGAAGGGGCCAATCGTCAGAAGACCCCGAACGAGATCGCCCTCAACATCCTGCTGGCCGCACTGAGCATCATCTTCGTGATCGCCGTGGCCACCCTGCAGCCCTTGGCGATCTATTCCATGTCCACCAATCCGGGTGTCTCGGACACGGCGGGGCTCGATGCCGACGGAGTCACGGGAATCGTCTTGGTGGCACTGCTGGTCTGCCTGATCCCCACCACCATCGGGGCGCTGCTGTCTGCCATCGGGATCGCCGGAATGGACCGGCTGGTGCAGCGCAACGTGCTGGCCATGTCCGGCCGGGCGGTCGAGGCCGCCGGCGATGTCAACACCCTGCTGTTGGACAAGACCGGCACCATCACCTTGGGCAACCGGCAGGCCTCGGAGTTCCACCCGCTCACCGGGGTCACCGAGGCCGAGCTGGCCGACGCCGCCCAACTGTCCAGCCTCGCCGATGAGACCCCCGAGGGCCGTTCGATCGTGGTCTACGCCAAGGAGGCCTACGGACTGCGCACCCGGACGCCGGGCGAGCTGACGGCGGCGACCTGGGTCCCGTTCACCGCGGTGACGCGGATGTCCGGGGTCGACATCGGCGGACGCCAATTACGCAAGGGCGCTGCCAGTTCCGTCAGCGAATGGGTGCGTGGCCACGGCGGTGAGATCCCCGCCGAGCTCGGCCAGATCGTCGACGGCATCAGCGCCGCCGGCGGCACCCCGCTGGTGGTCGGCGAGGTGCTGGTGGGCGGATCTGCCGTGGTGCTCGGTGTCATCCACCTGCGGGACGTGGTCAAGCAGGGCATGCGCGACCGGTTCGACGCGATGCGCCGGATGGGGATTCGGACCGTGATGATCACCGGAGACAACCCGTTGACGGCCAAGGCCATCGCCGAGGAGGCCGGAGTCGACGACTTCCTCGCCGAAGCCACTCCCGAAGACAAACTGATGCTGATCAAACGGGAGCAGGAGGGTGGCCGGCTGGTCGCGATGACGGGCGACGGCACCAACGACGCCCCGGCGCTGGCGCAGGCCGACGTCGGGGTGGCGATGAACACCGGCACCAGCGCCGCCAAAGAGGCGGGCAACATGGTGGACCTGGACTCGGACCCCACCAAGCTCATCGAGATCGTGGAGATCGGTAAGCAGCTGTTGATCACCCGGGGCGCGCTGACCACCTTCTCGATCGCCAACGACGTCGCCAAGTACTTCGCGATCATCCCCGCGCTGTTCGTCGCGATCTTCCCCGGACTGGGGTTGCTCAACGTGATGCGGTTGCACAGCCCGCAATCGGCGATCCTGTCGGCGGTGGTCTTCAATGCCCTGGTGATCGCCGCGCTGATTCCGTTGGCGCTGCGCGGGGTTCGTTATGTGCCCGGCGACGCGGCCACGCTGCTGAGCCGCAACCTCGCGGTCTACGGTCTGGGCGGGATCGTGGCCCCCTTCGTCGGAATCAAACTGATCGACCTGCTGGTCCAACTGCTGCCCGGGATCCGATGACATGCGCGTCTCGGGTGTGATCCGCCGCTACTGGGCCGCGCTGCGTGCGCTGCTGGTCTTGACTGCCGTCCTCGGGATCGGCTATCCCCTGGTGATCTGGCTGGTGGCGCAGCTTCCGGGACTGCACGGTCGCGCGGAGGGCTCGCTGGTCACCGACGCCGCGGGTCGGCCGGTCGGCAGCACCCTGATCGGGCAGGCGTTCACCGACACCTCCGGCCTGCCGCTGCCGCAGTATCTGCAGAGCAGGCCCTCGGCAGCCGGCCTCGGCTATGACGCCTTGGCCAGTGGGGCAAGCAATCTGGGGCCGGAGAACATCGTGGATCAACCCACCGCGCCGAGCCTGCTCACCCAGATCTGCACCCGCAGCGTGGCGGTGGCCCTGGCGGAGGGGCTGGAACCCGGGTCGGGCGCCCGGCCGTTCTGCACCACCGGTGGCCGGGGCGCGGTGTTGGCCGTCTACGGCGGTCGAGACGGCAGCGGCACCATCGCCCATCCGGTTCGTGTAGTCAGCGTCAACGAACCGTGTGGCTCCGGCGGCGCAACGTTTATCACCAGCTACCGCGGGGTGCGGGTGGAGTGCGCCCGGCCCGGCGAGACCTACGCGGCCGGTCAGATCGTGCCGATCCGGGGGAGCGCCGCAGCGCACCCGCGGGTTCCGGCCGACGCGGTGACCGCCGGCGGCAGTGGACTGGACCCCGATATCTCGCCGGCCTATGCCGATTTGCAGGTCGATCGGATTGCCCGAGCCCGCGGAGTCAGTGCCGAGCAGGTCCGTGCGGTGATCCGGGCTCACCAGAGCGGTCGCCTGCTCGGGTTCCTCGGTGAGCCCCGGGTCAACGTCGTCGCGGTCAACCTGGAACTGGACCACAGACACCCTGTTGCCGGGTGCTGCACCGAGGGATGATCTTTCGGTGAACTCCGGTGACTCGCCGAGCCGACGTGGAGAACTGCGCATCTATCTGGGTGCGGCGCCGGGCGTGGGCAAGACCTACGCCATGCTCGGCGAGGCCCACCGCCGCATGGAGCGGGGCACCGACGTGGTGGCGGCAGTGGTTGAGACGCACGGCCGGAAGAAGACGGCGGAACTGCTTGCGGGCATCGAGATCATTCCGCCGCGCTGGATCGACTATCGCGGCAAGAGCTTTCCCGAACTCGACGTTGCCGCCGTGCTGGCCCGGCGGCCCCAGGTGGTGCTGGTCGACGAACTGGCCCACACCAACACTCCGGGCAGCGCGAACCCCAAGCGGTGGCAGGATGTCGACCAGCTGCTGGCGGCCGGTATCACGGTGATCTCCACGCTCAACGTGCAGCACCTGGACAGCCTCAATGACGTCGTCGCGCAGATCACCGGTGTCGAACAGCAGGAGACGGTGCCGGATTCGTTCGTCCGGCAGGCATCACAGATCGAACTTGTCGACGTCGATCCCGAGGCGCTTCGGCGTCGGTTGGCGCACGGCAACGTCTACGCACCCGACAAGGTCGACGCCGCCCTGTCCAACTATTTCCGCAGTGGGAATCTCACCGCGCTGCGGGAATTGGCGCTTTTGTGGGTGGCCGACCAGGTGGACGCCGCACTGGTCAAATACCGGGCGGACAAGAAGATCACTGCCACCTGGGAGGCCCGCGAGCGGGTGGTGGTGGCCGTCACGGGCGGACCCGAATCGGAGACCCTGGTCCGGCGTGCCTCACGGATCGCGTCGAAGGCCAGCGCCGAGCTGCTGACGTTGCACGTGCTGCGCGGCGACGGCCTGGCGCAGCTGCCCACCGCGCGGATCGGAAAGATCCGCGAGCTGGCCAACAGCCTCGGCGGTTCACTGCACGTCGTCGTCGGCGACGACGTTCCGTCGGCGCTGCTGGATTTCGCCCGGGAGGTCAACGCCACTCAGCTGGTGATCGGTACGTCGCGGCGATCGCGCTGGGCGCGACTGATCGACGAGGGCATCGGAGCCAGGGTGGTGCGGCTGTCGGGCACGATCGACGTGCACATCGTGACGCACGAAGAGTCCCGTCAGGGTTTTCGGGCGACACCGCTCTCGGCGCGGAATCGCCGAGTGCTGCCCTGGCTGGCGGCGCTACTGGTGCCGTCGGCGGTCTGTTCCATCACGGCGCTGTGGCTGGATCCCTATCTGCGCATCGGCGGTGAGAGCGCGCTGTTCTTCGTCAGCGTGCTGGTGGTCGCACTGCTGGGCGGGGTGGCGCCCGCAATCGTGTCGGCGGTGATATCCGGTGTGCTGCTGAACTATTTTCTGATTCCGCCCCGGCACAGTTTCACCATCGCCGAAACCGATTCGGCGGTCACCGAGGTCGTGCTGTTGTTGGTCGCGGTGGCGGTCGCGGTGCTGGTGGATCGGGCGGCCGAACGCGCCAGGGAGGCCGGCCGCGCGTCGCGGGAAGCCGAGTTGCTGGCGTTGTTCGCCGGGTCGGTGTTGCGGGGAGCCGACCTGGCGACACTGCTGGAGAGGGTCCGCGAGACCTATGCGCTGCGGTCGGTGAGCTTCCTGCGAGAGCGCCCGGACGGCACGGGCCAGACGGTGATCGCCACGGCCGGCCTCGACCCCTGCACGACCGTCGAATCGGCTGATACCGCCATCGATGTCGGTGATGAGGAGTTCTGGATACTGGTCGCGGGGCGGCAGCTGGCCGGGCGCGACCGGCGGGTGCTGTCCGCGGTGGCCAAGCAGGCGGCGGGGTTGGTCCGCCAGGGCGAACTGGCCGCCGAGGCGAACCGGGCCGAGGCCGTCGTGCGCGCCGACGAACTGCGCCGCTCGCTGTTGTCCGCGGTCAGTCATGATCTGCGGACCCCGCTGGCGGCCGCCAAGGCCGCGGTGTCGAGCCTGCGCGCCGAGGATGTCGGGTTCTCCCCGCAGGACACCGCGGAGCTGCTGGCCACCGTCGAGGAGTCGGTTGATCAGTTGACCGCACTGGTGGGCAACCTGCTCGATTCGTCACGCCTGGCGGCCGGCGCGGTGCAGCCGCAACTCCGGCGGGTCTACCTGGAAGAGGCGGTGGAGCGGGCGTTGGTCAGCATCGGCCGCGGCGAGACCGGATTTCGCCGCTCGGGCATCGACCGGGTCACAGTCGAGGTGGACGACGCGGTGGTGCTGGCCGATGCCGGACTGTTGGACCGGGTGTTGGCTAACCTGCTGGACAATGCGTTGCGCTATGCGCCCGACAGCCCGGTTCGGGTCAGCGCATGCCGGGCCGGCGACCGGGTCCTGATCGACGTCGCCGATCAGGGCCGCGGCCTGCCGCCCGGCGGCGAGCGCCTGTTCGAGCCCTTCCAGCGGGTCGGCGATCAGGACAACACCACCGGCATGGGCCTGGGCCTGTCGGTGGCGCGTGGCTTCGTCGAGGCGATGGGTGGCACCCTGCGGGCCTGCGAGACACCCGGTGGCGGACTCACCATGGTGGTGGATCTGGCTGCGCCGCAACCCAACGCTCACACTTCGAAGCGGTAGCCCATTCCGGCTTCGGTCAGAAGGTGTTTGGGGTTCGACGGATCGTCCTCGAGCTTGCGCCGCAACTGGGCCAGATACACCCGCAGGTACTGGGTCTCCTTGGCATACGCCGGTCCCCACACCTGGGTGAGCAACTCGTCGCGGCCCACCAGTTTGCCCCGGTTGCGCACCAGCATCTCCAACATGCCCCATTCGGTGGGTGTCAGATGCACTTCGCCGCCGCCCTTGGTGACCTTCTTGGCGGCCAGATCGACGGTGAAAGAGGCTGTCTCCACAATGGGTTGGTCGATCTCGGCGGTCGCGGCGTTGCGGCGCGCGGCGGCCCGCAGCCGCGCCAGGAACTCATCCATGCCGAACGGCTTGGTGACGTAGTCGTCGGCGCCGGCGTCGAGGGCCTCCACCTTGTCGGCCGAGTCGGTGCGCGCGGACAGCACGATCACCGGCGCCGTGAGCCACCCGCGTAATCCGGCCAGCACCTCGATACCGGAGATGTCGGGCAGGCCGAGGTCGAGGATCACCACGTCCGGGCGTTGTTCGGCCGCGGCGCGCAATGCCCCGGCACCGGTGGACGCGGTGACCACCTCATAGCCGCGTACCGACAGGTTGATCTTCAGCGCGCGCAGGATCTGCGGCTCGTCGTCGACTACCAGTACCCGCGTGCTCATCAGCTCTCTCCCGTCGGTGCGGCCAGATCGACCACCATGGTCAACCCGCCGCCCGGTGTCTGCGTCGCCGAGATGGATCCACCCATGGCTTCGGCGAATCCTCGTGCCACTGAAAGTCCCAGTCCGACACCGCTGGTGTTGTCGCGGTCGCCGAGGCGCTGGAAAGGGTCGAACACGTGCACCTCGCCGCCCGGGGGCAGGCCGCGGCCCTCGTCGGCGACGTTGATCAATATTCGCTCGCCGACTCGGCCCGCTGTCACCCGCACCACGCTGTCGGCGGCGTAGCGCAATGCATTGTCGATCACGTTGGCCAAGACCCGTTCCAACAGGCCCGCGTCGGCCAGCGCCACCGTCGGACCGACTTCGACCTTCACCCGGTCCACGCCTCCGCAACCGAAGGTGTTGCTGCGCTTGCCGATACCGATCAACGCACGCTGCACCACCTCCTCCAGGTATACCTTGGCCAGTTCCGGACGCACCACGCCGGCGGCCAGCCGGGAGGAGTCCAGCAGGTTGCCCACCAGCCCGGTGAGCTGATCGACCGATTCCTCCACGGTGGCCAGCAGTTCGGCGGTGTCTCCCGGGGAGAAGTCGACGTCGTCGGCGCGCAGGCTGGACACCGCCGCCTTGGCCGCCGCCAGCGGGGTCCGCAGGTCGTGGCTGACCGCCGACAGCAGGGAACGACGCAGCTCGTCGGTGCGCATCACTGCGTCGGCCCGGTCGGCCTCGGCGGCCAGTTCCTCTTGGCGGACCAGCCCGGCGGCCTGGCGGGCCACCACCGACAGCACCCGGCGGTCGCGGGAGGCCAATTGTCGGCCCACCATCAGCATCCGGAATTCGTCGTCACCGACGTCGATCGAGGTGTCGGCCAGATCTACCGAGGTGCAGGGACCTTCGCCGACGGAGGCGACCACGTGCGGCGTCGCGGTGCTGTGCGGCACACGGACCAGGCTCACTGCGCGTTGGGCGTAGGTCTCACGCACCCGCTCCAGCAGGGTGTCCAGGTCCGCACCGCGCAGCACCGATCCGGCGAACAGGGTCATCAACTCGGCCTCGCGGGAGGCGCGGCCGGCTTCCCGGGTTCGTTTGGCGGCGCCGTCGACCAGGGCCGCCACCGCGACCGCCACCAGCAGCAGCACGATCTCGGTGACCGCGATGTCGTGCTCGGCGATGGTGAAGTCGCGTCGCGGCGCCAGCACGAAGTAGTTCAGCAACACCCCCGACAGCACCGCCGAGAGCACCGCCGGGGCGATGCCGCCGAGCAGGGCCACCACCAGCACCCCGACGAAGAACAGTGCGCTCTGGCCGGCATCGAAGTACCGGTTCAGCCAGCCCACCATGATCGCGCACATGGCGCAGGGCACGGCGATCGCAGCCAGCCAGGACACCGCACGCCGCTCGCGCGGTGAGATCGACAGGGCACGGCGGGTCGGTTTGGCGTCTTTGTAGGTGACGATGTGCACGTCGATGTCGCCGGACTGCTGCACCACTGCGGCGCCGACCCCCTCGTCGAGGATGCGTGCCCAGCGGGAGCGCCGCGAGCTGCCGATCACCAGCTGGGTGGCGTTGACGTCGCGGGCGAAGTCCAGCAGTGCGGTCGGCACGTCGTCGCCGATCACGGTGTGCAGTGAGGCGCCCAGGCTGATCGATAGTTGGCGGATCTTGCCCACGCGAGGGGCCGGCGCCCGGGAGGTTCCGTCGCCGCTGAGGACATGCAGTACCAGTAGGTCGCCGCCGGCTTTGGAGGCGATCCGGGAGGCCCGCCGGACCAGGTCTTCGGATTCCGGGCCACCGGTGACCGCGGCGACGATCCGTTCGCGGGCCTCCCAGGTTCCGGTGATCTTTTTGTCGGCGCGATAGCGGGTCAGCGTCGCGTCGACTTGGCCGGCCAGCCACAGCAGCGCCAATTCCCGCAGTGCGGTCAGTGTTTCGCTGCGGAAGTAGTTGGCCAGCGCCGCATCCACCTTCTCCGGCGGATACACATTGCCGTCGGACAGCCTGCGGCGCAAGGCCTCCGGATCGATATCGATCAGTTCGATCTGCGTCGCCTGGCGTACCACCGCGTCGGGAACGGTGTGCTCCGGGGTGGTGCCGGTGATCTTGGCGACCACGTCGCTGAGGCTCTCCAGCTGCTGCACGTTGACGGTGGAGATCACGGTGATTCCGGCGGCCAGCAACTCTTCGATGTCCTGCCAGCGTTGGGGATTGCGGCTGCCGGGGCGGTTGGTGGCGGCGAGGTCGTCGATCAGTGCCACCTCGGGGTGGCGGGCCAGCACGGCGGCGACATCGAGGTCATCGCCGGGCTCGCCGAGGGTCTCGATGCCGACCAGCAGCTCCGCGGTCTGGCTGCGGCCGTGTGTTTCGACGGCGGCGGCGATGACGTCGGTGCCGCGGCCGGCGCGGCGGTGGGCCTCGTTGAGCATGGCATAGGTTTTGCCGACCCCGGGCGAGGCTCCGAGGTAGATGCGGAGCTCTCCACGCCGGCCGTGCTGATTCACGACACTCACCAGACCATCATTCCGGCTGGCGGCGAGATCAGCCAGCGACGACAGGCCGCACCATCACCGTGGGCTTGACCCCGTAGCGGGGGTTGCTCAGACTCGAGCCGCTGCGGCCGGCGGCCGCCGCAGCGGGCACCCCGGCGCCGACGGCGTTGACGGTGCCGCTGTCCTCGGCCTCGGTCCAGCCGTGGCTGACCAGGGTGGCGGCGGAGTCTGGGATGGAGGTGGCCGTGTTCGGGACGGCGGCCGGCCAACTGGACGGCACCGAGAGCCCCCCGACGGGCGCCGCCGTTCCGGCGCTCGCCAGCATGGGGGCGCTTCCCGCGACTGCGGAGGCCGGCTCCGCCGAGTCCACCAGCATCGGTGCCACTTCCGCTGCCTCGGCCGCCGGGCCGTGTGCGATGGCGATGGCGCTGGCGATACCGGCGAACATGTGCCAGGTGCCGACGTTGCTCAACGCGGCGCTGTAGGTCTGCACTCCGTTCCAGATACCGATGTTCTGGGTGGAGTTGATGAGGTTGGAGAAGAAGTCGGCGATACCGCCCTGGGCCGGGGATGCCAGGGCTGGGGACGCCAGGGTCTGCATGGCCGAGGGAATCCCGGAGACCAGCTCCGACAGGCCGTTCTGCGCGCCGCTGGCCGAGGCCTGGGCGACCGCGGCTCCCTGAGCGGCGACTCCGACCGGGTTGGTGCTGGGCGCCGGTGAACTCAACGGTTGCAGCGCACCGGCCATCGACGACGCCGCCGCGTAGCCGTACATCGCCAGGGCGTCCTGGGCCCACATCTCGGCGTAGTGGGCCTCGACGGTCGCGATCGCCGCGGTGTTGAAGCCCAGGAAGTTCGTGGCGACCAGGGTCTGGAATTCGGCCCGGTTGGCGGCCACCACCGCGGGGGGCACGGTCATGGCGAATGCCGCCTCGTAGGCGGCTGCCGATGCCGACGCCTGGGCCGCGGCATGCTCGGCGGCTGCGGCCGTGCTGTTGAGCCACGCGATGTAGGGCGCGGCCGCCGAGGCCATGGCAGTCGCGGCCGGTCCTCGCCACTCCTGGCCGATCAGTGTCGAGATCACCGATTCGTAGGAGGCCGCCGTCGTGGCCAGTTCGGCGCCCAACGCGTTCCATGTCGTGGCCGCGGCGGTCATCGGCGTGGCACCGGCGCCCGAGTACATCCGTGCGGAGTTGATCTCTGGGGGCAGCGCTGCGTAGTCCATCGTGGAAGTCCGTTTTCTGTGGTGGTGTCTGGCGGGGTCGCTGCTAGACGATCGGCTTGCGCGGCATCACGACCGGCTTCTCGCCGTAGCGAGGTCGCCCGAATCCGGGGCCGCGGTCCGACGAGCCGGCGGCGGGGATGCCGGCGGGCACCGTGGTGGCGCCGTGCGCCTTGGCCTCGGTGGATCCCGCCGCGGCCAGGGGGCGTGCCTCGGCTTCGACTGGGGCTTCGCCGGCCCAGTTCGGCGGGGTCGACATCTTGGTGGGCTCGGCGGCGTGGCCGGTGGCCGCCGCAGTCGTGGCCGCCGCGGCGCCGGGCGTGCCCTGGGAGACCAGGTTGCCTACGTTGGCGCCCTCGGTGTGGTGGATGACACCGGAGGGGTTGGTGATGAAGCCGGTACCCAACGAGGTGAAGGCCGAGGTTGCCGAGCCGAGGTTGGCGCCGTTCATGGCGGCCAAAATGGCGGAGTTGCTGAGGATCCCGCCCAGCCCGTACGTCGGGTCGGCGAGCCCCGATCCGACGCCGGCCACGTCGGTGGCGGTGCCGATCCCCGACGTCATGGTCGCCGCCGCCGAATTGGCGGTCTCGGTCTCCCCGTAGGAGCCGGCGCTGGCGCGCAGGACGTTGACGAACATCTCCTGCATCACCGCTGCTTGTGCACTGATCTGCTGATACAGCGTGCCGTAGGCGGAGAACTGGGTGGCTTGCAGCAGCGACACCTCATCGGCCGCGGCGGGGGCCAGCGCGGTGGTCGAGCCGGCCGCCGCGACGTTCTGGGCGTTCAATGCCGCGTCGAGGGTCTGCAGGTCACCGGCTGCCGCGGCAAGCGCCTCGGGGTGGGTGGTCAGGAACGACATGACGTCTCCTCGGCGGTTGAACGCCGGTCCCCGGGCGGAATCGGCAACATTCCACTCTCTCGTTCCGATTCTTATTGTGAGATGTCGTTAACGAGTTCTTTACGCCCCGATTCGCATTCTTGACGGTTTGCTATCGGCCCGCGGCCCGGCATTAACCGGCCAGCACAGGGTGGGCGACGACCGTGGGTTTGAACCCGTACTGCGGCAGTCTGCCGCTGGTGCCGCTGCGGGCGCCCACCCCACCGATCGGCATCCCGGCGGGAACGGCGGTCGCGGCGTTGCCGCCGGCCGCACTCACGGCCGCGCTCGGCAGGGCCGAGACGGACCCGGCGGTGGCTCCCGTCGCCCAGCTCTGCGGGACCGACAGCATGCCCACCGAGCCGGCCTGACCCAGGCCCGCCGCGACCGGCCCGCCGCCCCATGAGCTCAGCGCGGCCAGGGGGGTGGCCGCACTGACGGCAGAACTCAACCCGGCGGCGGCAGCGGAGCCCGTCGTTCCCACTGAGGCTCCCGCGCTGCCGCCCATGCTGCTCAAAAATCCGACCGCGGTCGACAGCGTGCTGGCGATGTTCCAGGCGCCGGTGTTGACCATCCCATTGATGCTGTCGGTGATCTGGCTGTTGCCCAGCAGGCCGCCCAGAATGTCCGACAGGCTCGACGGGGTCGATGTCGCGCTGCCCGCCACCGGAGTCGCGAGGCTCTGCAGAACGCCGGGCAGTGTGGTGAGCAGCTGGCCGTTCTGGCTGTTGCCCACCGCGGCCTGGCTCGCCAACCCGGCCGGGTTGGCAGTGGGCGCGGGCTCGGTGAAAGCAGACACCTGCGATGCGGCGGCTGAGCCACTGGCGTAGCCGTACATGGCGGCGGCGTCCTGGGCCCACATCTGCGCGTACTGCGCCTCGGTGGCCATGATCGCCGGGGTGTTCTGCCCCAGCAGGTTGGTCGCGACCAGGGTTGCCAGCAGGCTGCGGTTGGCCGCGATCAGCGGTGGGGGAACCGTCATGGCGAACGCGGCCTCGAAGGCTCCTGCGGCCGCGGTGGCCGCGGTGGCGGCCTGCTCGGCGGCGGCGGCAGTGGTGGTCATCCACGCCATGTAGGGCGCCGCGGCGGCGGCCATCGACTCCGACGCCGGACCGGCCCACAGGTCAGCGGTCATCCGGGTGATCACCGCCTGGTAGGCGGCGGCGTTGGATCCCAACTCCGCGCCCACCGCACGCCACGCCGCGGCGGCGGCCAGCATGGGCGCCGATCCCGGTCCGGTGTACATCCAGGCGGAGTTCACCTCCGGTGGCAACGCACCGAACTCCATCATGTTCGTGAATTCCTTTGTTTTACAAAGACTTAGCGGGCCGCGATCGCGTTGACGGCCTCGGTCGCCTGGTAGGCGGCGGCACTGGCGGTCAAAGTGGTGACAAACATCTGGTGAATCGCGTTGGCCTGAGCGCTGACAGCCTGGTAGAGGCCGGCGTGCGCGACGAACTGCGCCGCGGTCAGCGCCGACACCGGGTCCGCCGCCGCGGGGATCACCCCGGTGGTCGCCGGGGCGGCGGCCGCGTTCTGGGTTGCCATAGCCGAGCCGATACCGGTCAGCTCGCCGGCCGCGGCCGCCAGCTCTGCGGGCTGCGCGCTCACGAACGACATCAACGACATCACCATCTCCTCACCGATCGGACCGGCACGGTGCCGGTCCGAGATCCACGGTGCCCCAATGGTGCTCGGCTGTCCGTTGCCCTTACGTGCTCTTAACGGCGCCGGTGAGAACCTTGATGAGTCCTTGATGTCCGGGGTCTTAAGATCCCGGTTACGTTGTGCGGTGCGGGGTTTGCCTTACCCGGCAACCACCGGGCGTGCCATCACGGTGGGCTTGAAGCCGTAGCGCGGTGTGCTCATCCCGAAGCCGCCCCGCTCGGCGCCCATCGGCATGCCGCCCGGCATGGCCATCATCGTGCCGCCCTCTTCGGGGGCGGCTGCCCAGCTGCTGGCCTGCAGTGCGCCGGCCGCCTCGACGTCGGCGGCGGGCACGGCCGCAGCCCAGGTCCCCGGGGCGGACAGTTCACCCACCAGGGTGGCCTGACCCACTCCGGCGGTCACCGTCGGCGCGCTCGCGGCGAACGCCGATGCGCCGCCCAGCGCACCCAGGCTGCTCAGCGGACCGCCGGGCGCCAACAGCGCGCCGATTCCCGCACCGGCCGCACCACCGCCGAGGGCGTTGAAACCGCCGCCGGAGAAGAAGGTGGTCATCGTCGGGATCAAGCTTGCCGGGGTGAACGCCACCGAGGTTCCGGTGAAGCTCATCGCGCCGTTGAGGGGATAGGTGATCAGCGACACCACACCGTTGATCGAGGCGTTGCGGCCGATGGCTTCCAGCAGTCCGGCCAGGGTGGGCGGCGGCAGCCCGGCGTCGGCGGGGCCCGGCGCGGTCAGGGTCTGCAGGGTGTTGGGCAGCGACGAGATCGCCTGCGCCGTCTGGGCGGTGTTGTTGGCGGTGGTGTTGCCGTTGGCCTGACTGACCGCGGCGGCCTGGCTGGCCGTCCCGTCCGGATTCGTGGTCTGGGTGGGTTCGCTGAACGGTGTCACCCGGGTGGCCACCGCCGAGGACGCGGCGTAGCTGTACATGACGTCGCTGGCCTGGGCCCACATCTGGAAGTACTGGGCGTCGCTGGCCATGATGGCCGCCGAGTTCTGTCCGACCACATTGGTGGCCACCAGTTGCTTCTGCTGGGCACGGTTGGCGGTGATCAGGGCCGGCGGCGGGGTGGCGGCGTGGGCCGCCTCGAACGCGGCCGCCGCGGCGGTGGCCTGGGTGGCCGCCTCCTCGGCCTTGGTCGCCGTGTCGGCCATCCAGGCCAGGTAGGGCTTGGTGGCGGCGGTCATCGACGCCGACGCCGGGCCCACCCACGCCTCGTCGACAAGCTGGGTGATCGTCGTTTCACACGACGCCAACGCCGACGAGATCTCGGCGGCCAATCCGCGCCAGGCGGAGGCCACCGACATCATCGGCGTCGAACCCGGACCGGCGTACAGACGTCCGGAATTGATCTCCGGCGGCAGCATTGCGTAGTCGATCATCGTTGCTCCTTGCTGACTGTGACGCGCATGGCTCAGACCACCATCGGCTTCGGCATGAATTTGGGCCGGAACCCGTAACGCGGTGTGCCGTAGTTCATCCCGGGCCGGCCCATGCCGGCGGGCACGGGGGGAGGGATGGAGGCCATGTTGTTGTGGGTCTCGGAGGGGACGGCCCAACCGCCGGGACCGCCGGTGAGCGCTGAGGCGCCGGGGGTGGCCGCGGCCCAGGTCCCCGGTGCCGAGAAGGACGTCCCGACCAGCGAGGCCTTGCCCATGGTGGCGGTGACCGCTGGAGTGACCGCGCTGACACCGAACGCGCTGCTGATGCCGCCGCCCAGCGCGCCCAAGGCACCCAGTGCACCACCGGGGCTCAACGCCGCGCCAAGGCCGCCGCCGAGGGCGCTGCCGCTGGCGGCGCTGAACCCGCCGCCGGTCAAGTTACCGATCAGGCTGGGCAGCAGCGCCGACGGAATGAAGGCCGCGCCGGTGCCCGCGGTGTTGAACAGGTTGTACAGCGGCGTGCCGAACATGAATGCGTAGCCGTTCACCGGATCGTTGTAGAGGAATTCGATGATCTGCTCGAGCCAGTCGGTGGACGCCGCCGGCGCCGCCATGCTCTGCAGTGCGCCGGGCATGGCGGAGATCATCTGCGCCGCCTGGGCGGTGCTGTTGGCCGTGCTGGAGCCGCCCGCCTGGGTGACGGCCGCGCCCTGGCCGGCCTGGCCGGCCGGGTTGGTGTTCGGGGCGGGTTCGTCGAACGGGGTGATCTGCGATGCGGCGGCCGAGCCGCTGGCGTAGCCGTACATGGCGGCCGCATCCTGGGCCCACATCTGCGCGTACTGGGCATCCAGGGCCGCGATGGCCGGGGTGTTGATACCCAGCAGGTTGGTCGCGACCAGCGCCGACTGTTGCACGCGGTTGGTGGTGACCGCCGCCGGAGGCACGGTGGCTCCGCGTGCCGTCTCGAACGCGGCGGCCGCGAAGGTTGCCTGAAACGCGGCCTGCTCGGCCAGTGCGGCGGCATCGTTCATCCAGGCGATGTAGGGCGCGGCGGCGGCGGCCATCGAGGCCGATGCCGGGCCGAGCCATTGTTCACCGGATAGTTCGGAGATCACCGTCTCGTAGGAGTGCGCGGCGGCCGCCAGCTCAGCGGCCAGGGCGCGCCAGGCTGCGGCGGCGGTCAACATCGGCGTCGATCCCGGTCCGCTGTAGATGCGTCCGGAGTTGATCTCGGGGGGCAGGGCTCCGTAATCCCACATGATCGGCGCCTAACCCGCCGCTGCCGCGGACGACGTCAGCGCCTGTGGCGCGGTGGTGACTAGATACATGGCGTTTCTCTCCTCACGGAAGCCTGGTGAGCGGTCGACTTCCGCCACTCACAGTCGCGCAACACCCTGCGATTGTGAAAGCTGGTTAACGGCTTCTTAACAGCAGTGTCAGAACTCGTTACATGCATCTCAGGTAAGGGGTCCGAGAGTGGTCCGCAGTGCCACAAAATGCGACTTCTGGCGGGGTTCGGCGCGGCGTCGGCAAACCTCCGCGCTCCGCGCATAATCCGTGGTCAACACGGGGATCGTGCGCCTGCGGCCGCGTCGCTTTAGCCCCAGTGCGGCGCGGCACGCAAGTGGTGTCGGATGGCCCTCAGGGGGTGCTCGTGAAATGAGTTGATAGACAGTGTTTTTGCTCTCGCAGCACCCCGTTAGCCCCCTTCGTGTGAAGTCGGGTGAAGGGCAAGTAACACGGATTTAACGGCTGGATTTGGGGGAGTAAACGCCGCGTAACACGCCATTAACGAAGACTGAGCACACTACGAGGCATGAAGAGTGTTCTGCTGTTGGCGGGGGCGGCCGCCGTGGTCGGCCTGGCGGTGCCGGCGTATGCAGAGCCGTTAGGCACCGACGCCGCCTTCCTCACCCAGCTGACCGGGGCCGGATTGAGCCACAAAGGGTCAGACGAGGTGGCGATCTCGGCCGGCCACTCCGTGTGCCAGCTCATGGACGCCGGCCTCACCCCGATGGACACCGTGGTCGCGGTACAGACCACCAATCCCGGCTTCACACTGCAGCGCGCCGCCGAGTTCGCCCGGATCGCCGCGCAGAACTACTGCCCCGAGCACGCCTGAGCGCACCCCCTTGCGGAGTGCCGATGGGGAACGCTCGTCCGCGTCACGTTAGATTCGCCGCGAGCCCCCATAGCCCAATTGGCAGAGGCAGCGGACTTAAAATCCGCACAGTGTCGGTTCGAGTCCGACTGGGGGCACACACGTTCTTGCAGGTAGAGACGGTTTCTGCATCGAAAGGACATGCGGTCGTTGCCGTTGACAGCCTTCTGCGTCAGCGCCGCGTCAGCAGTCAGTTCGCGGAAGTTTGACGATGATGACCCTGGGGCCAGCGTCTAGCTGTACAAAATTGTGGAGTATGCACCCAGCCGAACTATTTCTGGCCTCACGATCGCTCCCCCCTCGGAGGTGTAGACGAACTGGGCAAGGTCTACCTTTGCGCCATCAAAGATGTCCACTCCAACCGGATCGTGGGCTATTCGATGGACTCGCGGATGAATTCCTCCCTGGCAGTAGCCGCCTTGGATCATTCTTTGGCCTTACGCTGCCCGGTCGCGACGATCGTTCATTCCGACAGGGGCAGCCAATTTCGTTCCCGAAAATTCGTCCACGCCGCGTCGCGCGACGGGCTACACGGATCGATGGGCCGCGTCGGCGCCTGCGGGGACAACGCCGCTATGGAGTCGTTCTTCGCCCTCCTGCAACGCAACGTGCTCGACCGGCAATGCTGGACCACCAGAGCCGAACTACGCCTGGCGATAGTGACCTGGATCGAACGGACCTACCACCGCCACCGCCGGCAACGCGCCCTCGGCAAGCTCACCCCAATAGAGTTCGAACTGCTCAACACCCCAGTCGCAACCGCGGCCTGAAGTTCACACCCACCGAGTCAACTGAACTCGGGGCAGTCCCGTACGCGCTGGCTGTCTACGGCTCATCAGTTCGGGGCCGGCAAGCAGCGCATCGCGCATGCGCCACTGTTTCCCGGTCGGCGCAATCGCTATGTGTTCGATTGGGCCAAGCCGGTGTGCGCAGCCGCCCTGTACGAGGACCACCTGCAACCGGCGACCAAGGTTCTCGGCCTCGGAGCGGTTCGTTTCCACGATCTGCGCCATACCTTAACCTGAGCGCGGGGGAGCACTACATGCAGGTGTCGAAGTGGCTGGGGCGCTCTAGTTTCGTCCTGACGCTGACCACCTACGCGGACTACATCAACGAGGACGAACAGGCAGCGCCGAAGGTGGGCCGAGGAACAGCGGACACACCGAATATTGTGTCGATGCAGCTTCGGCGTAACGCTTAGGGTTGCAACGACGCTCACATTGAGGGGGTTGATGTTCGGGATGCGCTTCTGGCGTCGTCGCAGCAAGGAAGAAGCTATGGCTGATATGGAGAGCGCTGATTCTACGAGGAATGCCCTCTGGACTGATGATGCAATCGAAACTGACAAGCAGGACGGCCTTGACCGGAAACGATTTGCGGATATGGTGGCCGCCCGGATCAATGATTGTTCACCTGGCCAGAAGAGCACAGTGTTTGGTCTCGTCGGTCCGTGGGGAAGCGGCAAAACTTCGCTCATTAATTTTGTCCGGGAACGCTTAGGGTCCGACTGGAAAGTCGCGGTTTTCTCCCCATGGGCATCGGATACGGCCGCTGGGTTGCAGTTCGAATTTCTTGCGGCTGTGGCGTCGCTGCTTGAAGGGGACGACCAGAAATCTAGGGATGCCAAGGCAGCCTTGAGGAAGTACGCCTCCGTTTGCGCACCGTTGCTCAAAGCAATTCCGTACGCCGGATCGGGGTTAGGAGGCGCAGCTGAAAAGGCGCTGGAACTTACCAATCCTCCGTGGCACAAGCAGTTCAAGGAAGTCTCTAGCATACTGGCTTCCTTTGGGGCGCGAGTGTTGCTGATTGCAGACGACATCGACCGGCTCGACGCTGACGAATTGCTTTCTCTCTTGAAGGTTGTGCGGCTACTCGGAAGATTCCCAAATGTGCACTACCTCATTGCATACGACCAAACCACCGTAGAAAGTCTCCTGAATTCCAAGGGGCTGGCCACACGATCGACCGCGTTCATGGAGAAGATTGTTCAATACCCCTTCGAGGTACCGCCGATCGCGGGTATTATCAAGCGTCGCCTCTTAACTGACACTATTTTTAAGTTGATCGAACGTCTTGACATCCGACTGAATGCAGTTCACGCTGATCGATTTTCCGACTATATTGCAGTGCTGGCACCGGCCCTCGAAACGCCTAGAGCTCAAACGCGTTTCCAAGAGCAGTTATTGGCTTTCGGCGAAATGTTGAACTTTAAGGAAGTCGATGTAGTCGATTTCGTGGCGCTCAGCTTTCTGCGCGTATTCCATCACGGTATTTACGATCGGATTTCGTCGTGGAAGAATGCGCTACAGTCGGGTAAGGAAATTACGGATCTTTTCAAAGAGCTGCCAATTAGCGACGATGATTGGGTGGCTCGTATTAGACCGTTAGTGAATACCGACGATGATGCAATGCTGGTGAAACACATTTTGGGTGGCCTTTTCTCTGGCATAGCTTCATCGGTTCTGTTCGCAAAAGAGCATAAGTTGGCGCTGCAGGACGATGCGTACTTCCAGCGTTATTTCCTATTCGGCATCGCAGAGGACGACGTCGAAGATCAACTTATCGAATCTGCCTTGGATCGCATACTTTCTGGCGATCAAACACACGGCGATGTGGCTTGTTATCGTGAGGTTCTCGACGGCCCCGACAATCAGCGTGCAGCTTTGGCCTATGAGAAGAGTCTAAAGCGCCGGGCCGACAATCTTATTGGCTCGGACCTCAACCTGGTGGAATTTCTCTTTGGTCGGTTGAAGGTGCGTGCGGACGAAGTGCCTGGGTTCGATTCCGCGCAGCGGGTGTTGTGGCGTTGGGTGGAGGCAGAAGTATTCAAAGGTCTGACCAGCGGCTTGTTAACCGTAAATGACATTGTGGCAGATCTTCCGCCGAAAGACGTTCTGTTGCTTGCATTCCGCATCGTTCGCGACAATCGCATCCCAGAGAATTCCAAAGTACATGCGCTAGAGGATTTTAACGATTACTATCGTAATCGGCTGATCAACGATTTAGACGGGGTACTCGAATCGGGGCTCAATTTTAATTCGATAGTATTCGTAATATGGTCCCTAGCCATCGAACACAACTTCCATGAGTTCGGTGAGGGCCTGATCAGTGACGGGGATGCGGCGAGGATCTCTCGTGTCATCCAGGCAATGGTGGTAGAAAACCAATGGCGGGGAGCTGATGGCTTGTCGCCTGAGCTTGCGTTCGATGGCGAAACGCTGACTCGGCTTTTCACAAACGATGCCATCGTGCGGGTGGCACAGTTTCTGCCGTCCGCGCCACCTGTCTCTTCAATCGATCTCAGCGACGTGTCGCCCGAAAACAAAATTTTCTTCGCCCATGCGCAGGTCAAGGCAATGGCCAGGACGCTTGCAGAGTCGTGATTTTTTACGCTGTGTCAGCACCGCGTCAGCAGACACCCGCCGACTTACAGAGCTGCGGCAAAGGATCGCTAAGCCGCTAATGGATCGCCGCTGTCGTTTCCGTACGGGCTGACATGGTCTTTTGTGGACCCTGACGGATCGCGGCGCGGCATTGTAGCAATTGTATGCGACCTGGGAAATCCGACTCAAAATCCGCACAGTGTCGGTTCGAGTCCGACTGGGGGCACGTCATATAGGTCGATGACAGTCCGGATTTCGAAGTGCCTTTCGTGCCGCGGCTGTTGCCCTCTCTGGGGGGCCTAGACGGCGCCACCTCACCCGCTCGGGGATGCCGGCTCGGCCGTTCGGGCTGCCGGAGATCGGCATGCCTGATCGGCCCCGCACCAGACCCCGGGGCAATATCCGGGAACCGGTTCCACAAAACCGCACACTCGCCGCCCCTCCGGGCTGCCTTCTATCGCCATGTGGAAACCGATCACGCTCGCAGTCGTCTCCGCCGCGTCGTGCGTCCTCGCTCCAGCGGCCAACGCTGTATACAACTCCCAGCTCCACGACCCGCAGTGCGACTCCAACTACTCGGGCGCCTGCGTACCGATCGCCCGTGACGTCGACTGCTTAGGCGGAAGCGGCAACGGCCCGGCCTACGCCCAGGGGCCCGTCACGGTCGTGGGCACCGACATCTACGACTTGGATCGAAACGGCGACGGCGTGGGGTGTGAATCCTAGGTCCGGCGACGCGTCGCCACGCCACGCCGTCATCGTGTGACCGGCACCTTTACCCGCCGCTTACCCGCCTGCCGTAAAAAATGCAAGACCTGTGTGATGAGGCAGTATGGAATTGCCTGGTGAGAGTTCTTAATTTCTTATTTTAACGCCAATTCCCGCTCGTGTAGCAGGTTGCCTGTGGGTGAATATTACCTGTTCATGTCCAAGAGCGCACGTTGCTACGAGCCCTTATCCTGCGGTTTTGCGGGCAGTGGCGTGGTGCAGTTGGGATTGGTGTGCGACCTCGATCACAATAATTGGGACATTTTTCGGTTTACCTAGAATTCACCGCTACTATCGACCGAACGCCTACCCCCGGCGTCCCTCAATCGGAGCCGGGCCGTGCTGCAGCAGCAGTGGTGAGCGTGAGCAGTGACGAGACGAACGTGAACGATACGAACCGTGGTTGATAGGAGCGATGTGGACGAAGTGCCGGCTTATGGATTGGCCACCTCTGCACCAGCCCGCCCCTCCCGCACCGTGACGCTGGACCGCGGCCCCATCGGGGGCCTGGCGGTCACCGCGGACGGTCGGCGACTGCTGGCCACCAACTTCGGCGACGACACCGTCTCGATCATCGACACCGTCACCTGCCGCGTCGTGAGCACTGTCTTCCAGGCCAACGAGCCGTTCTCCATCGCCGCCGGCCCGGCAGGCACCGGCCTGGTCTACGTCACCGCCGGTTCGACCGCCCTGGATGCGGTGCTGGCCATCGACGTCGACACCGCCGAGATCGCCGGGTGTTACCCGGTGGCCATGGACATCGGTGACCTGGTCACCGACCCGACCAGCAGCCGCGTGTACCTGACCCGGACCGACTCGGCCGGCGTGGACGTGCTCGCGCTGGACGCGGCCATGCGCCCCGCCCGCTCGGTCAGCGTCTCCGGCCACGTCGGTGCTGCCGCTGCCGGCCTGCGGATCAGCGCGGACGGCCGCCGGCTCTACGCCGCGGTCCGCCAGCCCACCGGCGACATCATCACGGTCCTGGACCGCGACCTCAACATTCTGGACTCCCTGACCGTCGGCGCCTCGATCATCGACATCGCCGTCAGTCCCGACGGCGCACGCCTCTACGTGGCCACCGCCGGTCCCGAGGGTCGCAGCCTGGTGCACGTCATCGACGCCCGCACCCATTCCCTGAGCTACAGCCGGGCCATCGAGGCCCCCGTCATCCAGCTGATCGCCGGCCGCGACGGCCAGCGCGTCTACCTGGTGACCGAGGCCGGCGTTCTGGTGGTCTGCGCCCGCACTGGCGAGACCCTGGGCACGCTGACCGGCATCGCCCAGCCGTCCTGTGCTGCCGAGAGCCTCGACGGCGGCAAGCTCTACATCGCCGGGTTCAACGGCAAGGTCACTGTCGCCTCGCTGCGGGGCCTGCCCGCGCCGTCGGCGTCGCTGCACGAGCAGCTCGAACTCGACGACGCCGTCACCCGGATCCTGCAGCTCGAACCCGCGGTGTAACCCACGTCTCACCGCTGAGGGCGTCGTGATCGAATAGGTCGATGCGTAGCACCATGCAGCACTGGCCGTTGACGGTCGGCGCCATCTTGAATCACGTCACGGCTGTCCACGGTGCCCGCACCGTGACCACTCTGGGCGACGACGGCTACCGCGTCACCACCTACCGCGAGCTGGGGCACCAGGTGGCCCGGCTAGCGAACGCGCTGCGCCGCCTCGGCATCACCGGCGACCAGCGGGTCGCCACCTTCATGTGGAACAACACCGAACACCTGGCCGCCTACCTGGCGGTGCCGGCGATGGGCGCGGTGCTGCACACACTCAACATCCGACTGTTCGCCGAGCAGATCGTCTTCATCGCCAACGAGGCCCAAGACCAGGTGGTCCTGGTGGACGCCTCGCTGATACCGCTGCTGGCGCCGGTGCTGGGACAGCTGGACACCGTGCACACCGTGATCGTCGTCGGCGACGGCGACACCGCACCGTTGGCGGCCTCCGGCAAGACCGTGCTGGACTACGAAACCCTGCTGGCCGCCGAATCCGACGAGTTCGACTGGCCGGTGATCGACGAGAACTCCGCGGCCGCCATGTGCTACACCAGCGGCACCACCGGCAACCCCAAAGGCGTGGTCTACAGCCACCGCTCCAGCTACCTGCACGCCATGGCGGGCTGCACCACCAACGGCACCGCGATCGGTGCGATCGACTGCGTCCTGCCGATCGTGCCGATGTTCCACGCCAACGCCTGGGGGCTGCCGTATTCGGCGCTGATGGCCGGCGCAGACCTGGCGATGCCCGACCGGCATCTGGATGCCGCCTCGCTGGTCGCGCTCATCGAGTCGCAGCGCGCCACCGTGGCCGGTGCCGTGCCGACCATCTGGAACGACGTGATGCACTACCTGGAACGTGAACCCGGCCATGACATTTCGTCACTGCGGTTAGTTGCCTGCGGTGGGTCGGCGGTGCCGGTGTCCTTGATGCAGGCCTTCGAGCAGCGCCACGGCGTGCACGTGCGGCAACTCTGGGGCATGACCGAGACCTCACCGATGGCCACCATGGCCTGGCCACCGCCGGGCACCCCGGCCGAACAGCACTGGGCGCTGCGGGGCACCCAGGGGCGGCCGGTGTGCGGCGTCGAGACCCGCATCGTCGACGACGAAGACCAGGTGCTGCCCAACGACGGCGAGTCGGTCGGCGAGCTGGAAGTGCGCGGCGCGTGGATCACCGGGGCCTACTACCTCGGCCAGGACGAGTCGAAGTTCTCTTCGGGCTGGCTGCGCACCGGCGACGTGGGCCGCATCGACGCGCAGGGCTTCATCACGCTGACCGATCGCGCCAAGGACGTCATCAAGTCCGGTGGGGAGTGGATCTCCTCGGTGGAACTGGAGAACGAACTCATCGCCCACCCCGATGTGGTGGAGGCGGCGGTGGTCGGGGTGCCCGACGAACGCTGGCAGGAGCGGCCCCTGGCGGTCGTGGTGGCCCGTTCCGGTGCTCGCGTCAGCGGTGCCGAACTACGAACATTCTTGTCCGACAGGGTGGTCCGCTGGTGGCTGCCGGAGCGCTGGACCTTCGTCGAAGCGATCCCGCGCACCAGCGTCGGCAAATACGACAAGAAGACCATCCGGGCCCGCTACGCCGAGGGGCACTACCAAGTGAGTGAGGTGCGTGACTGATGAGCCTGCGTGTCATCCAATGGGCGACCGGGGGAGTCGGGGTCGCCGCGATCAAGGGCGTGCTGGAGCATCCGGACCTGGAGCTGGTGGGCTGCTGGGTCCACTCGAAGTCCAAGAGCGGCAAGGACGTCGGGGAGATCATCGGTACCGATCCGGTGGGGGTGACGGCCACCGACAGTGTCGAAGAGATTCTCGCACTGGAAGCCGACGCCGTGATCTACGCGCCGCTGTTGCCCAACCCCGATGAGGTTGCCGCCCTGCTGCGCGCCGGCAAGAACGTGGTGACCCCGGTCGGCTGGTTCTACCCGACCGAGAAGGAGGGCGCGCCCCTGGAGGCCGCCGCACGCGAGGGCAACGTGACTCTGCACGGCGCCGGTATCGGGCCGGGCGCGGCCACCGAACTGTTTCCGCTGCTGCTGTCGGTGATGTCCACCGGCGTGACCTTTATTCGCGGCGAAGAGTATTCCGACCTGCGCACCTACGACGCACCTGATGTGCTGCGCTACGTCATGGGCTTCGGGGGGACTCCGGATCAGGCGCTGAGCGGTCCGATGCAAAAGCTGCTCGACGGTGGTTTCCGTCAATCGGTGCGGCTGTGCGTGGATCGGCTCGGATTCGCCGCGGACGAGACCATCCGCTCGTCGCAGGAGGTTGCGGTCGCCACCGCGCCGATCGATTCGCCGATCGGTTCGATCGAACCCGGTCAGGTGGCGGGCCGCCGGTTCCACTGGGAGGCCACCGTCGGCGACGAGGTGGTGGCCCGGGTGACCGTCAACTGGTACATGGGCGAGGAAAACCTGGACCCGCCCTGGACTTTCGGTCCGGCCGGCGAGCGCTACGAGATGGAAGTGCGGGGCAATCCCGACACCTTCGTCACCGTCAAGGGCTGGCAGCCCGACACCGTCGAAGCAGGACTGGTCAGCAACCCCGGGATCGTGGCCACCGCAGCCCACTGCGTCAACGCGATTCCGGCGACCTGCGCGGCCGCGCCCGGTATCGCCGGGTTCTTCGACCTGCCGCCTATTACCGGCCGGGCCGCTCCGCGCCTGGCGCGCTGAGCCCCGCCGTGTGCCGACTTTTCGGGCTGCATGCCGGGACCAGCGTCGTAACCTCAACATTCTGGCTGCTCGACGCCGCGGACAGCCTGGCCGAACAGAGCCGGCGCAACCCCGACGGCACGGGCCTGGGTGTGTTCGACGGCTACGGGCAATCGCGGCTGCGTAAACAGCCGATCGCGGCGTGGCAGGACACCGAATTCGCTACCGCGGCGCAGGAACTGACCGGCACCACTTTCGTCGCGCACGTGCGTTATGCCACCACCGGCGCTCGGAGCGTCGCCAACACCCACCCGTTCCTGCAGGACAACCGCATCTTCGCGCACAATGGCGTCGTCGAAGACCTGCCCGCCATTGATCAGCGGCTGCGCGAGGTCGACGCCTACGGCCTGGTGCACGGCGATACCGACTCTGAACGGGTCTTCGCCCTGATCACCGCCGCGATCCGAGCGCGGCGCGGCGACGTGACGGGGGGCCTGGTCGACGCCGTGCGCTGGCTCGCCGCCAACGTGCCGATCTACGCGCTCAACCTGCTGCTGACCACCGCCACCGACATGTGGGCGCTTCGGTACCCCGAGCCCAACGAGCTCTATATCCTGGACCGACGAGACGGCACAGAACCTGGAGGTTTGGCGTTGCGCACCAAACGGATTCGAGCCGATGCGGCGCAGTTGCGTGGTCGGCCCGCGGTAGTGTTCGCCACCGAGCCGATGGACGGAGAGACCCGCTGGGAACCGATCGAACCGGGTCAGCTGGTGCACGTCGACGCGGGCCTGCGGATCACCCGTCGACTGGTCTTGCCCGATCCGCCCGCGCGACAACTGCGACATGAGGATCTGAACCCGGTGGCCGCGGCGGCCCAACACCCGGCGGTATGAATCCGATGACCAAGCGTGCCCTGGTCCTGGGCGGTGGTGGGGTGGCCGGTATTGCCTGGGAGACCGGGGTTTTGTGCGGTATCGCCGACGAGTCGCCTGCCGCCGCCCAGAAACTGCTGGAATCCGCTGTGCTGGTGGGGACATCGGCCGGCTCGGCGGTGGCAGCCCAGCTCGGCAGCGGGATCGGTCTGGAGGAGCTGTTCGCCCGGCAGGTGGCGCCGACGTCGCCTGAGGTCGACCCCGGGGTGGGGGCCGATGCGCTGACCGATCTGTTCATGGCGGCCATCACCGAGCCCAACACCACCACCGCGCAGAAGCTGCAGGGTATCGGCGCGGTGGCCCTGGCGGCCGAGACGATGCCCGCGCCGGTGCGCAGGGCCATCATCGCCGACCGATTGCCCTCCCACGACTGGCCGGATCGGGTTCTGCGGATCACGGCGATCGACATCGACACCGGGGAACTGAAGGTCTTCGACCGCGACTCCGGTGTGGAACTCATCGACGCGGTGGCCGCCAGTTGTGCGGTACCGGGCGCCTGGCCCCCGGTGGTGCTGGGCGGACACCGCTACATGGACGGCGGCGTGCGCAGCACCATCAACCTCGACGTGGCCGCCGACTGCGCCGCGGCGGTGCTGCTGGTTCCCGCCGGTGGTGGGATCGGTGCGGAGATCAATGCGTTCGAGGGTCGAGTCTGCGCGGTGCTGGCCGATGACGACGCGATCCGCGCGTTCGGCAGCAATCCGCTCAACCCGTCGTGCCGGGTGCCGTCGGCGCACGCCGGACGCGAACAGGGCCGCCAGCAGGCCGCCGCGATCAGCGAATTTTTAGCGGGCTAAAGCGGTTTCGCTGCGTCGAGGGTGCGCGCGGCCAGTTCGCGGCCCACGTCGATCAACTCGGCGGCGCGGTGGAAGTCCAGACTGCGGCAGGCCACCCGCGGCACCTCGATCAGCAGGTCGGGCGGGTGCGACGCCAGTTGATAGCGGGCCAGCGCCGCCTGGGCGATGTCGATGGTCCGGTTCATCACCTCGAAACTGCCGAGTTTGGGCACTTCGGGCACGGACTCCTCGCCCTCACCCGGCTCGGACTCACCGCTGCTGAAACGGTCCAGGATCGCGCGTGCCGTCGGACGGTCCAGCAGCGAGCGGGCCCCGCTGGTGTCCAGGAGTGCAGACGTGCTGCGCCACATACGATTCAGCCGGCCCGGGGTGGCGGCCCGTTCGGCGTCCTCAGTGGGCGGCCCGGCGGCGGTCGGATCACCGCCGTTGAGGCTCACAGCCAGTGTCAGATCGGCGTTGACCGAACTCAGCGGAGCCATCGGCAGGGGATCGAGGATTCCGCCGTCGGCCAGCAGCCGTCCGTCGACCACGTGCGGTGCGATCACCCCGGGAATGGCGATCGAGGCCCGGATAGCGGTGTCGATCGGGCCGCGTTGCAGCCACACCGATCGGCCCGCGATCAGATCGGTTGCGACGGCCGTATAGGGAATCGGCAGGTCCTCGATATTGCTGTCGCCCAGGATGTCGCGAACCACATCGAGGATCTTCTCCGCCCGCAGTACCCCCGCCGCGGTGAAGGAGGGATCCAACAACCGCAGCACCGCGCCCTGAGTCAACGATTTGGCCCACTCGGCGAAGTCGTCGAGGCGTCCGGCGGCCTGCAGTCCGCCCACCAACGCTCCCATCGAGGAGCCGGAGATGCCGACGATGTCGAAGCCGCGGTCGCGGAGTTCGGCGATCACCCCGATGTGGGCGTAGCCGCGTGCCCCGCCGCTGCCCAGCACCAGAGCCACCCGCGGCGGACGGGGCGCGCGAGGTTCGGCAGCAGAGGTCATGGTGACCATTTTGCGGGTAACACCCCGCCGGTTCTTCGCCTCATCCCGATTTCAACCCCCACGTCGACAGGAAAGCCCAGCTCATAGCAGATATTTCTGCTGAAGGCGGACCCGAATCGCACGCCGGAGCCTACGACGGTCGATGCGCTCGGTTCCGTGTTCACTTACCATGGCCGCTGTGATGGAGTACGTGGATTTCCAGGGTTGTTGTTGCCGCAGCTGAACGCTGCCGCCGCCCTGTCTCGAATCCACCCCATCCGTTCTGGAGTTCTCACCATGGTTATCGCTGATCCCATCGCGCTGCGACGCCCGGCCGCCCGGCCGCGCTCACTACGGCAGCCCGACCTCCTACAGACCACCGACCTTGCCGCTGACGCCGTGTTGCAGGGGCGCTACAACCACCTGCTGCCCGGCACAGGGCTGCCCGACGACCAGCGCTGGTTCACCCGGATCCACGGCGACGAGCGGCTCGACATCTGGCTGATCAGCTGGGTTCCGGGCCACGCCACCGAACTGCATGACCACGGCGATTCACTGGGCGCACTCACCGTACTGTCCGGTTCCCTGGACGAGTTCCACTGGGATGGGCATCAGTTGGCGCGACGGCGGCTCGATGCCGGAGACCAGGCCGCCTTCAGCCGGGGCTGGGTGCACGACGTGGTCTGGGCGCCGTCGGCCCCTGAGCAGGGCACCACGCCGGTCCCGACCCTGAGCGTGCACGCCTACTCGCCGCCTTTGGTGGAAATGTCCTACTACGACGTCGCGCCGGACAATACTTTGCGCAGGCAGCGCACCGAACTCACCCAGCACCCGGAGGCATCATGAGCGTCACGACGCTGACCAGCCGCATCGACCACCTGCTGGAGTCCGCTCGGGCCCGGCTGCACCGTCTGCACGCCGATGAGGTTCCCGCGGCGCTGCGTTCCGGGGCATACCTGGTCGACATCCGGCCCGCCGCCCAGCGCGCCCAGGAGGGGGAGGTGCCCGGCGCCCTGGTGATCGAGCGCAACGTGCTGGAATGGCGCTGCGACCCGACCAGCGATGCCCGGCTGCCGCAGGCGGTCGACGACGACGTCCAGTGGATCATTCTGTGCTCGCAGGGCTACACCTCGAGCCTGGCCGCGGCCGCACTGCAAGACCTCGGCCTGCACCGGGCCACCGACGTCATCGGCGGCTATCAGGCCTTGGCCGCCGCCGGTGAGCTGGTGGAACCCGTCCGAGCCACGGAGCTAGGCATCGGAGTGCAGCAGTGGTCGGAGCCGTTCGGTTTTCTCCGGGGTCCACGCCGCTGGATGTAGGATCGCCGCCCAGGCATTGGCCACGTCGGCCACGTAGCTGTGGCCATGACCGGCAGGCACGTCGATCGCCACCGCCATGTCGGCCGAGACCTGCAGGAACGTCACGATCGGAAACCAGCGCACCTGCGGCAGCACGTCATAACCGCGGGGCTCTTTGAGCCAGTCGGGCTTGTGATACAGCAGATCGGGATGCCACCAGGCGATCGGGTCCGACGCGTGCTGCAGGTACACCACCCGCGGTGAAATGCCTGAGCCCCAAGGACTGTCGGGACGATCCAAGTCATCCGGGCGCGCGACAAACCGCACGGCGCTGCCGTCGTGGTAGATGGGCAGCCACTGCGGGGACCCGGGATCGCGGTTGAGAGTCAGGTCGGTCCAGATGGTGTTCTGGAACGTCGGCCCGGAGAACAACGCACCGTCGGTGCGCGCCAGCACATTGTTGAGGCTCATGAAGGACGCCTCGCCGCCGAACGACCCCAGGCTCTCGCCGAACACGACCACTTTGGGGCGCTTGGCCTCGGGCAGGGCACGCACCCGTTTGTCGACCGCCTCGAACAGCGCTACACCGGCCTGGCGGGCGTTCTCCTTGTCGACCAGGAACGACAACCAGCTGGGCAGGAACGAATACTGCATGCTCACGATCGCGGTGTTGCCGTTGAACATGTATTCCAGCGTGGAGGCCTCGGCCTCGTTGATCCAGCCGGTGCCGGTGGTGGTGGCCACGGCCACCACGGCACGGTTCAGTCCGCCGGTCCGGGCCAATTCGGCTGCCGCCAGCTCCGCCGTCGCCTTGATGCCGTCGGCGGAATTCAGCCCGGCATAGGCGCGGATCGGTTCGGTGGCCGGTGCGCCGTTGAACTCGCTGAGTTGCGCCAGGCTGGGTCCCCCCGCCACGAAGATGCGGCCCTGATGGCCTAGCGAACCCCAGGAGGCCAGCGACTCAGGGCCGCCGGAGCGCAGCCGCGTCGATGGGGCGGCCCGGTCCGGGCTGGCCTCGTCGTTGATCGAGCTGAACGTGCTGTTCATGATGTGCATTGCTTGCTTGAGCACCACGCCGTTGAGCACCGCCACACCCAGAGCCAGCACCAACGACACCGCAACCACAGCCGAAACCCGCGGCGGGGCAACGCGTTCGAGCTGGTGCACCAGAAACCTCAGCACCAGTCGGATCATCTGGCCGATCTCGACCAAGATGAACAGCGTGGCCACCGCGATCACGCCGGCCTGCGGGTAGTTGTACCAAGTCAGCCTCGGCACACCCATCAGGTCGCGCATCTGGTCCTGCCAACCGTGGATAGTCCACACCACCCAGAGATGGATGACGATCGCCGTCGGGATCAGCACCCGCCAGGCCCAGCGTGGAGCGGCCGGGCTGGAATCCTGCGAGCGCATGTAGCGCACCAACCAGACGGCGAACACCCCCAGCGCGTAGCCGATCGCCCCCGAGCCGCCGCTGACCAAGCCCTGGAACAGTGGCCCGCGGGGCAGCAGGGACGGGGTCAGCGACAGCCACAGGAACACCAGGCCCACCGTGGTCCCGGTGAACGTGTAGTGCCGGACCCACCAGGGCTCGTGGGCAGCCGGTGGCGTGGGCGCGGTGGTTGCGGTGGGGGTGCTCATCGCCGATCAGCTCAGCGGTGGGTGAAGTTAGGGGGGCGCTTCTCGGTGAACGCGGCCATGCCCTCGGTCTGATCCTCGGTGGCGAACGCCGAGTGGAACAGCCTGCGCTCGTAGAGCAGCCCTTCGGCCAGGGTGGATTCGAAGGCCCGGTTGACGGCTTCCTTGGCCATCCGGGCAGCCGACAGGCTCATCCCGGCGATGGTGGTGGCCACCTTGCCGGCCTCGGCCAGCAGGTCGTCGGCCGGCACCACGCGAGAGACCAGGCCGGAGCGCTCGGCTTCGGCGGCGTCGATGGTTCGGCCGGTCAGGATCAGGTCCATCGCCTTGGCCTTGCCGATGGCCCGGGTCAGCCGCTGCGAGCCACCCATGCCGGGCAGCACGCCCAGCTTGATCTCGGGCTGGCCGAATTTGGCGGTGTCGGCGGCGATCAGCAGATCGCACATCATCGCCAACTCGCAGCCGCCGCCCAGCGCGAACCCGGCCACCGCGGCGATGGTCGGGGTGCGCACCGCGGCCAGCTTGGACCAGGCGGCGAAGAAGTCGGCGGCGAACACCTCGGCGAAACTGAGGTCGGCCATCTCCTTGATGTCGGCGCCGGCGGCGAAGGCCTTGGCGCTGCCGGTGATGATGATCGCGCCGATACTGGGGTCGGCGTCGAATTCGGCCGCGGCGGTAGTGACTTCGTCCATCACCCGGCTGTTGAGCGCGTTGAGCGCCTGCGGCCGGTTCAGGGTGATGGTGCCGACGCGGCCGTCGCGGTCGACGAGGATGGTCTCGTAGCTCATGGGGACTCCTTTAGAAGGTGAGATCGGGCTCGGCGGGAACGAAGTAGCTGTCGATGTCGGCGGGGGTAACCTCAGCCAGCGTGGCCGGCGACCACTGCGGGTTGCGGTCCTTGTCCACCAACTGGGCGCGGATTCCCTCCACCAGGTCATGGGTGCGCAGCGACGCGCACGACACCCGGTACTCCTGAATGAGGACCTCTTCCAGCGTGGCCAGCCGCTCGGCCCGGCGCACCGCCTCCAGCGTCGCCGCGCAGGCGACCGGGGACCTGGTGCCAATCAGCTCCGCCGCGGCGTTGGCGTCGGGGCTGGCGTGGCCGGCCAGGGCGGTCACGATCTGCGCCACGGTGTCATGGGCGTAGCAGTCATCGATCCAGTCGCGTTGTGCGGCAAGCTGACTCGGCGGCGGCTCGACGGCGTAGGCCGCTAGCGCGCTGTGGACGCCGTCGGCGAAGATCGCCGCGGTGAAGGCGGCCAATTGCTCATGCGGCACGTAGTGGTCAGCGAAACCCAGTGCGATGGCGTCCGGCCCGGAGAACGGTGCGCCGGTCAGTGCTGCGTGCAGACCGAGCCGGCCGGGGGAGCGCGAGAGCAGATAGGTGCCGCCGACATCGGGGATGAAGCCGATTCCGACCTCGGGCATCGCCATCTTGGTGGTGTCGGTGACCACCCGGGTGTTGGCGTGCGCGCCTACCCCCACACCGCCACCCATCACGATGCCGTCCATCAAGGACACGAAGGGCTTTCCGAAGCCGCCGATCTGGGCGTTGAGCCGGTACTCGTCGTAGAAGAAGCGGCGCGCGTCGGCGCCGTCGGCCTTGGCGCTGTGATAGATCGCGACTACGTCGCCGCCGGCGCACAGGCCGCGCTCGCCGGCACCGGCCAGCACCACCGCCGTCACCGCCGGGTCGTCGGCCCATGCGGAAAGCGCCGCGGTCATCGCGGTCACCATCGGAAGGTTCAGCGAGTTGATCGCCTTCGGCCGGTTGAGCGTCAACACGGCGACGCCGTTGTCGACACGGGCCAGGACGTCGGGGTTCACCGCACCGTCAGATTCGCCTGTCACGCCTTCGCAATGTAGATCCCTAGGCGCGGCCCTTGGTCCGCGGGTAAGGTTTGGGCTGCAAACGGCCCGAACTCCGTCGGGAACTCAGGCGGTCCGGGAAACGTTGATTCAGTGTTCGTAAGACTTCGCTTCACAGCCCTAGGAGAGGATCGGGACGGTGCGGGAGACCAGCAACCCGGTATTTCGTTCGTTGCCCAAGCAGGGCGGCTACGCGCAGTTCGGAACCGGTGTCGCCGGTGCCGCTCAGCAGGTGGGTCAGACCTACCAGGCCGACCCGTCTTTGGCGCAGTATCAGCAGCGCGAGGTCACTCGCCCGCTGACCATCGATGACGTCGTCACCAAGACCGGCATCACCCTGGGGGTGCTGAGCCTCTCGGCGATCGTCTCCTTCTTCCTGGTGGCCTCCAACCAGGCGCTGGCCGGGCCACTGACCTTCATTGGCGCCTTCGGCGGGCTCGCGCTGGTCATGGTCGCCATGTTCGGCCGCAAGCAGGACAGCAAGGCCGTGGTGCTCAGCTACGCGGTACTCGAGGGCCTGTTCCTGGGCGCCATCTCCTTCGTGCTGACCGCGGTCACCGTCGGGACCGGCAACGCCGGCTCGCTGATCGGCCAGGCCGTGATGGGCACCTTCGGGGTCTTCGGCGGCATGCTGGTGGTCTACAAGACCGGCGCTATCCGGGTCACCCCGAAGTTCACCCGGATGGTGATCGCCGGCATGTTCGGTGTGCTGGCCCTGATGATCGGCAACCTGGTGCTGGGCATGTTCGGCGTCGGCGACGGTGCAGGCATGGGCCTGCGCAGCGGTGGCACGCTGTCTATCGTCTTCTCGCTGGTGTGCATCGGGCTCGCGGCGTTCAGCTTCCTGATCGACTTCGACGCCGCTGACCAGATGATCCGGGCCGGCGCGCCCGAGAAGGCCGCCTGGGGCATCGCCCTTGGTCTGACCGTGACCCTGGTCTGGCTGTACCTGGAGATCCTGCGGCTGCTCAGCTACTTCCAGAGCGAGTGACCCGCTAGCTTTTCCCGTTGACTCTGCGCTGACCAGGCAAGCTACTCGCACTTTTGCCTGGTACGCGCAGAGTCAATTTTTTTGTGTCGGTGGCCCCGGGCAGCATGCCGCCATGGGACAGCCATTCATCGGTAGTGAGGCACTGACCGCCGGGGTGGTCACCTGGCACGAGCTGGAAAAACACCACACCGCAGTCCTGCCGAACGTATACCTGGAAAAGTACGTCGAACCCACGCTCCGGCGCCGGACGCAGGCCGCTTGGCTGTGGTCGCATCGCCAAGCAGTGGTCTCCGGCTTGGCGGCGTCCGCCTTGCACGGGGCGAAGTGGATCGACGACGACGCGACCGTCGAACTGATCTGGCGTAACGCGCGCGCCCCGCACGGCGTCAAGACCCGCGCCGACCTGATCCTGGACGGTGAATCCCAGTGGATCGCCGGCGTCGTCGCCACCACTCCCGAGCGCACCGCCTTCGACCTTGGCCGCCGCGGCCCGCTGCGCCAGGCGGTTGCCAGGCTTGACGCACTGGCCAACGCCACACATTTCAAGGTCGACGATGTGGCTGCCCTGGCGGCGCGGCATCGTCACACCCGCGGGTTGCGCCAGCTGGAAGCTGCGCTGTACCTCGTCGATGCCGGCGCACAGTCACCGAAGGAGACCTGGCTGCGGCTGTTGCTCAGCGATGCCGGGTTCCCCAGGCCGCAGACGCAGATCCCCGTCGTGGGCGAGGACGGCTACCCCAAGTACTTCCTCGACATGGGGTGGGAGCACATCATGCTCGCGGTCGAATACGACGGCGACCACCACCGCACCAGTCGACCCCAATTCGTCAAGGACGTCGAGCGTCTTGAGTACCTCCGGCAGGCGGGCTGGACGCACATCACGGTGCTCAACGAACACCGAAGCCACGACGTGGTCCGCCGCGTCCGCCAAGCCTGGGATGCCCTGAAACGCAGTTGACTCTGCGCTGACCAGGCGGATCACTCGCACTTCTGCCTGGTAGGCGCAGAGTCAACGGCAAAGGAACTTAGGAGAGACGCTCCACGACCATGGCCATGCCCTGACCGCCGCCCACACACATGGTCTCCACGCCGAACTGCTTGTCGTGGGTGGCCAGGTTGTTGAGCAGGGTGGCGGTGATCCGGGCGCCGGTCATACCGAACGGGTGGCCCAGGGCGATCGCCCCGCCGGACACGTTCAGCTTGTCCTCGTCGATGCCCAGCTCGCGGGCCGAGCCCAGCACCTGCACCGCGAACGCCTCGTTGATCTCGAACAGGTCGATGTCGGACACCGACATCTTGGCGTTGGCCAGCGCCTTCTTGACCGCCTCGATCGGGCCCAGGCCCATGATCTCCGGCGACAGACCCGACACCCCGGTGGACACGATCCGGGCCAGCGGCTTGAGACCCAGCTCCTTGGCCTTGGTGTCGCTGGTGATGATCACCGCGGCCGCACCGTCGTTCAACGGGCAGGCGTTGCCGGCGGTGATCGTGCCGTTGGGCCGGAACACCGGCTTGAGCTGGCTGATCTTCTCGTAGGTGGTGCCGGCGCGCGGGCCGTCATCGGTGCTCACCACGGTGCCGTCGGGCAGGGTGACCGGCGAGATCTCGCGGGCGAAGAAGCCGCTGTTGATGGCCTCCTCGGCGCGGTTCTGGCTGCGCACGCCCCAGCGGTCCTGGTCCTCACGGCTGATCCCGGTGTGCAGCGCGACGTTCTCGCCGGTCTGGCCCATCGCGATGTAGACGTCAGGCAGCAGGCCGTCGGCACGCGGGTCGTGCCACTCGTCGGCACCGGCCGCAGCGGCCTCGGAACGGGCCTGGGCGTCGGCGAACAGCGGGTTCTTGCTGTTCGGGGCGCCGTCGGCCGCGCCGATCACGAACTGCGAGACGGTCTCCACGCCGGCGGAGATGAACGCGTCACCCTCCCCGGCCTTGATCGCGTGGAAGGCCATCCGAGTGGTCTGCAGCGACGACGAGCAGTACCGGTTCACCGTGGTGCCGGGCAGGAAGTCGTAGCCGAGCAACACCGAGACCACGCGGCCGATGTTGTAGCCGGAGGCGCCGCCCGGCTGGCCGCAGCCCATCATCAGGTCGTCGATCTCGCGCGGGTCCAGGGCAGGAACCTTGTCCAGGGCGGCGCGCACCATCTGGGCAGCCAGGTCGTCGGGCCGCATGGTGACCAGGGACCCCTTGCCGGCCCGGCCGATCGGCGAACGCGCAGTTGAGACGATGACAGCTTCAGGCACTTCTGACTCCTCTAATCGGGTTCTAGAGGCGAATCTAGCCCGACGGAACCGTCTCGCGGGAATCGGGCCGCTCCAGCGCGGCACACAAGGCGGGGATCACTTGGGTGGCTGCCAGCGCGTATCCGGCGGCCGACGGATGGTACTGATCCTGGGCGAATAGCAGCTCGCGTGCCTGATGGAACTCCCGCGATCGGAAGTCGGCGAAGGGGACGGTGATACCGCCGGCGGCCTTGACCGCACGGGCCTGGGCCTTGGCCAGCCGGCGTGCCCGGGTGTGGGCCACCCAGCGCAGCGGCTGGGGGATCGCACTGACCGCGCCCAGGTCAGGGCAGGTCGTCACGATCACCGCCGCACCGCTGGCGTGGAGGCGCTTGACCACCGAGCGCAGCCGTTGCGCCGAGCATGCGATGCCGTGCAGGGCGGTGACGTCATTGGCCCCGATCATGATGACCGCGGCGTTCGGCGGTGGACCCGCGACGAACATCGCGTCGACCTGGCCGGCCAGTCCCTTGGTGGTGGCACCCACAATCGCTTTGGTGCTCAAGCGAATCCGCAGGCCGGTGCGTTGTGCCAGCGAGCTGGCGATCAGCGCGCCCGGCACCTGCTCGGCGGACAGGCAGCCATACCCCGTCGCGGTCGAGTCGCCGAAGATCATCAGGTGCAGATCCACGCTCATACCGCGTTGATAACGCTGCACCGGTTCACCTTCGCCGGTGTAGACGCCGTCGGCGCGGGGCGGAATGGCGCATGCCTTGGGGATGGTCTGGCGCGCCCGGTCGGCCTGCCCGGCCAGGAGATTGCGCACCCCGAGATAGAGGGTGCCGCTGGAGGCGATCATGCCGGCGGTGAGCAGCGTGACCGCTGACCGTCGCGTCGCATGGATCGCCATGTGGCAATTCTAGGGAGCTGGTTCCCGCCCGCAGCAAACAGAAATGGTCACGAAGCGGAACCGATGCAGTATCGGAACGAATCCTAAGATTTCTTCTCAAATTTTGGCGTGTGACGATAAGTAATACCGCGTTGGCAGTGCCGGCCCGGGCCGGCTGGAGGGAGTGTCCATCATGACCGCACCCAGCATTATTCCCAGCTCGCCGCGTGCCGGCGTCCGGCTTTACCCCTCCCAACGGCCCCGCCGTCACAGTCGTCATGACGGACTGCCGGTGGAGGTGGTCGAAGAGGCGCCCAGCATGGAAGGACGGCTCGCATGGCTGGCCGCTCGGGCCACCATTCGGCCCGTCCTGTCGGTGGGCAGCTACCTGCCGCGCATGCCGTGGCCGTTCGGATTGCTCGACTTCGCCGCCAAGGCTGTGCTGCCCGCACCGGGCACCATCAGGGCCACCATCCGGCTGCCGCGCTGCAAAGCACAGCTGGTGCGCGCCGCCGGCGTGATGCCAGCCGACGGCACCCGTCGGGTGGTGCTCTATATGCACGGGGGCGCGTTCCTCACCTGCGGCGCCAACACCCACGGCCGACTCGTCACCAAGTTGTCGAAGTACGCCGACAGCCCGGTGCTGGTGGTGGAGTACCGGATGATCCCCAAGCACTCGATCGCCGACGCGATCGACGACTGCTATGACGGCTATCGGTGGCTGCGCCGCCAGGGCTACCAGCCCGACCAGATCGTGCTGGCCGGCGACTCGGCCGGCGGCTACCTGTCCCTGGCGTTGGCCGAACGGTTGCTCGACGAAGACGAGGAGGCTCCGGCGGCGATCGTCGCTCTGTCGCCGCTGCTGGAGATCGCCAAGGAAGCCAAGAAGGCGCATCCCAACATCCACAGCGGAGCGGAGTTTCCGCCCAAGGCATTTGACGCCTTCGTCGAACTGATCGAGGCGGCGGCCCGGCGTGATCGCGTCCACGGCGGCGAAGTCCTCGAACCGCTGCAGCACGTGCGGCCCGGACTTCCGCGCACTCTGATTCACGTCTCTGGCTCCGAGGTACTGCTGCACGACGCCCGGCTGGGCGCCAAAGTGCTGGCCGCCGCGGGCGTCCCGGTGGAGCTGCGGATCTGGCCCGGCCAGATCCACGTCTTTCAGATTGCCGCGCCGTTCGTGCCCGAGGCCACGCGTTCACTGCGCCAGATCGGCGAATACATCCGCGAAGCCACCGGCTGAACCACCCGGTTTATGGGGCGGGCCCAGCGTCGGCTCTCCTTCGTCGAGCCTCGCTGACCCGTCGTGTTTATGGGGCGGGCCCAGCGTCGGCTCTCCTTCGTCGAGCCTCGCTGACCCGCCCGGACAAACAACCTGAGACCATTGCAGGCATGCGGATAGCGCGCCACATCAGTGACCTCATCGGTAATACCCCGCTGGTCGAGTTGAGTTCGATCGTTCCGGCCGGCGCGGGGCGGGTGGTGGCCAAGGTCGAATACCTCAATCCCGGTGCCAGCTCCAAAGACCGCATCGCGGTGAAGATGATCGACGCGGCCGAGGCCAGCGGGGCACTCAAGCCCGGCGGCACCATCGTCGAACCGACTTCGGGCAACACCGGGGTGGGCCTGGCGCTGGTGGCCCAGCGGCGCGGGTACAAATGCGTGTTCGTCTGCCCGGACAAGGTCAGCGAAGACAAGCAGAACGTGTTGCGGGCCTACGGCGCCGAGGTGGTGGTGTGCCCGACAGCGGTGTCCCCGGATGACCCGGCCAGCTACTACAGCGTGTCCAATCGGCTGGTCGAGGAGATCGACGGCGCCTGGAAGCCCGACCAGTACTCCAACCCGGCCGGCCCCGAGAGTCACTACGAGACCACCGGACCGGAGATCTGGGCCGACACCGACGGCCAGGTGACCCATTTCGTCGCCGGGATCGGAACGGGCGGCACCATCACCGGCACCGGCCGCTACCTCAAAGAGGTGTCCGAGGGCCGGGTGCAGATCATCGGCGCGGACCCCGAGGGTTCGGTGTACTCCGGTGGCACCGGTCGGCCCTACCTGGTCGAAGGCGTCGGCGAGGACTTCTGGCCGGACGCCTACGACCCGAGCATTCCCGACGGGATCATCGCCGTCTCGGACGCGGACTCCTTCGACATGACCCGGCGCCTGGCCCGGGAGGAAGCGCTGCTGGTCGGCGGCTCCTGCGGGATGGCCGTAGTGGCGGCGGTGGAGACCGCGGTCAAGGCCGGTCCCGACGCGCTCGTGGTGGTCCTGCTGCCCGACGGCGGGCGGGGCTACATGTCGAAGCTGTTCAACGACGCCTGGATGTCCTCCTACGGCTTCCTGCGGTCGCGACTGGATGGTTCCACGGTCCAGGCCACGGTTGCCGACGTACTGCGGGCCAAGTCCGGAGTACTGCCGGACCTGGTCCACACCCACCCGGCGGAGACGGTGCGCGACGCCATCGGGATCCTGCGGGAGTACGGGGTATCGCAGATGCCCGTCGTCGGAGCCGAGCCGCCGGTGATGGCCGGTGAGGTGGCCGGAAGTGTTTCCGAGCGGGAGTTGCTTTCCGCGGTGTTCGAGGGTCGCGCGAAGCTTGCTGACGCGGTGTCGCTGCACATGGGTCCGCCGCTGCCGCTGATCGGCTCTGGCGAGGTCGTCGGGGTAGCGGCCACCACGTTGGCCGAGGTGGACGCGGTGATGGTGGTGGAAGACGGCAAACCGGTGGGCGTGATCACCCGCCACGACCTTCTGGGCTTTTTGTCCGACGGGCCACGCCGTCGATAAAGGCGTTGACGCCCCTGTCCTGCGGTAGCGTTTGGACCGTTCACCGACACGACCCGAAAGGGTGGAGATGACCGAATATCCGCCGTCCCAGCCCGGCAGCTACCCGCCCCCGTCCGGTGATTACCCGCCGCAGGGCAGCTACCCGCCCCCGCCTCCCGGCAACTACCCCCCGCAGGGCAGCTACCCGCCCCCGCCGCCCGGCAATTACCCGCCTCCGCCGCCCGGAAACTACCCCCCGCCGCCTCCCGGCAACTACCCGCCGCCGGCGCCGGGCTACGGCGCCTACCCGGGCCAGGCCGGAACCCCGGTCGGTCAGCTGCCGCAGGAGGCCTACACCTCCTGGCTGACCCGGGTGGCCGCCTACTTCGTTGACTTCCTGCCGATCCTGGTGCTCTACGGCATCCCGTCGATGATCGCCGGCACCACCGCCGACAAGGAATGCATCACCGGTTCCGACGGCTTCGTCTGCACGGTCAGCCCGTCGAGCACCGGCGCCACGTTGATGTTCTTGGGTTGGCTGGCCGCGCTGGCCTTCGGAATCTGGAACTACGGCTACCGGCAGGGCACCACCGGGTCCAGCATCGGCAAATCGGTGCTGAAGTTCAAAGTGGTCTCCGAAGCCACCGGTCAGCCGATCGGTTTCGGGATGTCGATCGTGCGCCAGCTGGCGCACATCATCGACGGCGCCATCTTGTGCATCGGTTATCTCTTCCCGCTGTGGGACGCCAAGCGTCAGACGATCGCGGACAAGATCATGACCACCGTCTGCCTGCCGATCCGTTGAGTCAGAGGCACCCGCACGGCGCCACCGGTCTGTCCACCACCGCGATCCACGCCGGCTTTCGGCCGGACCCCGCCACCGGGGCGGTCAACGTACCGATCTACGCCAGCAGCACCTTCGCCCAGGACGGCGTCGGCGGTCTGCGCGGCGGCTTCGAATACGCCCGCACCGGCAATCCGACCCGGGCCGCGCTGGAGGCCGCGCTGGCCGCGGTGGAGCGGGGCCGGTTCGGCCGGGCCTTCGGTTCGGGGATGGCCGCCACCGACTGTGCCCTGCGCTCGATGCTGCGTCCCGGCGATCACCTGATCATTCCCGACGACGCCTACGGCGGCACTTTCCGGCTGATCGACAAGGTCTTCACCCAGTGGGGAGTGACGCACACCCCGGTCGCGTTGTCCGACCTGGACGCGGTGCGTGGTGCCCTCACCGATAAGACCAAGTTGATCTGGGTGGAGACTCCCACCAACCCGCTGCTGTCGATCGCCGACATCGCCGGAATCGCCGCCCTGGGTAAAGAAGCCGGGGCTCGGGTCCTGGTGGACAACACCTTTGCCTCGCCGGCGTTGCAACAGCCCCTGACGCTGGGCGCCGACGTGGTGCTGCATTCCACCACCAAATACATCGGCGGGCATTCCGATGTGGTGGGCGGCGCGCTGGTCACTGACGACGAAGAGCTCGACACCGCGTTCGCATTCCTGCAGAACGGGGCGGGGGCGGTCCCCGGTCCCTTCGATGCCTACCTGACGCTGCGCGGTCTGAAGACACTGGTGCTGCGCATGCAACGGCATAGCGAGAACGCCGCGGCGGTCGCGGAATTCCTGGACGAGCACCCCGCGGTGAGCCAGGTGCTCTACCCGGGTCTGCCGGCGCACCGCGGCCACGATGTCGCCGCGACGCAGATGCGCGGTTTCGGCGGCATGGTGTCGGTGCGGATGCGCGGTGGCCGGGCGGCGGCGGAAAAGCTGTGCGCCGGAACCCAGATCTTCATCCTGGCCGAGTCCCTGGGCGGGGTCGAGTCGCTCATCGAACTGCCCGGCGCGATGACGCATGCCTCTACGGCGGGTTCGCAACTCGAGGTTCCCGACGACTTGGTGCGCCTGTCGGTGGGCATCGAGGACATCGACGACCTGATCGCCGATCTGACGCAGGCGCTGGCCTGATCGGCGGGGCGGCCTAGCTCAGGAGTGGTAGGGCTCCGCGCTGACCAGGGTCACCTTGATGGTCTTGCCACTGGGAACGTTGTAGCTGCGCTCCTCATTGACCTTGGCGCCCAGCAGGGCGTGACCCAGCGGGGAGTTCGGTGAATAGACCTCGAGCTTGTCGTCGGCGACGCCCTCCTGGCGAGTGGCGATCAGGAAGGTCTCGGTGTCGGACTTGTCGCCGTCGTAGTACACCGTGACCACCGAACCGGGCAGCGCGACACCGGACTGGGTGGGCGCCTCGCCGACCTTGGCGCTGCTGAGCAGCTCCTGCAGGCTCCGGATACGAGCCTCCTGCTGCCCCTGCTCTTCGCGGGCGGCGTGGTAGCCGCCGTTCTCGCGCAGGTCGCCCTCTTCGCGGCGGTCATTGATCTCCGCGGCGATCACCGGGCGGTTCGCGATCAGCTGGTCAAGCTCCGCTTTGAGCCGGTCGTGTGACTCCTGCGTCAACCAGGTCACCTGGGTGTCCGTCATCTCACTGCGCTCCTCGTGTCGTCGGGGTCCGGCGCCTTCGGCAACGGGGCGACGCCTGTCAAATACAGTCGTTAATGCAGCAATACACGGTCCCAGTCGGAACCGTGTATCAGTACAGGATACCACCGCAACGTCAGGGCGAGCGTAGATAATCGGGGACGTCGCTGCCGCAACCGTAGACGTCGCCCATGACAGGTTGCTGGGAAGATTTCACGATCGTGGTCACCTGAACGGTTGCCGACTCCGATGGTGGAACCAGCACTTCGCGCCGGCCGGTCTCACTGCCGTCGCCGGATCGAACGCGCACGATGCAGGCCGCGGGCCGCGACGGGTCGGATCGAGTCACGCTGAACTTAACCGAGACAGTCTGATCGTCGAGCACCTCATATCCGTACAGCTCACCCTTGACCTCGGCGGTCGCGAAGCGCTGATAGCCGACCACCGCGAGGGCGGCGAAGGTGGCGATCCCGAGCGTGCCCAGCACGAGCGCCAGCAACCGTCGGGGCAGTGCGCTGCCCTGGGCGTCGCCGTAGCGCGGCTCGGAGTCGGTCATCGTGAGGTGTGTCCCAAGGTTGCCGGTGGAGTCGGGAGCGGTTACCGCGCCCGCAGCAGGTGGTGTAACGATGGGGGCCGGAAACCATCTGGAACTATAGGCGTCCGGTCCGGGGTTCCGGCAGGAGGAACCTGGAGGGAACGGGGAATGTGCGCATGAGTGGACTGCGATTGATGGCGGTGCATGCCCACCCCGACGACGAGTCCAGCAAGGGCGCGGCCACCGTGGCCCGCTACACCGCCGCCGGGCACCGGGTGATGGTCGTGACGTTGACCGGCGGTGAGCGCGGCGACATTCTCAACCCCGCGATGGACCTGCCCGACGTCCATGGCCGGATAGCCGACGTGCGGCGCGACGAGATGGCCAAAGCCGCCGAGATCTTGGGCGTCGAACACCACTGGCTCGGTTTCGTCGACTCCGGCCTGCCCAAGGGCGACCCGCTGCCGCCGCTGCCCGACGACTGCTTCGCGCTGGTGCCGCTGGAGGTGTCCACCGAAGCGTTGGTACGGGTGATCCGCCAGTTCCGGCCGCACGTGATGACCACCTACGACGAGAACGGCGGCTATCCGCACCCTGACCACATTCGCTGCCACCAGGTGTCGCTCGCCGCGTTCGAGGCGGCCGGTGACCATCGCCTCTACCCGGACTCCGGGGACCCCTGGAGCGTGGCGAAGCTGTACTACACCCACGGCTTCCTGCGGCAGCGGATGCAGCTGCTGCAAGACGAATTCGCCCGCAACGGCGAGGTCGGTCCGTTCGCCAAATGGCTGGAGCACTGGCAGCCGGATCACGATGTGTTCGCCAACCGGGTGACCACCCGGGTCGAATGCGCCGACTACTTCAGTCAGCGCGATGACGCGTTGCGGGCGCACGCCACTCAGATCGACCCCAACGGTGACTTCTTCGCCGCTCCGATCGAGTGGCAGCAGCGCCTGTGGCCGACCGAGGAGTACGAGCTGGCCCGATCCCGGGTGCCGGTTACTCTGCCCGAGACGGACTTGTTCGCCGGGATCGAGGACTACGGATGAACCACGCGGTGCTGACGGTGTTGTGGATGGCGGCCGATGACGTGCCGCGCGACACCGGACCAGATTTCGGTAAGGCCAGCCCTTTCGGTCTGTTGGTCATCGTGTTGCTGATGCTGGGCACCTTCGGGCTGGTGTGGTCGATGAATCGTCAGCTCAGGAAGTTGCCGGAGTCGTTCGACCCCGAGCACCCGGCCGCCGATCAAGCCGCCGACGAGGGCACCGTCGGATCCGTTTCGTCGGGCGACCTTCCCGGAGACGACGGGTAGGACGTGTCGGTGTTGCGGCCGTCGAGCTAACAGCCGCCCAACGCCGGGTTTCGGGTGTGCGACGCCCGGATTAACCTTTGCGCCTGCAGTTTTCATCGTCGGCGTGCGTCTCGCCCACTCCGCCGCAGCATGCGATGATGGCCCTGAACCCGGCTTGGGAGAAAGGTTCAGGGTTGGCCATGCTCGCTGATCGCTCACCCGGGTTGGCGCTGTCCCCCGCCATCTTGACCGTTCTGCTGATCGGCCTGATCGATTCTCCAGCGGTGCACGCCGACGCCGTCGACACCACGTTCCTGGGCGCCCTCAACGCCAAGGGCATCGACTTCGCCTCAGGTCAGTCCGCCGTCATGGCCGGACACGAGGTCTGCGACGAGCTCGACGGTGGTCGGCAGAAGAGTGACGTGGTGTCCGAGGTGATGCACAGCAGTCAGCTCGACGGATACCACGCGGGCTTCTTCGTCGGGGTCAGTGTGAGCGCGTTCTGCCCGCGGCATCACGGGTAGTCGCGTCAGCCGGCCGACGGCGGCTTGGGCATCACCGGGCCCCGCAACTCCAAACCGACTTCCAGGTCCTCGTACTTCTGTTGCCTGCGTTTACGCCAGCCGCTTCCCGCGGCCGCTGCCGGCGGCACGATCGGCGGCAGGATCGGCGGGACTCCGGAGAATCCGGCCGATTCTGGCGCGGGAAGTGGTGTCACCGCCGACGCCAGTTGCACCGGTGCCTGCGCTGTGGCCAGCAGTCCTGCGGCAGCCGGCGGCGCGGTCAGCGGACCCACCTTCATGCCCACACCGATTGCGGCTGTGGGCATTTCAGTGAGTCCGGCGGCGCCCAGCGCGCCCAGGCCGCCGAGCGGCAGCGCGGGAGCTAGTGCGGCTTCGCCTTCGGACAGTCCTTGCCCGATCGCGGCGTTGACGTTCTGCAAGGCCTGGGCCGAGGTGTTCTGGGCGAGGTAGCTGAGCAGGTTGATCGGGAATCCCGACGACACGAACTGATTCGCGTAGGTGTTGGCCAGCCCGGACCAGCCGTAGTTGGGATCGTAGGGGTTCACCAACGCCTCCAGAGACGTCAAAAGCCCATCCAGAGAGGTATTTCCGGCTGAGGGTGTCGTCGTCGGCGCGTCGAAACCACTCAGTGTGGTGGCCTGCGCCGACGCCGCCTGGTAGCGGGTCATGGCGGCGGTGTTGGTGGTCCACATGGCCAGGTACTGGCTCTCGTTCTCCGCGATTGCTGCGGAGTTGGTCCCGAACCGGTTGGTCGCCAGCAGCTCTACTCGGCGCGCGCGGTTGGCGGTGATCGCAGCGGGCGGGGTCACCGCGGCGCGCACCGAATCGAATGCCGCGGCGGCGAGGCGAATCGAGGCGGCGGTCCGCCGGCATTCTTGTGCCGTGGTCCGCAACCACAGCAGGTACGGTTCCGCGGACGCCACCATGGCCGCCGCGGACCGGCCGCGCCAGGAGTCGACCAGTGCGGACAATGCGGACACGTAGCCGTCGGCCTGTTCATCCAGCTGCGCCCCGAGTAGCCGCCATGCTCCGGCAGCGTCGAGCAGCGATGTGGCACCGGGACCGGTGTTCACCAGCGCGGAGCTGATCTCGGGAGGTGCGGCTATGGACTGCATGACCGGTGGTGTCAGGTGATCGCGTCGATGGCCGCCGACAGGCGCGACTTGAACGGCTGGGGGATGGGCACGTAGCCGTGGTCGGCCAGTGCGTGCTGGCCGTCGCCGATCGTGCACTGCAGGAACGCGCGCACAGCCTTTCCGATCTGCGGATCGCGATAATGCGAGCAGACGACCTCGTAAGTGGCCAGCACGATCGGATAGGCGCCGGCCTGGTTGGGCCGGTAGAACGAGATGGTGTCCAGTGCCAGGTCGTTGCCGTCGCGGAGGAACCACGCCGACGATATCGTCTTGCCGACCGTATCTTCGCTGATCGCAACCGGATCCGGGCCGGCCGAGGTGATCACGTTGGCCATGCCCAGCCGGTGCTCCTGAGCGAACGACCACGCGGTGTAGGTGACGGCCCCGTCGAGCTCGGCTGTCGCTGCGGCGACGCCCTCGTTGCCGTGCACGCTCACCCCGGCGGTGCCGTTGAACGTCCGGCCGGCGCCCCTGCCCCAGGTCCCCGCGGACGCGGTGTCCAGGTAGCGCTGAAAGTTGTCGGTGGTGCCCGACTCATCGCTGCGCGAGACCACGCGGATCGCCACGGCGGGCAGTTGGGTTCCGGTGTTGAGCGCGGCGATCGCCGGGTCGTCCCAGGTGGTGATGGTGCCGTTGAAGATATTGGCGGCGGTGGGACCGTCGAGGTTCAGTGACGCCAGGCCCGGTAGGCGGAAGGCGATGGCGATAGGCCCGAACACCATCGGCAGGTTCCAGACCGGCGCGCCGCAGCGCTGCTGGGCGCGGTCGAATTCACCTTTGCTCAGCGGGGAGTCGGAACCGCCGAAATCGGTTTGCGCGGACATGAACTCGTCGATGCCGGCTCCGGAGCCGTTGGCCTGGTAGGCCAGGCTCTGGCCGGGGCAGGCCTGCTGGAAGGCCGCGACGAACAGCGTCATCGCATGGGCCTGGGCGGTGGAACCACTGGCAGTGAGGCCGGGGGAGCCGCCGCAGTCCACTGCGTTCGCCGAGGCCGCTGCCGATCGGGTCGACGATGGGGCGTCCTGGCTGCCGCCGCACCCGGACAGCAGTGCAGCGGCTAGGGCAAGCACGCTCGGTACGGCACGTCGATTGATGTCGATCACATCCCTCGGGTCGTCTTCCCGGCGAATGCTAGCAACGGTATGAGCTGGCAACGTCGTTGCTTTGCAGCAGAATTCAAGAGTTCAGCGATCGTTTTCGATCTGGTCACGAGTTGTATGGTCGGTGTCCGCGTATGGGCCTGGGGGCCGGCCGCCTGCGGTCGGGGTTAGCGTGAATGAGTGGCCAACCGTCTCGCAGCGTCCGCCAGCCCTTACCTGCGCCAACATGCTGACAACCCGGTGGACTGGTGGGAGTGGACACCCGAGGCGCTGGCGCAGGCCGCCGAGCGCGACGTGCCGATCCTGCTGTCGGTCGGCTACGCGGCCTGCCACTGGTGTCACGTGATGGCGCATGGCGCATTCGAGGATCCCGAGGTGGCCGCGGCGATGAACGCCGGCTTCGTCTGCATCAAGGTGGACCGGGAAGAACGTCCGGATATCGACGCGATCTACATGACGGCCACCCAGGCATTGACCGGCAGCGGCGGCTGGCCGATGACCTGCTTTCTGACCCCCGACGGACGGCCCTTCTACTGCGGCACCTACTACCCCAAAGATGCTTTCCTAAAGCTGCTTTCGGCGATCACTGCCACGTGGGACGAAAGCCGAGGCGAAGTCGAGGAGGCCTCGGACAACATCGCCGCCGAGCTGCGTTCGATGGCCGGCGGACCGCCGGCGGGTGGGCCGCCGATCGATGCGGAGCTCTGCGACACGAGCGTGGCGGCGGTGTTACGCGCCGAGGACAGCAGCCACGGCGGATTCGGTGCTGCCCCGAAGTTCCCGCCGTCGGCGCTGATGGAGGCGCTGCTGCGTCACCACGAGCGGACCTCGGCGCCGGGTGCGCTTCAGGCGGTGGCCCGTGCCGGTGCGGCTATGGCACGCGGTGGCATCTATGACCAGCTGGCCGGCGGCTTCGCCCGCTACAGCGTCGACGCCGCCTGGGTAGTGCCGCATTTCGAGAAGATGCTCTATGACAACGCGCTGCTGCTGCGCGCCTACGCGCACTGGGCGCGGCGCACCGGCGATCCGCTGGCGGCCCGGGTCACCGCGCAGACAGCCCGATTCCTGTTGACGGAGCTCTGCGACGCAGGCATGTTCATCTCGTCGCTGGACGCCGACGCCGACGGTCAAGAGGGCCTGACCTATGTGTGGACGCCCGCGGAGCTGATCGAGGTGCTGGGCGAGGACGACGGGCACTGGGCAGCAGAGGTTTTCGGGGTCTCGGTGAGTGGCACTTTTGAATCCGGCAGTTCGGTGCTGCAACTGCCGACGGACCCCGACGATCCGCAGCGCTTCGACCGGGTTCGGCAGCGGCTGCTGGCCGCTCGGCGATCCCGGCCGCAGCCCGGCCGCGACGACAAGGTGGTGACGGCCTGGAACGGCCTGGCGATCACCGGACTGACCGAAGCGGCTGTGGCGCTGGAAGATCCGAGCCTGACCGCGGCCGCCCAGGAGTGCGCGGAGAAGCTGCTGGATCTGCACCTGGTGGACGGCCGGCTGCGCCGGGCCAGCCTGGGCGGCCGGGTGGGGGACAGCGCCGCGACCCTGGAGGACTACGGCGCCCTGGCCACCGCCCTGCTCAGTGTGTACCAGTTCAGCGGTGAGCAGCACCTGCTCGACGCCGGCACCGGCCTGCTGGACGTCGCGCTGGCTCACTTCGCCGATCCGGAGACCCCGGGGCACTGGTTCGACACCGCCGACGACGCCGAGGCACTCGTGCTGCGGCCCAGTGATCCGACGGACGGCGCCACCCCATCAGGTGCGGCACTGATCACCGAGGCGTTGTTGACCGCGGCCCACCTGGTTCCCGCGGATCGCAGCGAACGCTACGGCCAGGCGGCCACCGACTCTCTGTCGGCTCATGCCGCACTGCTGGACCGGGCACCACGTTCGGCCGGGCATTGGCTGGGCGTCGCCGAGGCCTGTGTGCGTGGTCCGCTGCAGATCGCGGTGGCCTGTGCCGGCCCGGATTCAGCACTGCTGGCCCAGGCGCGCCGCTTGGCGCCCGGCGGGACGATCGTCGTCGGCGGGCCGGCTGACTCATCCGAACTGCTGATGGGGCGGGGGCGGGTCAACGGCGCCGACGCCGCCTACATCTGCCGCGGCCAGGTGTGCGACCTACCGGTGCGCAGTGCGGCGGAGTTGGCTGCGGCCCTTGGGGTGCCCGCGGATTCGGCATCCGTGTAACGTGCGGCACATGACCTCCGCACCTGACAAGGCACAGGCCATCACCGAAACCGTCAACCGCTACATCGAGCTGGTCGGCGGCGGCGACGCCGACGCGCTGGTGGAGTTGTATGCGGCCGACGCCACCCTGGAGGACCCGGTCGGCGGTGAGGTGCACATCGGTCACAACGCCATCCGCAACTTCTACTCGGCCATCACCGGGCTGGACCGCAGCAGTGAGCTGGTGTCGCTGCGGGTCGCCGGAAGCGAGGCGGCTTTCCAGTTCGCGTTGACCATCACCAACGGTGACCACCGGATGCGTATCGAGCCGATCGACGTGATGGTCTTCGACGGCGACGGCAAGATCGCCGGCATGAAGGCCTACTGGTCGGCGGAGAACATCACCCAGCTCTAGGGGCTAATGCAGTACCGCGAACCAGATCGCGATGTACTGACAGATCGCGGCCACGGCCGTGCAGGCGTGGAAGAACTCGTGGTAGCCGAACGTCGTCGGCCACGGGTCCGGCCACTTCAGCGCGTACATGATCGCGCCGACGCTATAGAGCATGCCGCCGACGGCCAGCAGCACCATCGCTGCGACGCCGGCGTTGTGCATGATCGTCGCGATGAAGAACGCTGCCACCCAGCCCAACAACAGGTAGAGCGGCACCCCGACCCACTTCGGTGCGGTGGGCCAGCACAGCTTGAGCACCACGCCGGCCAGCGCACCACCCCACACGATCGTCATCACCAGCCGTTCCTGGGCGCCGTGGTCCATCGCCAGCAGCGCGAAGGGGGTGTAGGTGCCGGCGATGAAGATGAAGATCATCGCGTGGTCGAGCCGCTTCATGCGCATCCGCGTGGCGACCGATTTCCAGGTGATCCGGTGATAGGTGGCGCTGACCGCGAACATGCCCACCACCGAGATGGTGTAGGCCAATGTCGCCAGACCGGCCTCGCGCCCGGCCATCGACCAGGCCACCGCGGTAAGGGTGACCCCGGCGACGACGGCAACGATGGCCGACACGAGGTGGATCCACCCGCGGGCCCGCGGTTTGGTATGCGGCAAGAGGATATCGGCCGGCAGATCGTTCGGATTCTGGTCGGCGATCATGTCGGTGTGGGTACTCATGGACCTTCCTGACTCCACGCGGATCCCGGACTGCTTTCGATCACAGTAGTCTGGGATTTTGTGGCGATCATCCCGGCGCGCTTGAAGGAGCCGCTGTACCGGATCTACGAGCTGCGTCTCCGGCAGGGCCTGGCGGCGTCGAGGTCGAATCTGCCGCGCCATATCGCGGTGCTCTGCGACGGCAACCGGCGCTGGGCGCGCGACGCCGGCTACGACGACGTCAGCTACGGCTACCGGATGGGTGCGGCCAAGATCGCGGAGATGCTGCGCTGGTGTGCCGATGCGGGGATCGAGATGGCCACCGTCTATCTGCTGTCCACCGAGAACCTGCAGCGCGAACCCGCCGAACTGGCCGCGCTCATCGAGATCATCACCGACGTGGTGGAGGAGATCTGCGCGCCCGCCAACCGCTGGACGGTACGTACCGTCGGGGACCTGGAGCTACTGGGCGAAGCGCCCGCTCGGCGCCTGCGCGAGGCCGTAGAAAGCACCGTAAGCACCGTAAGCACCGTGAGCACCGGCGACGGCGAGGGCGGCTCCTCACGGCTGCATGTCAACGTCGCGGTGGGCTACGGCGGCCGGCAGGAGATCGTCGACGCGGTACGCGGTCTGCTCAGCAAGCAGCTGGCCAACGGTGCCAGCGCCGAGGACCTGGTCGACGCCGTGACGGTCGAGGGCATCTCGGAGAATCTCTACACCTCCGGTCAGCCCGACCCGGACCTGGTGATCAGGACCTCCGGGGAACAGCGATTGTCGGGTTTCCTGCTGTGGCAGAGCGCCTACTCGGAGATGTGGTTCACCGAGGCGCACTGGCCGGCCTTTCGACGGGTCGACTTTCTGCGAGCACTGCGCGACTACAGCGTGCGGCACCGGAGATTCGGGCGCTAGCGCGACATGATCGTGCTGTCGGCGCTGGTCTTCACCCTGAGCTGGTGGCTCGGGATGTATCTGCTCGCCCGGGACCCGCGCAAACCGGTGCTGGCGCTGGCCGCCGTCGGGTTGTGCGGGTTCGCGGCGGTGGTGGCCGCCGATGCGGTGCGCACCGTGTGGCATCCGGCGCTGCTGGGGCGGGTGGAGATCTACCTGGCAGTGCTGCCGGGGGTGGCCTGGTTCGCGGTGCTGCTGGAGTTGAGCCGGCCGTGCGACCGCTGGACCGGCCGGGCCCGCGATGTGGGGTTCATCAGCGTGGTCTCGATCGCCGCATTGATCGGCGCGACCTGGGCCGGCAGCGTCGACGGTCCGCCGCGGGCCGGACACTGGCTGCTGTTCGGGGTGGTCTCGGTGTCGACATTGGCCGCTATGGTCAAGGCCCTGATCCGGCCGGCGCAACCGGGGTCGGTGCTCGGTGTGGCCGCCGTCGCGACGCTGTTCTTCGCCCTGGCCAACGCGATCCTGATCATTCCGCTGGGTGTGGTGCCCAGCGGCATCGCGCTGGCGAGCACCGGCGTCGACGTACTTCTGCTGGGGCTGGCGGTGGCACTATGGGACGCCTTCGACGAGGGGCAGGCGCTGCGCCAGGACATGCTGCGGTCGTTTCTGGCTGCCGTCGCGATGGCAGCACTGCTGGGCGGGCAGGTGCTGATCGGACTGTGGCTGACCCGCACCGAAATCGTGGCGCAGACCGCGTTGACCGTCCTGCTGTTCACCACCATCGCGGTCGGCATCGAGGTTCAGGTGTTTGTCGACCGGCTGGCCGGACTCTGGGATCGGCTCGCGTTCTGGCGGTCGCCGGGATTGCGCGCCGACCGTGCCGCGCTGCGCGACACCGAGGCGGCGCTGCCGCTGCGGTCTACCGGCCCGCTCGACGAGCTTGACGAGGAGACCTTCGCCCGGCTGACCCGGCGGGCGCTGGGGCACTATGGCGATCTGTCGAAGCTCGTGGCCAGTCCGCTGACCGCGTTGCCGGCCATCGACGAGCGGTTGGCGGCGCGGGGCGCGCCCGATGCGCCGCTGGAACGCGCCAACGAGCTCAAGGCCCTGCTGGCCGACCGGATCGCAGCCCTCAAGCCGCGCGACGGTGGCGAGTTCGGCACCACCGAACAGTGGCGCCACTACAACGCCCTGTACTTCCCCTACGTCGTGGGCGTGCGGGCTTACGCGCAGAACGCCACCGCCGCTGGGCTCGATCCCACCGCCCGGCAGGCGTGGCAGTGGCTGGTCACCGAGGTGCCGCAGCGTTCGCTGCACAACTGGCAGAACGCCGGTGCGCGGGTGATCGCCGCCGATCTCCGGGGCCGGATGCCGGTGACGTCAGGTCTGTGACCTGGGCGTGGCAGTGCTTGGCAGCGTCGTGGGTCGATGTGGCAGCGGCTGCTGAGCAGTCTCAAGGGTGTTCCGCCACGCCTCGAAGGGAGATTGACCCATGACCGCTATCGCCACCCCGACCCTGTCCGACTCGACCGATTCACTGCTTCGCTTCGCATTGCGCGCCGACGCCGTGATCGTCGGAATCGCCGGGCTTGCCCTTGCGGTCGCCGCCGGACCGATGGCGGCGCTGGAAGGCTTGACCGCTACCCATGAATACGCCTTGGCCGCGTTCTGCATCGTCTACGGCGTGACGGTCTACTTCCTGGCGGCGCTGCCGAATCTGCGCGGCGTCGGCATCGGCGTGATCGCCGCCAACGTGGTGTGCACCGTCGCGGCCATCGCGGTGGTCGAGTCCGGAGCTTTGCCGCTGACCGGGATCGGCGTTGCGGCAACCCTGGGCTGTGCCGCCTACACGGCGTTCTTCGCGGCACTGCAGTACGCCGGCCTGCGTCGTCTGGGCTGAGACGCAGCCCACTCAGCGTGTCGCCGTCGCCGCCACCGTCTAAAGTTCACTCCCATGATGTGGCGGCTGGCGGCGATGACGCTGATCCCCGGAACCCTGATCTTCGCCGCGGTGCCGGCGCAGGCTGACGAGAAGAGCTACCTCAGCTACCTCGATTCACACGGCTTCAAATACCAGAACAGCCCCGGGTTGACCACGCCGTCCGGTGCGGTGCAGTTCGGCACGGTCATCTGCCAGAACCTGCGGAAGGGCCGTCCCGCCAAGGACCGGTTCGGCGCCAAGGTCGCCGACGGCGTCACCAAGGTCATGATCGACGCCGCGCAACACGAGTTGTGCCCGGACACCTTGACGGTTGCCGCCACCCCGACCCCGGCGGTGCCGCCGCCAGGTGCCGAGCCGTCGCCGGGGCCTGAGGTCCCGCCCCCGCCTGGCTTCCCGCCGCCCCCGGAGTTCCCACCACCGCCGGAGTTCCCACCGCCGCCAGTTTTCCCGCCGCCGCCTGAGCCGGTGCCCGGTCCCGCGGCAGAGCTCCCGCCGCCGCCCGCCGAGCCGGCGCCTCCGCCGCCGGGCCAGCCGCAGCCTGGCACCGCGACACAGCCCTAGGCCCCTAGGCGCTGGGTTCAGAGCTTGCGCAGGCGCAGCCGATTAATGGAGTGATCGGCGTCCTTGCGCAGCACCAGGGTGGCCCGCGGCCGGGTGGGCAAGATGTTCTCGATCAGGTTGGGACGATTGATCGAACGCCAGATGTCGCGCGCGGCGGCCACCGCCTGCTGGTCGTTGAGCCCCGCGTAGTGGTGGAAGTGCGAATCGGGATTGGCGAACGAGGTGGACCGCATCGCCAGGAATCGTGAGATGTACCAGCGCTCGATGTCTTCCACCCGGGCGTCGACGTAGAGCGAGAAGTCGAACAGGTCCGAGATCATCAGCGTCGGCCCGGTCTGCAACACGTTGAGGCCTTCGAGGATCAGGATGTCGGGGTGCTGAACCACCTGCTTGGAGCTCGAGACGATGTCGTAGCTCATGTGTGAATACACCGGCGCGCACACGTAGTCCGCACCGGATTTCACCGAGGTGACAAAGCGCATCAACGCGCGGCGGTTGTAGCTTTCGGGGAACCCCTTGCGGTGCATCAGGTTCCTGCGCTTCAACTCGTGGTTGGGGTACAAGAAGCCGTCGGTGGTCACCAGGTCCACCCGAGGGTGGTGGTCCCAGCGGGCCAGCAGCGCCTGCAGCACGCGGGCTGTCGTGGACTTGCCGACGGCTACGCTTCCGGCCACACCGATGATGAACGGCACCGGCCGGTCAGGACTCAGTTCGTTCTCGCCGAGGAATTCCGCGGTGGCGGCGAACAGCTGCTGACGGGCGGCCACCTGCAGGTGCAGAAGTCGGGCCAGCGGCAGGTAGACCTCTTCGACCTCCAACAGGTCGACCTGTTCGCCGAGGCCACGCAGGGCCACGACTTCGGCCTCGCTCAGTGGCATGGGCGTCGACATACGCAGTGTCCGCCATTGACGTCGGTCGAACTCCACGTATGGACTCGGCTCACTCAGCCGCCGCATGACCACACAGTCTTGCAGCTGACCCGACCATTAGCCTGATCGGGTATGGAGCCCGCCGCTTTGATCCGTGAATACTTGTTGCTCGGTCTGCGCTTCGACCGGATCGAACAGGGGTACGTCGATGCCTTCACCGGCGATCCGGCGCTGCAACGAATCGTCGCCGACGAGCCGCCGCCGGAGCCGTCCGCGCTGGCGCGGCAGGCCGAGCGGCTGGCCGCCGCGTTGCCCGGGGGACTGGATCCGGAGCGGGCCGAGTACCTGCGGGTGCACCTGCGTGCCTTGGCCTGCGCCGGCCGCAAGTTCGCCGGCGAGCAGGTCGGATTCGTCGAGGAGGTGCGTGAGTACTTCGACGTCGACATCGTCAAAGGCGACACCGACCGCTATCGCCAAGCCCATGCCCGCCTCGACGAAGCGCTGGGCGGCACCGGCCCGCTGGCGGAACGGATGACCGCGCACCGCCAGGCCGAGGAGATTCCGCCGGAGCGGCTGGAAGCGGCGATCCACGCCTTCTCCTCGGCTCTGCGCGACCGGGTGCGGGTACACTTCCCGCTGCCGGATACCGAGATGATCACCTACGAGGTGGTGACCGATAAGCCGTGGTCGGGGTTCAACTACTACCGCGGCGACTACCGCTCCACAGTGGCGGTCAACGCCGACCTCAAGCAGCTGATGTCGAACCTGCCGAGACTGGTGGCCCACGAGTCCTATCCAGGCCATCACACGGAGCACTGCCGCAAAGAGGCCGGACTGGTGGCCCGGCTGGGTCAGGCCGAGCAGACCATCTTTCTGGTCAACACCCCCCAGTGCCTGATGGCTGAGGGCCTGGCCGATCTGGCGCTGTATGCCACGGTCGGGCCGGGCTGGGGTGCCTGGGCGGCGGAGATCTATGCCGACCTGGGCCTGCAGTTCGACGGTGAGCGGGCCGAAGCGGTGTCCGAGGCCGCTGCGGCTCTGGCGGACGTGCGCCAGGACGCGGCGCTGATGCTGCACGACGAACACCGCGACGCCGACGAAGTGACCGAATACCTGCGTCGGTGGCTGTTGGTCACCGACGACCGGGCTCGCCAGAGCCTGCGGTTCCTGTCCTCGCCGCTGTGGCGGGCCTACACCTCGACCTATGTGGAGGGCTACCGGCTGCTGCGCGGCTGGTTGGATGCTGCGCCTGCCGGGGTGAGTCGCACCGAGCGCTTCCGCCGGCTGCTCGATGAGCCGCTGACGCCGTCGACGTTGCGGGCCGATTGACGGGCTTGGGCACCGGGCCAGCCCCGCGAGTGTGCGGTTTTACACACCGGACCTCGTGATTTGCGAATAAATCCGCACAGTCGGCGGTAGGGGAGCGATCGCTGGCCTGCGGCAATCGAGCGAAGGTTCGCGTGCCAAACTGGAGGGCGTGACTGCTGCACCGAACACCCGCCCCGCATCCACTATGTCGACGCCGTTGGCAGAACTCGACCCCGACATCGCCGAACTGCTCGGCAAGGAACTGGGGCGTCAGCGCGACACGCTGGAAATGATCGCCTCGGAGAACTTCGTGCCGCGGGCGGTGCTGCAGGCGCAGGGCAGCGTGCTCACCAACAAGTACGCCGAGGGCCTGCCGGGCCGGCGTTACTACGGCGGCTGCGAGCACGTCGACGTGGTGGAGAACATCGCCCGTGACCGCGCCAAGGAGCTGTTCGGCGCAGATTTCGCCAACGTCCAGCCGCACTCGGGTGCCCAAGCCAACGCCGCGGTGCTGCAGGCGCTGATGGAGCCCGGCGACCGGCTGCTGGGCCTGGATCTGGCCAACGGGGGACACCTGACCCACGGCATGCGCCTGAACTTCTCCGGCAAGCTCTACGAGAACGCTTTCTACGGGGTGGACGCTGTCACTCACCGGATCGACATGGATGTGGTGCGGGCACAGGCGTTGGAATTCAAGCCGAAGGTGATCATCGCGGGCTGGTCGGCTTACCCGCGCACCCTGGACTTCGAGGCTTTCCGCTCGATCGCCGACGAGGTCGACGCGACGCTGTGGGTGGACATGGCCCACTTCGCCGGGTTGGTGGCCGCGGGCCTGCACCCCTCGCCCGTGCCGCACGCGCAGCTGGTGTCGACCACCGTGCACAAGACCCTCGGCGGCCCGCGCTCCGGGCTGATCATGGGCAAGAAGGAATTCGCCAAGCAGATCAACTCGGCGGTCTTCCCCGGGCAGCAGGGCGGTCCGCTGATGCACGTGATCGCCGCCAAGGCCGTCGCGCTGAAGATCGCCGGTACGGCCGAGTTCGCCGAGCGTCAGCAGCGGGTGCTCTCCGGCGCGAAGATCATCGCCGAGCGGCTGCTGGCCGCTGACGTGGCCAAGGCCGGCGTTTCGGTGGTCAGTGGCGGTACCGACGTGCACCTGGTTCTCGTCGACCTGCGTGACTCGCCGCTGGACGGTCAGATGGCCGAGGACCTGCTGCACGAGGTCGGTATCACCGTCAACCGCAACGCGGTCCCGAACGACCCGCGGCCGCCGATGGTGACCTCCGGGCTTCGGGTGGGCACTCCGGCGCTGGCAGCCCGTGGCTTCGGGGACACCGAGTTCACCGAGGTCGCCGACATCATCGCCACCGCACTTGCGGCCGGTTCGGCCGCTGACGTGCCGGCGTTGCGGGCCCGGGTCGCCAAGCTGGCCCAGGACTTCCCGCTTTATGACGGCCTGGAGGACTGGAAGCTCGCCTGACCGGCGAAGTCGATCGGGGTGCGGAACACGCCGTACCCCGAGTTGACAAGATAGTGTGAATTAGGGTTACAGTTACTTTCATGGCTGAACGTCCCGTTGCTAATGCACTGATCCGCGAGCTGGAGCCGGTGGTCGACGCGAACTTGGTCCGGCACATCGACACGGTGGACCCGTGGTACGCCCACGACTACGTGCCCTTCGAGCAGGGCCAGAACTTCGCCTTTCTCGGCGGCAAGGACTGGGACCCCTCGCAGGTCAGCCTGCCCAAGGTGATCACCGACGCCTGCGAGGTCCTGCTCGTGGAGAAGGACAGCCTGGCCGGCTACCACCGTGAGCTGGTCGAGCACTTCATCCTCGAGGACAAGTGGGCCCGCTGGATCGGCCGGTGGACCGCCGAAGAGCACCTGCACGCCATCGCGCTGCGCGAGTACCTGATCGTGACCCGCGAGATCGACCCGGACGAGAACGAGCGGGTCCGGATGGAGCACGTTCAGAAGGGCTACCGCTCGGACCGCTACAGCCAGGTCGAGACGCTGGTGTTCATGGCCTTCTACGAGCGTGCGTGCGCCGAGTTCTGCCGCAACCTCGCCGACCAGACCGAGGAGCCCGTGCTCAAGGGTCTGATCGGCCGGATCGCCGCGGATGAGGAACGCCACGAGGAGTTCTTCGCAAACCTGATCGTGCACTGCCTGGACTACGTGCACGACGAGACGGTTGCGGCCATCGCGGCTCGTGCCGCCGAACTCAAAGTCGTCGGCGCCGACATCGATGGCTACGCCGACCGGCAGCCCGTCATCGCCGAGGCGGGCATCTTCGGTCCCGAGCAGTTGCGCCGGGTGATCTCGGATCGGATCAGCGCGTGGGGCCTGGCCGCACACCCCGACCTGAAAGCCTTTGTCGTCGGCTGAGAACTCCGGCGCGCCTGCCCAGCGCGCTCCCGCAGACGGGGGTACCGTCGCAATCGATGGCTAGCCCAAGCTTCGCTGTCTCATCGGCACCACCGGTCGTGATTACGACAGGACCGGCCCCGGTCCTGTGCCCGTGCCCCCCGTCGAACTGTTCGCGCGGGGTCGCGCGTGCCTTCACCGCTGGAGCGCCTAGTGCCTGAAATTCGGACGTACGTGCTCGACACCTCTGTGCTGTTGTCGGACCCCTGGGCCTGCACCCGGTTCGCCGAGCACGAAGTTGTCGTCCCATTGGTGGTCATCAGCGAGTTGGAGGCTAAACGCCACCACCACGAGCTGGGCTGGTTCGCGCGCCAGGCGCTGCGGCTCTTCGACGACATGCGACTCGAGCATGGCCGCCTTGATCAGCCCATTCCTGTTGGCACACAGGGCGGCACGTTGCACGTCGAGCTCAATCACAGCGACCCTGCTGTGCTGCCGACCGGGTTTCGGACCGACAGCAATGACTCGCGCATCCTGACCTGTGCGGCCAATCTGGCCGCCGAGGGCCGCAAGGTCACCCTGGTAAGCAAGGACATTCCGCTGCGGGTCAAGGCCGCCGCGCTGGGCCTGGCCGCCGACGAATACCACGCCCAGGATGTGGTGGTCTCCGGCTGGACCGGGATGGACGAGGTCGAGTCTGCGGTGGAGGACATCGACGCCCTTTTCGACGAGGGTGAGATCGACCTGGAGGCCGCCCGGGATCTGCCGTGCCACACCGGGATCCGGTTACTGGGCGGCAGCTCGCATGCCTTGGGCCGGGTCAACGCCGCCAAGCGCGTGCAGTTGGTCCGCGGGGACCGCGAGGCATTCGGCCTGCGCGGACGTTCCGCCGAGCAGCGGGTGGCGCTGGACCTGCTGCTCGACGAGTCGGTGGGCATCGTCTCGCTGGGCGGCAAGGCCGGTACCGGCAAGTCGGCGCTGGCACTGTGCGCCGGCCTGGAAGCGGTCTTGGAGCGCCGCACCCAGCGCAAGGTGGTGGTGTTCCGCCCGCTCTACGCCGTCGGCGGTCAGGAGCTGGGCTATCTGCCCGGCAGTGAGAGCGAGAAGATGGGGCCTTGGGCCCAGGCGGTGTTCGACACCCTGGAGGGGCTGGCCAGTCCGGCGGTACTTGAGGAAGTGCTGTCGCGCGGCATGCTAGAGGTGTTGCCACTGACCCACATCCGGGGCCGGTCGTTGCACGACTCGTTCGTGATCGTCGATGAGGCGCAGTCGCTGGAACGCAACGTGCTGCTGACCGTGTTGTCGCGGCTGGGCACCGGGTCGCGGGTGGTGCTCACCCACGACGTCGCTCAGCGGGACAACCTGCGGGTCGGCCGGCACGACGGCATTGCGGCGGTGATCGAGAAGCTCAAGGGCCACCCGCTCTTCGCTCACATCACCCTGCTGCGCAGCGAGCGGTCACCGATCGCCGCGCTGGTGACCGAGATGCTCGAGGAGATCAGCGGCCCCGATCTGCACTGAGATTCCCCGGTAGGCTGCCGGGGTGCGGTTAGTAGCAGGGACGGTCGCGACCGTCGCAGCAGTGCTGATCGGGGCCTGCGCCGCCCCGCCGCACCCGGCAGCAGCCGAACCTGTCGACTGCGCCGTGGCCAAGTGTGTGGCCCTGACCTTCGATGACGGGCCATCGCCCTATACCGATCGGCTGTTGCGGATCTTGAACGACTCGGGTGCGCGCTCGACGTTCTTTCTGATCGGCAACAAGGTGGCGGCCGACCCTGCGGGCGCCCGCCGGATCGCCGAGGCCGGCATGGAGATCGGCAGTCATACCTGGGAACACCCGAACATGACCACCATCCCCGCCGCGGATGTGCCTGCGCAGTTCTCGAAGGCCACCGAGGCGATCCAGGCCGCCACCGGCGTCACGCCCACACTGTGGCGCCCGCCCGGCGGGCTCACCGATGATGCGGTCAATGCGCAGGCCGCGGCGGCCGGGCAGGCCGCCATCCTGTGGGACGTCATCCCGTTCGACTGGATCAACGACGCCGACACCAACGCCACCCGCTACATGCTGATGACCCAGATCAAGCCCGGCTCGGTGGTGTTGTTCCACGACACCTACTCGTCCACCGTCGATCTGGTCTACCAATTTCTCCCGGTGCTCAAGGCCAACGGCTACCACGTGGTCACGGTCAGCCAGCTGCTCGGCCCGCGTGCGCCGGGCAGCGTGTACGGGGGCCGGGAGAACGGGCCACCGGTCAACGAGCTGCGCGACATCCCGCCCGCCGACATCCCGGCCCTGCCCGCGACTCCGTCGCCGCCGCCGATGCCGAACCTGCCGATCACCGACATCGCCGGGGCGAATTCGGGGGGACCCAATAACGGGGCGTGAGCCTACGGGATGAGGCTGGCCAGAATCCCGCCCAGATCCGGGAGGCTGGCGTCGGGGTCGAATGCCGCGCCGACGTCGACCACGGACGTCAGGTCTAGGCCCGATGTCAGTGCCCCGGGATCGAGCATCGCAGTCACGTCGTGGATGAGGCTGCTGGGATCGAACGCCACGGCTGCCTCGGCTGCGTCGGCGAACTGCGGGCTATCGAAGCTCGGCGCGATCTGCGACCACAGATAGGCCAACAGCAATGCCCCCGGGAACGCCACGAACAATCCGAGGCCCCAGAGCAGTGGACCGATCAGGGGAAGTTCTTCGATTGCTCCGATGAGGTCTAGCCAGGCGGCGGACCCGGCGTCGGGATTGAACAGGTCGGCCCAGAACAGTTGCCAGAACTCGGGGTCGAGTAGCGCCAGGGTCGCCTCGCTTGTCGCCGCGTCAGCCCACGTGCCGTCGACCAGGCCGGCGAGATCGCCGGGGACTTCGGCCGCGGCGAGGGCAACGGCGGGCTGCAGCACAGCGGGTGCGGCTATCGGCGTGACGGAGATCAGACCGCCACCGAGCACGGCGACACCGGCCGTGGCAAAGGGACGCAGTGTTAATCGCATGGTCAGCTCCTTCGAGCGGTTCCGCCTCATGATGTTGGGAACACAACGACATGCTCGCTCGCCGGAGCCGCGACGGCCTCAGTGGTGCACTACTGCATCTGCGATCCTTGACACCTTGACACAAAAAACTATTCTTTGTGTCAAGCCAGCCGAGGAGGCCACATGACCGCAGTGACCAGCAACGTCACCCGCATTGCCCCGACCGCTCGGATACGGCCCGAGGTCATGGCCCAGTTCCGCCGGCACTCCGGCAGCGTGTTGTCGGGCCTGTTCGGCGCCGCAGCTTTCGACGAGGTGGCGTTGGTGCCGGTGGCCGCCGCCGTCGACAAGACCGGTCGCTTCGAACGTAACTTCACCGACCGCGCCATCCGCAGCGGATTCTCTGCGCTGCTTGCCATCTGGGGCGATGCCGAGGACCGCGCCGCCGAAGGCGAACGACTCAAGCGGATGCACCGCGACGTGCACGGCCACGGCAAGGGGGAATTCGCCGACGTTCGCTACAGCGCACTGAACCCCCGCCTGTGGAACTGGATCGCGATCAGCGGCATGTTCGTGACGCTCAATTCCTTCACCCCCGTCACCGGCATCGCCTGGAATGACGCCGAACGAGAGGCCGCCTACCAGCAGCTGATCGAGGCTTTTGGGGCCCTTGAGCTGCCCGGCAAATCCGGCAAGTTCCCCGCCAGCTATGCCGCGGCCGCCGCCTACTACGACGAGATGGTGCACAGCGACCTGGCGGCCAACCCCTTCTTGGATCGCGTCACCGCCGGTCTGGGACGGCTGCCGCTGCCCTCGGCGCTGCCGGCGCCGGTTCGGGCCGCGGCCGCTCCGCTGTGGTCGGTCCTGAGCGCCGGGGCGGGACGGGTGGTGAAGATCTGCTCGTTCGGGATCATGCACCCGGGCGTGCGGGAGCTGACCGGCTTCCGGTGGGAACCGCGCCACGACGCCGAATTCGCCTTCTACACCCAGCTTGTGCAGATGGCGTGGCGGGTCCTGCCGGATCGTGTGGTGCTGGTGCCGCTGGCCTATAACCGGATGCAGTACGAGAAGCTGGTCAAGATGCATCGCTCGGTCGCGCTGGACTCCTTCGCGCCGCCGGCCGGCTGTCCGATGCGATGACGCACTGGCCCCGATGACAGCGCGACGCAACACCGCCAGCCCCGCCGAGCAGGAGGCGGCCATCCTCAAAGCGGCCGCCGAGGAAGTCGGTCTGGTGGGGGTGGGGCGCGCGAGCCTTGATGTGATCGCCCGCCAGGCGGGGGTCAGCCGCAGCACTTTGTACCGGCGCTTCCCGACCCGCGACGCGTTGATCACCGAGCTCGGGCGACAGGCCTTCGACAACGCGATGCTTCAGCTGCGCACCGTCGCCGTGGACTCCGGCCCGCAAAACGCTGCGGTCGCGGCGTTTCGGGCCGGATTGCGGGTGCTCATCTCCGACCCGGTGGTGCGCAAGCTGCTGCGGCTCGATGCCGGGGTGCCGATGATGGCCGGGATGTACCGCGAGGTCGAGGTCTTCCTGGACAGTGCCTCGGGGGCCATGGCCAAGGCGCTGCGCGCCGCCGGAGCTACCATGCCCGACGAGGAATTGGTGGCCGCCGCCGAACTGCATGTGCGCCTGGCTGCTTCGATCGCTCAGGTGCCCACGTCGGTGCTAGACCCGGGCGATGAGCAGGCGGTCAGCGCGTATGCGACAAAGTATCTGGCCCCGCTGATCTGGTAGCCGCCGGAGCGGAACCCAGCAGGATCACCACCGCGGCCGACGCCAGCGAGAAGGCCCCCACCACCCACAGCGAGGCGTGGGGACCACCCGTCAGGTCGTTGAGCCATCCGGTGACATAGGGGCCACCGAAGCCGCTGATGTTGCCCAGCGAATTGATCAGCGCAATACCGCCGGCTGCCGCGGCCCCGGTGAGAAACGTCGAGGGCAACGCCCAGAAGACCGGCATGGCGCACATGATCGAGCACGTGGTCAACGTGATCGCGACCATCGCCAGATACGGGTTGGCCATATACAGCGCCGCGGGGGTACTCACCCCGCCGACGATCGCCGGGATCGCCACATGCCAGACGCGTTCTCCGGTCCGGTCGGCGTGGCGGGCCCAGGCCACCATGACGATCGCTGCGACGGCGTAGGGGATGGCGGTCACCAAGCCTCGCCCGATGATGCCGAGGTGGGTGTCGTACTGCTGCTGAAAACCCGCCACGATGGTGGGCAGGAAGAACCCGACGGCATACAGCCCGTAGACGATGCCGAAGTAGATGAACGCCAGGGCCAGCATCCGTGGGTGGCTGAGCGCCTTGCGCAGCGGCCAATGCGCAGCGGCCTCCGCCGTCGCCCGCTCAGCCTCCAGCGTGGTCTGAAGCCACTGCCGTTGCTCGGCGCCGAGCCAGCGGGCCTGGGCGGGACGGTCGGTCAGGTAGAACCAGCACACGAACGCCAAGGCGATGGCGGGAAGTCCCTCGACCAGAAACATGAAGCGCCACCCGGCCAGCCCGAGAACGCCGTGGCCCCAGTCGATCACCAGTGCCGAGATCGTGGAGCCGATCGCGGTCGAGACCGGGACCGCCACCATGAACAACGAGACCGCCCAAGCGCGCTGCTTAGCCGGAAACCAGAATGTCAGGTACAAGATGATGCCGGGAAAGAAGCCGGCCTCGGTCACCCCGAGCAGAAATCGCAGCACCACCAGGGTGTGGGCGTTGGGCACGAAAGCGATTGCGGTGCTGAAGATTCCCCAGGTCAGCATGATCCGGGCCAGCCAGCGTCGGGCGCCGAACCGGTGCAGGGCGATGTTGCTGGGCACTTCCAGGAACAGGTAGCCGAAGAAGAAGATCCCCGACGCGAACCCGAACATGGTTGCGCTCAGGCCCAGCTCGGCATTCATGCCGTTGGGTCCGGCGAACCCGATATTGACCCGGTCCAGATAGTTGATGAAGTAGAGCAGCGCCAGAAACGGGATGAGCCGGCGCGTCACTTTCGTGATCGTCGACCGGCCCAGCTCCGATACTGCGGACTCGGGGTTCATCCGCGGCGGCGGTTCAGTCCTTCACCTTGGCCATGGCCAGCACGTCGAGGCGGCGGTCCAGCTCTTCCTCCGACAGATTCTCGCCGATCAGGCCGCGGTCGATCACCGTCTGACGGATGGTCTTGCGCTCCTTGAGGGCCTGCTTGGCCACCGCGGCGGCCTCCTCGTAACCGATCGCGGAGTTCAGCGGGGTCACGATCGACGGGCTGGACTCGGCCAGCTCGCGCAGGTGCTCCTCATTGGCGACCAGTCCGACGATGCAACGCTCGGCGAACAGGCGCGAGACGTTGGACAGCAGCGTGAAGGACTCCAGCGTGTTGCGGGCCATCATCGGGATGTAGACGTTGAGCTCGAATGCGCCGTTGCCGCCGCCCCAGGCGATCGCGGCGTCGTTGCCGATCACCTGCGCCGCCACCTGGGTGACCGCCTCGGGCAGCACGGGGTTCACCTTGCCCGGCATGATCGAGCTGCCCGGCTGCAGGTCGGGAAGCTGGATCTCGGCCAGCCCGGTCAGCGGGCCCGAGCCCATCCACCGGATGTCGTTGGCGATCTTGGTCAGCGACACCGCGATGGTGCGCAGCGCACCCGACGCCTCAACCAGGCCGTCACGTGCCGCCTGCGCCTCGAACGAGTTCGCCGCGGTGCGCAGCTCGGTGATCCCGGTCTCGGCCACCAGGACCTCGACCACCTTGGCGCCGAAGCCGTCGGGGGCGTTCAGGCCGGTGCCGACGGCGGTGCCGCCGATTGCCAGCTCGCCCAGGCGGGGCAAGGTGGCCTGAACCCGCTCGATACCGGCGGCGATCTGACGTGCGTACCCGGAGAACTCCTGGCCCAGGGTCACCGGGACGGCGTCCATCAGGTGGGTGCGGCCCGACTTCACCACCGTGCGCCACTGCGCGGCCTTGTCGGCCAGCGCCTCATGCAGCACCTGCAGCGACGGAATCAGGTGGCGCACCGCGGCCTCGGTGGCCGCAATGTGGGTGGCGGTCGGGAACGTGTCGTTGGACGACTGCGACATGTTCACGTCGTCGTTGGGGTGCACCGTGACGCCGTTGGCCGCCGCGATAGAGGCGATCACCTCGTTGGTGTTCATGTTCGAGCTGGTGCCCGACCCGGTCTGGAACACGTCGATCGGGAACTGGTCGTCGTGCTTGCCGTCGGCGATCTCGGCGGCGGCGGCCTTGATGGCGGCGGCCTTCTCCGGGGCCAGCAGGCCCAGGTCGGCGTTCACCTGCGCACAGGCGCTCTTGAGCAGCCCGAGCGCCCGGATCTGGGTGCGCTCCAGGCCGCGACCGGAGATGGGGAAGTTCTCCACCGCGCGCTGGGTCTGCGCGCGCCACAACGCGGTGACCGGCACCCGGACCTCGCCCATGGTGTCGTGTTCGATGCGGTATTCGATCTCGCTCATAGCTTTTCCGGTCCTCGCTAGACGGTCAGGGCAGGGGGTAGGCGGCGTGAGAGTCGCCGGTGAAGTCGACGGCCGAGTACTCGTTGAGCTTCGACAGCCGGTGGTAGGCCTCGATCATCCGGACGGTGCCGGACTTGGAGCGCATCACGATCGATTGGGTGGTGCAGCCGCCGGGGTAGTAGCGAACCCCCTTGAGCAGGTCGCCATCGGTGACACCGGTGGCGCAGAAGAACACGTTCTCCCCGGAGACCAGGTCTTCGGTGGTCAGCACCGCGTCCAGGTCGTAACCGGCGTCGAGCGCCCGCTGCCGCTCGGCGTCGTCGGTGGGCGCCAGCTGGGCCTGGATCGCCCCGCCCATGCAGCGGATCGCGGCCGCGGCGATGATGCCCTCGGGGGTTCCGCCGATACCGGCCAGCATGTCGGTGCCCGAGTCCGGCCGGCACGCCGAGATGGCGCCGGCCACGTCGCCGTCGGTGATCAGGCGAATGCGCGCCCCGGTGGCGCGCGCGTCGGTGATGAGCTGCGCGTGCCGGGGCCGGTCCAGGATGCACACCGTCATGTCACGGGCGGTCAGGCCCTTGACCTTGGCGACAGCGGCGATGTTGTCCGCGATCGGCTTGGTGATGTCCAAGACGTCCGCGGCTTCGGGGCCGACGGCGATCTTGTTCATGTAGAACACCGCCGACGGGTCGAACATCGCGCCGCGCTCGGCCACCGCCAGCACCGAGATCGCGTTGGGCATGCCCTTGCTCATCAAGGTGGTGCCGTCCACCGGGTCGACCGCGAAGTCGCAGTCCGGGCCGTCGCCGTTGCCCACCTCTTCGCCGTTGTAGAGCATCGGCGCGTGGTCCTTCTCGCCCTCGCCGATCACCACGACGCCGCGCATGGACACCGAGTTCACCAGCTCACGCATGGCGTCGACGGCCGCGCCGTCGCCGCCTTCCTTGTCGCCGCGGCCTACCCAGCGGCCAGATGCCATGGCACCGGCCTCGGTCACCCGCACCAGCTCCATGGCCAGGTTGCGGTCTGGAGCTTCACGTCGCGTGGGTCCCGTCATGCCAGTCACGGCTGATGATTCTCCCAGAGCCGGATCAGCAGTATTGAGCTGGGATACTGGCTCCCGTGACCAACGAGCCCCAGCCGGCGCCCAAGCCCGCCAAACCACGCATCTTGCAGGACTGGCGCGACATGTTCTGGTCGCTCGTTCCGCTGGTCCTGGCCTGCGTGGCGCTGGCCGGTCTCGCCGGAACCTGCGCCTTTCGGCCGGGAGGGGTCACCGCGGGGCCGGTGCCCGCCTATGACGCAGTGACAGCGCTGACCGCCGACGCGCAGACGTTGGGGTTCCCGGTGCGCCTGCCCAAACTGCCCGAGGGCTGGCAGCCCAACTCCGGCAGTCGCGGCAGTATCACCGACGGGCGCACCGACGCCTCGGGCCAGCGATTGCGGGCGGTCACCTCGCGGGTGGGCTATGTCAGCCGGTCGGGCAGGTACATCAGCCTGACGCAGAGCAACGCCGACGAGGTGGCCCTGGTCTCCTCGATCCGGCCCGGCCTGCATCCCACCGGCAGCGAGGACGTCGACGGCACCCGTTGGGTGGTCTACGGCGGTGAGGGCGATCCGGTGTGGACCACCCGGCTGGCCGGAAAGTCGGGGGCGGCGCAGCTGGCGATCACCAGTGCGGGCGACGCGGAGGTGTTCCGCACCCTGGCTGCGGCCGTGCAGTCACAGCCGCCGCTGCCGTCGACCCGCTAGCCGCCGGGCGTAGTTTTCCTAGTCCGCGTTGGCCCGGGCGAGGAAACGCGGCAGCGGTATTCGCCGGCGCGCCTTGGGTTCTTCGTCGGGTTGCTGCATCTCCACGCCGTGGTAGACCGCCAGATACACGTCGATGGTGGTGACGATGATGATCATCAGCACCGGACCGATCACGATGCCCCAGAAGCCGAACATGCCGATTCCGGCAAAGACCGCCAGCAGCATCAGTGCCGAGTTGAGCCGGGCATCGCGTGGCACCAGCATGGGGCGCAGGAAGTTGTCGATGTTGGTCACCACGATCAGGTGGAAGAAGAACACGAACAGCCCGCCGGGAACGTTGCCGAACAAGGCCATGCCGATGCCGAACGGCATGGTCACGATGCCGCCGCCGAGTGGGATGATCGACAACGCCGTCAGCAGGATCGCGAAGATGAAGAAGGCCTGGTGAAAGCCGGCGATGTAGATGGATGCGGCACCGCTGACCCCCTGGCAGAACGCGATCACGAACTGTCCGCCGACGGTGCCGCGCACCATCGAGCCCATCTTGGCCAGGTACAGGTCGGTGGCCTCGGCGCCCAGCGGGTTGAGCCGGCGGATCAGCGTGTGCAGCTCTTCGCGGTGCGTCAGCATCGCCAGGAACACGTACAAGAAGATGATCGCCGAGGTGATCGCGCCGACCGCGCCGCCGACGGCGCCCTGCAACACGTGCAGCAGCAGCTCTCCACCCTTCTGCGCCACCGTGACCATGGCCTGGCGCAGTGACTCCATAGTCACCTCGACATGCACGAACGGCAGCCGGGTCAACGTGCCGTTGACGAATTTCAGCGCCTTGTCGCCCAGCACGGTGGGGTCGGTGGCCTGCACCCATTCAGCGACTTCACCTGCCGTGCGGGAGATCTGCGCCACCGCCAGGAAAACCGACACACCGACCGGCACGATCACCGCGAACAGCGCCGCCAGCAACGTGACGGTGGCCGCCAGGCCGGTGGGCAGCCGTCGTCCCAGCAGACGAAACAGTGGCGTGAACAGGTAGGCGCCCACCGCGGCCACCACGATCAGCACGAAATAGCCCCGGAGAAAGTACGCGCCGAAAGCCAGTGCGAGCACGGTGAAGACGGCCAACGCGCGCCGCTGAGTGGGGGTGAATTCGGATTTCACGGGCGCGGCTCATTCCATTTGTCGGCGATAGCCCGCCAGGGGTCGGCGAACTGCTGTCCGGTGCGGTGATAGGGGGCGCGGCTTCGCAATACGGTCCGGGACAACGGCGCCACCATCCGCAGCAGGCCGCGCAGCGCTCCGGCTCGGGTAGCCGTCTCCGCCAGCATGTCCGGCCAGGAGTGGTGCTGAAAACCCAGTGCTTCCTGGGCGCGGCTGGAATCCATCCAGTCGGTGGTGAACCAGTCTTCGTCGTGATCGGGATTGCCGGGCAACCCGGTGGGCAGACCGTTGACCAGCCCCATGGCAGCGGCCATGGTCGGTGCGACATCGCCTTGAATCTGACGGTGCGAGTCGTCGCCGCCGATCAGCAGGGTTTCACCGACGACGGGCGCGGTGGTGGCTGCGGCGAAGGCCGATGCGACATCGCGGACGTCGACGGTCTGCAGCCTGCCGTCGATGGGGAGCAACTGTTCGAAATAGAGGTTGTCGAGCTTCATATAGGCGCCGGGATCGACGGTGATCACCCCACCCAATCGCAGGATCACCCAATCCAACGGGGAGTCGCGCACCAACTTTTCGGCCTGAAGTTTCTGATCGCCGTAGACGTCGGCGGGATGTGTCGGGGTGTCGGCGCTCAGCAGGCCGGAAACCGTGTGTGGGTTGCGTGACCCGTACACCGCGATGCTGGAGGCCTGCACGAAGCGGGTTCCGGCGGGGGCAGCTGCCAGCAGATACCCGGTGGCATCGACGTTGACGCGCCGCGCCAGGTCACGGCGGGTGTAGATGAACGGCGGGATCACCGCGGCAAGGTGGATGATCGCTGCGGGCCGCACAGCCTCGACCAGAGCGTCCACTGCGGCCGGATCGGTGAGATCGGCATAGCGCACCTGCACCGACGACGGCAGGGCCGCGGCCGCCTTGCGGTGGGCCCCGATGTCGAGGTCGGTGGCCACGACGTCGCGGCCGTCGGCCGCCAATTGCCGTACTACCGCCGAACCGACCAGACCGAATGCGCCGGTGACCAGGACTGCGTTCATGAGCCTCCTCGGTTGTTGATTTTGCATTAAACAAATCAACCGTGTGGCGCTGCGGGCCTATTCTTTTCCGATCGGGTGAAATCCCGGATCGGCGGCGTGACGATGGGCGCGACAATCAGGTGCCAGGGGTAGTGATTCCATGACCACCTGCATCTCGTGCGGCACCGAATTGTCGCAGCACGCCAAGTTCTGCTCCGAATGCGGCGCATCGGTCGCGGTGCCTGCGCCCGCCGAATACAAGCAAGTCACGGTGTTGTTCGCCGATGTGGTTCATTCGATGGATCTTGCCGCTGAGGTGGGCGCGGAGCGGTTGCGCGAGATCATGGCCGAGCTGTTCGACCGGTGCAACGCCGTGGTGCGGCGGTATGGCGGCCGAGTGGAGAAATTCATCGGCGACGCAGTGATGGCCGTGTTCGGTGTGCCGCTGGCGTTGGAGGACCATGCGGTGCGGGGATGTCTGGCCGCGTTAGAGATTCAGCAACAGGCCCAACAACTGGCGGCCGAACTCTCTCGCGCCGACGGTGTCGACCTGGCGCTGCGGGTGGGACTGAATTCCGGCCAGGTGGTCGCCGGAGAGCTCGGCTCGGCCACGCAGAACTACACGGCGATCGGAGAGGAGGTCGGTTTCGCGCAACGGATGGAGTCGGTGGCGCCGCCCGGGGGTGTGATGCTCAGCGAATCGACCGCCCGGCTGGTACACCACGTCGCGGTATTGGGCGAGCCCGAGCTGGCTCGGATCAAGGGCGTCGATGAGCCGGTGCCGGTGCATCGGCTATTGGGGATGTCCCCGGAGCGCCGGCACACTCCGCGCCATGATCCGCGGCTGGTGGGTCGGTCCTGGGAGATGGGGGCACTGCAGGGCATTTTGGACGAGGCGATCGCGGGTAACGGCTGCGTCGTCGGGTTAGCCGGTCCACCGGGAATCGGCAAGAGCCGCATCGCCCGCGAGGTCAGCGCCGCGGCGCGCAGCCGCGGTGTTGAGGTGTTCGCCGTCTACTGCGAGTCCCATGCGCGCGAAATCCCTTTCCACACGGCGATTTCGCTGCTGCGCACCGCGCTCGGGATAGCGGACTTGGACGACGAGGCCGCGCGCGCTCGAGTCGAGGAGAGCGCTCCTGGCGCGGATCCGGAAGACCTGCTGCTCTTCGAAGATCTGCTCGGTATTCGGGGTGGGGCGCAGTTGTCTGCCATCGATCCCGATGCCCGTCGGCGCCGGGTGACACGGTTGGTCAACCTGGTCTCGCTGGCGCGCACCACCCCCGCGGTCTATGTCATCGAGGACGCGCATTGGATCGATGAGGTCAGCGACGCGTTGCTGGCGGATCTGCTGAGCGTGACGTCGCAGACCCCCTCGCTGGTGCTGATCACCTACCGGCCCGAATATCACGGGGCGCTGAGTCGGACGGCGAGCTCGCACATCATCAACCTGGGGCCGTTGAATGCGTCACAGACGGCTCAACTCGCCGCGGATCTGGTCGGGTCGGACCCGTCGGCGGCACCCCTGCGCGGGCGGTTGGCCCAGCGGGCCGCCGGAAACCCGCTGTTCGCCGAGGAGATGGTCCGCGACCTGGCCGAGCGCGGTGTGCTGACCGGCTCGCCCGGAAACTATGCCTGCGCCCTCGATCATGCCGACCTTGTTGTGCCGGCTACGGTGCAGGCCACCATCGCTTCCCGCATCGACCGGCTTGACCCGGCGGTCAAGCGGACCCTGCAAGCCGCTGCGGTGATCGGATTGCGTTTCGACGCCGACCAGTTGGCGTTGCTTGATGGTGAGGCTCAGCTGAACCCCCTACTCGCCGCGGAACTCATCGATCGAGTCAGGATCGCCCCGCGCGCCGAATATGCCTTTCACCACCCCCTGATCCGCATCGTCGCCTATGAGTCTCAGCTCAAGGCCAAACGTGCGGCGCTGCATCGGCAGTTGGCTGCCGCGATCGAGGAACACCACGCGGATGCCCTCGACGAGAACGCCGCGCTGATCGCCGAGCATCTCGAGGCCGCCGATGATCTGCAGGCCGCGTTCGGCTGGCACATGCGTGCCGGAGGGTGGGCGCAGAACCGCGACATTCGCGCCGCGCGGCTGAGTTGGGAACGCGCCCGAGCGGTCGCCGACCGGTTGCCCATCAATAACCCTGGCCGGTCAGCGATGCGGATCTCTCCGCGAACCCTGTTGTGCGGCAGCACCTCGTGGGTCAGCGGGACCGTCGCCGACACCGGATTCGATGAACTGCGCGAACTGTGCACCATGGCCGGCGACCAGGTGTCGCTGGCAGTCGGTATGGCAGGCTTGATGACGACGCTGATCTTCCACAGTCGCTACGTCGACGCCTCACGGGTGGCTTCGGACTGTGTCCACCTGTTGGAGTCGATCGGAGACCCGGATCTCATGGTGGCGCTGGCCATCGCGCCGGGCAACATCAAGATCCAGGCCGGCGAGGCAGTCGAGTGTCTGCGGTTGGCCGACCGCATCATCGAGTTGGCCGAGGGCGATCTCACCAAGGGGAATCTGCTGATCGGTTCGCCGCTGGTGATCGCGCTGATGTTTCGCGGCTCCTGCCGATACTGCCTGGGGTTGCCCGACTGGAGAGCGGACCTCGACGAGGCGCTGGAGCGGGCCCGTGAGGTGGACGTGCGGACCTTTGTCACCGCCGTACTGGCCAAGTACGGCTTTGCGATTCACTCCGGGGTGCTGCTTCCCGACGCGGCGGCAGATCGGCACACCGCGGAAGCACTGGCGAGGGCGGAGCATTCCGGCGACGACTACGCGGTGGACACCGCACTGCTGACCCGCGGACTGGTGCTGGTTCGGCAGGGCGGCGCGCAACGCGAGGCCGGGATGGCATTTCTGGCCGCCTATCGTGACGCCTACCTGCGGCACGGGTATGTACAGGACAGCGTGCGCTTCTACGACACCGAGCTTGCTCGCGAGCAGGCCCGTATCGGTGACGTCGACGCAGCGATCCACACCGCACGCGCCGCCGTGGATTACCTGTTCGACGTGGGAGACATGATCGCGCGTGGCGAGGCCGTCCGAGTCTTCGTCGAGTCACTGCTGCAGCGCGCCACCCCGGCAGACCTGGGCGAAGCGCAGGCCGCCGTTGACCGACTGGCCTCGGTACCCACAGATCCCGGGTATGCACTGAACGCGATTCCGCTGCTGCGCATGCGTGCCCTTTTGGCCCGCGCCCACGGCGACGATGCCGGCTACCGCGAAAATGCCGCCCGCTACCGTGCGCAAGCCGTCGATGCCGGATATGAGGGGCACATCGCCCTGGCGGAGGCGATGACGTGAGGCGGCCACCGTGAGTCTGTCGTGGCCGCTCACCGGACGCTCGGCAGAGCTGCAGACCCTGCAAACAGCCCTGGCGACTCCCGAGACGTCCGGCGTGCTGGTGTGTGGTGCGTCAGGGGTGGGCAAGAGCCGGATCTGCCGCGAGCTGCTGGCGGTGGCCGCGCCCCAGGGGCAGGACCTGCGCTGGGCGATGTGCACCTCGTCCGCGCGAAACGTTCCACTCGGGGCGTTCGCCGCATGGGCACCTACGGGTGTCACCGACACGGTGCAGCTGATCCGCGGTCTGATCGAAGCCCTGACCGCCGCGCCGTCGGGTACTGCGGTGGTGGGCGTCGACGATGTGCACCTGATCGATGACCTGTCGGCCTTCGTGGTCCATCAGATCGTGCAACGTGGCCTGGCGAAAGTGATCCTCACCCTTCGTGAGGGCGAGTCCATTCCCGATGCCGTGCGCGAAATCTGGACTGCCGGCCGTTTCGAGCGCCTGGATCTGCAGCCGTTGTCGCTCAACGAGACCGCCGGTCTGCTGTCGGCGACATTGACTGGTTCGGTGGATGCCCATGCCGCTCAACGGCTGTGGAAGCTCACACAGGGCAATGCGCTGTATCTGCGTAGCATCGTCGAGCACGAGCTGGCCGAGGGGCGCATGGTGCTCCGGCGCGATCAGTGGTGCTGGATCGGGGAACCGACCATGCCCCCGAGTTTGGCCGGATTTCTCGAACCGCGGATCGGGTCACTGCCCGGGCCGGTCGGTGACGTGGTCGATCTGTTGGCGGTCGCGGAACCGATCGAACTCGGGGCGCTGTCGCGCATCGGCGACCCCGCCGCGGTGGAGGAAGCCGAGGTACGCGGGCTCATCACGATCGAGTCCGGTGAAGGCGGTGCGCAGGTGCGGCTGGCGCACCCGTTGTACGGCGAGATCTGCCGCAGCCGCGCCGCCACCACCCGGCTGCGCAGGCTGCGCGGCCTGGTCGCTGCCGAACTCGCGGCTGACGAGGACCGCGACGACATCGCAGCACTGGTGCGTCGCGCCACCTTGACCCTTGAATCCGATCTCCCGCCGGACGCGGACCTGTTCACCCGGGCCGCCAGCGGCGCGGTCTGGCTCGCCGATCTGGTCCTCGCCGATCGACTCGCGCAGGCGGCCGCGCGTGCGGGCGCCGGGCCGGAGTCGAGTTTCGTCTCCGCGCATGCACTGTCGTGGCTGGGGCGCGGGGAGGAAGCCGACGCGCTGTTGGCCAAGGTCGGAACCGGCGACCTCGATCATCGCGACCGAGCCAGGCTGGCGTTCCTGCGCGCCAGCAATATGCTCTGGGCGCTGGGCGAACCCGCGCGCGCCAAGGACATCATCGATGCTGCCTCGGCCACCGTGCCGTCACCAGCCCGCAGCTATATCGACGCCTTTCTGGCGGTGTACTGGTTTGCCACCGATGATCTGGATTCGGCCCGACAGGCCTCGGAGCATCTGGATCTGGAGGACCTGCCGCCGGTGGTGGGCGCCGAAATCGCCTGGGTGCTCAGCGCCATCTCCGCGGATGCGGGCCGCGCCACCGATGCCCTGACCGCCGCGGACACGGGGTACACCATCGCGGCCCGCTCCTTGGACGCCCCGCAGATGATGTTCAACATCGCCGATGCCCACGTCAGTGCGCTGATGTGGGCGGGACGGCTCGACGAGGCCGTTGAGGTGGCGGAGCGGGTGCGCCGGCAGGCTGCCGACCTGCCGGGTGCGGCCCAGCTCCTGGGCGCCGCGATCGCGGGCCGGGCGGCGCTGGGGGCCGGCTGTGTCGACTCGGCCGATCAGCTGTTGGAGCAGGTCGCGCTGGCCTTCTCCGAGCGCGGCCATGGCAGCGGCTGGGGATACCGGTATCTGCTGCCGCGGATCACCGCACTGGCCCTGCGTGGTCGCATCGACGCCGCGGCGACCGCGCTGGACAGTCTCGATACGGTACGGCGGCGCTTCCGGTTGCTTGACCATGAGCGGAGCCTGGCTCGAGCTTGGGTGGCCGCCGGCCAGGGCGCAGTCCGGGAGGCGATCACCGTCCTGCGGTCGGCGGCCGAGGCGGCCGCGGCCAAAGGACAGTTCGCGGCGGAAGTGATGTGTCTGCAGACCGCCGCTCAGTTCGGGGACAGCGCCGGTGCCGCCCGGCTACGTGAGCTTGAAGCTGTCGTCGAGGGGCCGCGGGTTGGTCTGGCCGTCCGGTTCGCCGCCGCGCTACGTGATGGAGATGCCGCGGAATTGGCCGCGGTGTCGCTGGACTTCGAGCGCATCGGGGATCTGGTCGCGGCGATCGATGCTGCCGCCCAGGCGGCGATCGGCTACCGCCGCAAAGACCTACGGGGAACAGCGTTGGTCTGCGGAACCCGCGCCGCCGCCCTGGCCGAACAGTGCGGTGGCGCGAGCACGCCGGCGCTACGTCAAGCCGCGCAGCCCTTGCCGTTGACCGAGCGCGAGCAGGAGATCGTGATGTTGATCAGCGCGGGGTTGTCCAATCGGGAGATCGCCGAGCGGCTGACGCTGTCCGTTCGCACTGTCGAAAGTCATATCTACCGGGCCATGTTGAAAACGGACACCAACGGCCGCGACGAGCTCGCCGCTCTGCGACCGCACCGCCGAAGCGATTCCTGATTCCGGTCAGCGGTGAACCCGACGGATTCATCGCGGGAGGACGTCACCGGCACACCGGAACCGGTGCAGGTGTTCCCGAACAGCGGGGCTGGACATGGCCTCGAATTCTCTGGGCGGCAACGACATCTGAAAGACCAACCCGTGACCGTCGGCCCCTTCCATCAGGGCGCCGAGGCCCGCAACCGGCAACCTCATCAACGGGGTGCAGTAATACGGCCAGGTGTCTTCGAAGTGGATGCGATAGACGCCGAAGCCGCTCCAGTTCGTGATGATCGGATTCCACTGGACCGGATCGAAGGCAGCGGAGACGCAGCGGGCGGCCCGCCAAGAACCGGCGGCGTCGAAGAACTGTTGGTTGATCCGCATGTCGCAGTGCTCGTCGGAAAAGTGGTCCACACTGTGGCGGATGCGTTCGGCGATGGCACTGGCGGCCTCTCCACGTCGCAGGTCCAGGTTGAGCGTCGTAAGGATGTTGCCGGCGAGCATCGGATCCAGGCCGCACCGCTTCCGGGTGTTCACGGCGATCGCGAGCCTGCGACGATCCACCACAGGATCGGCCCTCATGAGCGATTCGGACATGTGAGCGCACACAACGTCGTTGGCCGACAAACGCATCCGGCTGCCGTAGGCGCCGGGCATACGAGCGATCTCGTCGTCGGTGAAGTACAGATTCAGAGTCCGCTGCGAGCGAGCATCCTTTGCCAGGTAAAGCCCACTGCGGGCGAGTTCTGCCCATCCCAGACAACGCACCCCGGGCTCCCGAGCGCCGTCGGTGGGCAGGTGTTCGTCGAGATAGGCGGCGCGGTCTTCCACGATCAACGGCTCTGCGACCGGCCTGCCCGCAGCGGCAGCGACCCACGCGTTCATGAAGTGCATCGCCGTCTGCATGTCGCCGATCGTGTGGTGCCAGGAAAATCCGATCGCCGCAGCCTCGTTCGCGAGATGGGTGAGGCGCACCTTGCACAAGGGACCTCGCACCCATCGCGCTGCGGGGCCGTTGACCGGGTCGATGAGCCAGCCTCCGCTGTCCTCTGATGCCGAACGAATCGCCTGCCGCAGCGTGCGTCCAGAGGACACGGTGGTGAAGGGCACCCCCTGCCCCGCGCAACGGATTCGCATCCTGCCGTGGCTCATGGCCAATCGCCCCGCGAAGAGGGGAAAGCTGTCGAGCACCTGCGCAAAGGCGCCGGTGAGCGCCCGCGCCTCGAGCCGCCGGGGGAAGAAGAAGACAATGTGGACGGCCAGGTTCGCGACGATCGCATCGCCGACGTTGCAGCGGATGTCGAACCGTTGTGGGTGACGTGGCTGGATGAGCTGGGTCGACATGATGGTCTAGGTTCGCCGGCTCACCGTTACGCGGGCGCCGCGTAGGGGAGTGTGCGCGACTCCGCGAAAATACGACTTCTCGTCGGCGGCGGCGTCGGTCTGGATCGAGAAGTGCCGGAGCACCGTCCGCAGCACGACATCTATCTCGGCGACCGCGAAATCAGCACCGAGGCAGCGGCGTGCTCCGCCGCCGAACGCCAGCCATGCCGGCGCGACCGGCCTGGTGTCGAGGAATCGAGACGGGTCGAATGTTTCCGGATGCGGGAAGATCTCGGGATTCTCGTGCAGATCAGCGATACGCACGAGCACCGTGCGCCCCCGCGGAATGCGCCATGGCCCGAGGTCGAAGGTCGACGCGCTGACCCGGCGGCCGATCACGTCGACGACGGTGCGTACCCGCAGCACCTCCCAGATTGCGGCCCGGCGAAGTTCGCTGCCTCCGTCATCGGCCTCCCTGACCAAGTCGGCCAGCACCGCGGGGTGACGTCGCAGCCTCTCGAACGTCCAGCCCAATACCGTTGCCGTGGTCTCATGTCCCGCACCGATGAAGGTCAGCAACTCGTCACAGAGTTCACGGTGCGGTATCGGCATCCCGTTGTCGTGGCTGCCGCGCAGCAGCATCGCCAGGATGTCCCGGCGCTCGGCGAGCTGTGGATCGGCATCGGCCTGCGCGATCAGGGTGAGCATGATCCGGTCGATCGCCGCGCGGTACCTGTCCAACCTGGCCCACGGTCCGTGACGACCGGCCCACCCTGGCGGTGCCGGCACAAAGGCCATGACCTGTCCCAACCGCATATAGGGCGGGACGATCTCGCGGAGTGTGTTCCGCTCCGCGGACGTGGCCCCGGCTGACCCGAAGATGGCCCGCAGGATCACGTTCAGCGTGATTCTGCTCATCGGCTCGAGAATCCGAAATTCTTCTCCCTCAGGCCAGTTCGCGCACTCGCGCAGTGTCTCCTCCGCGATGACCTGCTCGTAGTTATCGAGGCTGCGGCCGTGCAAGGCCGGCGCCAGCAGCCGGCGCCGATCGTGATGCCGGTCGCCGTCAAACCCGAAAACGGATCCGGGCCCGAACCAGTTGCTGAGGTTCGGTTGCACGTTGACCAGCTGTTCGGTGCTCGCGGTACAGACCGTTCGCACCAGGGCTGGGTCGGAGACGACCACGGATCGGCCAAAGAAAGGGATGTTGATCTCGAAGACCGGTCCGTGCCGCGCGGCCCAATGCCGCATCGCCTTGCGACGGAAGAAGGCGAATCCGATCCCCTGCACGAGCCGCGGCAGGCGAACCGACGGCGGGTTTCTGCTCTGCGCCGTCGCTTCTTCGTCGGAGTGGACCGATGCCAGATCGGTCATGTCTTCCTCCCACGGTGTTGTGCTGCGGCGCCCAGAAGAATCGTCGCGCCGGCGCCACCGAACGCGCTCAGTAGTGCGGTACTGCAAACCGGGCGAGATTGCAGTGGCCCGCCACTGCGGTCGTTCTGCCGGACGCGAGTCACGCTGTGACGATCACAGCGCACAAGAAAGAAGGCGCACATCATGGCCACGATGTCTGCGGCACACGCCCATCCGCTGCTGGTGCCCAACCTGAAGCACGTCGAGCTCGTCGTTGTTGGCGCCGTGCGGGCAATGTTCCGCCGCGGGAGGCGGACGGAACGGGCCCACTATGTGCCGCCGTTGAACGTTCTTCTCGAGGACGCCGCCATGGCGCGAGAGCTGCGGCACCTGTGATGGCGCAACCCGCACCGGTCGGCGGGCCGGGTGTTTCCGGCCGACACCGCTACCGCTGCGCCCCGAAGCCAGTGGCGCTGCAGCTCAAGGGCGTCGCCAAGCAGTACCGCTTGGGCGACGAGCAGGTGAACGTGCTTGTCGAGTTCGACTTTGACGTCACTGCAGGAGAATTCGTCGTCGTGACCGGACCGTCGGGCGCCGGAAAGTCGACCCTGCTGCATGTCGCCGGGGGGCTGGATGCGCCGGATACCGGCACGGTCGTCGTCGCCGGCCACGATGTGTGGGCGATGAGCGCGCGGGCCCGGGCCGAGTTCCGGCTCCGCAACCTGGGATTCGTGTTCCAGTTCTTCAATCTGGTGCCGATGCTGACCGCCATCGAGAATGTGTCGTTGCCGCTGGTGCTTGACGGGGTGTCGGCCCGGTCGGCGGATGCGCGCGCGGAGGAGCTGCTGCATCGGGTCGGGCTTGCCGACCGGGCTCGACATCGGCCGGCCGAACTGTCGGGTGGACAGATGCAGCGGGTCGCGGTCGCGCGTGCGCTGGCGGCCCGGCCGTCGATCATCCTTGCCGACGAGCCGACCGGGAACCTCGACCGGCGTTCGTCGATGGAGATCGTGGAGCTGCTGCGCTCGCTGTCGGATGAGGACGGCACCGCGGTGGTGGTGGTGACACACGACCGGGGAGTAGCCCGCTACGGCTCCCGCGAGGTGCACTTGGTCGACGGGCGCGCCTATGCAGTCGCCGGCGTATCCGGCGCGCGGCGATGATCCGGCGACTGTCGGCCGGGTGGGTGTCTTTTCGGCGAATCCACCTCGCCGCACTGGGCGCCGATTGGCGCCGCACGCTGCTCAGCGTGATCGGTGTCGCGGTGGGGGTCATGGTGGTACTCGGGGTCTTGGTCCTCAAGTCCGAACTGGTTCGTCCGTTCGACGCATTCGGTCCGTCGCTGGCCCACGCCGCCGATAGCGGGGTCGTCGAGGTGACCCCGAACATCGACGGCCGGTTGCCGATCGAGACGGTGGACCGCCTGCGCACCGAGGTTGCCGGCGCGCAGGCGGTGATCCCGATCGTCGCCGGCCTGACGCCGGTGGACATCGCCGGAGGCAGCGACACTCGCCCCGCCGAGTCACCCCCGGGTTTCTTCCTGCTCGGCGGGTCCTGCCAGATCGAGCTGTTGGTCGGTTCTTTCAACTGCGAGCAGCGCGCCAAAGACCAGCCCGCGGCCGGACCCGGGGTGCCACTGCAGATTCCGGAGGTGATCGCTGCGCGGCATCACCTGCAGCTCGGCGCCGAGCTGCGCATCCCCGGTCTACCCCCAGGCTCGGCACATGTGGGGTGGATGTTCCAAGAGTTCGACCGCGTGGCCGACATCAACGGGGGCTACGTCCTGCTGGCGCCCTCCGGGGACATCGCCGCTGAACTGCTCTCGGCACGCGGCTACGTCACCGCTGCGTTCGTCGTGCCGAGACCTGAGGCTGACATCACCGCCGGCATCGACCGTGTCATCGCCGGCGTCGCAACGGCAGGCCCGCCCCGGCCGCACCAGCCGGCCATCTTCGCCAACGTCGCACAGAGCCTGGACCTGACCGCGCTGTGCGGCGTTCTGATCGGCTTCCTCATCGCGCTGAACACCATTCTGTTGGCCATCGAGGATCGGCGGGCGGTGCTGGGGACCATCGGCGCGATCGGCGCCAAGCCGGTCGGGCTGTTCGGCGGCATGCTCGGCGAGGGCGCCGTGGTGGGCCTTCTCGGGGGCCTGGCCGGGGTGCCGGGCGGCTTTCTCCTGGGGTGCTACCTGGTGGACCGGTTCGGGCGGTCCATGTTGTCCGGCTCCGGTGGCACCGTCACAGCACACTTCACGCCGAGCCTGATCGTGGCCGGTGCGGTCGCGGGAACGGTCTGCGGCATCCTCGCGATGATCGGCCCGGCCATGCGGCTGGCCCGGGAAGGGCCGCTGGCGTCGATGGCCAGCGCCGGCGGGGTGCAACGTGCCCGGACCATCTCGATCTGGCCGCTGCTGGCCGGGACGGCTGCGCTGGCAGGCGCTTTCGTCGTGATGACGATCTTCGAGCACGGGTCGCTGCCGGCACATGTGGGCATCAACGCAATATCGTTGTGGCAGTTAGGGGTCGCGCTGACGACGGTGTGGCTCGCCCCGCGTGGTGCACGGCTGCTCATCGAACTGCTGACGCTCGCCCGCCCCGACGTCGGGCGCCTGCTGGGAGCCGACGTGCGGCGCTACGCGCTGCTGTTCGCCATCTCCGCGGCCATCCTGGCCATCGGCGCCAGCTTGGCGATCGCCGCGCAGAGCATGCAGTTGCTCGGCACCGAGCAGGTCGCCGCGCAGAAGGCCCAGCGATTGCCGGACTCCCTGCTCATCACCGCGCAATCGATACTCGATCAGCGGGACGGTCAACTCCCCGATGCCACGCTCGCGCTGGCGACCGACGCGGCCGGCGGGCGCAGCGTGTCGTCGCGGTGGAGGTCGATGATCTCCTCGGGCACCGTTGCGCGCCTCGTCATCGGCGTTACGCCGGGTGACTGGTTCAGCCAGGGGCTGTATCAGCCGACCGGTGCCTCCGACACTTTCTGGGAGGAGCTCCGGGCCGGGCAGATCGGCCTGAGCGAGATCGCCGCCAGCCGGCTCGGTGTGGCCAGGGGCGGGACGGTCGAGCTGCCCACCGTGGCGGGATCGAAGCGATACCGGGTGGCGGGGATCATCTCGCCGCGGATGATCGATGACTCCGCGGTGGGCGACATCGTGGTGGCCTCGGAAGCCGTCGCGCGCGCGGACTGGGCGGCGGCGCGCGATCAGATCGCCGTGCGCTATCCGACCGCCGCCGAGGCGACCGCGCATCGCGCTGATTTTCTGGCGCTGGGCGCCGGACTGTCGGTGTATGACAACCAGCAGTGGCGTACTGCCGCCACCGGCGGACTCACGCGATTTCTGGAGCCCTTGACGGTCGCCGCATACGTGGTGATGGCCGCGGCCGGGCTGAGCGTGCTCAATGTCTTCGTCCTGGGGCTGGTGCAACGCAAGCGGGAGCGGGCCGTGTTGCGGGCGATCGGCGCGCGGCCCGGACAGGAGCAGGCTGTCGTCGCGGCTCATGCCGGACTGCTGGGCCTGCTGGTGGCGCTACTCGGTGGGCTCGGGGGAGTGGGGCTGACCTATCTCTGGTCGATGGGCTCACCGGTGTTCTACGGCACCACGATTGACGGGGACGTGCTCGGCCTACCGCTGCGAACCGGGGTGGCCGCCGTGACCGTGCTGGTGTTGGCGGCGGCGGTGTATCCGGCGATCCATGCGCGGCGGTTGGAGACGGCCGAGGTACTACGGACCGCCTGATGTCCGGCGTCGCTAAGTACTACCGCTATGGAGACCGTGAAACTGCAGTGGTGCGCCACTGAGCGCGGCTCACCCAACCTGAGTGACGATCCTGGCAGCGGAGCGAAAACCGGCTTCGGAGTGTTCTTCACCACGACGGGAGATGGACATGCAGGCAGTACAGGTGCCGCACTTCACCACGGCAGCAGCAGTGCTTGGCGCTTGCCTCATCGCCCTTCCCGCGGCGATCGCACCTCCAGTCCCGCAGCATCCGGTCGCGTGGGTGGCCGCCGCGGACCCGATCGAGCTGACGGGCGCATTCAGTCCGATGATCGGCGATCTGAATGCGGGTGATCCGGCGCCCGTGGTCGATGCCTTGGCGAGCGTTGAGTTGGGCACTGCGGAGGCGGATCCGTTCACCGACTTCGTCCAACAGATCTCGAACTACCTGCAAGGCGCACTCTTACTGGGGATTCTGGTTTTCGGCGGCGTCGTGGCCAATGTGGCGCAGGCCTTTGTGGACGTCTATGACTGGTTCGCAGGCATTTTCGGCTTCGAGCCCTACGGCGTGATGGACGCCGCCCCTGCCCTGGCCTCTGACCTCGGTACAGCGCTGGGGGACTTCACCGTGCCGCTCGGCGAACTGATCCCGGCGTTCGACATCAGCGGGGGAGCAGAGGTGAACCCGATAGCCGATGACGCCGGGATCATCGGTGCGCTCGTGGACAGCCTGGGCCTCTGAGGGACGTCCGGCTGTGACCCTATGGAGAGGAATCAGATCATGGCGACTGTGACTGTGGGGCAAGCTCATTGGCTGGCGCTCAGTGTGGGCGTCGTGTTCGCCGGCATTGCTCCGATGCCGGCTGCGTCGGCGGCAGCGCCGCTGCCCGAGGTTGCGTTCGGCGACATTCAGCTCACCGCCGGCGGCACGGCGTTGGTCTATGACGGCAGTGGTGGCCCTATGCTGCCGCCCCCGCAATTTCTCGATGCGATCAACACGCTTTACCTGCAGCCTGGCGGCTTCACCGGCACGATGCAGGCCGCGTTGCTGCCCAACGAGCTCTATCCGATCACCGGTGTCAAGAGCATGGGATTCGGTGCGTCGGTGAGCCACGGACAACCGATCATGCTCTCCGACATCCAAAACCAGATCGCCGCCGGCGGGGTGACGGCGGAGAATCCCCTCGTGGTTTTCGGCTACTCGCAGAGCGCCGCGGTGGCCTCGCAGATCATGCCGCAACTCCGCGATGCGGGTGTCCCCAGTGACCTGGTGCACTTCGTGCTGGTGGGCGATGTCAACAACCCCAACGGCGGCCTGTTGAACACCTTCGATTTTCCGGCCGGCAACAGCTGGGCCTTCACCGCCGCGAACTTCCCGTTCAGCCCCCCGACCCCGTCAGATCTGTATCCGACCGACATCTACACCCTCGAATACGATGCCAGCGCCGACTTTCCGCACTACCCGCTCAATCTGTTGTCGGTCTTCAACGCCTTGATAGGCAACTTCACCCAGCACTTCATCTATGCGAACCTCACCCCGGAGCAGATCGACAGTGCCATTCTGCTGCCGGGATCCGAGGCGCTGTCCGGAGAAGGCCTCACCGACTACTACATGATCCCGAGCGCGAGTCTGCCGTTGCTGATGCCGCTGCTGTTCCTCCCCGGGATTGGCCAGCCCCTGTATGACTTGTTGGAGCCCGTCACCCGCATCCTGGTGAACCTGGGCTACGGCAGCATTGACGAGGGATGGAATCAGGGCCCGGCGAATGTCCCGACGACGTTCGGGTTGTTCCCGCAGATCGACCTGGGTCAGCTTTCTACGGCACTGGGCAACGGCCTGCAGCAGGGAATCAACGACGCCCTCAACGCCCTTGCGAATCCGGTCAGCTACGAAGAGCAGCTCGCGCCCTGGCTGCCCTTCGCGGACTCGATCTACACCCACGGATTCGCGCCGGAGAACCCGACGTTTGACGATGTGATGGAGGGGATTCTCACGCTCGCCGGCTTCCCGGTTTCCGACGTGACGCTCAATTCACCGGTAACCGACATCATCACCATGATCAACAGCACGCTGGCCTACGACTACTCGGCACTGCTGCCCGCCGCCGACGCGATCAGTGCGCTGTTCACCAGCCTGCCCGCGTACGCCGCGAATATCTTTGTCGACCAGCTTCTGGACGGTGACCTTCTTGGCGCGATCGGGCTTCCACTGGCCGCTTATTCAGGTCTGGTCCCGTTCGATTTGCTGCTCGGGGCTCCACCGGCACTGTTCGCGGCCATCGGCACTCTGGACAACTTCATGGAGCTGTTCTCATAAGCGCCCTGGCCCCGTCGATGTGACGTTCGAAGCCGAACGATTCCGCGCTGGCGAGGTAGCTGGCGGCCATGTCCGGGACGGCGGCGTGATCACCGCGGGCCCGGCACAGCAGTGTGTTGAGGCGCAGCAACGTGACCTGATACATCGCCGAATGGTGAGCGGACCACAGGTCTGCCAATCGGCGGAGCGCGCGTTCGGCCTCGGTCAGATCACCGTCGGCGCCGCGCTCCAGCAGTGTCTCCACCAAGAGCCCGGTGCCCCACAACCCGTAGAAGAGGTTGCCGACCCGGCAGAGATCGTCGACTGCTGTGCGCATAAGCGCGATGGCGGCATCGCGATCGCCGCTGTGGGCGGTCTCCCGGGCGGCCCACACATCGGTGACCGGGATGAGGAACAGTGCGCGCTTGCGCAGCCAGATATCGCGGCACTGCATGATCAGTTCGAGCCCCCGGTGACGGTCGCCCGCGCTGTCCCGATTGAGCAGCACCACACCCAAGGCATAGCCGGACAGGCCCAGCGCGCGATCGCTGCTGGCGCGGTGCGCGGACTGCACCGCCTCCTCACAGGCACGTTCGGCGGACTGGTGGGGCCGCAGCGCGCCGAACTGCATCGCGAAACCGTAGGTCCAGGCCACGGTGCTGGACAGCGTCTCGGCGTTGCTTCTGCGGGCCATCTCGACGGCGTCGTGGAGATCGTCGCGCCACTGCGGACGGCCCAGCCACCAGCGGGCAGTGCCGCGCCAGGCCAACGCGATCGCCAACGGTGATCCCACCCCGAAGTTGGCGCCTTTGGCCGGATCTCCCTCGGCCAAGTCGATGATGGTCTGCGACCACCGCGATATCGCGTCGAATTCGCCCACGCACAGCCAGTTGACGAACGCCATGAATGCCAGTCCCATGGTGGGGGAGCGATCGCCGATCGACTCGAACAGTGCCATCTGTTCCGAGGCCAACTGCGCGCCTTCACGGGAGCGGCCTGCGTAGAGCAGCTCGGTGGCGAGCGCCGTCATCCCGATGGCCAAGGACGCGTTGTCCCCGGCGGCGTCGCACAACGCCCGCAGCTCCCCGAACCGGCTCCGGCTCTCTTGGACTTCTCGGGCCTGCCAATCTGTGGCGCACAACATGGTTCGCGGCGCGATACGCATCGACAGCTGGTCTGGCGAGTCGTCCGACAGGGCGTCGGCGATCCGGCGGGCCCGCTCCCAGCTGCCTCGCGCGGCCACCAGGTCGCGGTTGGTGGACCAGGCGCCGGCGCGCATGTGCCAGGCATATGCCGCGTGCAGGTCACCTGCGGCCTGCAGATGCTCGGCGATCAGCGCTGCGTTGTCGTCCACCGATGCGGGGGCGCCCGCCTCGATGGCGGCGGCGAGTTTCCGGTGCCAGTCGGCCCGATCCGATCTGAGTTGCGATTCGTAGACCACCGCACGGATCAACGGATGCCGAAACGCGTATTCGGCGCTGGGGGTGAATCTGACCTGATCGATCAGCTCGGCATGCAGCAGTTCGTCGAAGTCGGCGTCGACGCCCAGCGCGGGCAGTAACTGGGCCTCGAAGCGGGCCCCGATCACCGAAGCCGCGCTCAAAGTTCTTTTGGCCCTGCCTGGGAGCTTGTCGATGCGGGCCTCGATGGTCGCCTGGACCGTGGCGGGCACTGTGACGTCGGCGGCCCGGGTGTGGCAGACGTAGCAACCGTGTTCGCCCGTCAACGTCCCGCGCTGGGCCAGCTCACGCACCATCTCCTCGGCGAAGAACGGATTTCCGGCTGCTCGCCGGGCGATGATCGCGGCCAGAGCGGTAACCGAGGGGTGCGAACCCAGAAGTTGCCCGATCAGTGAGGTGATGTCTGAATCATCCAGCGGAGCAAGGATTATGCGCTCGGTGGCGGGCAGTTGGGTCAGCGCGCCGCGGTACTCGGGTCGATAGGTGATCAGCGCCAGCGCTGGGGTGCGGGGGATCACCGCCAGAAAATCGGCGATCAGCGACTCGCTGACGATGTCCATCCAGTGGGCGTCTTCGATGATGAACAGCGTGGGTTCGGTGCGGGCCAATGATGCGGCGTTGATCAGCGCGGTCAGCTTGCTGCGGCGGGTGTCGGGCTCCCAATGCGGTAACTCGACGTCGGCGTCGGCAATGCCCAACACGTCCTCGAGCAGCAGCAGGTCCTGGGGATCGGCATGCCGAACCCGTTCCCGGACCTGCGTCCGGGCGTCCTGGCCGCCGAGTTCGGTCACGCCGATGCTGGCCCGCAACAGCGTCGACACAGCGTGGAACGGCAGGTCGCTGGCGTGTGACTCGCAGAAGGTCCACACCACCTCGATTCCGCGAGCTGCCGCGGACGCCGCGGCCTCCCGGGCCATCCGGCTTTTGCCGATGCCCGGTGTCCCCACCACGGTGGACACCCCGCCGCGCCCCTCGATCGCGCGGTCCATCATCGCCTCCACCGCCGCCAGCTCGCCGCGCCTACCGATCAGACTTGACTCGGCGCGCCGGACCGTGCGATCCCGCTCGGCCATGCCCAACAACTGGCGGGCGGGCACGGGTTCCCGACTGCCCTTGATCTGCACCGATTCGACGGCACCCAACGTGGCCGCGCCCTCGACGAGCCCGGCCGTCGAAGCACTGAGCATGATCCCGCCCGGCGGGGCGACCGACTCCATCCGCTGGGCCATGCCGACCTGCTCGCCCACGGCGGCATAGCCGAACTGCCCCGAGCCGATCCCGCCCGCGATCACCTCACCGGAGTTCAGCCCGACCCGTAATTGCAGGGCGATACCGTCACGCCGGCCGACGTCGACGGCAAGCCTGGCCGCCTCCTGCTGCACCTCCAGAGCCGCCAGGCAGGCCCGCAGGGCGTGATCTTCCAGAGCAACGGGGGCACCGAACACCGCCATGATCCCGTCCCCGGTCCATTGCGCGATCGTGGCGCCGTAGCGGTGCACCACGGCCGCACAGCGGTCGGCGAGGGCGGCCATGATCTCGCGCAGGCGCTCCGCGCCCACCGCCGTGGCGATCTCCATCGAGTGCACGACGTCGGCGAACAGCACCGTCACCTGCTTGTACTCAGCGGGTGGCGGGGCAATAGCAACGGCCGTTCCACACTCATGGCAGAACTTGAAGGTCGTGGGCAGCCGTGTGCCGCAGGAGCTGCACACCAGGGCCGGCAGCTCCGAGGGCGGCCCAACGCCGTTCACGTCGCTATCGTGTCACCGTCGACCCCTGGCTGGATAGCGGCTTCGGCGAAGAGACGATGCTATTCCGGATGCGGCTCGGCGACCACGGTCGCCAGGTGCGGCTGGGCTTCGGCCTTGACCTGCTCGAAGAGCTTCTTGTAGTACGGCAGGCAATCGGCCATGGCCTGTTCGGTGGTGAACAGCGGCTGGTACCCGAGATCGCGCTGGGCCTTCTCGATGGAGAAGTAGTTGTTCAGGTAAAGCCGTTCCACCGCACCGGGTTCCAGCATCGGCTCGGGCAGGCCGAACCGGAAGTGCAGCCACTGCCAGGCGAACATGACATCGCGCACCATGCGGCCGGAAACCCGGATCTTGGGCCACGGTTCGCCACAGGCCTCGACCACGGGGCGGGCGAACTCGAACATGTTGATCGGGTCACCGTCGTTGATGAAGTAGGCCTGGCCGGGCGCCGAGCCGCCGGGCACCAGGTGTTCGGCGGCCAGGATGAAGCCGTGAATCAGGTTGTGCACGTAGGAGTTGTCCAGCTTGGCGCGCTTGCTGCCGATGAGGACCTTGACGTGACCGGCAACCACGCTCTCGAACAGCCTGCGGAACATGGTCTGGTCACCGTTGCCCCAGATACCCGAGGGCCGGATGGCGCAGGTCAACATGCCGTCCACGCCGTTCTCGCCGAGCACGAACTTCTCGGCGACCACCTTGGTCTCGGTGTAGAGGTCGTTGAACTTGGTGGTGTAGGCCATGGTCTCGTTGCCGCCCGAGATGGCCTTGCCGCCCATCACCACGCTGTTGGACGCGGTGTAGACGAACCGCTTCACCCCGGCCCGCTGCCCGGCCTGGACCAGGTTCTTGGTGCCGTCGACGTTGACCGCGAAGCTGCGGCGACGGATCTCGTCGGTGACTTTCGCGCCGCCCTGCAGGTCGATGATCGCCGCGGTGTGGAACACGGTGTCGATCCCGGCGACCGCCGCTGCCACCGTTGCCGGGTCACAGATGTCGCCTTCCAGTTTCTCCAGGTTGGGGTGGTCGGGCAGCGACGACGGCGCACGGTCGAAGGACCGCACCTGGTAGCTCCGCTCGAGCAGGGTCTGGACGAAATTGGTTCCGACGAAACCGGAGCCCCCGGTGACAAGTACCCGGCCCAGTTCAGTAGTCAGTGAAGGATCACCCATCGGGCGAGCATAACTGAACGTGTTTCAGTTCTTGTGTTCGAAGTCACCCGCGGAGGTCGTCGCCGGGTTCTGCGTCGAGGGCTTCCTGCACTCGGCGGCGGGCTCCGGCCAGATGCTCTTCGCACCGCTTGGCCAGCTGCTCGCCACGTTCCCACAGGCTCAGCGACGCGTCGAGATCCAGCCCGCCCTGTTCCAACCGCTGCACCACATCGATCAGCTCATCCCGGCACTGCTCATAGCCCAGCTCACTAACGGGTGTCACCGGATCGGCTTGCTCAGCTGGCATCGCTGGGTCCGTCAAGAAGTCGTCCTTCACGAAGTCGCCCCTCACTGGTCGCTGCGACGGCCCCATCGGCCACCCGGATGCGCAACCGGGTGCCGGCGGCGGCGTCCTCGACCGACCGCAAGACATGCGGCCCGCCGGCGTCGACAGTCTGGACCACCGCGTAGCCGCGTGCCAAGGTCGCGGCCGGACCCAGGGTAGCCAGGCGTGCCGACAGATGCCCCACCCGTTCGCCCTGTTGGTCGATCAACCGGGTCACGTCGCGGCGCACCGCCGCTAGGGCACGCCGTATCTGGTCGCCGCGCTCGGTCAGGGCGCGCAGCGGGTCGGTCAGCACCGGGCGGCTGCGCAGCTGGGTGAGCAGCCGCTCCTCGCGCACCACCCAGTGCCGCACGGCGTGCGCGCTGCGTCGCCGCAGGTCGTCTACCAGTGCCTGCTCCGCGGCGGCGTCCGGGACGATCCTCTTCGCGGCGTCGGTGGGGGTGGCCGCGCGCAGGTCGGCGACCAAATCGCACAGTGGGCTGTCGGGTTCGTGGCCGATGGCGCTGACCACCGGGGTGCGGCACGCGGCGATCGCCCGGCACAGGGTTTCGTCGGAGAACGGCAGCAAGTCCTCGACGCTGCCGCCCCCACGGGCCAGCACGATCACCTCCACGCCCGCGTCGGCGTCCAGGTCGCGCAGTGCCTCGACCATCTGGGCCACGGCGGTCGGTCCCTGCACGGCGGTGTTGCGCACCGTGAAGCGCACCGCCGGCCACCGGGTGCCGGCCACGGTCATGACATCGTGCTCGGCGGCGCTGGCACGCCCGGTGATCAGGCCGATCGTGCCGGGCAGAAACGGGATCGGCCGCTTGAGCCGGGCGTCGAACAATCCCTCGGCGTCCAGCAGCCGGCGTAGCCGCTCGATACGGGCCAGCAGCTCGCCGATGCCCACCGCACGGATCTCGCTCAGGCGTAGCGAGAAGGTGCCTCGGGCGGTGTAGAAGTTGGGTTTGCCGCAGACCACCACCTGGGTGCCCTCGGTCAGCTTGACCGGCGCGCCAGCCACCAGCTCGGGGCTGCAGGTCACGGTCAGCGACATGTCCGCGGCCGGATCACGCAAGACCATGAACACCGTCCGCACGCCCGGGCGCAGGTTGATCTGGGTCAACTGACCCTCCACCCACACCGAACCCAGCCGGTCGATCCAGCCCTTGACCCGGATGGCAACCGCGCGGACCGGGAACGGGTTCTCCGCGGACTCACCCGGCGCGGGGGAAGTCACTTCGCGGTGGTGCGGGTGATCCTGTTGGCCAGCAGCGTCTGAAACGGTGCGCGGGCCTTGGTGGCCTCTTCGTAGGCGAGCAGGGTCTCCAGCTCGTCGAGGCTGAGCGAGGCCAGGCGGGCCCGCAGCTGGGCCAGGGTCAACGAGCCGTAGTCGAGCTCGTCGACCAGGTCGGGGGTCGGCACGTCGGAGTCCGCAGCGCTGCTCGGGGCGTCGTTGCCGGCGGGCGGGGTGGCTCCGTCGTCACTGAACGAGTACAGGGCGAACCGGCCCTCGGTGCGCGGGTCGGTGTCGTCGTCGTCGAAGGTCGCGCCGGCACCGTCGAAACTGTCCTCGACGTCGTCGTCATCGAAGGTTGCCCACTCCGGCTGCTCGTCCTTGGGGGGAAAAAGTGACTCCAGGGTGGTGTCGCCCTTGTTGACCAGCTCGGCGACGCCCTGCTGCCAGCGCATCACTGCGTGCGCGGCCTGGCTGGCCAGCGTCATCGGGTAGGTCAGGATGGTTTGCGGCAGCTTCAGGGTCTCCTCGACCGCGACCGTCGCCGCGCCGACCAGAAGCCGGACTCCAAAGGGTGCAGGTGCCATGGCCCCCAGCCTGCCTTACCCGCCGGTCATCTCCAAGTATTTGGGTGCGTGGCCGCGAGCTGGCGGTCTCGCGTCGGCAGACCGTACGCTGGTTGCCATGCCGCCGACCGTCCATGTGGAGATCTCTTCCCGTCTCGGGGGGCCGGTTCCCGCCGGCCACGCCGGTAAGCGGGTGCTGCTCGCGGAGCCGCGCGGCTACTGCGCGGGTGTGGACCGGGCTGTGGAGACCGTTGAGCGGGCGCTGGAGAAGCATGGCGCGCCGGTCTACGTGCGGCACGAGATCGTGCACAACAAGCATGTGGTGGACACCTTGACCAATGCGGGCGCGGTGTTCGTGCACGAGACCGACGAGGTTCCCGAAGGCGCGATGGTGGTGTTCTCCGCGCACGGAGTGGCGCCCACGGTGCATGAGACCGCTGCCGACCGCGGTCTGCGGGTGATCGACGCGACCTGTCCCCTGGTGACCAAGGTGCACAACGAGGCCAAACGCTTCGCCCGGGACGGCTACGACATCCTGCTGATCGGCCACGCCGGCCACGAAGAGGTCGTCGGGATCATCGGCGAGGCACCCAACGATGTGCAGTTGGTCGACGGCTTGGACGCGGTGGACACGGTGCAGGTGCGCGACGAGAACAAGGTGGTGTGGCTGTCGCAGACCACACTGAGCGTCGACGAGACCATGCAGACGGTGGTCAAGCTGCGGCAACGGTTCCCGAATCTGCAGGACCCGCCCAGCGACGACATCTGCTACGCCACCCAGAACCGCCAGACCGCGGTCAAGGCGATGGCGCCGGAGTGCGAGCTGGTGATCGTGGTGGGCTCACGCAACTCGTCGAACTCGTGCCGGTTGGTGGAAGTGGCGCTGGGCGCCGGTGCCCGCGCCGCGCACCTGGTCGACTACGCCGACGACATCGACCCGGCGTGGCTTTCGCCCGAAGACGGCCCCGTGCAGACCATCGGCGTCACCTCGGGTGCCTCGGTGCCGGAGATTCTGGTGCGTGGCGTGCTGGAGCGGCTTGGCGAGTATGGCTACGGGAAGGTGTTCCCGGTGGCCACAGCCAACGAGACCTTGGTGTTCGCCCTGCCCCGCGAGATCCGCCCGAGCCGACGCTAGAGGTACGTGCGGCGGCGCAGCGGCTTCTCACTCCGTTGTTGTGGGGCTCCGTAGCGCCGTGAGGTCGGCCAGGGCGATCCGGGCACTCGTCTCGTGCTTGGAGAGGGGCCGCATGTGGTGCCATCCCTCGATCGTCAGCTTCGGCCGGTTGTCCTGACCGCTGAACTCCTCCAGGAAATAGCGCAGGGTCTCACTCGTCGTGTGATCGACGAGGGGCACGTTCGAGCTTAGGTGCAGCTGGACCGTCTGGGTGTCCGGTGGAAGCTGCCCCAATTCCCGAATGACGTGGAACAGGTTGAAACACACCAGCGAACCATCCAGGTGCAGGTGGTAGGCGCCCTCCGTGAAGTCCCGCCGCGACACCGGGTTGCGGAAGAGGCCGAGGAATCGACCGGCAAGGCTCGGTTCGGCGGAATCTGAGCCGGTGTGCGAGGTGTGCCACAGGCTCTCCAGCCACAGGTTCAACACCAATTTCACGGCGGTGCCGGCGAGAAGACCGATGAGCAGGTCCGTCGTCAGCGTCACGAGCAAGGTGATCGTGAAGATGATGAGCTGCTCGGTCCCGACCCGTGCGACATTGAGCCATACCGTGGGCCGACACAGTTTGTAGCCGATGAAGACCAGGACGGCGGCCAACACCGTCAGCGGGACCTTATTGATCAGGTGGCTGAACATCAGCACGAATATCAGCAGAAAGCAGGCGTTGTAGAAGTTGGCCCACTGGGTCCGGCCGCCGCCGAGGATGTTGGCAGTGCTCTTGACCATGCCGGGGATGATGGTCAGGCCGCCGAACACGCTGGAGGCGACGTTAGAGGCCCCCATGGCCTGCAGGGTTCGATCCGGGTCGGAGCGGCGCCGAAAGGGATCGATCTTGTCGACGGCCGCGATCGTCGCCAGGGACTCGACCCCGTCGATCAAGACCAGGGTGAGTACCAGGTAGGCCAGCGCCAGCCAGAGTTCGGGATGGGCGAACACCGTGCCGAACTCGGGCAGGACGACCCCGTCGATGAGCGAACTGGGGACTTCGATCAAGTAGCGCTTGTCCAGCTTGAGGATGAATACGCTGGCCAGCGTGCCCGCGAAGAACACCCAGACCGGCGGCGGCATGACCTTCAGCAGCCGCCCGGGCATCGCAGTCAGGAGGAAAAGCCCCGCCAGGCAACCGATCCCCAGGATGAAGACCGGACGATTCATCGACCCGACATGGCGGGGAACTTCGGCCAGGATCGCCCAGAATTCGCGGCCTTCGAACTTCTCGCCCATAAACAGCGGGATCTGCTTGGCGATGATCATCAGGCCTATCGCGGCCAGCATGCCCTGAATCGCCGCGGCCGGGAAGATGGCGCTCAGCCGAGCCACCTTCAACTTGGCAAGGAGCACCTGCACCACGCCCGCAAGGGCGATGGCAACCAGAACCAGGGGGTATCCCACCGCGAGCAATTCGGATTCCGTGGCGCCCTCGCCCAGGCGGATCTGTCCGAGCGTGATCATGCCGGCGAACAGGACTGGCGCCAGTCCCGCCGCCGGGCCGCTGATGGTCACATACGAACCACCCAAGAACGGCAGGACAAAACCGGCAATGACCGCCGACACGATCCCGCAGATCGGCGGGGCGCCCGAGGTGATCGCGATTCCCATCGAGAACGGCAGCGAGATCATGGCCACCGTGAAGCCCGACCGCAGATCGTAGCGCCAGTGCTTCAGACCGGCCAGGCCATTGCGCGGCTTTTCGGTCAGAACGGTCAGGATCTCTTGCATGAATCAGCTTTCTCGGCAGCGGCTAAAGGTGATTGCGGTAATGCGCTGCCGAAATTCGTGCAGCGTCAATCCACCTTCATAAGGGGAGGCTGCAAATTCGTGCGGGGCGGAAAAACCGCGCCGTCGCCGTTAATGCTGAATGAGCCACTTGAACCCACAGTCTCCGTAAAATCCGCGCTGCGGGGTACGCCAATCTGTCTGCCCGATACGACGATTGACCCCGAACCGACTGGCGCCGGTATCAGCAAGTCCAGCTTGTTGGCGCTGCGCCAACATCGGGATCATAGGCCGAGGCAGCGCGAGAATTCCAAGCCTGGAGCCGCCATTGGTGCATCCACAGCAAGTTGGCAGCAGAAATTACGGATAGACCCAGCTTCGATTTTCGGGCTCGAAATAAGAGGACTTAGGGCACCGAATTTGCTGCATCGCCTGATTTCGGCTCGCGACGATGATCCATGCCAGCCCAAAAAGGACTTGTTTCACCACGTCAGCGCCCCGCCTCCTCGGCAGGCGTCGATCGCCCGCGCATGGCAGGTCAGCGTCGCTAGATGTCGAATTCCCAGGAATCGGCTTGTTCGCGCTGCTGACGGGGGCGGGCGCGGCGCTGCGCGTTGGCCTCCTCAGCATCGGTCCCGCGGTAGCGCACCTGGGATACCGGGTGGCGGGTTCCGTTGCCGTTGCCCCGGCCATCGGCCGACGACGCGGCCGGACGCCGGCCTGGGGCCTCGGTCGGGCGGTAGCTGCGCGGATGCGGATCCCGGTTGGCTCGCGAGAGCGGGTCACCGGTGCGCGGCCCTTCTTGAGGCGGACGCGGCCGCCGGCGCGGCTCGCCCTGCCCGTCGGGGGCGGGACCCCGGCGTGGCTGGCGCTCATCACGGGCCTCGGTCGCCGGGCGTCGGCGTCGCTGCAGCGATTCGTCGCCTGCCGGACGCCGGCGGGGACGCGGGTGTTCGGCGGCCCCGGCCTCCATGGGCGGCCGGACGTGCCGGGAGCGGGTCGGTGCCTCGCCGTTGGCGCGTCGCTCGGGGGAACGAGTGCGGGTGCGGGTCCCGGCGGAGGCCTCCCGCGCGGCCCGACGGGATTCCGCGCTGGCCCGGCGGGGACGCTGGCCGGAGCGCTGTTCACGGGGCGCCGGCTGCTCGATGGCGTGCGCGGGGTTGCGGCTCAGGGCCGAGGAGATCAGGGCGCCGAGCCGGTCGCTGAGCGTGGGGCGTTGGGGTGTGCCGTGGTCCTCGGCGGTGCGGCGTTTGGCGGCGGCGCCGTCCAGCATCCCGAGATACCAGCGGACCATTCCGATCAGCAGCACAGTCGCGGCCGTGAACAGCATCAGCGGGAATCGTTCGATCAGGGGATAGCCGCAGTTGATGACGATGGCTTTGAGGCCGGGGAACCCGGCGCCGCGGAACAGCCAGTAGGCGCCGGGGACGATCACGAACAGGATCAACGGCGGCTGGATGACCGTGGTGAAGACGCCGGACTGCTGCACCATCAGCACCGCCGCGATGCATCCCATGACATAGAGCGCAGAGAAGACGAACGTCAGGTCTTTGTCGCCGGAGCCGGCGTCGAATGCCACTCCGATAGCGGCCGCCACCACCGCGACCGCCACCGCGCTCCACCATGGCAATCCGGCGATGCTCGGCAAGATCGAACGGTGGTCAGCGGCCACTGCCGACTTCTCGCGCGCTACTGCCACACACTGACGGTACCGGCTGACGGTGGCGGGAGCGCAGCGCGGCACGCGTGGCGGTGATCGCCGCCGCGGCGACTCCGGGCGAGGAGAGCCGCCGCCGTACTCCTAGAATTGGCTTCCCGTGAGCCTGAGCCTGGGAATCGTGGGGTTGCCCAACGTCGGTAAGTCGACCCTGTTCAACGCGCTGACACACAACGATGTGTTGGCCGCCAACTACCCTTTCGCGACCATCGAGCCGAACGAGGGCGTGGTGCCGCTGCCCGACCCACGGCTGGTCAAGCTCGCGGAGATCTTCGGATCCGAGCGGATCCTGCCCGCGCCGGTGACGTTCGTCGACATCGCCGGGATCGTCAAAGGCGCCTCGGAGGGGGCCGGGCTGGGCAACAAGTTCCTGGCCAACATCCGCGAGTGCGACGCCATCTGCCAGGTGGTGCGGGTGTTCGCCGACGACGACGTGGTGCACGTCGACGGCAAGGTGGACCCCGAGGCCGACATCGAGGTGATCGCCACCGAACTGATCCTGGCCGACATGCAGACCCTGGAGAAGGCGGTCCCGCGGCTGGAGAAGGAAGCCCGCAACAACAAGGACCGCAAGGCCATGCACGAGGCCGCGGTGGCCGCCGCGGCGATCCTCGACACCGGCAAGACCCTGTTCGCCGCCGGCGTGGACACCGCCCCGCTGCGCGAGCTGAACCTGCTGACCACCAAGCCGTTCCTCTATGTCTTCAACGCCGATGAGTCGGTGCTCACCGACGACGCGCGGGTGGCCGCGCTGCGTGAGCTGGTGGCACCGGCCGACGCGGTGTTCCTCGACGCCAAGATCGAAGCCGAACTGGCTGAGCTGGACGACGAATCCGCCATGGAGCTGCTGGAGTCCATCGGCCAGAGTGAGCGCGGCCTGGATGCCTTGGCGCGGGCCGGTTTTCACACCCTGAAGTTGCAGACCTACCTGACCGCCGGGCCCAAGGAAGCGCGGGCCTGGACCATCCACCAGGGCGACACCGCCCCCAAGGCGGCCGGGGTGATCCACACCGACTTCGAGAAGGGCTTCATCAAGGCCGAGGTGGTCTCCTACGACGACTTGGTGGAGGCCGGATCGATGGCCGCCGCCAAATCCGCCGGCAAGGTGCGCATGGAGGGCAAGGACTACGTCATGGCCGACGGGGACGTGGTGGAGTTCCGGTTTAACGTCTAGCGTTAATAACGGGGGTCGTTATAGACTCCGCATAGTGATCAGGTCCTTTGGGAGCAAGGACACTGAGCGGCTTTCGCGTCGTGAACGTGTTCGTTCGTTGGACCCACAGATCCAACGGGCAGCGCTACGGAAGCTGCGTCAAGTCGGCTCGGCGGTCACGCTCGAAGACCTCCGACTGCCGCCGGGCAATCGGCTTGAGCGACTCAAGGGCGATCGATCTGGTCAGCACAGCATCAGAATCAACGACCAGTGGCGGATCTGCTTCACATGGACCGACGCTGGACCGGAGGAGGTGGAGATCGTTGACTACCACTGACAAGCACCCGCCGATCCACCCCGGAGAGATCCTTCACGAGGACTTCCTGGAAGGCTTCGGCGTCACCCAGAACAAACTCGCGGTGTCGATCGGAGTTCCGCCCCGGCGCATCAACGAGATCGTGCACGGTAAGCGCGGCATCACCGCGGACACCGCATTGCGGCTGGCGAAGTATTTCGGTACCTCGGCCCAGTTCTGGCTCAATCTTCAGTCGCACTACGACCTCGACCTCGCCGAGGATCGGGTTGCCGATCAGATCGCTGCGATCACTCCGCTGAAGAGCGCATGACGCCAGAAGAACTTGCGCGTCAGTGGGATGTGGTTCGCGATGTGGTGCGACGCTCGACCGGTCCGCTGGCCATTGCGTCGGTCGATGCTGACGGTGCGCCGACGATCACCCCGATTGGCACCGTGTTCTTGCGCGATGACGGCACCGGCTTCTATTTCGATCAGTACACCGAGCGCCTTGCGCAAAACCTTGACCGTGACCCTCGCGTGTGTGTGATGGCGGTCGTCAGCGGCCCGGCCTTCTGGCTTCGCTCGTTGTTGGAGGGGCGCTTTCGCAAGGCCATCGGTGTTCGGCTCTACGGAACTGCCGGTCCCCGCCGTCCGGCAACTGTGGGAGAACTCGATGCGGTGCGGCGGCGCGTACGACTGAGCCAATTGACCAGGGGCGGAAGGGCGCTCTGGTCGGACTTCAGCCACGTTCGTGACCTCACGTTCACCGGACTTCGATTCGTTCGGTATCCGGTCATGATGCCGTCGGCGTAATCCTCGCGGGGTCAAAACTGACTCCGGATCAACTTATGCAACAAAGGTTTTGAAGCGGCCTTTGAGATTCGGTGAACTGGGGGTTTAGCGCGTTACTGCACTCCTGGCGGCGCGTCGCAGATCTAAAAGATTTGAGACGGAGACACCCCTGTTGTCGACATCAAGTAGTTGTTCATTCGGGCGGACCGACGGAGACACGGTGATTGTCGCGACGACGGTGAAGGTCAAAGGCGGCGGTGGCTCTGTCATCAAAGCGGGCACGAAGGTCCGTGGAATCCGGCTCATCGCTGATGGCGTCGGCGATCACGATATCGACGCGAATGTGCCCGGCCTGGGCCGAATGCAGCTCAAGTCGAGCGTGGTCAAGAAGGTCGGCTGAACCCGGCTGCGTGAAGACGGTCGACAGCGGTTCTGCAGCGAGCTGACCAACCGGTGTGACGGGTTCGCTCGTTAAATCATTGAAACATCGGGTGCGCAACGGGCCTCTAGGCGGTTAGCTATCGGTACCTGCGGATAGAGGGAGCACCGGATGGCTGCGGACAAGCCGCGATTGCGGCCGGTTTCGGATGACCCGATCCGAGTCGAATACCGAACCGTGCATGGCTATCGCCGGGCGTATCGGGTGGCCGGGGACGGGCCGCCACTGCTGTTGATTCACGGGATCGGAGACAATTCGTCGACCTGGGAGCCGCTGATCCCGCTGCTGGCGGAGAAGTACACGGTGATCGCCCCGGATCTGCTCGGTCACGGGCTCTCGGATCAGCCGCGCGCTGACTATTCCGTCGCCGCGTTCGCCAATGGCATGCGAGATCTGCTGTCGGTCTTGAGCTTTGACCGGGTAACGGTGATCGGGCATTCCTTGGGCGGTGGGGTGGCGATGCAATTCTGCTACCAGTACCCGCAGATGGTGGAGCGACTGGTCTTGGTGGCTGCCGGCGGTGTCAAGCGCGAGGTGAACCCCGCGCTGCGGCTGGCGTCGCTGCCGGCCGCGCCGCAAGCCTTGGCCGCACTGTCGGTGCCCGGATTTGAGACAGCGCTGCGGATGGCGCGGGGGTGGTTCGACGACGTGAGCCTGCCGCCGCTTCTGGTCGATCTTCCCGAGATCCTGCGGGTGCTCGGTGATTTGAGGTCGCCGAACAAGCGGGCAGCGTTCGTGCGGACGCTGCGCGCCGTGGTGGATTGGCGCGGGCAGATGGTCACCATGCTCGACCGCAGTTATCTCACCGAACGACTCCCGATCATGATCGTCTGGGGCACCCACGATCTGGTGCTGCCGTATGCGCACGCCAAGCTCGCACACGCCGCCATGCCGCATTCGCGGCTGGAAACCTTCGTCGATTCCGGTCATTTCCCGTTCCGTGACGACCCGCTGCGGTTCGCCGACCTTGTCGACGACTTCATCACCGGCACGGTGCCGCTGGATTTCGACCTGGAACGGTGGCGTCGGCTGCTCACCGACGGAGCGACCGAACCCGCGGCCGCGGATCAGGATGAGGAGCTCCTGCGCGCGTTGTCCGACGGCCGCAGCGCCACCTGACCCGCGGGGTCTGGCCTGCCGCGCAGAAGTCGCCGACGTGTGTCTCAGCGGTGACCTCACCGCGACGGCGATAGTGCAGGCTCATCCTCATGTCGGTGGTTGAGGCGATCTATCTGGTCGCGGCTGTGCTGTGGATTCTTGTGGTGGTGGCCGCGGCGGGCGTCGGGGGCCACTACCTGGTGAAGCTTCGTGCCAGGCGGCGCCAGGTGACCGGGCTTTTCGACACGGTGCGGCTGTCCATCGAGCGCGCCATCGACCCGTACCGGGCCGTGGCCGCCGGCGGCGCCGCGGTTGTGCAGCGGGTGGTCTCTGGACGCAATGTCTTCGCCAGCGTCGCTCAGTTGATGATCTCGTCGAGCCCGTCAGCGCGCAGCGCGGCCAGCCGATCACGCCACTCCTGAAGCGCCTCGGGCGTCAGTCGCGGCCACTCGATGATCTCGTCGACAACGCGCAGCGGGGCGCTGCTGCGGTAGGAGCGGGTCGGGTTGCCGGGGAACTTCTTGTCGGTGACGTTGGGGTCGTTCTCGAAGTCCCCGGTCGGTTCGACGCGATACACCCGCGGCTCCCCGTCACCGGCGGCGAGCTCGGCCGCCAGCCCGGCCCCGCTGAGCATCGCGGTGAAGTAGATGTGGTTCATCACGATCTCGGGCCGGTAGTTGGACCGGAAGCCCGCGCTGAGCAGGTCACCCGCCACCAGTTGAGCCTTGGTGCCGTGAAAGAACGGGCCCGCTTCCTCGATCGCGTCCATCGGTTCCAGGGTAGAGCTACGGCCGCACTTGATCGGTAACCTGACCGCGGTGCGGATTCGTGATTGCGCCGGCCCAGCCGAATACCCGCTGCTGGTGGAGATCTGGCGCAGTGCGGTCGAAGCGACACACCACTTCCTGGCCGAAGCCGATCGTGCGGACATCGAGGGCCGATTGGCGGATGCCTATTTCCCGAACGTTCGCCTCACCGTCGCCGAGGTTGAGGGCCAGCCGGTGGGTTTCGCGGGCACGGCGGGGGAGCACCTGGAGATGCTGTTCGTCCGCGCCGATGCCCATGGCCGGGGTGTCGGGAGTGCGCTGCTGGAACACGTTGTGGCGAGGCAACGCGTTCGCGGGGTGGACGTCAACGAGCAGAACGCACAGGCGGTGCGCTTCTATCGCCGACGCGGCTTCGTGGTCACCAGGCGCAGTGAGCTTGACGAGGCGGGACGCCCCTATCCGATCCTCGGCTTGATTCGGCAACCCCAGGACGACACCGGTAGCCGCTGTTAGCCTTCGAAAAGGTGGGCCGCAACCTCCGGCTGGGCGGGCACCACTGTCGGTGGCTGCAAGACCACCCTCGATGACAGCTCGCTGACGGGCACGTATCAGTGCCCGATGCTGCCGCCGATCGACATCGCTTTGGTCAGCGCCGGCTGAATCCGGAGAACCCGATCACGCTGATCGCAACCGGGCCGCACCCGGCTACCAGATGACGGCGAGCCCGGCGGCGGTCAGCGCGAGTGCACCCGCGGCGTAGAACAGCGGGCGAGGGGCCTGCCCACCCGACTTGCGCTGGCGGGCCCGGCCGATGCCCAGCACGGCGCCCAGGGCCAGCAGGATCACCAGCTTGATGCTGATCTTGGGGTAGTTGAGCACGATGCCGGCGGGCCAGGGTGCGGCCAGCGCAAGGCCGGTCAGCAGCGACAGCAGCACGCCGTAGTCCATCACCTTGGTGAGCTGGAAGCGCCGTGCCGCGGCTTCGGTGACCAACGCTCCGAACGTCACCGCGAATCCGACGATGTGCAGCAGAACTATTACGTGCCGTAGTACCTCCACGTCGCTCAGGCTAGCCCCTGGCGGCGGCAAATGGTATTCGATCCGAACACCGGAGGGTCGCGCGTTGGCCGACCCGTCGGCGTGGTCTTTACCCTTACCGGCATGACCACCTCGACATCTCGCCTGGCCGCCGTCGTCGCCGCCACCAGTGACCCCGCCGCCGCCGACCCCGCCACCTCCCAGGTCGTGTTCCGCGCCTCGGCAGTCGCCCACGACGCCGTGGCCAGCACCATCTCCCTGGGCCAGTACAAGGTCGAGGTCGACGAGCCGCCCGCCCTCGGCGGGGAGAACACCGCACCCAACCCGGTCGAGTACTACCTGGGGGCACTGCTGTCCTGCCAGGTGGTCACCTGGCGCTATTGGGCAGAGAAGTTGGGCATCACGGTCGATGAGATCACCGGTCGCGCCGAAGGCGATCTCGACGTCCGCGGGTTCTTCGGCCTGGACGACGCTGTCCGCCCCGGCTTCAAGGAGGTGCGGGTGGTGGTCACCGTGACCGGCCCCGAAACCGAGGAGCGCTATCGGGAACTGCACGAGGTGGTGGAAAAGCACTGCCCGGTGCTGGACCTGACCACCAACGTCACCCCGGTGCGCAGCACCCTGGAAATCGGCTAGCCGGGGTCAGTCCAGGTCGATCCGGACGGTCAGCAAGTCGGTGCCGAACGTCCGGACCAGGGCACTGTTGACGCGCGGCAAGGTCTCGAGGCGCGCCTGCGCGTCGTCGTCGGGCATCAGGTGGGCAGTTCCGCTGTGCCAGCGGCCACCGATGCGGACCCGAACGGCGTTGTTGGCCTTGATGTTACGGATGTAGTTCGCCGTTTCGCCGTGCTCGGCGACCAGCCAGAACTGAGTGCCGTCACGTCGCCCGCCGATCGGGGTGGTGCGGCGCTGCCCGCTGACCCGGCCGGTGGTCTCCAATAGGACCTGGGTCGGCAGACGCCGGGTGATCGGATTGGCGATGTGCCGCTGGAAGAAATCGACCATGCTGCGCTTGTGCGCCGGTGCCGTGGACATGTAGACCGATTGTGGTCGGCTTCGGGCACCATGTCATCCGAACCCCATAGTCAGCAGCAACCCACAACCAACGAGGAGCCTCGGTGATCTTCATCGTCGTCAAGTTCGCGGTCAAACCGGAGTGGGCGCAGCGCTGGCCGCAGTTGGTGGCCGGCTTCACCGAGGCCACCCGCGCCGAGCCGGGCAACCTCTGGTTCGAGTGGTCACGCAGCCTGGACGACCCGAACGAATACGTGCTCGTCGAAGCCTTCCGTGACGGCGAGGCCGGCGGCGCACACGTCAACAGCGACCACTTCAAGCAGGCCATGGCCGAGATGCCGCAGGCGCTGGTGTCGACACCGAAGATCATCAGCCAGCAGATCGACGCCACGGACTGGTCGCAGATGGGCGAGCTGAGCGTCGAGGAGCAGGCCTAGCGGACGACGGCGATCTCCCGGCCCAGCTGATAGCCGGGGGCCAACGGCAAGATGTCGCCGCTCCAAAAGGACCCGGGGTCAAACCAGTTGGAATCCTTGTCCGTCGAGAGCAAGCCCATCTCCTCGTAGGTGATGGCCACCGTCTCGGCGCAGTAGGCGGTCTGCAGGGCGACCCGGTTGTTGCGGGCCTTGCGCCGCTGAGTGATCTCGTGGGCCTTGCGGTCCAAGAACGGAATCCCGCGGGTCCAGTCGGCCAGGGTGGGCAACCGGCCCCGCAACCACCGGCCGGTCAATCGGGCGGTGGTGGGAAACGCAGTCCCGTCCATCCGGGCGATCGCCTGCAGCAGGTGGTTCTCCTGTTTGCGGGTGACGGTCCCGTTGAGCTGACGAAACCAGCAGCGCTGCTCGTAGCGGCCCATCCACTGCTCGACGGCGGCGCGGGCATCGTTGAGCTGCACGCCGCGATGGTTGGTGCCGGTCCAGAAGTCATGCAGTTTGTCGCCGAGCTCGGCGTGCCAGATCAGCGGTGGCAGGTCATCAAGGGCCACCGTCATCCCGACATGGTTCACCGGGGAGTTCGACAGCGTTTGGATGGCGCGGTCCGGGCCGGAACGGCCGCGGAACAGCCAGATGTCGCCGGTGCGGGTCTCGGCCAGCGCACGCTCCAAAGTCACTGTGTGTTCATCCACGCTCAGCACCCTAAAGTGTGAGCGTGCGCAGCATCTGGAAATGGATCGGCCTGGCGGGTGTGGTCGGGGTTGCCGCCGGCGGCGTGCTGGTGGCGCGAGACCAGCGACGGCGGCGGGCCTACACACCTGAGGAGATCCGCGCCCGGCTGCACGAGCGGCTGGCCGAGGCCGGCGGCGAGGACTGATCAGTCGGTGACGTCGACGCCGTAGAGACGATGCGTGCCGGCGAAACCTTTGAGTTCGGCGTCGCGCCCGGGGCCCACCGTGATGTCGTCGCATTCCTTGATCGCGTCGCGTACCGGCCCACTGATCAGGATCTGGCCGCCTTCGGCGGCCGCGGCCACTCGCGCGGCCATCGCCACGTTGCGGCCGAACAGGTCGTCACCGCGGCGCACCGAACGGCCCATATGCACCCCGATGCGGACCCGGATCGGATGCTGCGGCTTGCGGCCCCGCGACGACGCCAACGCGTGCTGAATGTCGATGGCGCAGCGCACCGCCTGCTCGGCTTCGGCGAAGGCGATCATGAAGCCGTCGCCCTGACTTTTGACCACGTGACCGCGGTGCTGTTCGACCAGCCGTTGCACCATGGCGTCGTGTCGGGCGATCAGCTTCACCCACGCGCGGTCGCCGATCCGTTCGTTGAGCGCGGTGGATCCCTCGATGTCGGTGAACAACACCACCACATGCCCGTCTGGGGTCAGGCGGGCCAGGTCGGGCCGCTCCACTGCCGCCCAGTCGGCGAGGTCTTCGATCGAACTGCGCACGGCCGCGCCGAATCCCTTCGTGCGCACCAGGTTCGCCGTCTGCCACACCGTCTTGACGGCCTCACGTCCGCCGCTGAGCAGCAGATTGCGGGTGTCGACCTGGCTGCGCAGTGCCTCGACCTCGGCGCGGATCTGCCGCAGCCGGGCAGCCATGAACGCCAGCGCGATTCCTTCGCCGGCAGCCAGGGCCGCCAGCGCGTACGCCGCCAGCAGGGGCGGCGCCAGCCAGCCGGTCAAGGCCCGGACACGAACTCGACGACGGCCGCGCTGAAGGCGTCATTGTCGTCGCCGGCCGCGGTGTGACCGGCCTCGGACAACTCCACTAGTCGCGCGCCCGGAACCTTGGACAGAAAATCCGCGACGCCCTCGGCGCTGACCACGTCGGACAGTTTGCCGCGGATCAGCAGGATCGGAATCTGCAGACCGATGGCGGCCGCCTCGATCTTCTCGGTGCGCAGCGCGGGGTCGTCGCCGGGCTTGGTCATCAATGCCGGATCCCAGTGCCAATACCAGCGGCCGTCACGCAACCGCAGATTCTTCTTCAACCCCTCCGGGCTGCGCGGCTTGGCCCGGTGCGGCAGATACGCCGCCACCGCGTCGGCGGCCTGCTCCAGGGACTCGAAGCCGTCGATGTGGCTGGCCATGAAGTCGCGGATGCGGGCGCTGCCGTCCTTCTCATACCGCGGCACCACATCGACCAGCACCAGCTTGGTCACCCGTTGCGGCCCCGCCTCGTCGGCCACCAAGATGCCGGTCAGCCCACCCATACTGGCCCCGATCAGGGCCACCGGCCGGCCGATCGCCGCGATGACGGCGACCGCGTCGGCGGTCAGGGTCTCGATGGCGTAGTCGGCGTCGGGTGCGCGGTCGCTGTCGCCGTGCCCCCGGGTGTCGAGAGCGATGACGTGATAGCCCCGGTCCGCCAGAATCTGGCCGGTCTTGTGCCAGGAGTGCCGGTTCTGTCCACCGCCGTGCAGCATCAGGATCGTCGGATTCCCAGCCGCCTCGATGGCGCCTCGGTTCCATTCGTCGGCGACCAGCGTGACTCCGTCGACGCCGTCGTATTCGACGGTCTGGGCTGCGCGCATTTCAAGATGGTAGATAGGTTGGACGACAGGGCGGACAGAAACGGCCGCCCGGCCCGGTCTGAGGGGTATGTGATGACTGAACCGCGGTGGATCGACGTGCCGACCCCCGGTATTGCGCTCAAGGCACTGAGTTGGGGGACACCGGGTGACCCGGTGGCGTTGTGCCTGCACGGCTTTCCCGACACCGCCTACGGCTGGCGCCGCCTGGCACCGCGACTGGTGGCCGACGGTTGGCATGTGGTGGCGCCGTTCATGCGGGGTTACGCGCCGTCGGCGATTCCCGACGACGGCAGCTTCCACATCGGCGCCCTGATGGACGACGCCCTGCGGGTGCTCGCCGCCGTCGGCGAGACCGGCCGCGACGTGGTGATCGGGCATGACTGGGGTGCGTTGACGGCCACCGGCCTGGCCGCCATGCCCACCAGCCCGTTCACCCGGGCCGTGATCATGTCGGTGCCGCCGCCCGCGGCGCTGCGTGCCGTCGAGGGGACCGGCCGGCTCAGCCTGGCCGCGCAGCTGCCGGCGCAATTGCTGCGCAGCTGGTACATCAGTTACTTCCAGCTGCCGTGGCTGCCGGAACGCTCCGCGTCCTGGGTGCTGCCGTTGCTGTGGCGGCGGTGGTCACCGGGCTATCCGGCCGAGGAGGATCTGCGGCACGTCGACGCCGCCATCGGAACCCCGGAGGGCTGGCGGGCCGCACTGGGGCCGTATCGGGCGTTGCGCAGCCGGCGGGTCCCCGACCGCTACGCCGAGCTGCACCGGCACTGGCTGCAACTGCCGCGGCTGCCAAGCCTGTATCTGCACGGGCGCACCGACGGCTGCATGGCGGAGGAGTTCACCCGGTGGGTGCAGCCGGCATTGCCGCCGGGCAGTGCCGCGGCCGTGGTCGAAAACGCCGGCCACTTCCTGCAACTCGAGCAGCCCGAGGAGATCGCCGTGCGGGTGCTGCAATTCCTGAGTTGACCCCGGCACCTGATCGCCGGATGACCGCGATCGACGCACAGTTCTACTGGATGTCGGGGAAGATCCCCAGCGACCAGTTCCTGCTGTACGCCTTCGCCGGTGTGCCGGCCGACGTCGACGCCGCGATCGCTGAGGTGCTGGAGCGGGCCCGGCAAGTCCCGGATCTGACCATCCGGGTCGCCGACGCCGGTGCACTGCGCTACCCGCGCTGGATCCCGTTGCGCGAGCACCCGAAAGTGATCCGGCGCCGGGCAGCCGAAGACACCTGGAGCGGCTGCCTGGATGCGGTCGTGGAACTGGCCGATGACCAACTCGACGTCCGGGTGGCACCGTGGCGGCTGCACGTGTTCGTTCCGGTCCACGACATTCCCGGTCACTCCGGCGCAGGCACCGTGGCGGTGCTGCAGGTGGCCCACGTGCTCGCCGACGGCGGGCGTGCGTCGGCGCTGGCCGCGTGGCTGTTCGGCCGTGACGCACCGGTGCGCGAGGTGACAACGCCGCGGCGCGGCTTCCTGCCGTGGCGCGCGGTGGCCGCGGCACGCACGCACCGCGGCCGCGTCGAGGACACCCAGGCCGGGCGGCTGCCGCCACCCGTCGGGGACCGTCCGTTGGTGGCCACCAACAATCGGCCGGCCGGCGGCCGGGCGGTGCGCACGCTGCTGCGGCACCGGGCGGAGCTGAGCGGGCCGACCGTGACCGTGGCGGTACTCGCGGCGGTGTCCGCGGCGCTCAGCGAACATCTGGGCACCCCCGGCGATGAGCTGGGTGCGGAGGTGCCGATGGCCAAAGCCGGTGTTCGCTACGCCCACAATCACTTCGGCAATGTTGCGGTGGGGCTCTACCCGCAGCTGCGTCATGATGAGCGATGCGCGCGGATCGCCGCGGATCTGGAGTGCGGGCGGGCTCGCGGCAGCCACCCCGCCTCGGCCGCCGCCGACCGGGCTTTTGCCGCGACGCCCGCGGCCCTGTTGCGCTGGGGCGTCGGCTATTTCGACCCCGACGCTCGTCCACAGCGGGTGACGGGCAACACGGTGGTCTCCAGTGTCCACCGGGGTGCTGCGGACCTGCGATTCGGTGCGGCGCCGGTGCTGCTCACCGCGGGGTTTCCGGCGTTGTCCCCGGCGATGGGGCTGACCCACGGTGTGCACGGGATCGGCGACACCGTCGTGATCAGCGTGCACGCCGCCGAATCGGCGATCGGTGATATCGACCGATACTTACGCTTGCTGGACGCCGCGTTGTAGTTTGTGCAGATGGTCACTGCTGCTGATGTTGCGCTCCTGTTCCTGCGCCTGGTTCTGGGTCTGACCATGGCGGCGCACGGATTCAACAAGTTCTTCGGAGGCGGCGGAATCGCCGGTACCGCGGGCTGGTTCGAGAGCATCGGGATGAAGTACGGCAAGTTCCAGGCCGTGACGGCGGCAACGGCCGAGATCGCGGCCGGGTTGGGGCTGGCGGTGGGGCTCTTGACGCCGATCGCCGCCGCCGGATTTGTGGCCCTGATGGCGGTGGCGGTGGTGACCGCGCACGCGTCCAACGGCTTCTTCGTGATGAACAACGGCTGGGAGTACAACCTGGTGCTGGCCGCCGGTGCGGTCGCGATCGCGATGCTGGGTCCGGGCTACCTCAGTGCCGACCACCAGATCTTCTGCCACTGCTGGAAGAACGGCTGGCCGGGGCTGTGGATCTCGCTGGGTCTGGGGCTGGCCGGCGCGATCGGTCAGTTGGCGCTGTTCTACCGGCCGGCCGGGTCCACGGCCACCGGCGAGTAGGGCAAGCCGCTGCCGGCGTTCTCGTCGACCACCACGCGGCGGCCCAGGTAGGGGAACGCGCGCTGCGGGCAGGACTCTCGTTCGCAGATCTTGCAGCCCGCTCCGATCGGCACCACGGTGGCGTCGTCGTTGAGGGCGACGCCGGTGGAGTACACCAACTTGTCGGCATGCGCCAGGTCGCAGCCGAGTCCGACGGCGAAGGTCTTGTGCTGTCCCAGGTAGCCGCGTCCCTCCGGCGGGGTGGTGGTGGCGATCCAGAAGTACTTGCGGCCGTCGGGCATCTGCGCCACCTGGGTGACGATCCGGCCCGGCTGGCTGAACGCGTCATGTACCACCCACAGCGGGCAACTGCCCCCGACGCGACTGAAGTGAAATGCGGTGGCCGACTGACGTTTGGAGATGTTTCCGGCCTTGTCGGTGCGGACGAAGATGAACGGTACCCCGCGCCGGCCGGGCTGTTGCAGGGTGGAGAGCCGATGGCACACGGTCTCGAATCCGACCTCGAAACGCCGGCCCAACAGGTCGATGTCGTAGCGCAGATCCATCGCCGACCGTTGAAACTGACGGTAGGGCAACAGGAATGCACCGGCGAAATAGTTGGCCAACCCGATCTTGGCCACGCCGCGGGATTCCGGGCTCAACGACTGATCCTGGGCCACGATGTCGGAGATCAGCTCCTGCTGCGTCAGCAGCGCCAGTTGAGTGGCGATCTGGAACGCGCGTTGGCCCGCCAGCAGCCAATGTGCGATGCGCAGCACTCGGGTGGCCGGATCGAAGACGCGCTTGATTCCCGCCGGCAGGTCGTCGACGATCGCCACGGTGATGCCGAATCGGTCGCTCAACAGCGTCGCCAGCTGAATGTCCAAACCGCCGAAGCGCATCCCGGTGTCGATGAACAGCCGCTCGGCGGCGTTGTCGAGTTCGCCGATGTAGTTGTTGCGATCGTAGAAGAAGTCGCGGACCTCCTCGAACGGCATGGGACGGGCCACCGACTGCGCTGAGTCGACCGAGATCTGTGACCGGTAGGACTCCAATTCCTCAGTGGCCCCGCGGAGCTGGCGATGCATGGTCAGCAGACTGTTGCCGATGTCGGGCATCCGCGCGACCAGTTCCTCGATCTGACTGTCGCTGGCCGCGTGTTCCCCGGCGGTCGCGGTGAACATGTCACGCAGCTCTGCCACCAGCCGGGCGTCGGTGTCTCCGGAGAAGTACTGCGCGGGCAGGCTGAATCGGTCGGTGAGCGCCAGCAACACCGGCACGGTGATCGGGCGCTGGTCGTTCTCGAGCTGATTGACGTAGCTGGTCGACAGGTTCAGTGCGCGTGCCAGCGCCACCTGGGTCAGGCCGCGCTCCTCACGTAGACGTCGCAGCCGGGCCCCGGCGAAGGTCCGGGTAGTGGGTGCCATGCCACGCAGCGTAACCCGCGAACGCATTCGCAACGTTTGCAAAATTGCGAAACCTAGGACGCAGTAATACGCATTTTCCGTGCGTATCGGGGGTGCGACGTCGTGCGTAGGGTGTGGAATATGCAGCTACACGACGTGAAGACCCGCCGCAGTGCCGATGAGTTCCCCCGGGAAGAACACCTCGCCTGGAAGATCGCTCAGGTGGCCGCCGACCCGGTCGCCGTGCCCGACGACACCGCCGCCATGGTGATCAACCGGATCATCGACAACGCGTCCGTCAGCGCCGCTTCGGTGCTGCGCCGCCCGGTCACGGTGGCCCGCCGTCAGGCGCAGGCCCACCCGTCGGCCCCGGGCGCGACCGTCTTCGGCATCGAAGGCAGCTACTCGGCCGAGTGGGCCGCCTGGGCCAACGGCACCGCGGTGCGCGAACTGGACTTCCACGACACCTTCCTGGCCGCCGAATACTCGCACCCCGGTGACAACATTCCGCCGCTGGTGGCCGTAGCCCAGCAGTTGGGCCTCTCCGGCGCCGACCTGATCCGCGGCCTGGCCACGGCCTACGAGATCCAGGTAGACCTGGTCAAGGGAATCTGCCTGCACGAGCACAAGATTGACCACGTCGCGCACCTGGGCCCCTCGGTCGCTGCCGGAATCGGCACCATGCTGCGGCTGGACCCCGAGGTCATCTACCAAGCTGTCGGCCAGGCGCTGCACCTGACCACCGCCACCCGCCAGTCGCGCAAGGGCCTGATCTCCAGCTGGAAGGCCTACGCCCCGGCCTGGGCCGGCAAGGTCGGTATCGAGGCCGTGGACCGGGCGATGCGCGGCGAAGGCGCACCGGCTCCCATCTGGGAAGGCGAAGACGGTGTCATCTCCTGGATGCTGTCGGGCAAGGACCACACCTACCAGGTGCCGCTGCCCGGCCCCGGTGAGGCCAAGCGCGGAATCCTGGACACCTACACCAAGGAATACTCCGCCGAATACCAGAGCCAGGCCCTGATCGACCTGGCCAAGCGACTGCGCGAGCGGATCGGCGACCTGGGCCAGGTGGCCACCATCAAGCTGCACACCAGCCACCACACCCACTACGTGATCGGTACCGGCTCGGGTGACCCGCAGAAGTTCGACCCGGACGCCTCGCGCGAGACCCTGGACCACTCGGTGATGTACATCTTCGCCGTCGCCCTGGAAGACGGCAGCTGGCATCACGTGCGGTCCTACAGCCCCGAGCGTGCGCACCGCCCCGAGACCATCGCGTTGTGGCGCAAGATCTCCACCGTTGAAGACCCCGAGTGGACCCGGCGCTACCACTCGAGCGATCCGAACGAGAAGGCCTTCGGTGCGCGCGCCGAGGTGACACTGGCCAGCGGTGAGGTGATCACCGACGAGCTCGCGATCGCCGACGCCCACCCGCTGGGGGCGCGGCCGTTCGAACGCAAGCAGTACATCGGCAAGTTCGTCGAGCTCGCCGAGGGCATCGTGACCAACGCCGAGCAGGAGCGCTTCCTGGCCGCGGCAGAAGGTCTGGCGGGGCTCTCGGGTGCCGACCTGCGTGGCCTCAACATCGTTGTCGAACAGTCGGTGTTGGACCAGGCGCCGGCGACGCCTGAGGGAATCTTCCGGTGAGTAGCGGCCTGCTCGGGGCCACCGCGGCACCAGCGGAGAAGCGGGCGGCCTTTCGGGCCGGCCTGACTTCTGGCCGGCTGCAACGGTTCCCGGGGGCGTTCTCGCCGTTGGTGGCCAAGCTGATCGCCGAGATCGGCTTCGAGGGTGTCTACGTCTCCGGCGCGGTGCTCTCCGCCGACCTGGGGCTGCCCGACATCGGGCTGACCACGCTGACCGAGGTCGCCGGTCGCGGCGCGCAGATCGCCGCCGCGACCAGCCGGCCCACGTTCATCGACGCCGACACCGGCTTCGGCGAGCCGATGAGCGCCGCGCGCACCATCACGGTGCTCGAAGACGCCGGGCTGGCCGGCTGCCATCTCGAAGACCAGGTCAACCCCAAGCGATGTGGACATCTCGACGGCAAGGCCGTGGTGCCCGCAGGCGAGATGGTGAAGCGACTGCGGGCGGCGGTCGCCGCGCGCCGGGACCCGAACTTCATCATCTGTGCCCGCACCGATGCCGCCGGCATTGAAGGGCTGGACGCCGCGATCGAGCGCGCCAAGGCCTATGCCGACGCCGGGGCGGACCTGATCTTCACCGAGGCCCTGAGCGGGCCGGCCGATTTCGAGAAGTTCCGTGCCGCAGTCGATGTGCCGCTGCTGGCCAACATGACCGAGTTCGGCAAATCGGAGCTGCTGAGCGCGGCGCAGCTGGCCGACCTGGGCTACAACGCCGTCATCTACCCCGTCACCACCCTGCGACTGGCGATGTATGCCGTCGAAGTGGGACTTCGTGAGATCGACACGGCGGGAACGCAATCCGGTCTGCTGGACCAGATGCAGCACCGCAGCAGGCTCTACGAACTGCTGCGTTACGCCGAATACAACCAGTTCGACGACGACATCTTCAACTTCACGTTAGGAGCGTCCCAATGACCGTCGCCCCCTCGGAGACCGCCTCGGCACCCGAGATCCGCAAGGGTCTGGCCGGTGTTGTCGTGGACACCACGTCCATCTCCAAGGTGGTGCCGGAGACCAATTCGCTGACCTACCGGGGCTATCCGGTGCAGGATCTGGCCGCCAACTGCAGCTTTGAGCAGGTCGCCTACCTGCTCTGGCACGGCGAGCTGCCGGGTGACGCCGAGCTGGCGCTGTTCTGCCAGCGCGAACGGGCCGCCCGGCGGGCCGACCGGTCGCTGCTGTCGCTGGTCGACAAGCTTCCCGACAATTGCCACCCGATGGACGTGGTGCGCACCGCGATCAGCTACCTGGGCGCCGAGGACCCTTCCGAGGACGACCCCGCCGAGTCGGCCAACTTCGCCAAGGCGCTGCGGATGTTCGCAGTGTTGCCGACCATCGTCGCCGCCGACATGCGCCGCAGGCGCGGCCTGGCCCCGATCGCCCCGCACAGCCACCTCGGCTACTCGGAGAACTTCCTGCGGATGTGCTTCGGCGAGGTGCCCGACCCGGTGATCGTGTCGGCTTTCGAGCAGTCCATGACCCTCTACGCCGAGCACAGCTTCAACGCCTCCACCTTCGCCGCGCGGGTGGTGACCTCCACCCAGTCCGATATCTACAGTGCGGTCACCGCTGCCATCGGCGCGCTCAAGGGTTCGCTGCACGGCGGGGCCAACGAAGCGGTCATGCACGACATGATCGAGATCGGTGAGCCGGGCAAGGCCGCAGAGTGGCTGCACGGCAAGCTGTCCCGCAAGGACAAGGTGATGGGCTTCGGCCACCGGGTGTACAAGCACGGCGACTCTAGGGTGCCCACCATGAAGGCGGCACTGGAGCGGGTCGCAGCCGAGCGTGACGGCCAGCGCTGGCTCGACATCTACCGCATCCTGGAGACCGAGATGTTCGCCGCCACCGGGATCAAGCCCAACCTGGACTTCCCGACCGGACCGGCCTATTACCTGATGGGCTTCGACATCCCGATGTTCACGCCGCTGTTCGTGATGAGCCGGATCACCGGGTGGACCGCGCACATCATCGAGCAGACCGCGTCCAACGCACTGATCCGTCCGCTGAGCGCCTACTCGGGAAGCCCGCAGCGCGCGCTCGCGGTCTGACGGGGCGCTCAGGCGACGGTGAGCTTCAGGTGCTCCAGGCGTCGCACCAGCAGGCTGGGCAGCCATCGGCCGGCCTGGTCGAGCCCGATATCCGAGGTGCGCGCCAGGAGTTCGCCGATCACGATTCTGGCCTCCATCCGTGCCAGCGTGGCACCGACGCAGAAGTGCGCGCCCCGGCCGAAGGCCAGATGGCCTAAGCCTGTACGGTCCAGCCGGAACTCGTTGGGCTCGCTGAACCGTGACGGGTCGCGGTTGGCCGCGCTCCACAGCAGCAGGAGTCGCTCTCCGGAGCGCAGGGGTACCCCGGCCAGCGTGGTGTCGCGCCGGACGTGCCGGTAGTGGCCCCGAAAGGGGGGCTCGCAGCGCAACACCTCTTCGAGGAAGGGGCCCAGCAGCTCAGGGCAGGCGCGGACCCGGCGCTGAATATCGGGGTGCGTCGCCAAGATCCACGCCGCCGATCCGATCAGCGATGCGGTCGACTCGCCGCCGGCGCTGAACAGGGTGATCATCATGACCTGGGCGGTGACGGTGTCGAGGGCGGCCGTGGCGCAGGCGGTCGCCACGTCGCCGAGGAGGTTGTCGCCCGGATCGATTGCGGCCCGACCGAAGTGGTCGCTGATGTAGCCCGCGAGCTCCATCACCGCGACCCCCGCGGCGGCCAAGCCTTCGGCGTCGCCCAGACCCTCCAAGAGCTGGGTGCCCGCGTAGGCCCACCGCACCAGCTGGTCGACGTCCTCATCGGGCACACCGATCAAGCGCGCGACGATCATCATCGGCAGCCGGTTGGCGACGGCACTCATCCACTCGATACCCCCGTCATGCCGGCCCTCGTGCCATAACCGATCCATGGTCTGGGCGATCAGCGGCTCCACGGCGTGAATCCGCTTGGCAGCCAGCCGCGGCACCAGCATCTTGCGGTGCGCCGCGTGGGCCGGGTCGTCGGCGGTGGCCAGCACCTGGGTTGGTCCGCCGAGCCCGTCCATCTCGAAAGCGCCCACTGTGCCGTCGGGCCGGCGAAGCATGGTCGCGGTGAGATTGGAGGAGAAGTCGTCTAGTCGCTCCACGGCCTCGCTCACTGCGTCCCAACCACACACCGCGGAGAAACCGGAGTCCCCGATCGGGTGCACGGGTGCCGTGGCGAGCATCTGCTCGTAGAGCGGGTAGGGCTGCTGAAGGTAGGCGTCGTCGAACAGCGTCAAGCCCAACCGGTCGGTGCTCACGATCATCGCTCAAGGGTGATCAGGGGCTGCCACCTGCGTCAACGTCGTGGCAGAAGTTGAGTGCCGCCCGCCGGGGCGGCCGCCGAACCTTGTCTCAGGAGGGTCGCGGGACCTGCCCACACGGTGAGATATTGGGGACAATACGTCTCAAGATGAGATCGTCATTCCAGGCGATAGGGGGCTCAGAGTGGCAGGTCATGACTGGCTGGTGGGTGCCGACCGCCGTACCGCGGGCGCCGAACGCATCTACGCGGCGGCCACCGACCTGGTGATGAGCGACGGACTCGACGCCCTCGATATCGACGCGTTGGCGGCGCGGGTGCACTGCTCGCGAGCCACCATCTATCGACATGCCGGCGGCAAAGCCGAGATTCGCGATGCCGTGCTGGCCCGAGCCGCCGCGCAGATCGTCGGCACCGTGCACGAGGCGGTCGCCGGACGCAGCGGGGCTGAACGTGTGGTGACCGCGATCGCGGCGGCGCTGCAGCGGATCCGCGCCGATCCGCTCGGACAACTCATGCTCGGGTCGGTGCGCGGCACACAGGAGATGTCCCGGCTGGCCGCGTCACCGATGCTGGCCGGTTTCGCGCGCGACCTCAGCGGCCTCAGCTACGACGATCGGGAGGCGGCGCACTGGGTGGTCCGGGTGGTGCTGTCGCTGCTGTGCTGGCCGATCGAGGAAGCCGCAACCGAGCAGCACATCCTGGAGCGCTTCGTGGCGCCGGCATTCGCCGGGGGCGGGGACGGTTTTCGCGCGGGGATCTAGAACACGTTCTAGTCTATCGGCCATGGGATTTCTCAAACCTGAACTGCCCGTTGTCGACTTCGCCGAATGGAGCAAGGGCACGCGCAGCGAGAAGATCCGGCCGATGGCCCGGCACTGGGCCGAGGTGGGCTTCGGCACGCCGGTGGTGCTGCACCTGTTCTACGTGCTCAAAATCGGCCTCTACATTCTGGGCGCCTGGCTGTTCGCACTGGCCACTGCCGGTATCGACGGATTCACCGACGTCCGGCAGTGGTGGAGCGAACCGATCGTGTTCGAGAAGGTCGTGCTCTACACGATGTTGTTTGAGGTGATCGGCCTGGGCTGCGGTTTCGGCCCACTCAACAATCGCTTCTTCCCGCCGATGGGGTCCATCCTGTATTGGCTGCGGCCCGGGACCATCCGGCTGCCACCGTGGCCGCGGCGCATTCCGCTGACCTCCGGCAACGCCCGTTCCCCGATGGACGCCGCGCTGTACGCGGCGCTGCTGGTAGCCCTGCTGGTGGCGCTGGTCTCCGATGGAACGGGACCCATCGCCGCGCTGCACACCGAAGTCGGGGTGCTGCCGCATTGGCAGATCTTCACGATTCTGGGGATCCTGGCGGTGATCGGCCTGCGGGACAAGGTGATCTTCCTGGCCGCGCGCGGTGAGGTGTACGCGCCGTTGGCCACCGCGTTCCTGTTCACCGGCGTCGACATGATCATCGCGGCCAAAGCCATCTTCATGGTGATCTGGATGGGCGCGGCGACCTCGAAACTCAACCAGCACTTCCCGTTCGTGATCTCGACGATGATGAGCAACAACCCGCTGATCCGCCCGAAGGCGCTCAAGCGCCGGTTCTTCAAGAATTTCCCCGAAGACCTGCGGCCCGGCTGGCCGTCGAAGGCGCTGGCGCACGTGAGCACGGCGATCGAGATGCTGGTTCCCCTGGCACTGTTCTTCAGCCATGGCGGTCTGCCCACCGCGATCGCGGCCTTCGTGATGGTCTGCTTCCACCTGGGCATCCTGGCGGCCATTCCCATGGGGGTACCGCTGGAATGGAACGTCTTCATGATCTTCGGGGTGCTGTCGCTGTTCGTCGCACACGCCGATCTCGGACTGTCCGACGTCAACAACCCGTGGGCGGTAGGGCTGCTGTTCGCGGTGAGCGCGGGCACCGTGGTGCTGGGCAACCTCTTCCCGCGCAAGGTGTCGTTCCTGCCCGGGATGCGCTACTACGCCGGCAACTGGGACACCACGCTGTGGTGCGTGAAGCCCTCGGCCGAAGAGAAGATCGCCCGCGGAATCGTCGCGATCGCCAGCATGCCCGCCGCGCAGCTGGAACGCTTCTACGGCAGCGCCGAGGCCGCCCAGATCCCGATCTACATGGGCTATGCGTTCCGCGGCTTCAACACCCACGGCAAGGCGCTGTTCAGCCTGGCGCACCGGGCCATGGCCGACGGCGACGAGAGCGACTACACGCTGACCGACGGGGAACGGATCTGTTCCACGGCGATCGGCTGGAACTTCGGCGACGGTCACATGACCAACGAGCAGCTGATCGAGGCATTGCAGCAGCGCTGCGGATTCGAGCCGGGGGAGGTGCGGGTGGTGATCCTCGACGCGCAGCCGATCCACCGCCAGACCCAGGCCTACCGGCTGGTGGACGCCGCCACCGGAGAATTCGAGCGCGGCCACGTCAAGGTCGCCGACATGGTGGCCCGCCAGCCCTGGCAGGACGACCTGCCGGCCTATGTCGACTCGGCCGGCAGGCAGTCCCGCTAGGCGACCGGGATGTCGTGCCCCGGGCCGCGTTCGTCCTCGGGGCGCGGACCGAAGTAACGGCGCTCGTCTTCGGCGATCGCGACATCGTTGATGCTGGCCTCCCGGCGGCGCATCAGGCCGTTGTCGTCGAACTCCCACAGCTCGTTTCCATAGCTACGGAACCACTGGCCCGACGCGTCGTGCCACTCGTACTGAAACCGCACCGCCATGCGGTTCTCGCGGAATCCCCACAGGCTCTTGCGCAGGGCGTAGTCCAGTTCGCGTTCCCACTTGGCGGTGAGGAAGGCGACGATCTCGGTGCGGCCGGTGAGGAACTGGTCGCGGTTGCGCCACACCGAGTCTGGGGTATAGGCCAGGCTCACGTGCTGCGGATCGCGGGTGTTCCAGGCATCCTCGGCGGCTTGCACCTTGGCGAGTGCGCCGGCGGTGTCGAACGGTGGCACGGGTGGGCGTTGTGCGGACATGGTCTCCCTTTCCTCGGGGCTCACAGCGCGACGACGGGCCAATCATTGTCGACTCGCGCCAGGACGTTGAAGTAGTTGGTCAAGGTGTTCAGCGCCAGATGGGCGACCAGTTCGCCGATCTCCTCGTCGGTGACCCCCGCGGCGCGAGCGGCGTCGAGTTCGGTGACATCGACGTCACCGGCGTTGGCTGCGATGGTGGCCGACAGGGCCAGCAGTGCGGCGACATGACTGTCGCTCGACTCGGCCCGGCGTGCCGCGTCGAGTTCGCCGGCGTCGATCTTGGCGACAGTGCCGCCGACGAAGGTGTGCGCCGACAGGCAATATTCGCAACCGTTGAGCTGGGCAGTGGAAATCGCCAGGCGCTCGCGCACCTCGGGCCGCAGGGTGCCGCCGGCCACCGCACCGGACAGGGCCAGATAGCTCCGCAGCAGGGTGGGGCTGTTGGCCATCGCCTTGGTCATATTCGGTGCCTTGCCCATCGATTTCTTGACCTGTGCCAGCAGCGTTGCCGCCTCTCCGGTGGTGGTGTCGGGGTCGACGGGGGCGAAGTGCGTCATGGGGGATCCTCTCCGGGAACTTGCGCCTAACGGGTGGTAGTGCATTCATCCGTTAGAAGATTTAGCACGAAGTTCTAACGGATGCAAGTGCATCTATCCGTGATAATCTGGCGCGGTGACGACCGGAACGCCCGCGTGGCTGCTACCTGACGAGCCGGCGCCGGTCCGCCTGATGAACACCATCTGGGCCGACTCCGGCGCGATTCACGACGCGTTGACCGGTCCGGACGCGGTGCGCGACTGGATCGCCACGGTCGCCGGCCGCGACGGCTCCGAACTGGGCGTTCCCGACGCCGGGGAGTGGAACGATGTGCGGCTGCTGCGCGACGCCCTGAGGTGCCTTGCTGCGCTGATCGCGGGCGGGCCGGATGCCGGGGCAGCGGTGGCCGAGGCGATCGCCGTGGTGAACCGGCTGCTCGCCGACCGGCCTGGCGGAGAACTCGCCCTCGTCGACGGTGGGCTCCGCGTCATCGACGTGCGCCGCGCGTCGCCGATTCGGAGCGCGCTCGCCGAGCTGGCGCAGCAGGCTGTGGAGCTGTTCACCGGGCCGATGGCGGCCAACCTGCGGTCCTGTAACGCCCCTGGCTGCGTGCTGTTTTTCGTCAAATCGCACCCGCGACGTGAGTGGTGCTCACCGGGGTGTGGCAACCGCGTTCGTGCGGCGCGCCACTACCGGCGCATCCGAGAGAATCGCTGACCTGCCAGCCATGGCCTGAGCGCCGCTCCGCTGCGAACGTGACCCAGATCACTGGTACAACCAGTTGACCAGTGCGGTTCGGGTGGCCCAGCATGGAGCCCATGGACCTGGCGCCCATCTCCCGCACCGCGATCTCCGACACGATCTTCGTGCGGCTGGTCGAAGAGATCCTGACCGGACGCCTGCCCGCCGGCGAGGCGTTGCCGTCCGAGCGTGAACTCGCCCTGACTCTGCAGGTCAACCGGCATGCCGTGCGTGAAGCGCTCAAGCGACTGCAGCAGGCCGGGCTGATCCGGATCAGTCACGGGGGCAAGACCCGGGTGCTGGACTGGCGCGAAAGCGCCGGCCTGGACGCCCTGACCGGCCTGGCCGTCGCCGGCGCAATCCCCACTCGCCAGATCATCGGCGATGTCGCGGTCATGCGGCGCTCGATCGCCGCGGATGCAGCACGGCTGTGCGCGCGGCACGCGACGGCCGAGCAGCGGGCGGCGATCACCGCTGCCGCGGCGGCCTACCCGGTGGCGGGGGACCTCGCGGCGGTCAGTGATGCCGATCTGACGTTCTGGACGGCAGTAATTGACGGCTCTGTAAATATTGCCTACCGGCTCGCGCTCAACACCCTGGTGGCCGCCTACGACGAGATGGGACGCGAGGCCATCTATGCACTGGGGGCCGCTGAGTTCGCGGATCGTAGCGCCCACATCGCGTTGGCCGCCGCGATCGCCGCCGCCGACGAGGACGCGGCGTACCGGCTGGCCGACGACTTACTGACCCGCTTCGTCACGGCCTGCCAGGCCGAGGGAGAGGAATAGCCGCATGTTCGATCTCATCGCTCACGCCATTCCGGTGTTCGTGCTCTGCCTGCTCCTGGAAGCTGTCTCGTTCGCGGTTCGCCCCGACGACCAGGAGCGCGGCTACGAAATGCGCGACACCAGCACCAGCCTCACGATGGGAATCGGCAACGTCGTCATCAACATCGGCTGGAAGCTCGTGGTGCTGGCGGCCTACAGCGCGGTCTACCTGGTGGCGCCGGTGCACCTGCCCGCCACCAACCCGCTGACCTGGATCGCCCTGTTCCTCGCCGACGACTTCGCCTACTACTGGTATCACCGCACCCACCACACCATCCGGGTGTTCTGGGCCAGTCACGTGGTGCACCACTCCAGCCAGCACTACAACCTGTCCACCGCGCTGCGCCAGACCTGGACGCCGTTCACCGCGGTGCCGTTCTGGATACTGCTGGCGTTCGCCGGATTCGCCCCGTGGATGATCTTGCTGCAGCAGTCCATCAGCCTGCTCTACCAGTTCTTCATCCACACCGAACGGGTGGGAAAGCTCTGGCGGCCAGTGGAATTCGTCTTCAACACCCCGTCACACCACCGTGTGCACCATGGCTCCAACGCCGAGTACCTCGACAAGAACTACGGCGGCATCCTCATCGTGTGGGACCGCCTGTTCGGCACCTTTGAGCCCGAGGGCGAGCGCGTGATCTACGGGCTGACCAAGAACATCGACACCTTCAACCCGGTGCGGGTGGCCACCCACGAGTACGTGGCCATCTGGCGTGACATCCGCACGGCGCGCGGTTGGCGCTCGGTGTGGGGCCACCTCTTTCGCGGCCCGGGCTGGCAGCCCGCCCCTGGCCGAGCGTGAAGCCCGCCCCCGGCCGAGCGTGAAGTTAGCTGCACACTCGACTACGCAGAGTGAAGCTAACTTCACGCTCGGCGGTGGGTGAGCCGGGGCGGACGGGGCTAGCCGGGGTTAGACGGGCTTGACCCACTCGTCGTAGAACGGCGGCATCTGCGAGGCCTGGGCGGTGAACTGCGCGTCGCGCTTCTCCAAGAAGGCCCGCACGCCGTCGGCGCCGTCGCCGATGCTGGTGTAGAACATCGCCAGCGAATCGACCCGGTGCGCCTCCACCGGATCTGGTTGCGCGGAGTTGCGGTAGAGCATCTGGCGGATCAGTGCGAACGACACCGGCGAGCGACCCTTGGTCCAGGCGTCAGCCAGCGCCCGCGCGTCGGCCAGTAGGGCATCGGGTTCGTGTAGCGACTGGGCGATACCGCAGGCGCGCGCACCCTCGGCATCGAGGATGTCGGCGCGGTAGAGCAGATCCAGTGCCGTGGGCATGCCGACGATCCGGGGCAGAAACCACGTCGAACACGCCTCGGGGGTGATGCCCAGCTTGCCGAACACCAGGCCGAAACGCGCCTTGGTGGAAAACATCCGGGCATCCATGGCCAGCATCATGGTGGCACCGATTCCGACCGCGGGCCCGTTGACCGCGGCGATCACCGGCTTGCGGCAGTTGTAGACCGCCAGGGTCACCCGCCCGCCGGTGTCGCGCACCCGGGCCAGCTCGGGGTCGCCGAGGTCGGCCATGTCGGCCAGCGACGGCGACTTGGACTCGTCAAGCCCGAACACATTGCCCGAACTCGACAGGTCCATGCCCGCGCAGAAGGCACGCCCGGACCCGGTGACGATGACCGCGCGGATGCGGTCATCGTCGTTGACCCCGACGAAGGTGCACTCCAGCTCTTCGGCCATCTCGACGGTGAACGCGTTGAGGTTGTCCGGCCGGTCCAAATACACGGTGAGGACGCCGTCTTCGACCTCATGGCGCAGCGTGGTGAACTCCATCTCCCCGAGGCTAGTGGGCCTCGGCGCCGGACAAGAAGCGGGGCACGATGGCCGACGCGGTGGTCGCGACCGCAGCCGAGCTCAGCGCCTGGCCCCAGCCGATCGGGCCGAGCGGCGTGCACCCCATGAACTGGCTGATGCCCGGGATGCTGATCAACAGGGCCATTGCCGCGAACGACCCACCCGCGGTCGCCAGCAGCACCGGCGAGCGTGACTCCAACAGTGTCTGGCCCAGCTGGGTGGTCACCAGGGCGACCAGCGCCACGGTGGAGGCGCGTCGGGGAAAACCGGTGAGCCGCGCCATGAACCAGGCCGCAAGGGTGGCACTGGCGGTGGTCGTGCCCCGCAGCGTCACCGCGCGCAACAGCGCCTTCTCATCGGGCCCGCGACCCCCGAAAGGCATGGGGCGCCGAGGCTGGCTGATCGCCAGTGCGGTGGCAGGGAACGCGTCGGTCACGATGTTGACCAGCAGCAGTTGCCGGGTGCTCAACGGTGCCTGACCCGTCAGCGCGCTCCCGATGATCGCGAACAGTGCGCCGCTGGCGTTACCGCCCAGCAGCACCGCCACCGCCGCCTGCACCCGCTGCCACAGTTGGCTGCCCTCATTGAGGGCGTCCAGCAGTGTCTCGATCTTGCCGTCGAGCAGCACCACGTCGGCGGCCGTGTGGGCGGCGTCGCTGCCCTGGGCGACGATCCCGATGCCGACCGTGGCGGCCCGGATGGCGGCGGCGTCGTTGGCGCCGTCACCGACCATCGCCGACACCTTGCCGCTGCGTTCCAGCGCCTGCACGACCTGCACCTTGTTCGCCGGCGACATGCGGGCGAACACCACCCGCTCCGCCACCGCACGTTCCTGCTCCTTGCCCGACAGCGTCTCCCATTCCGAGCCGGTGATGACCTCATCGGGCGACAGCGCCACACCCAACTTGCGGGCGATGGCGCGGCCGGTGGTCGGATGATCACCGGTGATCATCCGAATGGGCACCTGCCGGCGGTGCAGCTCGGCCAGCAGCCCGGCGGACCCGGCGCGTGGCGTGTCGGCGATGCCGACGAATCCGACCAGCGTCAGACCGCCGGCGCACTGCTGCGCCAGCGTCGCGAGCTGCGCTTCGGGGTCGTCGGGATCGGCCGAAAGCGATTGCACCTGAGCGGGACTGAGCTCACGCCGCGCGACGGCCAGCACCCGCAGTCCCTCGTCGGCCAGTTGCTCCACCACGTCGTGGATGTCGGCCGCGACATCGTCGCAGGCAGCCAGTATCACCTCGGGTGCACCCTTGATGGTCAATTCGGTGCCGAACACCGATGCCGCGAAGGGCCGCCCGGAACGGAACGGCAGGTGGGCATCGGCGGCCCCCGGTGCGACGGCGCCGGGCACCGGTTCGGCCGCCGCCACGATCGCGGCGTCGGTGGCGTCGACGTGGCTCCGTCCCTTGGCCGACGGGGTCGCGCGCACCGCGCAACGCAGCACCTCATCACGGGAATGCTCGGCCGCCGTGCGCACCTCGGTGACCCGCAACCGGTTCTCGCTGAGGGTGCCGGTCTTGTCGAAGCACACCACGTCGACGCGGCCCAGGGCCTCCACGGAGCGGGGGACCCGCACCAGCACACCGGATTTGGTGAGGCGCTGGGCTGAGGCGTGCTGAGCCAGCGTTGCCACCACCGGCATGCCTTCGGGGACGGCGGCGACGGCCACCGACACTCCGTTGGCCACCGCCTGCTGCAGCCGGGTGGCCCGCAACACCCCGAGCACGCTGACCAAACCGCCGGCCATCAGACTCAGCGGCCAGGTCCGGCTGGTGATCTGTCCGAGCTGATGGGTCAGGCCGATATCCCCATGCCGGCTGGTGACCAAGTCGGCGGCGCGCCGCACCTCGGTGTCGGGGCCCACCGCGGTCACCAACGCCAGACCGGTCCCGGAGGCCACCGTGGTGCCCGCGAAGAGCATGCAACGCCGCTCGGCCAGCTCGGTGCCCGGGGTGGCATCGATCTGCTTGGTCACCGGCAACGACTCACCGGTCAGTGAGGCCTCGTCGACCTCCAACTTCTCCAGTTCGATCACCCGGGCATCGGCGGGCACTACATCGTCGGGACCCACCTCGATCAGATCGCCGCGCTGCAGCTGCTCGGGGAGCACCTGAACCCGGTCGCGTGTGCCATCGGGCCGGATCGTCACCTTCCAGGCGGGCGGGATCTGCTCGGCCAGTAGCCGATCCAGCCGCAGCTCGGCGCTCAACCGTTGACCGGCCGCCAGGACGGCGTTGCTGACCAGCACAGAACCGACCATGAGCGCGTCGATCGGTGCGCCCAGCAGCGCGGTGGCAGTCGCACCCAGTCCGAGGACGGGCGTCAACGGGTCGGACAGTTCGTCACGCACGGCGTCCAGGAACTGCCAGATCACATGCCGCGTGGCGGTATCGGCGTCCGGGGCGGATTCGGGCTGCGACGGCGAGGCCAGGGCGGCACGCACCTGTTCGACCGACATGGCATGCCATTCGTCGACGGGGACCGGCCGGGGCAGCGGCGCCGTGATCACCTGGCGGGCCGACCAGTAGCCGGACACCAGACCCGCGGCCGCGCCCAGCGCGACCGGCTCGGGGCCGCGTCCTCGCACGGTGGGAATGAGCAGCATCGAACCCAATGCCGAAGCGCCGGTGGATAAGGCGATACCAAGGCGGGTGGCCGCTTGGGCTGCGGGCAGGGCATGCAGGACCCGCCATACCCCCGACAGGTCATCGACGATCAGATCCGCCACCGGCTCGCTGGCGTCGGCCAGGATGCCGACGCCGAGGTCGGCCGCCGACAGTGCCTGGGTGGCCGCCGAGGAGATCACCGCGACGGTGTGGCCTTCCTGCTGGTAGTCACGCACCGCATCGAGCAGCGCGCCGTCGATCGAATCGCCTGTCATGGGAGCGATTTCGTCGAACGCGGGCCGCAGTACTCCCAGGCCGATGGAGTCGTCCGCGGTCACCGTCTGCACCTGGGCGCGCTGTGTCTGCGCGAGTGTCGCCGCCGCCAGCGGATGCGGCGCCGGAGCAAACAGTGCCTCGGTGCCGGGGCGGCCGGTGACGGGATGCCAACCTGGCCGCAGTTCGCCTTCCGCGAGCATCGCCCGGGCGCCCTCCCAGGCGGTCAGATCCTTCTCGTCGGCGCCGCGAAGGCGCTCCAGGCGCAATGATTCGGTCCGCAGCACCCGCGGATCGAAGATCACCACGTCGACGCGGTCGAGTCGGCGCAGGCTGTCAGGGTCGATCTGTAATGCCTCGTCCCGGTTGGCCAGCCCGCGGCCCAGCGTGGCCGCAAACGATTCGTGAGTGGCTCGGGCTGCCTTGGGCACCGCGACCAATGCGGCATTGCCGGCCAGCTCGGGGTCGCGACTGGTCGCGGCGACGACGGCGGCGCCCACCGCCTGAATCCAGGTTCCGCGTTGTAGGTGTTGGTCGACCGGGCTCTCCGGTGATTCCGCTGTGCGCTGGGCCGGCCGGGCGGGCGGGCGGGCCAGCTCCGGCTCGCGCCGCGCCCAGGCCCGGGTGTCCGCGCGCGCTTCGGCAGCCCTGATGGTGTTGATCGCCAGGTCTACCGCCAGCATCGACGGCGCCGCAGCGAGTGCGTTGACGGCGGTGGTCGCCATCCCCAACGCGGTGGCGGTGGCCCGCTTGCCGATACGTTCCTCCAGCAGGCGGCGTAGTTGCGGCTGGTGGTCCAAGGTGATGACCGCGCCCTGGAGGCTGGAGGGCAACCGGCGAAACCGCAGAACGCGACTGGCAACGGCGAGCCCCAGGCCGACGGCGTTGATGCCGGCCATTGCGGCACTACTGACCGCTATCAGGCCATCGCCGGGTTCGGGGGCCGGACGAAGGTGGCGCCGTGGGCGCTCAGCCTCCGCTGGTGGGTCGGCAACCACGTCATAGCCCGTTTCGGCGTCGTCGATCAGGGCGGGTATCGAGGGGGGCATCGGTCTCCTTCGCTGGGCGACCGAAGCCTGAGAGAGCGCGCGGAACCTTCGGTCGACATGGTGAATCGTCCGAAGGTCTCGCTCGCGAAAGTCCTGGGTCCGCTGAATGACCGGGCGAGGCGACCCGCCGTATTGACGACCATTCACATCCGCCACCGGTGTGGCGGGTAGGAACTACTCCCCTTCGCCACCGACCGTAGGGCCGGTAAGCGGCGGGCGGCTGAACGCCGCCGAGACCCGACTTGAAATGCCGGTGAATGCTCTGCGTTGCAGACGGTTTCGAGGCGGTTTCAGGAGCGCGGCGACCAGTAGGCGAGCATCTCGGCGAAGGTGTCGAATGCCGGCTTCGCAATGCCGTAGGGAGCCTCGAAGTGCAGGCTCAACGGGAAGCCCAGCTCGGCCACACCATCGATGACCCGCTTGTACAGATCGAGTAGCTGACGACGTTTGGCATCGGGTTCGCCTGCGGCCAATTTCCGCACGAAGTCCTGCTCGGCGGCGACCGCCTCGTTCCCCGGGTCCTGGATGAGCCAATCGATCAGTCCCACCTTGGACTCCATCTTCGGCACGAAGCCGAACGACAACAGAACTTCGGGCCGGTGGTCACTGACGTGGGCGAAGTCGCGGAGGAATCCCACGATGGCATCCGAATAGAGCAGCTGCGTCATCCCGAACGTGGCACCCCGGTCGCATTTGAAGGCAAAGCGCCCCTGCTCGGCGTCGCGGGTCGGGATGAGGATGACTCCCCGGTTGTCCACGAGATCGTCGAATTTGGACAAGGCGTCGGTGGGTGCGACTCCGCTGCCCTCGCCGTCGTTCAGCGTGCGGGGGACACCGACGAAGATTATTCCGTCGAATCCGGCCTGGCGCAGGCCCGCGAGTCGCGTCCGCAGGTCCGCCTCGTCGAGGAATGCGGTCACCTGCGTGCACAGTCCGCGTACGCCGGGCAGTTCGGGACGGATCACCGACCAGAAATCGGCGACGTCGAGTTTGGGGACCATCTCGACCGGCCGATCGTCGTCTTCGGCGATCAACCCGGGAATCATCACGTGGCTGATCCGGCCGGCGATACCCGCCTGCTCGGACAGTCGCAGGACCTTGAAGGCCTCTTCGCGAGCGTGCTCAGGCCCGCGATCGGTGTTGGTCGGCACTAATTCCAGTGCAATGGTGTTCAGCGGCACCAGGGAACTCCGTATCTCATCGGAACGGACATGTTGCGCCCCAGAAAAGCTCTGGGGCGCAACATGTCAGACGGTCACAGGCCGGTGCGGGCGTCCTTGGCGGCGGCAACCAGGTTGGCCAACGACGCGTTCACCTCGTCGGGCTTACGGGTCTTCAGGCCGCAGTCCGGGTTGACCCAGAGGCGCTGCGCCGGAACGGCACCCAGTGCCTCACGCAGCGACGCCGCCATCTCCTCGGTGCTGGGCACCCGCGGCGAGTGGATGTCGTAGACACCCGGGCCGACTCCGTTGGAGAAGCCGATCGCGTTGAGGTCGTCGAGCACCTCCATGTGCGAACGGGCCGCCTCGATCGAGGTGACATCGGCATCCAGATCAGCGATCGCGCCGATCACCTCGCCGAACTCCGAGTAGCACAGGTGGGTGTGAATCTGCGTCGCGTCGGACACCCCCGAGGTCGACATCCGGAACGAACCCACCGCCCAATCCAGGTACGCCGCCTTGTCGGCGTCGCGCACCGGCAGCAGCTCGCGCAGAGCCGGCTCGTCGACCTGGATCACCGCGATACCGGCCGCCTCCAGGTCCACGGTCTCTTCGCGAATCGCCAGCGCCACCTGATAGGCGGTGTCGGCAAGCGGCTGGTCGTCACGGACGAACGACCAGGCCAGGATGGTGACCGGCCCGGTGAGCATGCCCTTGACCGGCTTGTCGGTCAGCGACTGGGCGTAGGTGGCCCAGTCGACGGTCATGGGGTTGGGCCGCGTGACGTCACCGAACAGCACCGGCGGACGCACGCAGCGGCTGCCGTAGGACTGCACCCAGCCGTTGCTGGTGGCGAAGAAGCCCTCCAGCTGCTCGGCGAAGTACTGCACCATGTCGTTGCGCTCGGGCTCGCCGTGCACCAGCACGTCGAGGCCGAGGTCTTCCTGCAGCTTGATGACGGCGGCGACTTCGGACTTCATCCGGTTGGTGTACTCGGCGTCGTCGATCTCCCCGGCCACCAGCGCGGCGCGGGCCTTGCGGATCTCCACGGTCTGCGGGAACGAGCCGATGGTGGTGGTCGGTAGTGGCGGCAGGTGTAGCCGCTCGTCCTGGGCGGCGCGGCGGGCCTGCGCCGAACCGCGCTGGACGCCGGCCGACCGGATCTCGGCGATCTGCGCGCGCAGCTCAGCGTTGTTCAGGCGCGGGTCGGACTCGCGGGAGGCCACCGCGGCGTTGGACGCGGCGATCTCCTGCGCCACGGCGTCCCGCCCGTCACGCAGGGCGCGTGCCAGGGTGGCGACTTCGGCCACCTTCTCGGCGCCGAACGCCAGCCAGCTGCGCAGTGCGTCGTCCAGACCGGTCTCGGGCTCCAGCGAGTAGGGCACGTGCAGTGTCGAGCACGACGTAGAAACAGCCACCGCCTCGGCTGAACCCAGCAGGCTCGCCAGCTTGGCCAGTGCGGCCTGCAGGTCGGTACGCCAGATGTTGCGGCCGTCGACCACACCGGCGACCAAGGTCTTGGAGGCCAACTCCGGCACCGACGCGATCTTGGTGTCGGGGCCGTAGACCAGGTCAACGCCGATGGCCTCGACCGGGGTACGAGCCAGCGCCGCCAATCCTTCGCCGGGGTCACCGAAGTACGTGGCCACGAAGATCGCCGGCCGCTTGGTCAGTGCGCCCAGACGGTTGTAGACCTGCTCGGCCAGCGCGGGGGCGTCGGCGGAGATGTCGGTGACCAGCACCGGTTCGTCGATCTGGACCCACTGCGCGCCGGCCTGCGCCAGCTGGCCCAGCAGTTCGGCGTAGACGTCGGTCAGCTCGTCGAGCCGCTCGATGGGCGCCGCGGCGCCGTCAACGGCCTTGCTCAGCAGCAGGAAGGTGACCGGTCCGATGATTACCGGCCGCGCGTTGACGCCTTGTTCCTTGGCTTCGGTGAGCTCGGAGAGCACCTTGGCCGGGTTCAGGGCGAACGTGGTGTCGGGACCGATCTCGGGAACGATGTAGTGGTAGTTGGTGTCGAACCACTTCGTCATCTCCAGCGGGGCGATGTCGGCATTGCCCCGGGCCGCGGCGAAGTAGCGGTCCAGCTCGTCGGAGACACCGGCCACGCGGGCGGGCAGAGCGCCCAGCAGCACCGCGGTGTCGAGCATCTGGTCGTAGTAGGAGAAGGTGTTCACCGGCACTGAGTCCAGTCCGGCGGCGGCCAGTTGCGCCCAGGTGTCGCGGCGCAGGCCGGCGGCCACCTTTTTCAGTTCGTCCTGGCCGATCCGGCCGGCCCAGTAACTCTCGGTGGCTCGCTTGAGTTCGCGGCGAGGTCCGATGCGCGGTGTGCCGAGAACGGTGGCGGTAAAGGGTTGAGCGGTCACGATGTGGTCCTTCGATTGACGAGGGTGGGTCAACGCCAGCAGTCGTCCAGCTGATCCGGTCCCGTGCCTATATAAAGCACCACAACCCTCAAAACCAGACGCCTATTCCGCGAGGCGTTGATCCGCCGGGCGCGGCGCGCCCAGCACAACAGGCAGGTATTCGGACTCGCAGGCGCGCACCGAGGTGCTCCTAATGGCCGTCGCTTCCCAGTCGGGCGAACCCATGACCAGTGCTTATGACGGCGGTCGTTCCTGCATACCGCTGCGGGACAGTCCCGGATTCTCACCGGGTTCCCTCTCGCGCTCCACACACACCGTGTTGCGCTCGATGCCGAGGCCGCGACTACTGCGGCAACGGCAGACCAGTTGCGTGATCGAGATTACTCGGCCGGGCCGCCGGCGAGTGCCTCCGGGATCGGGGTGGGGCCGTCATTGAATTCGATGGTGCGGCCGATGGTCGCGTCGTCAGCCAGGCAGGCCGCGATCGCTAACGCGACGTTGCCGCGGGAAACCTGCGCCTTGCCGGTGTCGGGGCCGACGGCGATCCGGCCGGTCGCCGGCTCCGCGGTGAGCCGGCTCGGACCCAGCACCGTCCAATCCAAGTCGGTGGCACGCAGATGGGCGTCGGCGGCGGCTTTGGCCTGCGCGTACGGATAAAAGGAATCGCCTTCGGGCACACCGTGATCGGGGCCGGCTCCGAAGTAGGACACCATCACGAACCGTCGAACGCCGGACTGCGCGGCGGCGTCGACGGTGCGCATCGCGGCATCACGGTCCACGGCATAGGTACGGGCCGGATTGCCGCCACCGGCACCGGCGGAGAACACCACCGCGTCATGGTCGGCCAGCAGGCGGCTCAACCCGCCGGTGTCGAGTTGCTCGATGTCGGCCACCACAGGGACCGCGCCGGTGGCCGCCACCTGCGGCGCGTGGTCGGGATTGCGGAACACCGAACTGACCTGGTGGCGGGATTGAGTCAGAAGCGGGGCGAGCAGCAGGGCGATTTTGCCGTGGCCGCCGATGATCACGATGCGTGCCATGGATTCGACGGTACGTGAGGCCCGGAGTGACCCCCGCTGACAAGCGCCGAGTGGCCCGGTTGACAATCGAGGCAACAAACCGCGAACAAACTAAGGAGCACCCATGGCTGAAGCCGTCATCGTCGAAGCGGTGCGCGCGCCTGTCGGCAAGCGCAACGGCGGACTGTCCGGGGTGCACCCGGCCGAGCTGTCTGCCCAGGTGCTCAACGGTCTGGTCACCCGGGCCGGTGTGGACCCGGCGCTGGTCGACGACGTGATCTGGGGCTGTGTGATGCAGGCCGGTGAGCAGGCTCTCGACATCGGCCGTACCGCCGTGCTGAGCGCGGGCTGGCCCGAGAGCGTCCCCGCGGTGACGGTGGACCGCCAGTGCGGTTCCAGCCAGCAGTCGGTGCACTTCGCCGCGGCCGGTGTGGTGGCCGGACACTACGACGTCGTCGTCGCCGGTGGCGTCGAGTCGATGTCGCGCACTCCGATGGGTTCGTCGCTGGCCAACGGCGGCCGGCCGTACGGCGACTCCTTCAAGGCGCGCTACAGCCAGACGCCGAACCAGGGCATCGGCGCCGAGATGATGGCCACCCAGTGGGGCCTGAGCCGCACCGCGCTCGACGAGTTCGCGCTGGCGTCGCACGAAAAGGCCGGCAACGCCCAAGACGCCGGTGCCTTCAAGGACGAGATCGTCTCGATCACCGACTCCGAGGGCAATGTCGTCAGCGAAGACGAGGGCATTCGCCGCGGCACCACCCTGGAGAAGATGGCCCAGCTCAAGCCGGCTTTCAAAGAGGACGGCGTGATCCACGCCGGCAACTCCAGCCAGATCTCGGATGGCTCGGCCGCGTTGCTGTTCATGTCGGCGGAAAAAGCCAAGGAACTGGGACTGACCCCGCTGGCGCGGGTGCACACCGCGTCACTGGCCGGGTCTGACCCGGTGATGATGCTGTCCGGGCCCATCCCGGCCACCCAGAAGGCGCTGAAGCGCTCGGGGCTCAGTGTCGACGACATCGGGGTGTTCGAGGTCAACGAGGCCTTTGCTCCGGTGCCCATGGCGTGGCTCGCCGAGATCGGTGCTGACCCCGCCAGGCTCAACCCCAACGGTGGAGCCATCGCACTGGGCCACCCGCTCGGCGGATCCGGCGCCCGGATCATGACCACCATGCTTTACCACATGCGCGCCAACGGAATTCGTTACGGACTGCAGACCATGTGTGAGGGTGGCGGCCAGGCCAACGCGACCATTCTGGAGCTGTTGTGAGTGCTGGAGCTGCTGTGAGTGAAGGGGCCGTTCTGGTAGAGCGGCGCGGAAACGTCCTGCTCATCACGATCAACCGGCCCGACGCCCGCAACGCCATCAACGGCGCCGTGAGCGCCGGCATCGGTGACGCACTGGCACAGGCGCAGGCCGACGACGAGGTTCGCGCGGTGGTGCTCACCGGCGCCGGCGACAAGTCCTTCAGCGCCGGAGCCGACCTCAAGGCGATCGCCAACCGGGAGAACATCTTCCACCCCGAACACCCGGAGTGGGGCTTCGCCGGTTACGTGCAGCACTTCATCGACAAGCCCACCATCGCCGCGGTCAACGGCACCGCACTCGGTGGCGGGACCGAGTTGGCGCTGGCCAGCGACCTGGTGATCGCCGAGCAGCGGGCCCAGTTCGGGCTGCCCGAGGTCAAGCGGGGTCTGGTCGCCGGGGCGGGCGGCGTGTTCCGCATCGTCGACCAGCTGCCCCGCAAGGTTGCCCTCGAACTGCTCTACACCGGGGACCCGATCTCCGCGGCCGACGCGGCCCAGTGGGGATTGGTCAACCGGGTGGTCGAGGACGGCAAAGCCCTCGAAGCAGCGCTGGAGCTGGCCGAACGCATCACCGGCAATGCACCGTTGTCGGTGCAGGCCAGCAAGCGGATCGCCTACGGGGTCGACGACGGCGTCATCACCGACGAGGTGGCGGGCTGGGCCAGGACCGGACGCGAGTTCTCCACCCTGCTTCGGTCCGAGGATGCCAAGGAAGGACCCCGGGCGTTCGCCGAGAAGCGCGCGCCGGTGTGGAAGGCACGTTGAGCGGCGTGCCTGAGCCACTGATCATCTCGATCGGGGACTTTGTTCCGCAGCGGCACGCCCAGTCATGGGTGGCACCCAACGCGACCCTGATCGGCCAGGTCAGCCTGGCCGCCGGGGCCAGCGTTTGGTATTCGGCGACGCTGCGCGCCGAGGTCGAACCGATCGAGATCGGTGCCGAGTCCAACATCCAAGACGGGGTCACCATCCACGTCGACAAGGACTTTCCCTGCCGAGTCGGCGAACACGTCAGCGTCGGGCATAACGCCGTGCTGCATGGCTGCACCATCGGCGATGGCTGTCTGATCGGGATGGGGGCGATCGTGCTCAACGGTGCGGTGGTGGGCGAGGGGTCGCTCGTCGCCGCCGGCGCGGTGATCCCGCAGGGCATGGTGGTGCCGCCCCGATCGCTGGTGGCGGGGGTGCCGGGCAAAGTGCGGCGCGAACTCAGCGACGCCGAAGTCGACAACAACCGGTACAACGCGGTCGGTTATGGGCTGTTGAGGGAACTACATCGGGCGAACTAGCCCATTTGCGCCACCGGCGGCACTTGGGCCGCTACGTTCAAGGGACGTGCTCAACCCGCCGCTGAGGGGACGTCTCGTATGACCCAGATCAGTCCAGTCCGTCCTGGCCTGCTGCGCGAGATCACCAAAATCGTCACCAAAGTCGCACCGCCCTATCACGAACCACGGGCAGTGGTGCAGCGCCGCCGGGTCGTGGTCGGGATCGTGGTGGTGATCGGTGCCGCGGTGCTCAGCCTGATGCACAGCAAGCTGCCGGGTGACCCGGCGTTCTACTGGCTGTCGCTGGTATTGGCCGCAGTCTGGACGGTGGGTGCGGTCGCGGCCGGACCGTTGCACCTGGGCGTGCTGAGGTTCCGGGGGCGCAACGAGCGGCCGGTGTTCACCGGTACCGGCGTGGGTCTGGTGCTCGGTTCCGTTTTCCTGCTCGGCGGGCTTGCGGTTCAAGACATTCCGCTGCTGGCCAATCAGGTGGTCGCGATCCTGACCTACACCACCGAGGTGTCCTGGCGGCTGGTGGTGGTGATCGCGCTGGTCAACGCGATCGCCGAGGAGTTGTTCTTCCGCGGCGCCCTATTCAGCGCGTTCGGTCGCCGCTCCCCGATGGTGTTCTCCACCCTGCTCTACGTCGCGGCGATGATGACCGCAGGCAACCTCATGGTGGGACTGGCTGCGCTGGTGCTCGGTACCGTCTGCGCCATCGAACGCCGCGCCACCGGTGGCATCCTGGCGCCGGTGATCACCCACATGGTGTGGGGGCTGATGATGGTTGTGGCGTTGCCGCCGATCTTCGGGCTCTAGCGCGAACCGCCTGCTGCCCCGAACCTCAGTTGTCGGTGAAGTGGGGGGAGCGTCGCTCCTGAAACGCCCGGGTGCCTTCGCGGAAGTCGTGGGAGTTCAACAGAACCGACTGTCCGACGTATTCGCGGTCCAGCGTGGCATCGAGTTCGGTCAGGGTCGCGGTGTTGATGGCGTGCTTGGTCTTGGCCAAGGCTGCGGCGGGTCCGGCCAGCAGGCTGGCCATTAGCTTGTCCACCTCGGCGTCGAACTCCTCGGCCGGGTGCACCGCGCTGATCAGTCCCCACTCCAATGCGTCGGCGGCCGAGAGTCGTTCGGCCAGCAGGGCCAGCCGCATGGCGCGTGTCCGGCCGATGGCCGCGGCGACCAGCGCCGAAGCGCCGCCGTCGGGCATCAGCCCAATCTTGGTGAACGCCAACAGGAAAAACGCCTTCTCGGAGGCCACGATCAGGTCGCAGGCCAGCGCCAGCGATACGCCGATGCCAGCCGCCGGGCCCTGCACCACGGCCACAATCGGCCTGGGCAGCGCGACCATCGCCCGGATCGCCCGGTTGGCTTCGATGATGATCTCGGTCGCCAGTTCGTCGGTCGCATCCTCGGCGCTGATCCCGGCTCCCGAACAGAAGCCGCGACCCGCGCCGCCGAACCGCACCACCCGCACCCGGGGGTCGCGGGCGGCAGCCTCCATGGCGTCGGCGATCCCGGCCAGCACTCCGGTGGTCACCGAGTTGAGGCTGTCGGGGCGGTCGATGGTCACCGAGAGCACCCCGTCGGTCAGGGCGACGGACAGGCCTGCCACCGCTGCGAGGGTGTCGATGCCGGAGTCGATTGCAGTCATGGCCCTCACCCTAGGATGCAGAACACACAGGCATTCGACGAGGAGGCAGATATGGCGGGACCACTGGCGGGGCTGCGGGTCATCGAACTGGCCGGGATCGGACCGGGGCCGCACGCGGCGATGATCCTGGGCGACCTGGGCGCCGACGTGGTCCGCGTGGATCGGCAGCCGAAGTTCGGTGGTGGACCCAGCAAGGACGCCATGCTGCGCAACCGGCGTTCGGTGACCGCCGACTTGAAGTCGCCGGAAGGGCGCGATCTGGTGCTGGCGCTGGTGGCCAACGCCGATGTGCTGATCGAGGGCTTCCGCCCGGGCGTCACCGAGCGGCTGGGCCTGGGTCCCGAGGACTGCGCCAAGGTCAACGAAAGGCTGATCTACGGCCGGATGACCGGCTGGGGCCAATCCGGTCCGCGTTCCCAGCAGGCCGGCCATGACATCAACTACATCTCGATCACCGGCGTGCTGCACGCGATCGGCCGCAACGGCGAGAAGCCGGTGCCGCCGCTGAACCTGGCCGGCGACTTCGGTGGTGGGTCGATGTTCCTGCTGGTCGGCATCTTGGCTGCGCTGTGGGAACGTCAGACCTCGGGCAAGGGGCAGGTGATCGACGCGGCGATGGTCGACGGGGCCAGCGTGCTGTCGGCCATGATGTGGAGCTTCCGTGCTCAGGGCATGTGGAATGACGAGCGTGGGGTCAACATGCTCGACACCGGAGCGCCCTACTACGACACCTACGAATGCTCCGATGGGCGGTACGTGTCGGTCGGTGCCATCGAGCCGCAGTTCTACGCCGAACTGCTGGCCAAGCTGGAGCTGGATCCCGCGGCGTTGCCGGCGCAGAACGACGTGACCAGCTGGCCCCAGTTGCGGGCCACTCTCACCGAGGCGTTCGCCGCCCACGACCGCGATCACTGGACCGCGGTGTTCGCCGGCTCGGATGCCTGCGTGGCACCGGTACTGGCGTTCGGCGAGGTTGAGGCCGATTCGCACATCGCCGAACGTGACACCTTCTACGACGTCAACGGCTATCTGCAGCCGATGCCGGCGCCGCGGTTCTCTCGAACCGCTCCCGAGGTCCCCACGCCGCCGGCCGTTCTGGGAGCCGACAACGAGACCATCCTGAACGACTGGGTATAGTCCCGACCAACCAGACGGTTGGGATTGAGAGGGGCCAAGAGAGTGCAGATCAAGGACGCGGTAGCCGTTGTCACCGGCGGTGCTTCCGGATTGGGTTTGGCGACAGCCAAGCGCCTGCTGGACGCCGGCGGACAGGTCGTGGTGATCGACCTCAGGGGTGAGGACACCGTCAAGGAGCTCGGCGACCGGGCCCGCTTCGTGGAGGCCAATGTGGCCGACCCCGAGGCCGTGACCGCTGCACTGGACGTCGCTGAGTCCATGGGACCGGTGCGGATCAACGTCAACTGCGCCGGCATCGGCAACGCGATCAAAACGCTGAGCAAAGACGGCGCCTTCCCGCTGGATGCCTTCACCAAGATCATTCAGGTGAACCTGATCGGCACTTTCAACGTCCTGCGGCTCTCGGCCGAGCGGATCGCCAAGACCGAGCCGATCGACGGCGAGCGTGGGGTCATCATCAACACCGCTTCGGTGGCGGCGTTCGAGGGTCAGATCGGGCAGGCCGCCTACTCGGCGTCCAAGGGCGGTGTGGTCGGCATGACCCTGCCGATCGCGCGTGACCTCTCGCGCGACCTGATCCGGGTGTGCACCATCGCGCCGGGCCTGTTCAAGACCCCGCTGCTGGGCTCGCTGCCCGAGGAGGCGCAGAAGTCGCTGGGCGCGCAGGTGCCGCACCCGTCGCGGCTCGGCGACCCCGACGAGTACGGCGCGCTGGCCGAGCACATCATCAACAACCCGATGCTCAACGGCGAGGTCATCCGCCTCGACGGTGCCATCCGGATGGCCCCCCGATGAGCGCTTGCGCGAAGAGCATCAAGCAGAGCTAGGAGTCCTTATGGCTATTACAACGAAGTTCACCGAGACGTTCGGGGTCGAGCACCCCATCGCCCAGGGCGGCATGCAGTGGGTGGGGCGCGCGGAACTGGTGGCGGCCGTGGCCAACGCCGGTGCGCTGGGGTTCCTCACCGCACTCACGCAGCCGACGCCGGCGGATCTGGCCAACGAGATCGCCAAGACTCGGGACCTGACCGACAAGCCGTTCGGCGTGAACCTGACCATCCTGCCGGCGATCAACCCGCCGCCGTATGACGAGTACCGCCAGGTGATCGTCGACGCCGGCATCAAGATCGTCGAGACCGCCGGCTCCAACCCGGCGCCGCACCTGCCGATGTTTCACGACAACGGGATCAAGGTCCTGCACAAGTGCACCTCGGTCCGGCATGCGGTCAAGGCGCAGAGCCTGGGTGTGGACGGCATCAGCATCGACGGGTTCGAGTGCGCCGGGCACCCCGGCGAAGACGACGTTCCCGGCCTGGTCCTGATCCCGGCCGCGGCGGCTCAGATCGAGATCCCGATGATCGCCTCCGGGGGTTTCGCCGACGCTCGCGGCCTGGTCGCGGCGCTGGCGCTGGGAGCCGACGGCGTCAACATGGGTTCACGCTTCATGTGCACGGTGGAGTCCTGCATCCACCAGAACGTCAAGGAAGCGATCGTCGCCGGTGACGAGCGTGGCACCGAACTGATCTTCCGGTCGCTGCACAACACCGCGCGAGTGGCCAGCAACCAGGTGTCGCGCGAGGTGGTCGAGATCCTCAAGAACGGCGGTCAGTTCCCCGACGTTCAAGAGCTGGTGGCCGGCGTGCGCGGCCGCCGCGTCTTCGACGAAGGTGACGTGGACGCCGGCATCTGGACCGTCGGCACCGCGATGGGCCTGATCAACGACATCCCCACCTGCGATGAGCTGGTATCGCGGATGGTGTCGGAGGCCGAGGAGATCATCCTCGGACGCCTGGGCAACATGGTCGAGGACGACGACGAGGAGAACGTCGCCTGACCAGGGTGGCTTAGGCGCTACCTGCGCCGAACGTGCAATCAGGCCGGAGAATCTACGGATTCTCCGGCCTGATTGCACGTTGGACGTCGTCTTGGACACCGTTGGCTCACGGCACGGCCGGGCCGACGAGGAAATGTCAGAGAAATGGGATGACTGAAGGAAGGCGGCCCACCGAGATGGGGCTGCCGTCGCCATGCAACAGCGTGACCGTGATCGGTGCCGCTCGCGCGGCACCGATCAATCAGCTGGCCAGCGAGTGCAGGCTTTCGAACTGCTCCGAGGTGTCGCCCTCGACGAGAAAATCGCCGTGGTAGAGGGCCTCGAAATCAACTTTGATTACGTCGGCACTGGAGTCATCGATCCACATGAGACTGAGCTTAAGGGTCACTATTAAGGAATCTTTGAGTCACGATTGGGGAAATGGTGGCAATGCTACTGACGGGTAGCGTTTTGCCGGCGCCCTCGTGAGACGGCGCGCGCCCGAGTCCGCCGCCGGGGCTAGGGTGGCAGCCATGACTGCACCGGACACCCTGGACAACCCGCTATTCGCCCGGATTTGGACGTTCATGTCGAGCCACGAGACCGACTGGCTGCGCGATCGGCGCCGGGAGAACCTCGCGGGCTTGAGCGGGCGGGTTCTGGAGGTCGGCGCGGGCACCGGAAGCAACTTCGCCTTCTATCCCGAGACTGTGACCGAGGTGGTGGCAGCCGAACCTGAATCTCAGCTACGCGATGCCGCGCTGATTGCCGCGGCAGCGGCGCCGGTACCGGTCACCGTGGTGGCCAGCACCGTCGAGGCCCTCGACGCCGGGGAGCCGTTCGACGCGATCGTGTGCTCCCTGGTGCTGTGCTCGGTGGACCGTCCCCAGGACGTGCTGCGCCAGCTCTACACCTTGCTGAAGCCCGGGGGAGAGCTGCGCTACTTCGAACATGTCGCCAGCCCCGGCCTGCGAGGCGGACTGCAGCGGGTGGCCGACGCCACCTTCTGGCCGCGTCTGTTCGGCAACTGCCACACCCACCGCGACACCGAGCAGGCGATCACCGCGGCTGGGTTCGCGGTGACGGCGTCGCGGCGCGGCCACCAGTTCCCGGCGTGGGCGCCGCTGCCGGTGTCGGAATTTGCGTTGGGTTCGGCAAGCCGCCCGGCCTGAGGCCGGTCAGTCCACCAGGAAACGCAACCGCTGGGCCATCCCCGGCAGTGCCGCCGAGGCGGACGTCTGCAGGAACACCGTGGCCCGCTCCGACAGCGGCGTGGGTTCCAGATTCACCTGGACCACGGTCTTGCCCAATTCCAGCGCCCGTTCGGGCAGGCTGGCAGCGGGATAGACCACCCCGGACGTTCCCACCACGATCAGGACGTCGGCGGCGTCGACGGCCTCGACCGCGGCATTCCACGGTTCGTCGGGAAGCTGTTCGCCGAACCAGACCACATCCGGGCGGATCAGACCGCCGCATTCGCACGACGGCGGCATGATCTCGAGCACCGGTTCGGGCAGGTCGGGCAGCTGCGTGTCGTGCGGCTGTTCGCAATCCGAGCAGCGGAACGTGAACATCCGGCCGTGCAGATGGTGAACGGCCGAGCTGCCGCCGCGCTCGTGCAGATTGTCGACGTTCTGGGTGATGACCGTGACGTCGTCGACGTGGTTCTCCCAGTCCGCGATGGCGCGATGCCCCAGGTTCGGTTCGTAGCGTCGGGCCAGCTGGCAGCGCCAGGTGTACCAGCCCCAGACCAGTTCCGGCTGCCGGTTCCAGCCATCGATGCTGGACACCTCATAGGGGTCGTACTGCGACCACAACCCCTTCTCGTCATCGCGGAAGGTCGGTATCCCGCTCTCTGCTGAGATCCCTGCACCGCTGAACACCGCCACCCGCACGCCACCAACATAGCGGGATACTGGCCGCATGGACTTCGCGCACCTGCTGAAACCCGACGTACCGTCAGACGCGCCGCTGTTCGAGCAGATCAGGTTCGCGCTGATCGAGGCGGTGCGTACCGGATCGCTGCCGGCGGGAACCCGGCTGCCCACCGTGCGCGACCTGGCCGGTCAGCTGGGCCTGGCGGTCAACACCGTCGCGCGGGCCTATCGCGAACTGGAGGCCGGCGGCGTCGTCGAAACGCGGGGCCGGTTCGGCACATTCGTGGCCAGCAGTGACCCGGCCGAGGCCACCATGACCCAGGCCGCAAGCGCCTTCGTTGCGGCCGCACGCGCGGTCGGCCTGGGCAAGCCCGAAGCGCAGCGCTATCTCGATGCGGCCTTCGCCAGCCCCGGTGGTGCCTAGCCGAATTCGAGCAGCGTCAGTGACGGGCGGACGGGAGCGAGGAAAGGCAGCCGATAGGCACTGGCCAGCACGCTGTTGAACAACCACCCGCGACCGGGCGGGAACTGCAGATCCCGAACCGCCCGGATACCGGGCATGGTGTTCACCAGATCGGCGGCCTCGTTCACCGACAGGTTGAACGGCATCGGCGGGACCTTGTAGCGCAGCGAGGTCCGAATTCCGCGCCGCATCAGCATCGCCAGCAGCGGAGGCGGCACGTCGAACAGCATGCGACCGCCCGGGAAACGGCGAGCGCACTCGGCGATCAGTCCAAGCGACTGCTCGGGCTGCAGGTACATCAGCAGGCCCTCGGCACTGATGAATGCGCCTTTGTCCGGGTCCACCTGGTCCATCCAGCTGTAATCCAAGGCCGACTGGGCGCACACCGAAATCTGCGGTGACGACGGCAGCAGTCGGGTACGGATGTCGACGATCGGGGGCAGATCGACGGTGAGCCAGCGGAATCCGGGGTCGGGAACGCTCGCGCTCACTCGCCAGAAGCTGGTCTGCAATCCTTCGGCCAGGGCGACCACCGTGCCCGACGGGTGCTGGCTCAGGTACTGACGGGTCTGCTCGTCGAAGGCCAGGGCGCGCAGCGCGATGTCCTGGCGGGTGGGCCCGAACTTCGCGAAGTCGAAGTCGATGGAGTCGACCAGTTCGATCGCCATCGGGTCGTCGATGATCCCGTCGGAACGGCGGGCTTCGGTGGCCCGCGCATTCAACGTCAGCAACGCGGTCTCGGAGACGCCGGTCAGGGTGACTTTCTGTGCCTGGCTCACCTGTGCGACCTTACCGGGGGTCGGCGGCGTGCAGCACTTTGCTCAGGGTGCGCAGGTTGCGGGTGGTGGTGGTCGACTTGTGCCGCTTGTTGCCCATCGTCTTGCCGACGATGCTGGACAGGGTGTCGCCCTTGGGGATCTGCCAGTAGATCACCCCGTCGCCGACAGCGATGGTCTCCTCGGAGTTCTCGGCGAGCACGGACAGGTCGGTCCACGCCGCGTCGTCAGCGATGAACGTGACATAGGAGTGCAGGCCGGGGACCTCCGCCTCGAAGGGGAACGCCGCCACGATGTCGCGCAGCTTCGCCACGTCGTACACCAAGACCCAGGCCTCATAGCCGAATCGCTCCCGCAACGTCGACTCGGCGGTGGCCCGCACCGCAGCGGCCTTGGCCGACGAGTCCACCAGTACGTTGCCGCTGGCGAGCAGTGTGCGAACCGCGCTGAAACCGGCGGCGGTCAGGGTCTCGGCGACGTCGGCCATCTTCAGGTTGACTCCGCCGACGTTCACGCCGCGCAGAAACAGCGCATACCGAGTCATGAGGTGGGCTCCAATCGGTGGAAGTACGAGGGTAATCACCCGTGGCGTCGGTAGGCTTCGGACATGGGACGCCAGGTATTCGACGACAAGTTGCTGGCAGTGATCAGCGGGAACTCTCTCGGCGTTCTGGCCACGGTCAAACGTGACGGACGCCCCCAACTGTCCAACGTGTCTTACCACTTTGATCCGCGTTCCCTCGAGGTGCAGATCTCGGTCACCGAGCCGCGGGCCAAGACCCGCAATCTGCGGCGTGACCCCCGCGCGTCACTTCTGGTGAGTGCAGACGACGGCTGGTCCTATGCGGTGGCCGAGGGTGATGCCCAGCTGACGCCGCCGGCTGCCGCGCCCGACGATGCCACCGTCGAGGCGCTGATTGCGTTGTACCGCAATATCGCCGGCGAACACCCGGACTGGGATGAGTACCGCGAGGCGATGGTGACCGATCGCCGGGTGCTGCTGACGTTGCCGATCCACCACCTCTATGGCATGCCGCCGGGCGTGCGCTGAAGCATCTCCCGTCGGTTCGCGGCGCGCTGGGCTAGGCTCCCCGGTATGCCCGAATCAGATTCAGCCGCAGACGAGAACAAGCGCAAGTTCCGCGAGGCGCTGGAGCGTAAGAAGGCGCAGTCGGCGGGCGGCTCGGACCACAAGGACGGCGGCGCCAAGCAGTCGCGGTCGCACGGACCGCTGGAGAGCCGCCGGGAGTTTCGCCGCAAGAGCGGATAGCTACTGCACCGGGCAGGCGTACTTGCGGGCCACATCCATCGCCCGTTGGTTCGCGGCCGGACCGACGACCCCCTGCGCGGCGAGTTCCAACCCGATGTAGCCCGGCAGGCCACCCTCGCAGGACTGGTGGGCCAGGCGCCATGCGGTGTCGGGGTTCAGGTTGAACCCGTTGCGCTCCAAGCCTTCCATGTAGGTGTCGAACTCCGGGGTGCCCCAGATTGACATTCGTTACGCAGCGTGGACGCTAGGGGGCTTTGCGACTGCCTACCGTGCGACGTCAGTTGACTGGCCCGCGGGTGGCGCGGCGCGGCGATATGCGAGGCGGTGCGACCTATCTGCGCCCCGTCACGGTTCGTTGGGGTGACCCCAAGGCCCTGGGGGGCATCCCCACCCCCGTATCCCCGACCGGGCTGTAATGCGTCGGCGGGAACGCGTACGGGTTACAGAGTCCGGTCAGCGCGAAGCTACCTACTTGGGCCAAATGCTCTTTGAGCAGTTATCGAATTGCCAGCGGCCGTCGATGAACGTCCATGTTCGTGGATTCATTGAGTCTGCAGGTGCGCTGGGGTCTTCATCGATTGAAACGACTTGGCCATGCGAACCATTGATGTTTGCGGTGGCGCTTACGTATTTCGGATTTCGGTCCTTGAAGAATATTTCAAGTATCGATCTGAAGTCTTCAAGGTTGCCGATGATAATTTTGCAGCGTTGTGAGTATAAAGCGTAGGCGCCAGCCGCATCCCCCTGCGAAGCTAGCATGTCGAGTCGATGAGCTGCGGCTTCGAGTGCTTCCTTCGAGTTCGGCGCCATGTCCGTAGTGTTCGCCGAGCCAATGAACGCAGTTTTGTACGCCTCGGCGTCAGAAGGCTTGAGTTCCCCTGTGACTCGGAGGACGAGGCTGTCTTTAACCGTGGTCCACTCCTGGCCTACTAAAGGCACGGTCGCTCGCACTTGTTGTATGTACTCGGCGCGCTTCTGCGCAGCATTCTCATCTGGCCATTGCTCGACAGTCGCGCCGCAATCGACGCCTGCGTCAGCGATGGAACACGGGTTTACATTTGAGACGCGTGTGTCGACAAGAACGGTTGCCGCGACGTAACCGTTTGGGCGCCCGATCAGGTTGTTGGTGTCGTTGTCCTCAGTCAGGGCGATCAGGGTGGTTACTTCTGGGATTGCTGCTTGGATCGCTTCTGCGGCAGTCTGCGCCGTTCTCGGACCAGGTGCCGGGGCTGCTGAGGGCCTTTCGGCTCCTATAAGGAACGAACCGGGTTCACCGCTGTGATGGTCGGCTGATAGGCGGGACACAGTCCAAGTGCCGCCGACTATAGCCACGGCTGCGGCAACACCCCCCGCAATCCATACCGCTCGACGTTTTGCTATTGCGTCATATGGCTGTGAATCGGACGATGAAGACGATGGAACGGCTCCGGGGAACTCCCCGGCCTGTGTTGGCGCAGCGTCGGCCAACGTGGCGGCCGGCAGGGCCGCCAGAGTGGCCTCGGCAGCTATGGGCGCTCCTAGTGCATTTCGTGCGAAATCTCGCGCGAAAGCATCGCAATCCAAGTAGCGCCGGTCAGGATTCTTGTCTAGCGCCTTTTCGAATACGTTATCGAGCGCGACCAACTCGGGCCGTAAATCGCTAAGTTTGGGTGGGGTGGCAGTCAGGTGCTGGCTGATGACAGCGACAGGGTTGGTGCTCTGGTACGGCGCTGAGCCGGTGAGCAAATGAAATGCGGTCGCAGCCAAGGCGTACTGATCGGCGCGACCGTCAATCGCTTCGCCCAGTAACTGTTCGGGGGCCGCGTAGGCGACTGTCCCTACGGTCATATTTGTAGCTGTCAGACCGGATGGATCGCTGATTGCGCGGGCAATGCCGAAATCGGCTAATGCGATGCGCTGCCCACCGGGTCGTGGGTGTCCGCACAAGATATTGGCTGGCTTGACATCCCGGTGCAGCATCCCGGACTGGTGCGCGTAGTCCAAGGCGGAAGCGACCGCCGTGACTATTTCGGTGACGTGCAGTACGGGTATGCCTGCTGGATGCTGTGTGCGTATCAACTCCGCGGTGTCGAGGCCGTCGATGTAGTCCATTGAGATCCATAGCCGCCCATCGGCTTCTCCTCGGTCATGAAGGGCTACCAGATTGGGGTGCCACAACGCGGCAGCCAGCTCTGCTTCCTGCTGGAATCGCTTCTGGTACTCCGCGTCCGACGCAAATGACCTCGAGAGAATCTTCAGTGCCTCTTGGCGCGGCAATCGTGGGTGATCGGCGAGGTAAACCTCTCCCATCCCGCCGGAGCCGAGTTGTCGAATGATGCGAAATCCCGCGAAAACTGCACCGTTCTCAAGGGATGGGTTCACTAGCAATGTGGGGTGGTCTTCCTATCTCAAGTGTTCTGTCTGTCACGCTTCTGGTTTCTAGCTGTCGCTCGACCGAACCAATAAGAGCCTGTCGCTCCGGTGATGTAGAACATTGTCCATGAGAATGCTACTAGCTGCCATGTCGGTACCTGTCGCTGTCTTGCTTGCTCCATCGGCGTCTGCGGGAGTGGATGAGTTCGTAGACGAGATCACCAAGCAGAACGTCGACATCGGTATGGCAAACCTCCAACGACACAACCTCCCGTTGATGGGGCTTGAAGCCTGTACCCGTTTGCGAGGGGGGATGAGCTACGAGCAGACCCTCGCCTCATACCCCGGAGTGTTCGGTGACGGTGCCAGCGTGATCCGTATTGCCCAGCAGACCATCTGCCCGGAGACGATCAAGTAGAACTGGCCTTACCTAGGAGAACACCCCCGGCCACCGTGGCCAGGGGTGTCTTTCACCAGCCTGCCCTACGAGGCTGGGTCGTCAGGCTCGCGCGGCGGCATCTGGAGCACGTAGTAAGCCGTCAATGAATCCAACGCAGCAGTGATGGCTTTGCGCCGTAGCTCCGTCCGCATCTCGAAGCCCGTCCTCTTGAAAATCAGCAGCACGGTAGCGCCATTCGAATCAGCCTGACCCATCTGATCGGTAATACGACTGAGGTCGGTTTGCTCCTCCGATGCCCGCTGCATCACTTCCCTTACCGGCCCAACGATGAATTGGTCATCGGCGATCTCGACAATCGCCGAGCCTAGTGCGGAAATTTCTTGCAGTTGTCGTCTGAGCCTCGGCTCTGCATTGCTCCACACCAGGTGTGCCTTACTAAACTGTCGCTTGAAAACTTGCAGCACGGGGATTCTGCGCGTCGGCACTGGCGGTTCAACCGCGAAATCTTCTCTGTCCAGGAAGCTGTTGACAGTGGACCTGAACTGTGTGATTAGTCCGTCCAACGGTTTGGTAGGCGGTAGATCAGTCATGCTGACACCCCTTCGGTCGACGTTACAATTCAGCTCCGGCTATCCGTCGAGATCGCGGAACTCTCCAGGCGGTAACGCTACAGCTAGTGGGTGACAGTCTTGGTGCGCACAAGGGCTTGTGTTTTGGCGTGTCGTTTTTCGCCTCAGCAACTGTCCACATCCACGGCCCAGCAAACGATCTTCCTCAGAGTCCACTCGCTGAGTCGGCGTCGGCGGCCTGCTGGGGTTTCGGGAACGCACAGGGCTATCCGAGTCCTCTAACGCTCCCGGTTATCCGGCCCGGATGTTGAACTCGCGGCCCTTGCTCCGCGGCCCCCGATTCCGTGGTTACGCTCTCCGATGGTGGTGTAGTGCGGACGTAGATCGTCCGCGGTGTCGAGAGGTTGGCGTGGTGACTCGAAAACTTTGCCTCGCTCAAGATCCCGAGGCCGACGAGCTGCTGGCGAAAAATCCGTTTGCTTTGCTAACAGGTATGTTGCTTGATCAGCAGATATCGATGGAACGGGCATTTGCTGGACCAAAGAAGATCGCCGAGAGGCTCGCCCGTAATCGTGTTGATACTTCTCAACCTAGTGGAATTGCACTGATTTGCTATCGCACCGTTGCTACTGACCTGCATCAGGTGGCTTGCCTGCGCTTGGCTGATTCCGACCTGTCTGAGCATCGGCAACCAGTCCCCGTGTATCACCTCCGCTTTGGCCGCGATCAACTTCTAGCCTGAGCGCGATAGGGATTCTTTAGATAGGTTTACCGTACGCGCGTTAGGTGATCTCAACTATTTCTGGAAAACGAGCATCGGGGTTATCTATCTTTTCGACTGATGTGAAATAGCACTGATTGTCGACTTCCCCGATGAGCTGCGTCGTCAGTAACTCTACTCTGGATATTGTTGAGTGACTTCTAAGTGCAGTAAGTATATCCTCACGGAGATGAGCTAGTACGTCTTCTCCGCCGCCGATTGTTATCGCTGAAATATCTACAGAAACAATCGCCGGGTAGCGGCCGGAAAACTGGCTAGCGGCAGATTTGACCGACCGTACGACGCCTTTAACCCGGTCTTGTCGAACCTCGCACGCGATATTGACATTGATAAATCGGCGAAGTGTCCCGTTCTCGTCTACGGTGACTGCCTCGGTAGAAAGCTGATCAAATTCAGTAACTCCCCTGGGTAGAACCAGGCTAGTTGGCCCAACGCCGGCGGGGAGGATAGAAAAATGCGCCGTATAATTCCCCTCATCGGTCTCGCTGAAATTCGAGGGCTCGGTGCTGCGTAAACCTAATCGGGCAGCTGAGGCAATTCGGTCAATAGCGGCCCGGTTCGGCTCGGTGTGAAATGTAACTTCCAGAAGTAATGTCGAGTGGGCTATGTGCCGCGGAAATACGGCACGTAACTTCCGCTTGAGTATCCCATATAGCTCAAACCGCGCTTTATCTCGCGAGCTGACGCTAGTCTTGTGCTTGCACTCAACTTCCATGCAGTCATCTATGAGTAGATCGGGAGTCTGAACCCCTGCCTCCGGGATGAAGAATGCTCGATGCCCGGCTTTTGCATACTCAGCAGCCACCCGAATCTCGTGAATAGCACTTGCGACCCGATCAGGGTCATCCAGTCGCAGATCATCGATGCGGGTATCTAGATTTTGGGTGCCGGAATTTTGCAGGGCTTGGATATTCGACATCAGTTCACCGATCTGTAGCAATTGCTGCGATCGGTGAAGCCACTCAGGTGGTGTGTTCTTATACTGCGCTAGCCACGATGCGATAACGTGCTGACTTCTGTGAGGACGCGATGTATGTGCGGCCAGCCAGTCCGTGCCCATCAACTCGGCCAGCGCATTAGCCCATGCGACGTAATCTTCCGGCGCATAACTCCTTACCCCAGGAGGGCTAGACATGCTCGCAGGATAGACTAAACAGTCCGTTGAGGTAGAACTATGTCCATGAAGCTGATACTCGCCGCCCTGGCCGTGCCCGCTGCCGTCCTGCTTGCCTCACCGGTTCACGCGGGTGTTGACGAGTTCGTGGACGAGATCAACAAGCAGAACATCGACATCGGCATGTACAACCTTCAGCGGTACAACCTGCCGCTGATGGGCCTGGAATCTTGCAACAGGCTTCGCGGTGGGATGAGCTATGAGCAGACCTTGGCGTCGTACCCATCCCTATTCGGTGACGGGGCCAGCGTGATCCGCATTGCTCAGCAGACCATCTGCCCGGGAACGATTAAGTAGCGCAGACTCCGGTTAGTCCGCAGATGGCGGTGTACCGCATGCTGCAAGGGTCTTCTTGATCCAAGTTGTTGTGTGACGGTGCGACCGCAAAATGCATACGCGCATTTCATAGGATGCAGCCGTGAGCGAGGAATCGAATACCCGACCTCCCCTACATCGCCATCCGGTGGCGGTCTGGGGCTTAGGGGTCACTGGCGCTGCGGGCACAGTTGCCTCCCTCGCCAACGGGCGAAACACGCTAGCCGTGTTCACATCTCTCCTTATGGCTGGCGCGCTCGCGTACGCGGCTTACCCACGGGCTTCACGACTAGCGAGAAGCGTGCTCTACGGTTTTGCGGTTGCTGCTTTAGTTGTCGCCGTCCTCTCTTTGAATAATTCGGTAGGGACCGACTTAGGCGGGCGACCGTCTAGCCCAGTCTCGGGCTCGGTGACCACAACCACCAGCACCACCAGCGCCACCAGCCCAACAACAACAATGCCGACGCCCACCGCTCCTACAGGACCGCCCGAGAACGTTGATCTGTCTGTGGGCCAAACCGCAACGGTTTTGGGTGGTGACGCCATGGTTGGACTGAGTTCGGTTTACCCCAGCTCTTTCGTCAGCCTGACGTTCACGTCTGGAAGTCAGTCATGCACTATGAGTCCGTCACCGGCTCAAACGTATGTGGCTCACGGAGTTACACGTGGCGACGTCGAGTCGTATTTCAGCGTGACTCTCGTTGGAATCGCCAAGGGATCTGCCAAGCTGGAAGTCCGGAAGATCCCCGAAAGCGAATACCGTCAGGGAAACCTCTGCTTCTACTGACTATCCCGAAAAGGGTGAGTCCAAGGCGCTACGTCCGGTGCACTTTCTCGACAACAGCCGTTACCGTACTTGTACCTCTACGAGGTCCATATCGAGCGTGGGTCACGGCTACGCTCTCCCGTGGCGGTGTCCGGCGGACGTTGAACGGTCTGCTTTCTATTGAGAGGCGGTGACTTGGTGGCTCGAAAACTCTGCCTCGCTCAAGATCCCGAGGCCGATGAGCTTCTAGCAAACGATCCGTTTGCCCTGCTCACGGGTATGTTGCTTGATCAGCAGATTTCCATGGAATTGGCCTTTGCTGGTCCCAAGAAAATAGCTGACCGCCTTGCTCGTAATCGTGTTGACACCTCTCAACAGATCCCCATGGAAGTCGCGTTCGGCGGCCCGAAGAAGATCGCCGACCGGATGGGTGGGCTGGACCCGCACGAGATCGCCGGTCGCGACCCGGAAGAGTTCGCGGCGCTGTTCGCCGAAAAGCCTGCGGTGCACCGGTTTCCAGGCTCGATGGCGGGCCGCGTCCAAGCCCTCGCCAAAGCCGTATCCGAGCAGTATGGCGGCGACACGACCGCGTTGTGGACCGCCGGAGATCCCGACGGCGCCGAGGTGCTCAAACGCCTCAAGGCACTTCCGGGCTTCGGTGAGCAGAAGGCCCGCATCTTTCTGGCACTGCTCGGCAAGCAATACGGGGTGACCCCACCGGGGTGGCGGCAGGCCGCCGGAGCCTACGGTGAGGCCGGAACACACTTGTCGATCGCCGATGTCGTGGATGAGGCGTCGTTGCAGCAGGTGCGCTCCACCAAGAAGGCCCAAAAGTTGGCGGCGAAAGCCGACCGGGAGAACAAGGGAAAGGCGGCGACGTGAAAACTCACCTGAACTGTCCGTGTGGCGAGGCCATCGTCGGTAAGGACGAGGACAACTTGGTCGACCTGACCCAGAAGCACCTCGCGGATGCGCACCCCGGCATGAGCTACGACCGGGACGCCATCCTCTTCATGGCCTACTGACGCCGCCGCCGACGACGGCGCGCGACCACCACCACACCTGCGGCCGCCGCGATCACCGGGAGCCACGGCAGCAGGAAGCCGGCGACGGCGATCAAGCCGTCGGTGAACGACAGCAGGGCGTGCCAGCCGCGGCGCACCGACGCCACGAAGCCGGCCGACGGCTTCTCGAACTCTGAAGCCACCGAGACGGTCAGCGTCGCATAGCTGATCTGGTCACCCAGCTGGGCGCGCTGCGCCCGCAGACTGTCCAGATCGGCCTGTCGCGACGTCAGCTCCTTCTCGGCCTCCAGCAGATCGGCCGTGCTGGTGGCCGATTTCATCAGCGTGGTCAAGCGGTCCACCGACGTCTGCAACGCGGCGACTCGGGCGTCGAGGTCCACCCGCTGGCTGGTGACATCGTCGTGGCGCACCGTGACTGACGAGACGTCGCCCAGACGCTGTGCCCCGTCGAGAAACTCATCGACCTTCGGTGAGGGAATCCGTACGGTCAGCTCGGCAATGCGGTGGCCGGACGTGGTGCGCTGCGCGCGGTCGTCGACCCGGCCGCCCAAGCTGGTGGTCAGCTCGATCAGCCGATCCACCGATCCTGCGACGTCGGCCACCGTCAGGTCCAGGCTGCCGGTGGTGACGACGTCGCGGTCTGTTGGCGGACTCTGCGGGATCTTCGGGCTCATCGGCGCCGGCGCGGAAACCGCGTCGCCGGCTGTCATCCGCTCCGACGCCATCGGGTCCGACGGCACTCGTTGACCGGCGCAACCGGTGATCATCAGCAGCACCATCGCGGCCAAGCCGATCAACAACGCCCACGGTGTCGACCTGCGAGTGACGCTCATGGACACCACCCTAACGCTGCTCGGACCGGGATTGGGGCGCCAGAATCAGCCGGTCAGGGCACCACCGTCGAGCCGATGGTGGGCACGAAGTTGCACTGGTGGGTCTTGGTGCTGACCTGGCCGAAGATGGTTGACATGATGCTGCCCGAACCGGTGTCGACGATCGCGGTGAGCGTGGTCGGCCCCTCGGGGTTGATGTCGGTGCGGGGCTGCAGGGTGGCGCTGCCGGACTTGCCGGTGGTCAGGTTCACCCACGTCACGTTCAGCGGGAGCTTCTGCGTCTCGGCCGGGCCGGGGGTCCCCATCGCGGTGAAGACGTAGGCCGTCTGTCCGGGCTTGGGGCCGGGGGTCGGAATGGTGGCCGGGCCGGCCACCGACAGTGCGGTGGCGATGACCGTGCCGCCGTCGTCCTGGCAGTTCTGGCCGATCGAGGGGTACATGAAGTCTTGGGTCGGCGGGGCGTCGGGACCGAAGCCCGCGTTGGCCGTCGGCATCGCGTCGGGTGCGGCAACCGCGGCGGCCGCGGCCTCGGCGAGTTCGGGCGATACCGCCACGGCGTCGGCGGGCGCGGGCAGGGCGTCGGGTGCGCTCACCGCGGCCTGGGGAACCGGCCCGACGGACTTGGCCGGGTCGACGCCGGTGGGCAGGTGGGCAACCATCCCGGGTGCTGAACCGGCGGTGGGTACGTGCTCGGGCGGTGCCTGAACGAACTGTGCCACCGTGTCGGCAACCTGGCGCGAGCCTTCGGGCGCGTTGGAGTTTCCGGTGAACGCGGCGGCCGCAGCCATCAGCAGGGAGGTCGCCCCTGCCGGGTCGGCCGCGGCCTGCTGGATCACCGGGCTTAGCTGCTCAAGGGCGGGCAGGCCAGGAAACCCCGCGGTGGGCAACGGCAGCGACGGGATAGCCGGGTCGGCCATCGCTACCCCGCCGACGGCACCGAAGACCAGCACGGCCGACGAGCCGGCCGCGACGGCGGCCTTGGCGGCGGTGGTCCGCGTGGCGGTGAACAGCGTCTGGAGGCGCGACATGATTTCCCCAATCGTCGGCGGTGTCGTCTACGAGAACTGAAGCTACGTTGTTACTGATGAGGCTCAAGTGACACGTGTGTCATTTATAGAACCGTTACGGACCCGAACCGCGACAGTGATCTGGCGGCCGTTCGCTACAGTCGTGCCGGTAGACACCACCCTCGACACCCCGGCCGCACGTTCCTGGGCGACCCGTCTCACCGCATGGGCGCCGCTGCTGCTGGTGGCGAGCATCGCGGCGCGACTCGCCTGGACCTACCTGACTCCGCGCGGCGCCAACTTCGTCGACCTGCACGTCTATATCGACGGCGCGGCCGCGCTGGCGCAACCCGGTGCGCTGTATGACTACGTCTACGCCGATCAGACGCCGGATTTCCCGCTGCCCTTCACCTACCCGCCGTTCGCGGCAGTGGTCTTCTATCCGCTGCACTTCCTGCCGTTCGGGCTGGTCGCGTTCGTCTGGCAGATCGGAACCATGGCCGCGCTGTATGGGGTGGTGCGCCTGAGCCAGCGGCTGCTTGGGGGAGCGGCCGTCCCAGCTTCGCTGAACCGCCCTACCCAAGCGGCGGTCCCAGCTTCGCTGAACCGCCCTACCCAAGCGGCGGTCCCAGCTTCGGCTCTCCTTCGTCGAGCCTCGCTGAACCGCCGGGTCGCCATGCTGTGGACAGCGGTCGGGATCTGGACCGAACCCCTGCGTAGCACCTTCGACTACGGCCAGATCAACGTGATCCTGGTACTGGCCGTGCTCGCCGCGGTCTGCAGCCGGCGATGGTGGGTCTCGGGCCTATTGGTCGGGCTCGCGGCCGGGGTGAAACTGACCCCGGCGATCGCCGGCGTCTACCTGGCCGCGGCACGGCGCTGGGCCGCCGCGGTGTTCTCGGCGGTGGTCTTCGCCGCCACCATCGCGGTGTCGGTGTGGGTCACCGGCGATCAGGCCCGCCGCTACTTCACCGAGCTGCTGGGCGATGCCCACCGGGTCGGCCCGATCGCAACGTCGTTCAACCAGTCCTGGCGGGGCGGGATCTCGCGCATCGTGGGCCACGACGCCGGCTACAGCCTGCCGGTGCTGATCGCCATCGGTGTCACCGCGGTGCTGGCGGTGCTCGCCTGGCGAGCACTGAACAGTACGTCCGCCGGTCCCGATCCCCTGGGGTCGCTGCTGGTGGTCGAGTTGTTCGGGCTGCTGGCCTCGCCGATCTCATGGACTCACCACTGGGTCTGGCTGCTGCCCCTGATGATCTGGCTGCTGCACGGCCCCCACCGCGACCGGCTCGGCGCGCGGGTGTTGGGCTGGGGTTGGCTGGCGCTCACCGTGATCGGCGTGCCCTGGCTGTTGAGCTTCTTCCAGCCGACCATCTGGCAGAACGGGCGACCCTGGTACCTGGCGTGGGCCGGCCTGGTCTACATCGTCGCCGCCGTGGCCACCCTGGCCTGGATGGGGACCACGAGGGTCAGGTCGCCAGAATCCGGTTGATGTCGCCGGCCATCGCCACGTCCTTGTCGGTGATCCCGCCGGCCGAATGCGTCACCAGGACAAAAGTGACGGTGCGCCAGCGAATATCGATATCGGGGTGGTGATCGGCTGCCTCGGCACGCTCGGCCACCCGTCGCACTGCCTCAATGCCGGCCGGAAACGAATCGAACGTCACCACACGGCGCAGCGCACCGTCCGCGTGCTCCCAGCCCTCGATTTCGGGCAACGCCGCGCTCACCTGATCGTCGGTCAACAAAGCCATACCCGACCGTAGGACGGTATAGCCTCACACGCCATGTCCCCCCAGATCGTTGTGGCCGGAGCCGTCATCGCCGACTCGGCGGCCGGGCGCACGGTGCTGATCGCGCAGCGGCGCCGCCCACCGGAGCTGGCCGGGCGATGGGAACTGCCCGGCGGCAAAGTCATGGCCGGTGAGAGTGAACCCGCTGCCTTGGTCCGCGAGCTGGGGGAGGAGCTGGGCCTGGAGCCCGACGCCATGACGGTGGGGCGGCGCCTGGGGGGCGATGTCGAGGTGAGCCCGGACATGACGTTGCGCGCCTATCTGGTGGGCCTGGCACGCGGCGAGCCCCGGCCCCACGACCATCAGGCGCTTCGCTGGGTGACCGCAGGGCAACTGGACGCGGTCGACTGGGTGCCCGCTGATCGCGCTTGGCTGCCAGAGCTGACACAAGCACTCGGGTGAAAATGCTCTGTTAATTCTTGCCCCCGGCATCGGTCGTTGAGCGATATACGCCGCTACGCTGGTGCCTCGGGCTGGCCGCGACGTCGCAAGGAGGAATCAGCCGATGGGTTCACGACCGCCACGGGGTTGCTGGTGAGGGGCCGCGCAGCGCTGCTGGGCGCGTTGGGATGCCTGTGTATCGCAGCGCCCGCTCATGCCGACCCCACCGATGCCGACGCCGCCTTCCTGGGATCGCTGCGAGCGGCCGGTATCACCTACAACAACGCCGACCAGGCCATCGTCACCGCGAAACTGGTGTGTGACCTGATCTCGCAGGGCAAAGCCAGCACCGATGTGCTGGCGGGGCTCAAGGAGCGTAATCCGGGCCTGACAACCGAGCACGGCACCCAGTTCGTGGGGATCGCCGCCCAGTTGTACTGCCCCGACCAGCTGGTGCGTAATGGCACCATGGGCACGCCGTAACGAGTCGGAATACAGTGACAGGCGTGCCACTGCCTGACGACGTCTATGCCCGGCTGCTCGCGTTCCGGACGAGGCTGCGGCGCTTCGAACGGTGGAGCGCCGACCAGGCACAGGCGGCCGGACTCACCCCGGCGCAGCATCAACTGCTCCTGGCGGTCCGTGGCCACAACGATCTGCGCGGCCCCACCGTCGGTGATGTGGCCGAATACCTGCTGCTGCGCCATCACAGTGCGGGGGAACTGATTCAGCGGGCCGAAGCCGCAGGTCTGGTGGTCCGGGTCCGCGACCGTTCCGACCAGCGGGTGATCCGTCTGCAGCTCACCGAAACGGCCGCCCAGTGCCTGCAATCGCTGACCGAACTGCACCTCAAGGAGCTCGAGAGGTTCTCCGCGGACTCGCCCCTCGGGCTGTGACGTGGCTTTCACGTTTTCGCGATTGACAGGGTGCGCTGGCAGACTCACCCGGTGAACTTTCGTAACGTTGCCATCGTCGCGCACGTCGACCACGGCAAGACGACTCTGGTCGACGCCATGCTCCGCCAGTCCGGCGCCCTCTCGCACCGCGGTGATGACGACAAAGAGCGCATCATGGACTCCGGTGACCTGGAGCGCGAAAAGGGCATCACGATCCTGGCCAAGAACACGGCCGTGCATCGCCACAACCCCGATGGATCCGTCACCATCATCAACGTGATCGACACCCCCGGTCACGCCGACTTCGGCGGCGAGGTCGAACGCGGGTTGTCCATGGTCGACGGGGTGGTTCTGCTGGTCGACGCCTCCGAAGGTCCCCTGCCGCAGACCAGGTTCGTGCTGCGCAAGGCGCTGCAGGCGCACCTACCGGTGATCCTGGTGGTCAACAAGACTGACCGGCCCGACGCCCGGATCGCCGAAGTGGTCGACGCCAGCCACGACCTGCTGCTGGATGTGGCCAGCGACCTCGACGACGAGGCGCAGGCTGCCGCAGAGCACGCCCTGGGATTGCCGACGCTGTACGCATCCGGCCGGGCCGGGGTTGCCAGCACCACCGCGCCCGCCGACGGCCAGATCCCGGACGGCGACAACCTCGACCCGCTGTTCGACGTGCTGCTCGAGCACGTTCCGGCCCCCTCGGGTGACCCGGAGGCGCCGTTGCAGGCGCTAGTCACCAACCTCGACGCTTCGCCCTTCCTGGGCCGGCTCGCCCTGATCCGGGTCTACAACGGCCGCATTCGCAAGGGCCAGCAGGTCGCCTGGATGCGTGAGGTCGACGGCGAACCGGTGACCACCACCGCGAAGATCACCGAGCTGCTGGTCACCGAGGGAGTCGAACGCACCCCGACCGAAGAGGCCAGCGCCGGTGACATCGTCGCCGTCGCCGGCATCAGCGACATCATGATCGGTGACACCCTGGCTGATCTGGCTGAACCGGTCGCGCTGCCGCGAATCACCGTCGACGAACCGGCGATCTCGGTGACCATCGGCACCAACTCCTCGCCGCTGGCGGGCAAGGTCTCCGGGCACAAGCTGACGGCACGGATGGTCAAGTCGCGCCTGGACACCGAGCTGATCGGCAATGTGTCGGTCCGGGTGGTCGACATCGGCCGCCCCGACGCCTGGGAGGTGCAGGGCCGTGGCGAGTTGGCGCTGGCGATCCTCGTCGAGCAGATGCGCCGCGAGGGCTTCGAGCTGACCGTCGGCAAGCCGCAGGTGGTGACCCGCAAGATCGACGGCAAGGTTCACGAGCCGTTCGAGCACCTCACCGTCGACTGTCCCGAGGAATACGTCGGTGCCATCACGCAGCTGGCGGCCGCCCGCAAGGGCCGCATGACCGAGATGGCCAACCACACCACCGGCTGGGTCCGGATGGAGTTCATCATCCCCAGCCGCGGTCTGATCGGGTGGCGCACAGACTTCCTCACCGAGACCCGCGGGACCGGTATCGCCAACGCGGTGTTCGAGGGTTACCAGCCCTGGGCCGGTGAGATCCGCGCCCGACACACCGGATCGCTGGTCTCCGACCGGGCTGGGTCCATCACGCCGTTTGCGCTGATCCAGTTGGCGGATCGTGGGCAGTTCTTCGTCGAGCCGGGCCAGGACACCTACCAGGGCATGGTGGTGGGCATCAACCCGCGTGCCGAGGACCTCGACATCAACGTCACCAAGGAGAAGAAGCTGACCAACATGCGGTCGTCGACGGCCGACGTGATGGAGACGCTGGCCCGGCCGATCGAGCTGGACTTGGAGCAGGCCATGGAGTTCTGCGCCGCCGACGAGTGTGTCGAGGTGACCCCCGAGGTGGTGCGGGTCCGCAAGGTCGAGCTGGACTCGACGCTGCGGGCGCGCAGCCGCTCCCGGGCCAAGAACCTTTAAGGCCGGGCGCGGCTTTGCGCGCGGCGCGGCGGTTTTCGCACCGCGATCGTCGCCCGGATACCCTGGTGGCCGTGCCAAGACCCGCCCGCCGTGCCCGTGTCACGGCGGGGGCTCTGGCTTCGGCGACGCTGATGTTGGTGTCGGCGTGCACGGTGAATCCGCCCCCGGCGCCGCAGAGCACCGAGACGCCGAAGAGCGTGGCGCCCCCGCCTCAGCGGATCAGCCAGATCATCATGGGCATCGACTCCATCGGCGCGGGCTTCAACCCCCACCTGCGCTCCGACCTGTCGGCGGTCACCGCGGCGATCAGCGCGTTGGTGTTGCCCAGCGCGTTTCGGCCTATCCCGGACTCCAGCACGGCGACCGGGTCGCGGTGGGAGATGGACCCCACCCTGTTGGTGTCGGCCAAGGTGACCGCCGAGGCGCCGTTCACGGTGACCTACCGGATCCGTCCCGAGGCGTCCTGGACGGACAATGCGCCGATCGCCGCCGACGACTTCTGGTACCTGTGGCAGCAGATGGTCAGCCAGCCCGGCGTGGTCGATCCGGCCGGCTATGACCTGATCACCGGCGTGCACTCCGTCGAAGGTGGCAAGCAGGTGGTGGTCACCTTCGCCAAGCCGTACCCGGCCTGGCGGGAGCTGTTCAGCAATATCGTGCCGGCGCACATCATCAAGGACGTGCCCGGCGGTTTTCCGGCCGGCCTGGCTCGGGCGCTGCCGGTCACCGGTGGCCAATTCCGGGTGGAGAACATCGACCCGCAGCGCGACGCGATCCTGCTTGCCCGCAATGACCGCTACTGGGGTCCGCCTGCCAAGCCTGACCTGGTCTTGTTCCGCCGCGCAGGATCTGCGGCGGCGTTGGCCGACTCCATTCGCAATGGTGACACCCAGGTGGCCCAGGTGCACGGTGGTTCGGCGGCATTCGCCCAGCTGTCGGTGATCCCCAGCGTGCAGACCACCAGGGTGGTTACGCCCCGGATTATGCAGCTCGCACTGCGGGCCGCCGAACCCAAACTGACTGATGTGCGGGTGCGCCGGGCGCTGCTGGGGCTGCTCGACGTGGGTCTGCTGGCCACGGTGGGGGCCGGCAGTGACAACACCGTCACGCTGGATCAGGCGCAGATCCGCGCCCCCAGTGACCCCGGCTACGTGCCGACCGCACCGCCGGCCATGTCTGAAGGGGCCGCGTTGGCACTGCTGCAGGCGGCCGGCTACCGGATCGAAAAGGACGCGCCCCCGTCTGCGCTCGTGCCGCCGGCGGGCGGCGCCACCGGTGTGCCACATCCGCCGGAGATCACCCGCGGGCGGATCAGCAAGGGCGGGGAGCAGCTGTCGCTGGTCATCGGGGTGGCGGCCAACGACCCGACCTCGCAGGCCGTGGCCAGCACCGCGGCAGATCAGCTGCGCAATGTCGGCATCGCCGCCACCGTGTTGGCGCTGGACCCCGTGAAGCTCTATCGGGACGCCCTGGCCACCCATCAGGTGGACGCGATCGTCGGCTGGCAGCAGGCCGGCGGTGACCTGGCGACACTGTTGGCGTCACGCTATGGCTGCGGTGCGCTGACGCCCCTGGCTGTGCCCACCGCGGAAGGGCCGGTACCGACGCCGTCGGCTCCGCAGTCGTCGGCGCCCGCACTGGCACCGCCCACGACGTCGAAGGTTCCGCCGCGGCCCGCTCCCGGGGCGTTGGTGCAGGCGCCGTCGAATATCACCGGGGTCTGCGACCATGCCATCCAGGCGGAGATCGATGCGGCCCTTGAGGGCAGCAAACCCATCAGCGAAGTGATCGCCGCGGTGGAGCCACGACTGTGGAACATGGCGACGGTGCTGCCGATTCTGCAGGACACCACGATCGTCGCTGTCGGTCCGAGCGTCACCAACGTCAGCCTCACCGGCGCGGTGCCGGTGGGCATCGTGGGTGGGGCCGGAAACTGGGTGAAGCTCCCCTGATTCTCAGCAGGGGCAATAGGCGCTGGAGCTGGTGAGACGGTTGGGGCGCGGGGGGTGGAATCGCCTCAAGCCGGCGGGAACCGGCATTCACTGAAGTCTTGTGCACAGACAATTCTTGGGTAAGATTAAGCAACCTGCGCGCGCAACGACGGAGGGGGATTGCCCGTGAAGTACCTCGCTCACCGCTTCGCCACTGTGGCCGCCGCAGCTCTGACTGTCGGCGGCCTCGTCACAGGGCTGACGTCGATGACCCCGTCCCTGCCCGACGTGCAGATCCGCGATTTCGACCTGGCCGCGGCACACATCGACCTCAACCCGGCACTCGACATCGTCGAGAACCACGTGCGGCCGGACTACCTGGGCGGTGGCGGCGCCGACGGTCCGCACATCGACCTGGGCGACCTGTTCTTCGGCGGCGGTGACGACGCCCTCGGTGTCGGCTCGGCGTTCTCCGCCGGCGAGCTCAGCGAGGTGCTGCTGAATCAGCTGGCGGGCGGCAACTTCGACCCGCAGGAACTGCCGCTGGGGGTGCCGTACACTCCCAGCCTCGGCAGTGTGCAACTCCCCTCGGGCGGCCTGTTCCCGGGTGGGACTGAACAAGCCATCAACGCCGCCGCGGCTGACGCGGTGGCCAACTTCGGCGTTTTCCTGCAAGGGCTGCCCGACCCGCAGCAGCTGCTCAGCACCGCCGTGATCACGGCACAGTTGGGGTTCAACACCGCGCTTGTGGCAGCCCAACAGGCCGCGGTCGATCGGCTGTTCGGCGACAGTCCCGAGATCAACGACGCCGTGAACTGGATCTTCAGTGTCAACAACACGGTGTTGGCACAGAACGAGGAATCGTTCAACAACCTGTTCGGTATCAGTTTTGACCCCAGGGAGAGCCTGCTCGGGCACTTCGACCCGCAGATCATCGAGGCTGACTGGGCCGCCACGCTGGGTTTCAACACCGATGATTTCAACGAGATCGTCGAGGCCATCCAGTCCGACAACCTCATGCTGCTGCTGGGCAGCATCGACTGGGAGGACCTGTTCGGCGGCCTGTTCTGAGCGGACCCAGGCCCTCCGGTCGCTTCGCCGGTGCGGCGGTAGGGTTTTGGCGTGTCCGATCGGATTCCACGACTGTTGTTCGTGCATGCCCACCCTGACGACGAAACCCTGACCACCGGGGCCACCATCGCCCACTACGCCGCCCGCGGCGCCCAGGTGCACGTGGTGACCTGCACGTTGGGAGAAGAGGGCGAGGTCATCGGGGACCGTTGGGCGCACCTGACTGTGGATCAGGCCGATCAGCTGGGTGGTTACCGCATCGGTGAACTGACCGCGGCACTGCACGCGTTGGGGGCGGGGCCGCCGCAGTTCCTCGGTGGGGCGGGGCGCTGGCGCGACTCGGGGATGACGGGCACCCCGGCACGACGACAGCAGCGCTTCATCGACGCCGAGGACACCGAGACCGTCGCTGAGCTTGCGGCCGTGATCCGGCGGCTGCGCCCCCACGTGGTCGTCAGCTATGACCCCAGCGGAGGCTACGGCCATCCCGACCACGTGCACGCCCACCGTGTGACCACTGCGGCGGTAGCCGCAGCCGAAGCCGGTGGCATCGACGCCAGCTGGGCCACCCCGAAGTTCTACTGGACGGTGAGCGCCGGCAGTGCCCGGCGAGCCGCCCTGCGGGGACTGCGTGACGCCGATCTGCTGCCGTCATGGACGCTGCCGGCCGACGGGCCCGATTCGGAGGCGTTCGGGGATTTCCCCGACCGGCGGATCGACGCGGTGATCGAGGCCGCAGAGTCTCGCGGCGCCAAGACGGCGGCCATGCGCGCCCATGCCACGCAGATCACCGTCGGCCCCACCGGGCGGGCGTTCGCGTTGTCGAACAATGTCGCCCAGCCGATCCTGGACAGCGAGCACTATGTGTTGGCAGGTGGCGCGTCCGGACCGCGCGATGCCCGGGGCTGGGAAACCGATCTGCTGGCCGGACTTCAGCTCGGGGACGGCGGCCACACGGTAGGCTCCTGCTGAGCAAGATCCTCGATGTAACGCAAGGGCTAGGTGGTTTAGGCATGGATCCCGATCTGGACCCGAACTTGGAGCACTGGCAGTGGTGGCTCGACAGTTACCAATGGATGGTCGGTTCAATGGTCAGCCAGCTGGAGAGCATCCCGACTTGAGCCCGGTCGCGTCGCTCACCGAGCCCGCGATGCCTACCGATACGCCGAGCCCGGCGTTCCACTTCGCCGTACTGGGCCTGCTCGCCGTCGACGGCGTGCTGTGCGCCATTGCCACGGCACTGATGTTGCCCGCGCATATCGGTGCCGTGCCCTTTCCGCTCAGCGCGCTGATCGGAGGGCTGGTCAACGCGGGGCTGGTCTGGGTTGCGGACCGGTGCACGACGTCGCTGCGGTTGGCTGCGCTGCCGCTGTGGTCCTGGTTGTTGACCATCGCCGTGCTGACCCTGGGCGGCCCGGGCGATGACCTGATCTTCGCCGACCGCGGTGTGATGGCCTACGGCGTGCTGCTCATGATTGTGCTCGGCAGTGCGCCACCCGGGTGGGTGCTGTGGCGACGCCGAGAAGAGCTCGCCGCACTGTCGACGACCAGGAGAGCCTGACCGGCAGCGTAGCCCGGCGTGCGCTCGCGTGCGCGATCGGCGCGGCCGCTACTGTGGCTACTATGGCATGCGCGAGATTCCGGGTGCGGGTGACGCGCGGATGACGAACTCGTCGGCACTGCGCCGGGTACTGCGACGGGCCCGCGACGGCGTGCTCCTGAACCCCGACGAAACCACCATCGCGATGACTGCGCGTGGCGAGGACCTGGCCGATCTGTGCGCCAGTGCCGCCCGCGTCCGAGACGCTGGACTGGTGTCGGGTGGCCGGCGTGGTCCGGGTGGCCGGCTTCCGGTCAGCTACTCGCGCAAGGTGTTCATCCCGGTGACCCACCTGTGCCGCGACACCTGCCATTACTGCACCTTTGTCACCGTCCCCGGTGTGCTGCGCGCCCAGGGCAAGCAGATGTATCTGGGGCCCGACGAGATTCTCGAGGTCGCCCGCCGCGGAGCCGAGTTGGGCTGCAAGGAGGCACTGTTCACCCTGGGGGACCGGCCCGAGGAGCGCTGGCCCGAGGCGCGACAGTGGCTCGACGAAAGCGGTTACGACAGCACGCTGGCCTACGTCCGTGCGATGGCCATCCGGGTGCTGGAGGAGACGGGCCTGCTGCCGCACCTGAATCCGGGCGTGATGAGCTGGTCGGAGATGTCTCGGCTCAAGCCAGTGGCGCCGTCGATGGGCATGATGCTCGAGACCACCTCGCGGCGGTTGTTCGAGACCAAGGGCCTGGCCCACTACGGCAGCCCGGACAAGGACCCGGTGGTGCGCCTGCGCACGCTGGCCGACGCGGGCCGACTCTCGATTCCGTTCACCACCGGCCTGTTGGTGGGTATCGGCGAGACGCTGGAAGAACGGTCGGACACCTTGCATGCGATCCGCAAGGTGCACAAGGAGTTCGGGCACATCCAAGAAGTGATCGTGCAGAACTTCCGGGCCAAGGAACACACCGCGATGGCATCGGTGCCTGACACGGGTTTCGAGGACTTCCTCGCCACGGTGGCAGCCACCCGACTGGTGCTGGGCCCCAAGATGCGGGTGCAGGCGCCACCGAACCTGGTGTCGGCCGACGAATGCCTGGCGCTGATCGGCGCCGGGGTGGACGACTGGGGCGGGGTGTCGCCACTGACCCCCGATCACGTCAACCCCGAACGGCCCTGGCCGGCGCTGGACGACTTGGCCGCGGTCACCGAGCAGGCCGGCTATGACTTGGTGCAGCGGCTCACCGCCCAGCCCGATTATGTGCAGGCCGGTGCCGCGTGGATCGATCCGCGGGTGCGCCCGCACGTCGAGGCGCTCGCCGACCCGGACACCGGCTGGGCGCGCGACATCAACCCCGTCGGGCGGGCCTGGCAGGAGCCCGACGAGGTGCAGTCGGCCGGGCGGATCGACCTGCACACCGCGATCGATGTCGACGGCCGGGCCACCGACACCCGAAGTGACCTGGGCAGTGCCTTCGGGGACTGGGAGTCGATCCGTGAGCAGATCCACCAGCTGGCGGCCCGTGCGCCTGAACGCGTCGACACCGACGTGCTGGCGGCGTTGCGGGCGGCTGAACGGGACCCGGGCGGCTGCACCGACGCCCAGTACCTGGCGCTGGCCACCGCAGACGGCCCGGCCATGGATGCTGTTGCAGCACTGGCCGATTCGCTGCGCCGCGATGCCGTAGGCGATGACGTGACCTACGTGGTCAATCGCAACATCAACTTCACCAACATTTGCTACGTTGGCTGCCGATTCTGCGCGTTCGCGCAGCGTAAGGGCGACGCCGACGCCTTCTCTCTGTCGAACGCCGAGGTCGGCGAGCGTGCCTACGAGGCGCACCTGGCCGGCGCCACCGAGGTGTGCATGCAGGGCGGGATCGATCCAGAGCTACCGGTCACCGGCTACGCCGACCTGGTTCGGGCGGTCAAAGCCCGGGTGCCGTCGATGCACGTGCACGCCTTCTCGCCGATGGAGATCACCAATGGGGTGTCCAAGAGCGGTCTGAGTGTTCGCGAATGGCTGATCAGCCTGCGCGAGGCGGGACTGGGCAGTATCCCCGGCACCGCCGCGGAGATCCTCGACGACGAGATCCGTTGGGTGCTGACCAAGGGCAAACTGCCCACCTCGATGTGGGTCGAGGTGGTCAGCACCGCGCACGAGGTGGGACTGCGGTCCAGCTCGACGATGATGTATGGCCACATCGACTCGCCGCGGCACTGGATCGGACACATGCGGGTGCTGCGTGGAATACAAGACCGCACAGGTGGTTTCACCGAATTCGTACCGCTTCCGTTCGTGCACCAGAGTTCGCCGCTGTACCTGGCCGGGGGAGCGCGGCCGGGTCCGACTCATCGGGATAACCGGGCCGTGCACGCGTTGGCGCGCATCATGTTGCACGGCCGAATTCCCAACATCCAGACCAGCTGGGTCAAACTCGGTGTCGAGCGCACCCAGGTGATGCTCAACGGCGGAGCCAACGACCTGGGCGGCACGCTGATGGAAGAGACCATCTCCCGGATGGCCGGTTCCGAATACGGGTCGGCCAAGACCATCGCGGAGCTGACGACCATCGCCGAGGGGATCGGCCGCCCGGCCCGCCAGCGCGCCACCGACTACGCGCCGCTGCCGGTCTAGCCCTATCACGACTTCGGCGCGGTTTCTCCCGCTGAGTGGGAGAATCCGCGCCGAAATCGCCTGAGATGATCAGGCGGCCGGCGGACCCGACCAGCCGTTAGAGCCGGTGGTACCGGTCGCGCCGTCGGCACCGTTGCGGCCCAGGTTCCCGACGCTGCCCTTATAGCCGCCCGAGGGTATTTCACCCGCAGCGCCTCTGGCTCCGCCGTTTCCGCCGGTTCCGCCGGTTCCCCCTACGCCGCCCGTGCCGCCTGCACCGTGCGCGCCATCGTTGCCGGCGCCGAGGGCGGTACCGCCTGCGCCGCCTGCGCCGCCTGCGCCGCCTGCGCCACCGTCCCCACCGGCTCCGCCGTCCCCGCCGTCCCCGCCGTTGCCGCTGATGCTGCAGCCGCAAATCCCCCTCCCGCTGCCGCCGGTGCCGCCGTTGCCGCCGTTTCCGCCGCCGTCGCCGTTTCCACCTGCGGCGCCGTTTCCGCCGGCTCCACCGATGCCGCCGTCGCCGCGGATCACACCGCCGGCTCCACCGGTCCCTCCGGATCCGCCCGCCCCTCCAGCCGTTCCGGCGGCGCCGTCTCCGCCCGTGCCGCCGTCTCCGCCGTAGCCGCCGGTGTTACCGATATTGCTGGTGGGATAACTCAGTGTCAGGGCGAACCCGCCCCTACCGCCGTTGCCGCCGTTGGCGCCGGCGCCGCCGTCACCGCCGCGACCGCCGTCACCGCCGGTACCGAAATCGCTGCCCTGATCACCGCCGTTGCCCCCGGTGCCGCCGTTGCCGCCCGCGCCACCGTTGCCGCCGTCTCCGCCATCCCCGCCGTGAGCAGTGCTGCCATAGTTGACGGTGTCGGCGAGGGCGTCGCCGCCGCGTCCACCGTTGCCGCCGTTCGCGTGGTCAGCGCCGTTACCGCCGTCACCACCAGCACCGCCGTTGATGGTTCCAGGCCAGAACTGGGTCATTTCTCCGGCTCCGCCGTTGCCGCCGTCGCCTCCGCGTTGGCCGAGGGTGCTGCCATCGCGACCGGCTGTGGCGTTTGAGCCATCTCCGCTGCCGTCAGGCGCGCCGTTCAACTTGCCGTTGGTCCCTCTTGGGGCGACGCCGGTCTGGTTGAAGGTGGGATTGACTCCGTTGGTGCCTGCTGCGCCGTTTCCGCCGGTGCCGCCGTTTCCGCCGGTGCCGATGTTGCCGGCTGCGCCGCCGTTGCCGGCGTTTCCGCCGGTGCCGCCGTTGCCGGATTGGGTGGGGTTGAGGGTGGTGAGGTAGCCGTTGCCGCCTGCGCCGCCGTTGCCGCCGTTGCCGCTGAGGGCGGTGTCGGATCCGCCGTAGAGACCGTTTGCGCCGGCTGTGCCGGTGGTGGTGCCGTGGCCGCCTTGGCCGCCGATTCCGATGGCTCCGGCGTTGCCGCCGATGCCTCCGTTTCCGCCGGTGCCGCCTTGGGTGGTTGCGTCGCCGGCGTTGCCGCCGTTGCCGGCGTTTCCGCCGGTGCCACTGTTGCCGCCGGCACCTCCGGTGCCGCCGTTTCCGTCAGCGGCGGCGGGGCGCAGTCCGAGGATTCCGGTCCGCCCGCCGGCACCGCCGTTGCCGCCTGCGCCGCCGTTGCCTCCGGCACCTCCGGTGCCGCCGTTTCCGCCGAGGCCACCGTTTCCGCCGGTGGCCGTGACTGTGCTGTCGACGGTGGTGCCATCGGGTGTGGTTCCTGCGGCCAGGCCGCCGTTGCCACCGTTTCCGCCGTCGCCGCCGGCGGTGCCCACGCCACCGGCACCGCCGGCGCCTCCGATACCACCGATACCGGCGGCTCCGAAGATCCCGGAGCGGCCTCCTGCGCCACCATCACCGCCGGCGCCTCCGGCGAAGCCGGATACGCCGTTGCCGCCGTTGCCGCCATTGCCGCCGTCACCACCGGTGGCGGTGGCACCGCTGAGGGCAGTGGCCGAGCCGCCCGCGGCGCCGTTGCCGCCGGCTGCCCCTGTTGCTCCGTCGCCACCGATGCCGCCGGCTCCGCCGAGGGCATTGGTGACACCGTCGTCGCTGAGGCTGTCTTGACCCAGGCCGCCGTGACCACCGGCCTGGGCGCCGAGGTCGCTGAGTGCGCCGTCGGCGCCGTTGCCACCGGCCAGGCCTGCCGCGTTGAGTGCGGGCAAGAGCCCGCCGTCAGCGCCGTCGGCGGCCCGCCCGTCGAGGACCGGTGCGATTCCGTCAGCTCCCCGGCCACCGGCGCCGCCGGCCCCGCCGGTGCCACCAGCGCCGAACCAGAATCCACTGGCCCCGCCGTCGCCGCCGGCTCCTCCGGCCCCGCCGATGCCGTCGATACCGTCGAATCCGGTCCCGCCGGCTCCTCCGATGCCGCCATTGCCCAGCAGCCAGCCGCCTGCGCCGCCGTTGCCACCGATTCCGCCGGCGATCGCGGCATCAAGGCTGTCTAGGCCGGCCCCGCCGGCACCACCGTTGCCGATCCAGCCGGCGTCTCCGCCATCGGCGCCGGCTGCTCCGGCGCCGCCGTTGCCGAACAGGAAGCCGCCGTCGCCGAGGTCTCCGAAGATTCCCGAACTACCGAATACTGAGTCGTTGGTTCCGGTGAAGCCGTCGATGCCGTTGCCGAGGAGCTCGCGGCCGAATAGGTAAACGTACGGGTCATTGATCACCGAGACGATCTGCGAGACAAAGGGATCGGCCAACACGGACTGGCCCGCACCGGTGACCGTCTCAACCAGCCACTGATCGAAGTCCGTCAGGGAACTACCGAAGGCCGCCCCCGCCAACGGGTCATTCCACGTCAGATCCAGGCTTTCCCACCAGGGCGTGGAGTCCCAGCCCGACGCCGACCACAGGGTCGGATCGAAAAGATCGGACAACCAGTCCCATTCATCAGCTTGAGCCGGCGGGGCCACCGCCGACCCCAACGCCAAAAACGCGCCCACACCCGCCGCAGCGCACCCACGCCGACCAGTCCCACGCGCACCAACCCACCCCACGCTGGGACTGCCCTTCATACCCCGCCGACGCGCCATCACCACTGCTCCTATCCAAGATCTGCTGACATAACTTGAGTGAAAGGCCCTGCATGACATCGCATGCAGGGCCTTTCGCGTACCCGCGGGATCAGACTCCGGGCTGACCGTTGGAGCCGGAGGAACCTGCCGCGCCCTGGCTGCCGCCCGTGCCGGCTGTTCCGGCGGTGCCGACGATGCCGCCCGTGACCACCGTGCCGGCCGAGCCCGCTGCACCGCCGGTGCCGCCGCTTCCGCCGGTGCCGCCGTTTCCGCCGGTGCCCGCGTCGCCGCCCGTGCCGTCATCGCCCGAACCGAGCGCTTTGCCGCCCGCTCCGCCATTGCCGCCCGCCCCGCCGGTGCCACCTGCGCCACCGGTGCCGGCGTTGCCGCCGTTGCCGCCGTTGCCACTGGTACTGCCGGAAAGCTGTCCGGCCCCGCCGTTGCCGCCGGTGCCGCCGTTTCCGCCGACGTCGCCGGTGCCGCCGGTGCCGCCCGTGCCACCCGCGCCGCCGATTCCACCGTTGCCACTGATCGTGCCGCCGCTACCGCCAGCCCCGCCGACCCCTCCGGCGCCGCCGGTCTGCCCGGCCGCGCCGGTGCCGCCGGTGCCGCCGGTGCCGCCGTTACCGGCGACGCTGAAACCGGGGTTCTCGACACTGGTGCCGATCGCGCCACCGGTGCCGCCGTTTCCGCCCTTGGCCCCGGCACCGCCGTCACCGCCATCGCCGCCGTCACCACCGAAGCCGCGGTTGGCGATCGTCGACGTCGTGCCGACGCCGCCGCCGGTACCGCCGTTGCCGCCGGCGCCTCCGTCACCGCCGTTGCCGCCTTGGCCCCCATCGCCGCCGTTGGCGGTGACGATTCCCGAGTTCCTTCCAGCGGCGACGCCGCCGTTGCCACCATTGCCACCGTTGGCGAGATCGCCGCCGTTGCCGCCGTTGCCGCCGTTGCCGCCGCTGGTGCTGGTGAGGGTGCCGCCGGTGACGAAGGCGCCCTGGCCGTTGCCGCCGTTGCCGCCGCCCTGGCCCGTGGTGCTGCCGTTGGTGGCGTTGCCACCATTGGCGCCCGTGCCGCTGGAACTGCTGCTCGATTGGCTGGTTCCGTTCGCGGCGGTACTGGTCTGGTTGGGAGTGGGGTTGACGCCGTTGGCACCGAGGGCGCCGCTTCCGCCGAGGCCACCGTTGCCGCCGTTGCCGATGATTCCCGCGTTGCCGCCGGCGCCGCCGGCGCCACCGTCAGTTCCCGGTGCGGTGGCGTTTTGGCCGTTGCCGCCGTCGCCACCGTTTCCGCCGGAGGCCTGCGAGCCGTCGGTGCCGTCAGTGCCGTCGGCACCACCGGAGCCCCCGGTGCCTGCCGCACCGCCCGTTCCACCAACGCCTGCGGTCCCGCGGTCACCGCCGTTGCCGCCGCGGCCACCGTCGAGGTTGGTGGTGTCGCCGTCCGCGCCGGAACCGCCGTTACCGGCATTGCCGGCGTTGCCTGCGCTGGCGCCGTTTCCACCGCTGCCGTTGGTGCCCTGGGCGCCGTGGGAGGCGCTGCCGGCGTTACCGCCGGCGCCACCGGCGCCCCCATTTCCACCGGCGCCGCCGTCACCGCCGTCATGGCCGGCGCCGTCATCGACCCCAGTCACGCCTGCGGCACCGTTGCGGCCGTTACCACCGTTGCCGCCGCTGGCGCCGTTGCCGCCTGCGCCGCCGTTTCCGGCGTTGCCGGCCAGCGAGCCACCGTCACCGCCGTGGCCACCTGCGCCACCTGCGCCGCCGTTGCCGCCACTGGTTCCGGAGTCCCCGAAGTCGACACCATTGACTCCGTTGGCTCCGGTTGCGCCGTGGCCTCCGGTGCCGCCGTTTCCGCCGGTGCCGATGTTGCCGGCTGCGCCGCCGTTGCCGGCGTTTCCGCCGGTGCCGCCGTTGCCGGATTGGGTGGGGTTGAGGGTGGTGAGGTAGCCGTTGCCGCCTGCGCCGCCGTTGCCGCCGTTGCCGCTGAGGGCGGTGTCGGATCCGCCGTAGAGACCGTTTGCGCCGGCTGTGCCGGTGGTGGTGCCGTGGCCGCCTTGGCCGCCGATTCCGATGGCTCCGGCGTTGCCGCCGATGCCTCCGTTTCCGCCGGTGCCGCCTTGGGTGGTTGCGTCGCCGGCGTTGCCGCCGTTGCCGGCGTTTCCGCCGGTGCCACTGTTGCCGCCGGCACCTCCGGTGCCGCCGTTTCCGTCAGCGGCGGCGGGGCGCAGTCCGAGGATTCCGGTCCGCCCGCCTGCGCCGCCGTTGCCTCCGGCACCACCGTTGCCTCCGGCGCCTCCGATGCCGCCGTTTCCGCCGAGGCCACCGTTTCCGCCGGTGGCTGTCACTGTGCTGTCGACGGTGGTGCCATCGGGTGTGGTTCCTGCGGCCAGGCCGCCGTTGCCGCCGTTTCCGCCGTCGCCGCCGGCGGTGCCCACGCCACCGGCACCGCCGGCGCCTCCGATACCACCGATACCGGCGGCTCCGAAGATCCCGGAGCGGCCTCCTGCGCCACCATCACCGCCGGCGCCTCCGGCGAAGCCGGATACGCCGTTGCCGCCGTTGCCGCCATTGCCGCCGTCACCACCGGTGGCGGTGGCACCGGTGATGGCAGTGGCCGAGCCGCCCGCGGCGCCGTTGCCGCCGGCTGCCCCTGTTGCTCCGTCGCCACCGATGCCGCCGGCTCCGCCGAGGGCATTGGTGACACCGTCGTCGCTGAGGCTGTCTTGACCCAGGCCGCCGTGACCACCGGCCTGGGCGCCGAGGTCGCTGAGTGCGCCGTCGGCGCCGTTGCCACCGGCCAGGCCTGCCGCGTTGAGTGCGGGCAAGAGCCCGCCGTCAGCGCCGTCGGCGGCCCGCCCGTCGAGGACCGGTGCGATTCCGTCAGCTCCCCGGCCACCGGCGCCGCCGGCCCCGCCGGTGCCACCAGCGCCGAACCAGAATCCACTGGCCCCGCCGTCGCCGCCGGCTCCTCCGGCCCCGCCGATGCCGTCGATACCGTCGAATCCGGTCCCGCCGGCTCCTCCGATGCCGCCATTGCCCAGCAGCCAGCCGCCTGCGCCGCCGTTGCCACCGATTCCGCCGGCGATCGCGGCATCAAGGCTGTCTAGGCCGGCCCCGCCGGCACCACCGTTGCCGATCCAGCCGGCGTCTCCGCCATCGGCGCCGGCTGCTCCGGCGCCGCCGTTGCCGAACAGGAAGCCGCCGTCGCCGAGGTCTCCGAAGATTCCCGAACTACCGAATACTGAGTCGTTGGTTCCGGTGAAGCCGTCGATGCCGTTGCCGAGGAGCTCGCGGCCGAATAGGTAAACGTACGGGTCATTGATCACCGAGACGATCTGCGAGACAAAGGGATCGGCCAACACGGACTGGCCCGCACCGGTGACCGTCTCAACCAGCCACTGATCGAAGTCCGTCAGGGAACTACCGAAGGCCGCCCCCGCCAACGGGTCATTCCACGTCAGATCCAGGCTTTCCCACCAGGGCGTGGAGTCCCAGCCCGACGCCGACCACAGGGTCGGATCGAAAAGATCGGACAACCAGTCCCATTCATCAGCTTGAGCCGGCGGGGCCACCGCCGACCCCAACGCCAAAAACGCGCCCACACCCGCCGCAGCGCACCCACGCCGACCAGTCCCACGCGCACCAACCCACCCCACGCTGGGACTGCCCTTCATACCCCGCCGACGCGCCATCACCACTGCTCCCTCCGAGCTACAAACCGCAAACCAACCTGAGAACGCCTCAAGTTGCGCTAAGGGAACCCGATGCCCAAAACCCTGTCCACCCAATGCATCACCATGAAGAAAATGCGCCGGGAGCAGAGAGAGGGGAATCAGCCGAGGGGCTGCTCCGTCAAATCGACCGGTCGCTGAGATTGGCTGCAAGCGGCCTGATTGTGCTGGTGTACAGCGAAAGTCAATTTATGCGCATCAAGATATGAAGTCGCTTCTGTGCCCCATGCGGCCTATTTCCCTGCTGCGCAAGGACATCTGCTATAGGGGCGCCGATCGCGACCGTAGTGATGATCGTTACATTCGGGCGCCGATTGCGCCCGTAGTGATGAGCGTTACAGCCGGGCGGCGAGTTCGGTGCCCTGCTTGATGGCGCGTTTGGCGTCCAGTTCCGAGGCCAGCGCCGCCCCGCCGATGATGTGCGGGTTCACTCCGTGTTGCCGCAAGCCATCTTCGAGGTCGCGCACCGATTCCTGTCCGGCACAGATCACCACGTTGTCCACGGCCAGCAGCTGCGGACGAGACTTGTTGGGGCCGTGACTGATATGCAGACCGTCATCGTCGATACGGTCGTAGTTCACTCCGGAGAGTTGGTGGACGTTCTTGGCTTTCAGCGACGCCCGGTGCACCCAGCCGCTGGTCTTGCCCAACTTGCGGCCTTGGGCGCCCGCAGTGCGGGCCAACAGGTAGACCTCGCGGGCGGGCGGCGCCGGGTCCGGCGGCAGCAGTGCGCCCCTGGCCTCCCAGGGGTCGGCGGCGCCCCATTCGGCCTTCCACTCTTTGAGATGCAGGGCCGGCGAGGACTCCGGTGCATCCACGACCAGGAACTCGCTGACATCGAAACCGATACCGCCGGCTCCCACCACCGCCACCGCGGGGCCGACCGGTCGGCCGGCGATCGCCTCGGCATAGGACATCACCATCGGATGGTCGATGCCCGGGATCTGGGGGATCCGTGGCCGAACGCCGGTGGCCAGCACCACCTCGTCGAAGCCGATCAGCTCCTCGGCCCGGGCGCGGCTACCCAGCCGCACCGTCACCGCGTACTTGTCGAGCATCGTGGTGAAGTAACGGATGGTCCCGGCGAACTCCTCCTTGCCTGGAATCCGGCGGGCGAGATCGAACTGGCCGCCGATGAACTCGTTGGCCTCAAACAGCGTCACCTCATGGCCGCGTTCGGCGGCCGACACCGCCGCCGACAAGCCGGCCGGTCCGGCGCCCACCACCGCAATGCGACGGCGCCGCTGAGTGGGGCCGAGCACCAACAGGGTCTCGTGGCCGGCGCGCGGATTGACCAGGCAGGAGACCTTCTTGTGCACGAAGACGTGGTCCAGGCAGGCCTGGTTGCAGGAGATGCAGGTGTTGATCTGCTCGGCTCGGCCGTCGGCGGCCTTGCGTACCCAGTCCGGGTCGGCCAGCATGGGGCGCGCCATGGAGATCAGGCGCACCGACGTCTCGGCCAGGACCTGTTCGGCGGCCTGCGGCATGTTGATGCGGTTGGACGCCACCACCGGGATCGTGACGTGGTCGGCGACGGCGTGCGAGATTCCGACGAACGCGCCGTTGGGGACTGAGGTCACGATGGTCGGCACCCGTGCCTCGTGCCAGCCGAACCCGGAGTTGATCAGGGTGGCCCCGGCTGCCTCGACTTCGGTCGCCAGCGAGAGGATCTCCTCCCAGCTTTGGCCGCCTTCGACGTAGTCGGCCATCGACAGCCGGTAACAGATGATGAAGTCGTCGCCGACGGCGGCGCGGGTGCGGGCCACGATCTCTACCGGAAAGCGGCGCCGGTTGGCGGCGGTGCCGCCGTAGGCATCGGTGCGCTTGTTGGTGCACGGCGCCAGAAACTGGTTCAGCAGGTAGCCCTCGCTGCCCATGATCTCGACGCCGTCGTAGCCGGCCTCGCGGGCCAGCACCGCGGTGCGGGCGAAGTCGGCGATCGTCGACTCGACGCCGCGGGTGGACAGCGCACGTGGCCGGAACGGATTGATCGGCGCCTTGATGCTCGACGCGCTGACCGAAAAGGGATGGTAGGCATAGCGTCCCGCGTGCAGCACCTGGAGCGCGATTTTGCCGCCTGCGTCGTGCACGGCATCGGTGATACGGCGATGCCGTCGTGCGTCGGCTCGGGTGGTCATCGCGGCGGCGAACGGCAACAGCCAGCCTGACCGGTTCGGGGCGTAGCCGCCGGTGATGATCAGCCCCACGCCGCCGCGAGCCCGCGCTGCGAAGTATTCGGCCAGCCTGCCGGTGTCGGCGGCGCGGTCCTCCAGCCCGGTGTGCATGGACCCCATCACCACCCGGTTGGACAGGGTCGTGAATCCCAGGTCCAGTCCAGACATGAGGATCGGATAGGCGTGGGTGGAATCTGTGGTCACAGTGGCCCCTTCATCTGGGTCGTTCATCGCAGTGCCGCGGCTACCTCGTCGAGCCAGTCGATCGCGCTCTCCTCGGCGCGGATGCCGCCGCGCAGGACCAGGTACTGGTGCAGCGCGGCACCGGACAAGGCGGTGGGGTCGGGGAACTGCTTTTTCTCCAGGGCGCGGTAGACGTCCAGTCGCTCGCCACGTTCGGCCCGCAGGACGGTGGCCTGGTCGCGCACCGCGGCGCGCTCGCCGTGGCCGGCGCCGCGGATCTTGACCGCCAGTTCGCGCAGTCGGTTGTCCAGCACCGAGCTTCCGCGGCCGGTCAGCGGGGCCGCAATCCACCGGGCCAGCTCCGCGCGGCCGGCCTCAGCCACGGTGTAGACCTTCTTGTCCGGGCGACCCTGCTGGGCCACCTCGGTCACCTGCACCCAGCCGTCGGCTTCCATGGTGCGCAGCGTCCGATAGATCTGCTGGTGGGTGGCGCTCCAGAAGTAGCCGATCGAACGGTCAAAGCGGTGCGCGAGCTCGTAGCCCGAGCCCGACTGCTCGTTGAGCGACACCAGGATCGCGTGCGGTAGGGCCACCCGGGCCAGGGTAGGCAGCTCCGCGCCCATATGCAATTAGTTGCAGTGCAACTGTGCGCATAGCTACGGCTGTCGAGCTGGTGGTGGATGCGCTCCCGGGGCGGGCTCTACTATCAGAAACCGATGAATCCACCGCGCCTCGTCGCAGCCCCATGAGTCCTGTCACCGGCGGCAGGTCGGCCGCGCTGCCCACCTTTCCCTGGGACACCCTGGCCGAGGCGACGGCGCTGGCCAGGTCCCACCCCGACGGCATCGTCGACCTGTCCGTGGGCACCCCGGTCGATCCCGTAGCCCCCGTCATCCGTGACGCGCTGGCAGCGGCGTCGTCGGCTCCGGGGTACCCCACCACCGCCGGAACCGCGGCGCTGCGAACGGCGGCGGCGTCGGCGCTGGAACGGCGCTACGGAATCACCGGGCTGAGTGAATCAGCGGTGTTGCCGGTGATCGGCACCAAGGAGCTGATCGCCTGGCTGCCCACCCTGCTCGGCTTGGGCGCCGAGCACGTGGTGGTGGTCCCCGAGCTGGCCTACCCGACCTACGAAGTCGGGGCCCGGCTTGCCGGAGCGCAGTGGGTGCGCAGCGATACGCCGCACCTGCTCGACGGCCCGCCACCGGCCCTGGTCTACCTCAATTCGCCGAGCAACCCCACCGGGGCGATCCTGGGTGAAGCCGAGCTGCGAGCCGTCGTCGGCTGGGCCCGTGAGCACGACGTGCTGGTGGTCTCCGATGAGTGCTACCTCGGTCTGGGCTGGGACGCGCAACCACTCTCGGTGCTGCACCCGGCGGTGTGCGACGGCGACCACCGCGGGCTACTGGCGGTGCACTCGCTGTCCAAGACGTCATCGCTGGCGGGGTACCGGGCCGGTTTCGTGGCCGGGGACGCCGCGGTGGTCGCCGAACTGTTGGCGGTGCGCAAACACGCCGGGATGATGGTGCCCACCCCGATCCAATCGGCCATGGTCGCCGCCCTCGATGACGACGCGCACGAGCGCGAACAGCGCGACCGCTACGCCCGCCGCCGGGCGACGCTGCTGTCGGCCATGCGGGCGGCCGGGTTCACCGTCGAATTGTCGCAAGGCGGGCTGTACCTGTGGGCCACCCGCGGCGAGGCGTGCCGTACCACCGTCGAATGGCTGGCGCAGCGCGGCATCCTGGTGGCGCCGGGCGAGTTCTACGGACCGGCCGGGGCGCACCATGTTCGGGTGGCGCTGACGGCCACCGACGAACGCATCGCCGCGGCCGCCGCCCGGCTGGGTTAGAGGGCGGTGGTGCATCGCAGTCGTCGGTGAGAACCCGCTCGATCGCGTCGTGCTCGGCCTGGGTCACCCACAGGCCGTAGCCGGCCTTCACCCCGACGATCCGCGAGACATAGCTGCAGCGGTAGGACTGCGTTCTGACACGATCAGCGCATCCGGATCGGGTCGGGCGCCAGCGCAATAGGCTCAGCGCATGCGCATTCATCCCGAGGTCGCCGATGCACTGGCGGCCGGCCGGGCCGTGGTGGCGTTGGAGAGCACGATCATCAGTCACGGCTTGCCGCACCCGGGCAATCTGCAGATCGCTCGCGACATCGAGGCCTGCGTGCGCGCGGCAGGCGCGGTGCCGGCCACCATCGCCATCCTCGACGGCCAACCGCAGATCGGGCTGGACGACGATGCGCTGCACCGAATCGCCACCGGCACCACGGCGGTCAAGGTCAGTGTTCGCGAGATCGCGATGCTGGCCGCGGCGGGTGGGGACGGCGCGACCACGGTCGCGGCGACCGCGCACCTCGCTGCGGCCGCCGGCATCACGGTGTTCGCCACCGGGGGTTTGGGCGGCGTGCATCGCGGCGCGCAGGAGACCTACGACGAGTCCGCGGACCTGACGGCGCTGTCGCGCACCCCGGTGCTGGTGGTGTGTTCGGGCGTGAAATCGATCCTCGACATCGGGGCGACGCTGGAGCGGCTGGAGACGCTGTCGGTGGGGGTGATCGGCTACCGCACGGAGCGCTTCCCGGCTTTCTATCTCGCCGACTCCGGCCATCGGCTGGACTGGTGGATTCAGAATCCCGAGCAGGCCGCGGCCGTCCTGCGGGCCCGCGACCGGTTGGGTACCAAGGGTTACGGGTTGGTGCTGGCCAATCCGATCTCCGCTGAGGCCGAGCTGGACCGCGCGCTACATGACCGGGTGCTGGCCGAAGGCCTCGCGGCGGCCGAGGCGGCGGGGGTGCGCGGCAAGGACGTGACCCCGTACCTGCTCGGCCATTTTCACCGCGCGACTCACGGCGCATCGGTGGCCGCCAATGTCGCACTGGTGCTGGGCAATGCCCGCTTGGCGGCCGAGATCGCGGTGGCCTATGCCACCGGGTGACACACTCCGCGGCCTGATACCCCGGTGGGTATAAGTCATTACCAGGAAGTCCTGAACGAACTGAACCCGCAGCACCGCGACCTGCGGCAGCAGATTCCCGGCGTCTACCAAGCATTCGGCGAGATGAGCAAGGCCACATTCGAATCCGGCGCACTGGACCGCAAGGTCAAGGAGCTGATGGCGATGGCCATGGGCGTGGTGCAGGGCTGCGACGGCTGCATCGCCTCACATGCCCGCGCAGCGGCACGGGCCGGGGCCACCAAGGCCGAGGCGGCCGAAGCGATCGGCGTCAGCATCCTCATGCACGGTGGCCCGGCCACCATCTACGGGGCCCGCGCCTACACGGCCTTCTGCGAATTCGCCGACGACACCGAGTGACTGTCGAACCGGCTAGTGGCCGATCACCTTGGCGACGCACATCTCCGGTTCGACGAACGGTTTGAGCTCGGCACTGCCGCCCGCCCCGTTCCTGGCGTTGAGCAGCCCGCGCAACACGCCCAGGTGCATGGCACAGCTCACCTCCGGGTGAGCACGCGCCAGGTCGTACACCGGGCACGCGTGTAGCAGGATGGTGCGCTGGTGGGAGTCCTCGGCATCGGCGTCGTCAGGTGCCATCGCGGCGAGTTCGGCACTGAAGCCCATGCGCGCGAAGATCCCGGCGATCCGGCCGGCGCAGTCATCGATGCCGGCGTCGGGCCCGGATCCGCCGGCGGTGACGGGTCCCTCGGTGGCTGAGTCGTTGGCCGCCAGGATCCGGTCGGCCCAGCGCCGGCCGACCCGTTCGGCCCGCTCGGCGCGCTCGGCGACGGTATCGCCGAGCTCCATAGCCAGGATCTCGGCGAGGTTGCGATAGTCCAGTCGGTCACGAACCGCCACGTAGCCCGTCCGGGGCCGCCCCACCCCGTCACGTTTGATCCGGGTCCGCGCGACAGCCCCCAGGTCGCAGAGGGCGTCGAGGTGAAAGCGCACGGTCGTGACGTGCAACTGCATCCGCTCGGCGAGCTCGGCGGCATCCACCGCGCCATCGGCCGCGCCCACCAGCCGCAACACCCGCTCCCGCTGCTGGTTGCGGGGCAACCGCTGAGGGCCGCGTCGCTGGCCGGGCTGGGTGTGCATCGGAGTGCCTCTTCCTTGAGGAGTCGCCCACAATTAGGGGAACTGATTCGTTGATACCACTAATGACGGTCGGCCGCTGATCGAGCGGATCGCCGGGCCGGTCCCGATGAACGAGTAACGTCCCGGAGATGCTGCTGACCTCGCTGGCCTCCGACGACTCGAACGCCGCAGACATCGCCGACGCGGTACGCATCGACAACACCGTGCTGAGCCGGTCGCAACTGAGCGGCGCTTCCGCGGGCGTGCTCGAAGATCTCGGCGGCGCGACCAGGGTCGCGGTGCTGGCCACCCCGACGGCGCAGACCGTGCTGGCGGTCACCGGCTGTCTGCTGGCCGGGGTGCCGGTGGTGCCGGTTCCCGCCGACGTCGGCGTCGCCGAGCGCCAACACATGCTGCGGGATTCGGGCGCACAGGCCTGGCTGGGGGAGCGGCCCGACGATCCCGCCGGGCTGCCGCATTTCTCGGCGCGCTCCGGGTCGCAGCAGCCGCACGCAGTGGCTTCGTGCGATGACGAAGACACTGCGCTGATCATTTACACCTCCGGAACCACCGGTCCCCCCAAGGGGGTACAGCTGAGCCGGCGGGCGCTGGCAGCCGACCTCGATGCACTTGCGCAGGCCTGGCAGTGGAGCCCCGACGACGTACTGGTGCACGGACTGCCGATGTACCACGTGCACGGCCTCGTCCTGGGCCTGGTGGGATCTCTGCGGCAGGGCAACCGCTTCGTCCACACCGGCAAACCGACGCCGGAGGCCTACGCCGCCGCACGCGGCACGCTGTATTTCGGGGTGCCGACCGTGTGGTCGCGGGTGGTAGCCGACCCGGGCGCCGCCGCGGCGTTGCGGTCGGCCCGAATGTTGGTGTCAGGCAGTGCAGCCCTGCCGGTCCCGGTGTTTGACGCGCTGGTCGAGCGGACCGGACACGCACCCATAGAGCGGTATGGCAGCACCGAATCGCTGATCACGCTGAGCACCCGAGTCGACGGCGAACGCCGGCCCGGTTGGGTGGGGGTGCCCTTGCAGGGCGTGCAGACCAAACTCGTCGCCGACGACGGCAGCCCCGTGCCGCACGACGGAGAGAGCATCGGACGGCTCGCGGTGCGCGGACCGACGCTGTTCAACGGCTATCTCAACCGGCCCGACGCGACAGCGGACGCCTTCGACGGCGACGGGTGGTACCGCACCGGCGATGTGGCCGTGATCGACGCCCAGGGCATGCATCGGATCGTCGGACGCGAATCGGTCGACCTGATCAAGACCGGTGGCTTCCGGGTCGGGGCCGGTGAGATCGAGACGGCATTGCTCGGTCATCCCGCGGTGGCCGAAGTTGCCGTCGTCGGGCTTCCCGACGACGACCTGGGGCAGCGAATCGTTGCGTTCGTCGTTGCGTCGCCGGCCGAGCCCGCACAGCCAGGAGAACTGATCGACTATGTCGCCCAGCAGCTTTCGATTCACAAACGACCCCGAGAGGTACGCATCGTGGATGCGCTGCCACGCAACGCGATGGGAAAGGTCCTCAAGAAGGCGCTGCTGACGTAGGCTCCGCTTGCGTGACACCGACACCGAAAGGGTGGCCCCGTGAAGCCTTCGAAGCGAATCAGTCTCGCTGCGGCGACCGTGTTCGCCGGCGCGACGCTCCTGATCGGCGGATGCTCGGCGGTGGACAAGGTCATCAATAAGGGCGGTGACACGACCTGCGGAGAGTTCAACAGTCACGCCGATGAGAAGCAGCGCTCCGAGGTCTCCAAGATGCTCAAGGACGCCAAGGGTGGCGAGCCGTCGAACCTGGAGCTGTCCGGTACGCAGTTGGCGGTCAGCGCCTTCTGCAAGACGATCGGCAAAGACAGCGACAAGATCAGCAGGGCGATGCTCTAGGCCGGTTCCCAGGTCTGCATCGCGCATTCGACGCCGTCGTCGTCGAGCGCGGCGACCGGCAGCGGCACCTGATCGCCGCGGTAGCGCATCCCGTCGAGAAGCATGGCGACATAGCGGCGCCACAGCTGCGCGTCGACATGGCCGGCGAACTCGCTCACCGTGCCTGCGAGGAGTCCAAGGATCGGCATGTCGGTCGAGGACACCTCGGGACGCAGATGGCCGTCGGCCCGCGCTCGCTCGACAAGTTCTTTGAGCACCGGGACCAGGCGCTCCTGTGCGGCGATCACCCGATCGCCTCCGTAGCACTTACTGAAGGCGATCTCTCGCAGTCCTCGGTCGGTCGCCAGGATCTCGCACATCTGCTCGACGTACGAGGCGAGTCCTTCCCACGAATGTGGTTGGCGCAAAGCCGATTCCGCGAGGCCGGTGAGTTGATTGAGGCCGTCTTCGAAGATCGCTTCGAGTAGTTCGTCTTTGCTGGCGAATCTGCGATAGACGGTCCCGACTCCCACGCCGGCGTGGTGGGCGACGTCGTTGAGGTTGGGCTCCAAGCCTCTGGTTGCGAACAGCTCGCGGGCCGATTCCAGGATGCGCTGGCGATTGCGTGCTGCGTCCCTGCGCAACGGGCGGTTCGGTGTGTCCTCGGCGCTCACAACGGCCCAGTGTAATGCGAACAACAAAAAAACGGATTGACTCTATCCACTTATCTAGTTAGCTTAACTACCTGGAACGGTGCGGGACTGAACCTGGCCGAAATGGGGAGAGCGACGATGAAGAGGCTGATGAAGCGGATGTGGTTGCCGACCCTGATCGTGGTGGCAATCGCCGCAGGCGTCCTCACCGTCGCGCAATTGCGCACGGTGTTCGGGGCGCATCCGGTCATGGTGACCGACCTGTCCTCGGATAACGCCGAGGACTTCAACCCGAAGTTCGTGACGTACGAGATCTTCGGTTCGGGCACCACGGCCGTCATCAACTACATGGATCTCGAAGGCAAGCCGCAGCGCGTCACGGACGTGGCGCTGCCATGGACGTTGACTCTGCAGACCACCCTGCCCTCGGTGATGCCCAACATCCTGGCCCAGGGCGACGGCGACAGCATCAGCTGCCGGGTGACCGTCGACGACGAGGTCAAACAGGAAAGGACGGCAACCGGAGTGAATGCCGAAACCTTCTGCTTCGTGAAGGCAGCATGACCACGCCGACGGCCGGAGCGCCGACCGAGCCCATCCCGGCGGCACGTCACGCCGAGCCCCCGCGGCTACCCCGATTCATCCGGAAGTTCGCGATACCGATCATCCTGGCCTGGATCGCCCTGGTAGCCCTGCTGAACGTCGTCGTCCCGCAGCTCGAGGAAGTCGGGAAGCTGCGTGCGGTGTCGATGAGCCCCAACGACGCACCGTCGATGATCGCCACCAAGCGCGTCGGAAAGGTGTTCCAGGAGTACGACACGTCCAGCTCGGTGATGATCGTGCTCGAAGGCGACGAGCCACTGGGCGCGGCGGCGCACGAGTTCTATGACCGCATGGTGCGCGATCTGCGTGCCGACACCGCCCACGTGCAGCACGTTCAAGACTTTTGGGGCGACACACTGACTGCCAAAGGCGCCCAGAGCGCCGACGGCAAGGCCGCCTACGTTCAGGTCTACATCGCGGGCGACCAGGGGGAGACCCTGGCCAACGAGTCGGTGGACGCGGTGCGCTACATCGCATCCGAACTCCCCGCCCCCGCCGGTGTGAAGGCTTATGTCACGGGGCCGGCGGCGACAAGTTCTGACCAGAATCACGTCGGCGACAAGAGCATGGAAACGATCGAACTGCTCACCTTCGCCGTCATTACGGTGATGTTGTTGGGCGTGTACCGATCCGTCATCACCACGCTGATCGTGCTGCTGATGGTCGTGTTCGAGCTGTCGGCTGCCCGCGGACTTGTGGCATTCCTGGGATTTCACAATCTGTTCGGCTTGACGACCTTCGCATCCAACATGCTGGTGACGCTGGCCATCGCCGCCTCCACCGACTACGCGATCTTCCTGATCGGTCGATATCAGGAGGCGCGCAAAGCGGGTGAGGACCGAGAAGCCGCGTACTACAGCATGTTCCACGGCACCGCGCACGTGGTGCTGGCCTCCGGGCTGACCATCGCCGGGGCCACGTTCTGCCTGCACTTCACCCGGCTGCCGTATTTCCAGACGATGGGCTTCCCGCTGTCCATCGGCATGGTGATCGTGGTCGCCGCCGCGTTGACCCTGGGGCCCGCGGTCATCTCGGTGTGCAGTCGCTTCGGTCGCGTTCTGGAGCCCAAGCGCGTCACCCGGTCGACCGGGTGGCACCGGGTCGGCACCGCAACCGTTCGTTGGCCCGGGGCGATCCTGGTGGCCGCCGTCGCGGCGGCCCTGGTTGGCCTGCTTGCGCTGCCCGGGTACCACACCAGCTACAACGACCGCATCTACCTGCCCGACGACGTCGCGGCGAACGTGGGTTACTCGGCGGCCTTCCGGCATTTCTCGCAGGCGAAGATGAATCCGGACCTGATGATGATCGAAACCGACCGCGATCTGCGCAATCCGGCCGATTTCCTGGTGATCGACAAGATCGCCAAAGCCCTCAAGAACGTGCACGGCATCGCCCAGGTGCAGACCATCACCCGTCCCGACGGGGACCCGGTCAAGCATTCCACGATCCCGTACACCCTCGGCCAGAGCGGCACGGCCCAGCTGATGAACAACGACTACATGCAGACCAACCTGGAGAACCTGCTCAAGCAGGCCGACGATCTGCAGGCCAGCATCGACTCAATGACCGAGATGATGAACATCCAGCAGGACCTGGCCGCGGTGTCGCAGCGGATGGCCGACAAGATGTCCAACACGGCAGTCGACATCGGCGAAATGCGTAATCACATGGCCGATTTCGACGATTTCTTCCGGGTGTTTCGCAACTACTTCTACTGGGAGCCGCACTGCTTCGACATCCCCATCTGCTGGTCGTTGCGGTCGATCTTCGACGCCCTGGACGGCGTGGACACCATGTCTGCCGACTTCGATGAGATCGTTCCCGACATGCAACGGATGGCCGAGCTGATGCCCCGGATGGTCGCGGTGATGCCGGCGCAGATCCAGTCGATGAAGAACCAGAAGCAGACGTTGCTCAACCAGTACCAGGTGCAGAAGGCCCAGCAGGACCAGAACATGGCGATGCAGGAGAACTCCACGGCCATGGGCGAGGCGTTCGACACCGCCAAGAACGACGATTCGTTCTACCTCCCGCCGGAAGCCTTCGATACTGCCGACTTCAAACGCGGCATCAAGCTGTTCATGTCGCCGGACGGACATGCTGTGCGGTTCACAATCATTCACCAGGGTGACCCGTTGACGCCTGAGGGAATCTCGCGCATCGATTCGCTCAAGGTCGCGGCGGCCGATGCGATCAAGGGAACACCGTTCGAGGGAGCCTCGATCTACCTCGGCGGCAGCGCAGCGATGTTCTACGACATGCAGCAGGGCGCCAACTACGACCTACTGATCGTCGCGACGGCGGCACTGATCCTGATCTTCATCATCATGATGGTGCTGACCCGCGCCGTGGTCGCCGCGACGGTGATCGTCGGCACTGTGGTGCTCAGTCTCGGTTCGGCGTTCGGTCTGTCTGTGCTGATTTGGCAACACCTCGTCGGCATCCCGTTGCACTGGATGGTGCTGCCGATGTCGGTCATCGTGCTGCTCGCCGTCGGTGCGGATTACAACCTGCTGCTGGTCTCACGCATCAAGGAGGAGATCCACGCCGGCCTGCACACCGGTCTGATTCGCGCGATGGTCGGCACCGGTGCTGTGGTCACGGCGGCGGGTCTGGTGTTCGCCTTCACCATGGCCTCCATGGCGGTCAGCGCCCTGATCGTGATCGGCCAGGTCGGCACGACGATCGGGCTGGGTCTGCTCTTCGACACCTTGGTCGTCCGGTCCCTGATGACGCCGTCGATCGCGACCCTGCTCGGACGCTGGTTCTGGTGGCCGCAGATCGTGCGTCCCCGCCCGGTTCCGCAGCCCTGGCCGCAACCGGTTCAGCGGGATCCAGAGGCGGCGCTGGTCTAGAGGCGGCGGTTCAGTTGGCGTGCAGGGCCTCGTTGAGCGCGATGCCCTGACCGTCACGGGCCACCACCTCCACCGCGCCGCTCTGGGAGTTGCGGCGGAACAGCAGGTTGTTGCCGCCGGCCAGCTCGCGGGCCTTGGCGGTGGTGCCGTCGGGCAGGGTGACCTTGGTGCCCGCGGTGACGTACAGCCCGGCCTCGACCACGCAGTCGTCGCCCAGCGGGATTCCCAGTCCGGCGTTCGCGCCGAGCAAGCAGCGCCTGCCGATCGAAATCACCTGTGTCCCGCCACCTGACAGCGTTCCCATGATCGAAGCGCCACCACCCACGTCGGAGCCATCGCCCACCACCACGCCCGCCGAGATGCGTCCCTCGACCATCGAGGCACCCAGGGTGCCCGCGTTGAAGTTGACGAACCCCTCGTGCATCACCGTGGTGCCCGACGCCAGGTGCGCACCCAGGCGTACCCGGTCGGCGTCGGCGATGCGGACACCGGACGGCAGTACGTAGTCGACCATCCTGGGGAACTTGTCCACGCCGTAGACGGTCACCGGGCCGCGCCGGCGCAGCCGGGCCCGGGTGGTCTCGAAGCCCTCGACCGCGCACGGTCCGAAGTTGGTCCACACCACGTTGGTCAGTACCCCGAACAGTCCGCCGGCATTGAGCCCATGCGGCGCCACCAGCCGGTGCGAGAGCAGGTGCAGGCGCAGATAGGCGTCGTAGGCATCGACCGCGGTATCGGCCAGCGACCCGATCACGGTGCGTACCGCGACGGTCTCGGTGCCGCGGTCCTCGTCGCGGCCCACCAGCCCGGCCAGATCGGCGGGCACGTCGTCCGCGGCAAGTCGAGTGGTTCCGGGCTGGCCCGAGCCGCCCAACTCCGGTGCGGGAAACCAGGTGTCGAGCACAGATCCGTCTGCGGCCAGCGTCGCTATCCCGACGCCCGAAGCTCCAGTCACGCCGGTCAGGGTACCCGGACCGCTAGTCTGAATGCGTGCTGGATCTGCACTCCGACCCGATTGCCCTGACCGCCGCGCTGGTGGACATTCCCAGCGAGTCGCGGCATGAAGCGCGTATCGCCGACGAGGTGGAAGCAGCACTGCGTGCCCAGACCTCCGGTTTCGAGATCATTCGCGACGGTGACGCGGTGCTGGCCCGCACTCGGCTGGGACGTCCGACCCGGGTGCTGCTGGCCGGGCATCTGGACACCGTGCCGGCGGCCGGCAACCTGCCCAGCCGGCGCACCACCACCGGTGACGAGGGCGACGTGCTGCACGGTTGCGGCACGGTCGACATGAAGTCGGGTGTCGCCGTCTTCCTGCATCTGGCCGCCACGGTCACCGCACTGGAGCACGATCTGACCTGCGTCTTCTATGACTGCGAAGAGATCGAGGCGGCCGCCAACGGGCTGGGACGCATCGAACGCAACCTGGCCGACTGGCTGGTGGCCGATGTCGCCATCCTGGGTGAGCCCACCGGCGGCTACATCGAGGCCGGCTGTCAGGGCACACTGCGGGTGGTGATCAGCGCTGCGGGCACCCGGGCGCATTCGGCGCGCTCCTGGCTCGGCGACAACGCCATCCATAAGCTCGGGGCGGTCCTGGACCGGCTCGCCGCCTACCAGCCGCGCAGTGTCGACATCGACGGCTGCGTCTACCGCGAAGGCTTGTCGGCGGTGCGCATCGACGGCGGGGTGGCCGGAAACGTCATCCCCGATGCAGCCGCCGTCACGGTCAATTTCCGCTTCGCCCCCGACCGCACCCCCGAGCAGGCACTGGCCCACGTGCGGGAGGTGTTCGATGGCCTGGACGTCGACATACAGCAGACCGATGCCGCGGCCGGCGCCCTGCCGGGGCTCACCGCGCCCGCGGCGGCCGCGCTGGTGACCGCCGCTGGCGGCCAGGTCCGGGCCAAGTACGGGTGGACCGACGTGTCGCGGTTCGCCGCCCGCGGCATCCCCGCGGTCAACTACGGCCCCGGTGACCCCAACCTTGCCCACACCGTCGACGAACGGGTGCCGGTCGAGCAGATCAGTACGGTGGCCGAGCTGCTGCGCGGCTACCTCAGTTCCTAGCCCGCTGCAGAATTACCGGACGTCCGTCGCAGGGGCGCTGGCCGCGAGCCGGAATCTGACGACACGACACGCCGATATCGCGTCGTCAGATGCCGACTCGGCGCCAGATGATCGCCGTTTCGATCCTCAGTTCCTAGCCCGCTGCAGCGCGGTTCGGCCGAACGTGCAGTCGACCTCGGCGCACAACTTGACCAGTGGGTCCACCGCCCGGGCGTCGCCGAGCTGGGTGGCCACCGACCACGCCTGCAGCGCCACCGCCGACTGCCCGGTGCGCTCGGCCATTCGGGCGGCATCCCGTGCCGCGGCGATCGCCCCATGCTGATCGCGCATGCCGGCCCGTTGCCAGGCCCGCGCCACCCCAAGCTCGGGAGCGAACAGCGCAGACTTGGTGCCGTGGCGGGATTCGGCCCGGCTCAACGCCTTTGCCGCCCCGGCGATGTCGGATCGGCGGGCCAGCGCGGTCGCCAGCAGGGTCAGCGACAGCGGCCCCCACGAATAGCCGGTGCGCTCCAAGGTGGCGGCTGCCGGCGCCAGCAGCTCTATCGCGGCATCGAATTCCTCGGCGGCGATCAGCACCTGCGCCACCAGCACCTCGCCGATCGCGCGGCCGGGTTGGGCCAGCTCGGCGAAATCGGTGAACTGCCAGGCCAGCTCGCGCGCCTCATCCAGGCGCTGCGCCATCAGCAGGGTGGTGATCTCGGCCAGGCCGACGGTGAACCGCAGCACGCCGGGATGCTCGGCGTCCAGCGCTCGCCGGGCCAGCGGCCCCACCTCGTCGAATCGACCCGCACGCGCGGCGCACAGCGCCGCGGCACTGCCCGCCCAGGCCACCGCCATGTCGTCGGCGGCCGGGTCGGCCAGTACCGCGGTGGCGGTCTGCACGGCCCGGCCGAGGTTGCCGGCATTCATCGCGAACGTGGCGCCCAGTGCGTCCAGGGTGATGCGCGCGCTCGGCCCCGAGACCCGGTCGCGCGTGGCGGCCAAGAATGCGGTGGCACGTTCGGGTTCGCCCAGCATGAAGAACTGGTTGGCGGCCCGCGGTAACGCCCAGGCCAGCAACTCCGGCTCGCTCAGTGTGGCGGGGTCCGCTGCCGCCAGCACCGCGTCGGCGTCGCGGCCCCGGCCCTGCCAGGCCAGTGCGTGCGCCAGCGCCAGGCGAGCCGGCAGGCCGCCGTCGCGGTCCAGGGCATGGCGAGCCAGTCGCTCACCCAGGTGCAGATCGCCCAGCCGCAACGCCTGCTGGGCCGAGTCCACCACGTCCGCGGCAGGCTGGGGTGCGTCGCTGTCGGCGGCCAGCGCCGCCAGCCTCAACTGCTCGCCGACGTGCGCGCAGGGCCGAGCGGTCAGCACCCGCACCGCCTCGGTACGCCGGGCACGGGCACCGGTGTCGCCCATGCAGCCGCGGGCCCGCTCGGCGAACAGCGGGTGGGCGGTATAGACCACCGGGTCGGGTTCTCGGCCGCCACGAGTGCGGGTCTCCACCGCGCCGAGCTCCTCGGCCTGGCGCACTGCCTCAGCGCTGGTGAGCCCGATCAGGTCGACCGATGCCAGCGGCTCGAAGACGGCCAGATAGTCCAGCACCGACCGGGCGTCGGCGGGCAGGCCCGCCACGAAGGTATCCACGTCGCCGCTGGCCTCGCTGCGCTGCTCGGGTGCGTCGACGTCGATGCGTGACAGCAGATCGTCGCCCCACAGCGCGGTGATCGGAGCGGGGGCCGCCGGGGCGTAGTCGGCGCGCCCGGTGAGGATCATGCGCGCTGAGCCGGTCAGCGCCAGCTGGTAGACCAGCGTCGCGGACAAGGTGTCGAGCAGGTGGGCGTCGTCGACCACCAACAGCAGGTCGCCGGACTCTTCGACCAGCGAGTCCCGCGCCGCACGCAACAGCGCGGCGGGCTTGCCGATGTCGGCGACCCGGACCAGATGGCTGAAGGCACCGAAGGGCACCTGCCGTTCGGCGGGGGTACCGATCACCCAGCGCACGCGGGTGTCCGGGTGGCGCTCGGCGTGAGCCTCGGCGGCCAACCGGGCCAGCGTGGACTTGCCGCAGCCGTCTGGACCGAGCACCACGGCCCCGGCCTGCGCGCCGGTGAGTGCCGTGCCGAGCCGATGCAGGGCCGCCGAATGCTCGGGAACGTTCCACCGGATCGGCACCGCGCAGAGTTTACGGTCTGAGCCAACCGCCCGATAGCCTTTCGGATGTGCGTGGCAGCGAATGGGCGGTCTGTGTCTACTGTGCGTCCGGTCCCAGCGATCCGGCCCTGCTGGCGCTGGCCGCCAAGGTCGGCGCCACGATCGCCGAACGGGGCTGGACGCTGGTGTGGGGCGGCGGCAACGTCTCAGCGATGGGTGTGCTCGCGGTGGCCGCCCGGGAACATGGCGGGCGCACCGTCGGCGTGATTCCCAAGGCTTTGCTGCACCGCGAGGTGGCCGACGTCGACGCCGACGAGCTGATCGTCACCGACACCATGCGCGAGCGCAAGCAGGTGATGGACGACCGCGCCGACGCGTTCCTGACGCTGCCCGGCGGCATCGGCACGCTTGAAGAGCTGTTCGAAACGTGGACAGCTGGGTATTTGGGCATGCATGACAAAGAGGTGGTGCTGCTCGATCCCGACGGCCACTACGAGGGACTGTTGACATGGCTGTCCGGGCTGATCGATACCGGGTTCGTGTCCCGACGCGCCATGGACCGCCTCCTGGTGTTCGACGAGATGGAGGCGGCGCTGGACGCCTGTTCACCCGGTACCGCCGGTACTGATTAAGCTCGCCTAGCCACCGATTTCAGTGAAATGAGGCGATAACGTGTCCGATCACGACTCCGGCACCGTCACCCACGTGGGACCGATCGATCTCCTGGCCCGCACGCCGAGACTGCTGGCCGACTCGCCGACCATCCTGCGCGGGCTGTGGACCGGACTGCGGGCCCGCCCCACCTCCAAGGCCTCGATCGGCAAGGTCTTCCAAGATCGTGCAGCCCGCCTCGGCGACCGGGTGTTCATCCGGTTCGGCGACGAGCAACTGACCTACCGCGAGGCCAATGAGACCGTCAACCGCTACGCCGCCGTACTGGCCGCGCGCGGCGTCGGACACGGTGACGTGGTCGCGATCATGCTGCGCAACTCCCCGGACGCGGTATTGATGATGCTGGCCGTCGCCAAATGCGGCGGGGTGGCCGGCATGCTCAACTACCACCAGCGCGGCGACGTGCTGGCCCACAGCCTGGGCGTGCTGGACGCCACGCTGCTGGTCGCGGAGTCCGACCTGGTCGAGGCGGTCACCGACTGCGGTGCCGCCGCTGCGCCGGTGACCATCGAGGAGTTCCGGCGGCTGGCCGCCACCGCCCCGGACAGCAATCCCGCCTCGGTCAACGCGGTGCTGGCCAAGGACACCGCGTTCTACATCTTCACCTCCGGCACCACCGGCTACCCCAAAGCCAGCGTGATGACGCACTACCGGTGGTTGCGCGCCCTGGCGACCTTCGGGGGTCTTGGGCTACGGCTGCGGGGCAGCGACACGCTGTACTGCTGCCTGCCGCTCTACCACAACAACGCGCTGACGGTCGCGGTGTCATCGGTGCTGAACGCGGGCGCGACGCTGGCGCTGGGCCGCTCATTCTCAGCCTCGCGGTTCTGGGACGAGGTGATCGCCGCGGACGCCACCGCGTTCGTCTACATCGGCGAGCTCTGCCGCTATCTGCTCAACCAGCCCGTCAAGGCCACCGATCGGGCCCATAAGGTGCGGGTGATCGCCGGCAACGGGCTGCGTCCCGAGATCTGGGACGAGTTCACCCAGCGCTTCGGCATCAAGCGGGTGTGCGAGTTCTACGCCGCCAGCGAGAGCAACAGCGCCTTCCTCAACGTCTTCAACGTGCCGCGCAGCACCGGCGTCTATCCGGGGCCGCTGGCCTACGTGCAATACGACCCCGACACCGGCCTGCCGCTGCGTGGCGAGGACGGCTGGGTGCAGCGGGTGCCTTCGGGACAGCCCGGACTGCTGCTGAGCCCGGTGAACCGATTCTCACCGTTCGACGGCTACACCGACCCGGAGGCCAACGAGAAGAAGTTGGTGCGCAACGCGTTCCGGGACGGCGACTGCTGGTTCAACACCGGTGACCTGATGCGCCCCCAGGGTATGGGGCATGCCGCCTTCGTCGATCGGCTCGGCGACACCTTCCGGTGGAAAGGCGAGAACGTCGCAACCACCCAGGTCGAAGCCGCGCTGAGCGCCGACCATGCGGTGGAGGAATGCGCCGTCTACGGCGTGGAGGTGCCCGGAACCGGTGGCCGCGCCGGAATGGCCGCCGTCAAACTGCGCGACGGCGCCACCCTCGACGGGCCCGGACTGGCGGCCGTGGTCTCGGGTCAGCTGCCTTCCTATGCGGTGCCGCTGTTCGTCCGGGTGGTGGCGTCGATGGCCCACACCACCACGTTCAAGAGCCGCAAAGTGGAGCTGCGTGAGCAGGGCTACGGCGGCGGGGGCGCCGTGATCGAGGACCCGCTGTATGTGCTGGCCGGTCGCGCCGAGGGCTACGTGCCCTTCTACGCCGACTACCCCAACGAAGTGGCCGCAGGCAAGCGACCGCAGGGCTGAGCGAGCAAGGGCGAAACCCGACCGGGCACCATAGACGGGTGCAGTCCCACTTCTGCGGTCGTCCGGTGGCGGCTGATCGTGCGCTGATCATGGCGATCATCAACCGCACCCCGGACTCCTTCTACGACGCGGGCGCCACATTCAGCGACGAGGCGGCCAAGTCTGCCGTGCACCAGGCAGTGGCCGACGGCGCCGACGTGATCGATGTGGGCGGAGTCAAGGCCGGGCCGGGGCAGACCGTCGACGCCGATGCCGAGACGGCCCGGGTGGTTCCCTTTATCGAGTGGCTGCGCAGCGCCTACCCCGAGCAGCTGATCAGCGTGGACACCTGGCGCGCGGAAGTGGCCAAACGCGCGTGCGCGGCCGGTGCCGACCTGATCAACGACACCTGGGGCGGGATCGACCCGGAACTGCCCGCGGTGGCCGCAGAGTTCGGGACCGGATTGGTCTGCTCACACACCGGAGGGGCGCAGCCGCGCACCCGCCCCTTCCGGGTGAGCTACGGCACCAGCGTCGACGGGGTGGTCGAAGCGGTGATCAGTGAGGTCACCGCGGCGGCGGAACGGGCGGTGGCGGCCGGGGTGTCGCGCGAGCGCGTGCTGATCGATCCCACCCATGATTTCGGCAAGAACACCTTCCACGGGCTAGCGTTGTTACGACACACGGAGGATTTGGTCGGTACCGGATGGCCGGTGCTGATGGCGCTCTCCAACAAAGACTTCATCGGGGAGACTCTTGGTGTGGGTCTGACCGAACGACTGGATGGAACATTGGCGGCCACCGCATGGGCGGCGGCCGCTGGAGCCCGGATGTTTCGGGTTCATGAGGTCGGGCCGACCCGGCGCGTCCTGGAGATGGTGGCATCGATCCAGGGCGTGCGGGCTCCGACCCGCACAGTAAGGGGATTGGCATGACCGATCTGGTCTCGGCGCCGGGCGACACCCGGCTGTCCGGGCGCACCTGGGTCCGCCCGCAATGGAGCGTGGCCGAGCTGCTGGCGGCCAAGGCCAAGACCGGTCGCAGTATCTCGGTGGTGCTGCCTGCGCTGAACGAACAGGCCACCATCGAGTCGGTCATCGACAGCATCACCCCGCTCGTGGACAACCTGGTCGATGAACTGATCGTGCTGGACTCCGGCTCCACCGACGACACCGAGATCCGCTCGATCGCCGCCGGCGCCCGCGTCGTCAGCCGTGAGCAGGCGGTTCCGGAGGTTCCGCCGCAGCCCGGCAAGGGCGAGGCCCTGTGGCGGTCGCTGGCGGCCACCAGCGGCGACATCGTGGTGTTCGTGGATTCCGACCTGATCAATCCCGACCCGATGTTCGTACCCAACCTGGTCGGCCCGCTGCTCACCGGTGAGGGCGTACACCTGGTCAAAGGCTTCTACCGTCGGCCGCTGAAGGTCAACGGCACCGAGGACGCCACCGGTGGCGGCCGGGTCACCGAATTGGTCGCCCGCCCGCTGCTGACCGCCTTGCGGCCCGATCTGGGGGCCGTGCTGCAGCCCCTGGGCGGTGAGTACGCGGGCAGTCGTGAGTTGCTGGCGTCGGTACCGTTCGCGCCCGGCTACGGGGTGGAGATCGGGCTGCTGATCGACACCTACGACCGGTTGGGCCTGGAAGCGATCGCCCAGGTCAATCTGGGGGTGCGTGCCCACCGCAACCGCCCGCTGGCCGAGCTGGCGGTGATGAGCCGTCAGGTGGTCGCCACCTTGCTGTCGCGGTGCGGCGTCCCCGACTCGGGGGTCGGGCTCACCCAGTTCTTCGCCGACGGCCCGGACGGTGTGGACTACCTGCCGCGCACCACACCCCTGTCGCTGGTGGACCGTCCGCCGATGAACACCCTGCGCCAGCGCTGATCGTGTCGGCACCGCCGCGGGTGTCGGTGCAATGAGGCACTATCGATGCCGTGACACTGGTGTTGCTGTATCTCGTTGTGCTTGTTCTCACCGCGCTGCTGCTGTTTGGGGTGGCCAGCACGTTGTTCGGCCGGGGCGAGCAGTTGCCACCGCTGCCTCGGGCGACGACGGCGACCATGTTGCCGGCCTCCGACGTCACCGGAGCTGACGTCGACGCGGTCAAGTTCTCCCAGGTGTTGCGCGGCTACAACACCGGCGAGGTCGACTGGGTGCTGGAGCGTCTCGGTGCTGAGCTTGACCAGCTCCGTGGCCAGCTCGCCGCGGCGCAGGCCGCCGCCGTGAGTTCGCCGGGCGCACGGTGAGCAGCCCTTCCGGGGACGGCCGGATCCGGTGCGGTTGGGTTGAGAGCGCCGCCCAGGTGTACCTGGACTACCACGACCACGAGTGGGGACGTCCGGTGCGTGATCCGGCGGCGCTGTTCGAGCGGGTCAGCCTGGAGGCCTTTCAGAGTGGGCTGTCGTGGCTGGTGATTCTGCGCAAGCGGGAGAACTTCCGGCGAGCGTTCGCCGATTTCGACGTTGAGAGCGTGGCGGCTTTCACCGATGCGGACGTGGCGCGACTGATGAACGATGCCGGGATCGTCCGCAACCGGGCCAAGATCGAGGCGACGATCTCCAACGCTCGTGCCACCCTGGACCTGGGTTCGACCGATCTCGCGGAGTTGCTGTGGTCGTTCGCTCCGCCGGCGCGACCGCGGCCGGCAGATCTGTCGGCAGTTCCGGCCGTCACACCGGAATCGACCGCGATGGCGCGTGAATTGAAGCGTCGTGGCTTCCGATTCGTGGGTCCCACCACGGCGTACGCGTTGATGCAGGCCACGGGCATGGTCGACGATCACGTCCGGGCCTGTTGGGTGCCGCCGCATACCGGCTAGATCCACTAAAATGCACAACGGAATCGGGTCTTGTGCACGCGCCGTCGCCGATAGGGGAGAATGGCGGAGTGAATTTGCAGTTCAATGCCGGAAGCTGCGACTGCGGTGCACACCCGGCGCAGATCATGGGCACGGCCTGCGGGCTGGTACCTGGAGGGAGCACTCGATGGCGGCGATGAAGCCCCGGACCGGCGACGGTCCACTGGAAGCGACCAAAGAGGGGCGCGGCATCGTGATGCGTGTACCACTCGAGGGTGGCGGACGGCTGGTCGTCGAGTTGACCCCCGACGAGGCCGCTGCGCTCGGCGACGAGCTCAAAGCCGTCACCAGCTGACCTCGTTCCGGCTCAGCTGCCGCCGAGACTAGCGACTGGCCTGTCGGTAGACGGCCAGCGTCTGCTCGGCCACCCGAGCCCAAGAGAAGATCTCTTCGCAGCGACGCCGGCCGGCGTCGCCGTACTGCTGTGCGCGGTCCGGGTCGGCGATCAGCGCGTTGACCGCTTCGGCGAGGTCGGCGTGATACCCCTCCGGGTCGGAGGCGGCGTAGTGGACCAGGGTGCCGGTCGCGGCGTCGGTGACCACCTCCGGAATTCCGCCGACATCGGAGGCCACTACGGCGGTGCCGCAGGCCATCGCCTCCAGGTTGACGATGCCGAGCGGCTCATAGACCGACGGGCAGACAAAAACGGTTGCTGCAGAGAGTAATTCGCGTATCTGCCGGGCCGGTAAGGTCTCCTGAATCCAGAACACCCCACTGCGTGTGGCGGCCAGGTCGGCGACAGCGGCACTGACCTCGGCAGCGATCTCCGGGGTGTCCGGGGCCCCTGCGCACAACACCAACTGCGCCTCTGGATGGAACCGGTGGGCGGCGGCCACCAGATGGGCCACACCCTTCTGCCGGGTGATCCGTCCCACGAACGCCACCATCGGACGGTCGGGGTCGACACCGAGTTCGGCGGGCATGGAATCCGGCCCGCCCGGCTGCGGACACCAGGCGTCGGTGTCGATGCCGCTGTAGATCACGTGCACGCGGTCGGGCCGCAGGTCCGGGTAGACCCGCAGCAGATCCTCACGCATGGCCGAGCTGACCGCGATCACCGCGTCAGCGGCCGTCGTCGCTTCCTTCTCCACCCAGGACGACACTCGGTAGCCGCCGCCCAGCTGTTCGGCCTTCCAGGGCCGCAGCGGCTCCAGCGAATGCGCGGTCAGCACATGGGGGATGTCGTGCAGCAGTGCCGCCAGCCGGCCGGCCAGGGCGGTGTACCAGGTGTGGGAATGCGCCACGTCGGCAGCGCTGATGGCATCAACCATCGTCAGGTCGGCCGACAGCGTCCCCAGTGCCGGATTGGCGTCCCGCAGCGCCGGATCAGGCTGATGCGCCTGCGCTCCCGGCCGCAGGGCGCCCATGCAGTGCACGTCGACGTGGCACAACCGCCGCAGCGCTTCCACCAGGTTGGTGACGTGTACACCCGCACCGCCATAGATCTCCGGGGGGTATTCCCGAGTCAGCATCGCCACCCGCATAACCGGCACGGTAGCGGGCGCCGATCATGGGCCGCGCAGCGGATCGGCCGACGAAGTGTGAGCAAGCTTTTGTAAAGAACGGTCGCCAATCGCGCGGCTAGCCTGGCAGCGTCCCGGCGTGGCCGATAGGTTTGTGCCCATGAGGGAAGTGCCGCACGTGCTGGGCATCGTCCTGGCCGGTGGTGAGGGTAAGCGGCTGCACCCCTTGACCGCTGACCGGGCGAAGCCGGCGGTCCCGTTCGGGGGCGCCTACCGATTGATCGACTTCGTGCTGTCGAATCTGGTCAATGCGCGCTACCTGCGGGTCTGTGTGCTGACGCAGTACAAGTCGCATTCACTGGACCGTCACATCTCGCAGAACTGGCGGTTGAGCGGTCTGGCGGGCGAGTACATCACCCCGGTGCCGGCCCAACAGCGGCTCGGGCCGCGCTGGTACACGGGGTCCGCCGATGCCATCTACCAGTCGCTGAACCTGATCTTCGACGAAGACCCCGACTACATCGTGGTTTTCGGCGCCGACCACGTGTACCGGATGGATCCCGAGCAGATGGTCCAGTACCACATCGATAGCGGTGCGGGCGCGACGGTGGCCGGGGTCCGGGTGCCGCGCGCCGAGGCGTCATCGTTCGGCTGCATCGACGCCGATGAGTCCGGCCGGGTCCGCAGCTTCATGGAGAAGCCCGCTAACCCACCCGGAACGCCGGGCGATCCAGACAGCACGTATGTGTCGATGGGTAACTACGTTTTCACCACCAAGGTTCTTATTGACGCGATCCGCGCCGACGCCGACGACGACCACTCTGACCACGACATGGGCGGCGACATCATGCCGCGTCTGGTGGCCGACGGAATGGCCGCCGTCTACGACTTCTCCGACAATGAAGTTCCCGGTGCCACCGAGCGTGACCGCGGTTACTGGCGCGATGTGGGAACCCTGGATGCGTTCTACGACGCGCACATGGACCTGGTCTCAGCCCACCCGATCTTCAACCTGTACAACAACCGCTGGCCGATTCACGGTGCGACCGAGAACCTGGCGCCGGCCAAGTTCGTCAACGGCGGCTCCGCGCAGGAGTCGGTGGTGGGCGCCGGCAGCGTCATCTCGGCGGGATCGGTGCGCAATTCGGTCTTGTCGTCGAACGTGGTGATCGACGATGGCGCGATCGTGGAGGACAGCGTGATCATGCCCGGGGCCCGGGTGGGCCGCGGCGCCGTGGTGCGGCACGCGATCCTGGACAAGAACGTCGTGGTCGGCCCCGGGGAGATGATCGGCGTCGACCTGGCTAAGGACCGGGAAAGGTTCTCCATCAGCGCCGGCGGCGTGGTTGCCGTCGGCAAAGGAATGTGGATCTAGCCGCCACCGAAATCCCGGGGGAGGGCTAGAACGGCTCTTCGGCGCCGCCGGGGTTGCAGCCGTTGGCCAACAGGTTCACGCTGCCCACGTCCGGACGCCACGGCTCCAGGTTCCAGCTGGTCTTGCCGGGCTGGATGAACTCGGCGAACTGCCAGTGGCACAGGAACTGCGCGCGCATCCCGGCAGTGTTCGCCTCGGGATTGCGCTTGACCACTTCCGCCCAGGCCTGCTCGCCCTGGCGCAGCGTGCCGGGCTCGCCTGCCTCGGTGCGGCCGGTCTCGGTCGGGTACACCCGCAAGCTGGTCCCACCGTCATAGGTCACCCACTGGGTGTTCTGCACGTACGGCGCCGCACTGATACCCGCCGAGCCCAGGAAGCCACCGGCACCGCCAAAGCCGCCCGCGCCGCCTTCGCCGCCGAGTCCGCCGTCCCCGCCGCGGCCGAACACCAGCCCGCCTGCGCCGCCGTCGCCACCGGCCCCGCCGTTCTGGTCACCGTCACTGCCCTCGCCACCCACGCCGCCGTCGCCGCCGCGGCCCAGCCACCAGGCCCCCGCGCCGCCGATCCCGCCGTCGCCGCCGATATCGCCGTCGCCGCCTGAGCCACCGGTTCCTCCGGTGCCGAGCATCATGCCGAGTCCCACGCCGCCGGTACCGCCGACAGCGCCGGCGCCGCCGGCACCGCCCTCGCCGCCCAGACCCATGAACCAGCCGCCGGCTCCGCCGTCGCCGCCGGCAGCACCCAAGCCGCCCAGCCCACCGGCTCCACCATTGCCGAAGAAGCCCGCGTCGCCGCCAACGCCGCCGGCTCCGTCGATACCCGCGATGCCGACGCCGCCGTCGCCGAAGAGGAACCCGCCGTCCCCGGCATCGCCGAACCAGCCCAACTGGCCGAAGACGCTGGTGTTGACGCCGTCGAAGGCATCGATGCCGTCACCGATCAGATCCCGGCCGAACAAGGTGGCGAACGGCGCGTTGATCAGGGCGAGGCTGTACTCGCCGAACGGGCTCGAGATCCATTGCTGCAGGCCCTCATGCAGCGGCGCGTAGATGTACTCATTCACCCACTCGGCGCTGTCGAAGGACTGGTTCGGTCCCGGCAGGGCCAGCACCGCGTCGATGGCGTCGGAGAACAGTTTGTTGGTCGCCGGATCGAGCTGGTCGGTGAAGGACTGCACCAAAGCCATCAGACTGCCCAGATCGAGCCCGCCCGCTGCGCTTCCGGCGACGGCCGCCGGCTCCGCGGCGTCGAGCATCCAGGTCCAGTCCCAGTCGGCCTGCGCAGGCGCGCAGGCCAGCATTGGCGCGACTCCCACCACCACGGCGCCCGCCGTGCACGCGGCCAGCCGGGCGGGGGAGATGGTCCGGTCACGACCGCTGCCTCGTACGCGTGTGCGCATGGCCACCAACCTCCCTGAGTCCCAGCTAGAGCTCAGGGAACTATAAGTCAAATACGGGGCCTGCGGTATTTGAGCGAGGCCGCAGTCCCGAGTTATCCGATTCGGCCCCTCATGACGCCAGATCTCTGCGCCGCAGCGCCCCGAAGCCCACGGCGATCAGCCCGGCGTCGATTGCCAGCAGCACGATCAGGGGAACCGGGCTCACACCGCCGTCTGCGACCAGAGGCACGTGGACGAACGGTTCGAAGTCGAGCACCCACTGGGGCAGACCGGACAGGGTGCCGAGCAGATACAGCGCGACGAAGCTGATCAGCACCGCCCATGCGGCGGGGGCGAATCGCGGGGCGAGCCCGAACAGCGCCACCGCCACCGCCGCGGGCAGCCAGACCGCCGGCAGCTGTACCGCGGCGCTGGCCAGCACCGCGGGCAGTTGCCCGCCGATGTCGCCGGCCGCTGTCCCGTAGACGATTCCGGCCGCCAGCCCGGCGGCCAGTATCGCCATTGCCGGACCTACCAAAGCGGCCGCTAGTTGGCTTGCCATCCAACGGTCTCGCGACAACGCGCCGGCGAGCAGGGTCTCGGCGCGGGCTGAAACTTCCTCCTGGTGGAGCCGCAGCACCAGGGACACCGCGAATGCTCCGGCGACCATGCCCAACATGGTGAACGCGACCGCGAGGAACGCCTGCTCCAGCGCCGCAGTTCCGCCCAGCCGGACGACGATCTCGCGGGCGCTGTCGCTGCCCACCTCGTCGGCGATTCCGTGCACCACGCTGCCGATCAGCAGCCCGTAGAGCACCAGGGCCGTGGTCCACAGTGCCAGCGCCGCGCGGTCGAGTCGCCACGCCAGCCCGAACACGCCGCCCAGTGTCGGCGCCGCCCGACGTGGGCCCGGACGGTCGGGCAGCAGCCCGGCACCGACATCGCGACGGGCGGCGAGGCGGTAGGCCAACCAGGTCAGTGCGGCCGTGGTCGCCAGCGGCAGCAGCAGCACCCACCACCGCTCGCCGGCGTAGGGGCGCACCAGCAGCGACCAACCCAGCGGCGACAGCCATGAGCAAGCGCCCGATCCCGCGTCGCCCACGGCGCGCAGCGTGAACGCAGCGGCCAGCACGCCGAACGCGGCGCCGCGGGCGAACCGCGCGCTGGGGGACAGCTGGGCGGTGACCGCGGCCACTGCGGTGAACACCAGCCCTGAGCAGGCCAGCGCCGCCCCGAAGGCCCACGATCCGGCGGCCGGGACGGCGGTGGTCAGCAGCCCGACCGCGCCGATCACCCCGGTGGCCACTGACGCGCCTGCGGCCAGCAGGAGTGCGCCGGTGAGCCCGGCATAGCGGCCCACCGCGGTGGAATCGATCAGCTCGGTGCGGCCGTTCTCCTCGTCGCCGCGGGTGTGTCGGATGACGGTCAAGATCACCGCGACCGCGATCAGCAGGTGGTAGATCCCGGCCTTCCAGATACCCACCGCGCCGAGCGAGTCGTTGTAGACGGGTCCGTACATCGCGCGCTGAGCGGGACTGGCCATGATGGTGGCGGCCAGGCCGGCGCGGTCGGCCGCGGTGGGGTAGACCGCCTCGATGCTGGCGATGTAGACCGTGGCCAGCGGCACCGACAGCAACAGCACCCACAGTGGCGCCACGATGCGGTCGCGACGCAGGCACAACCGAAGCATCCCCAATGTGCCGGTGAAATTCGCCGCCGCCCGGTGGGGTCGGTGGCTGCGCGGTGATACCGGTTGCGCAGCAACGGTAGTCATGACTGTGCCGTGTCGTAGTGACGCAGGAAGAGCTCTTCCAGCGTCGGGGGCCGGCTGGTAAGGCTGCGTACGCCGGCTGCGCCCAGCACCGCGATGAGCTCGGCCAGGCCGGAGCTGTCGACCTGCGCCTGCAGCACGGTGCCGGTGTACCGCACATCCGCGACGCCGGGGATGCGGGTCAGATCGCCGGGGTCGCGCATCAGATCGGCCTGAATCGAGGTGCGGCGCAAATGCCGCAGCGAATCCAGCGAACCGCTCTCGACCACCCGCCCGGCGCGGATGATCGTCACCCGTTGGCACAGTGCCTCGGTCTCGGCCAGGATGTGGCTGGACAGGAGGACGGTGGCACCGCGTCGGCTTGACTCCGTGACGCACTGCTGAAAGACGTTCTCCATGAGGGGATCCAGTCCGGTGCTCGGCTCGTCGAGCACGAGCAGCCGGGCACGGGAGGAGAAGGCGGAGATCAACGAGACCTTCTGTCGGTTGCCCTTGGAGTAGGTGCGCGCCTTCTTGCTCGGGTCCAGATCGAACCGCTCGATCAACTCGTCGCGGCGTTGCTCGTCGATGCCGCCGCGCATCCGCGCCAGCAGGTCGATGATCTCGCCGCCGGTCAACGAGGGCCACAACGTCACATCGCCTGGCACGTAGGCGATCTCGCGGTGCAGTTCGACAGCGTCTGTCCAGGGGTCGCCGCCGAGTAGCCGAACGGTTCCGCTGTCGGCCTTGACCAGGCCCAACAGGATGCGGAGGGTGGTGGACTTGCCGGCGCCGTTGGGGCCGAGGAAGCCATGGACCTCGCCGCCGTGCACTCGGAGGTCGAGCCCGTCGAGTGCTTTGACCTCGCCGAAGCTCTTCTCCAGGCCGTGGATTTCGATTGCCGGCCAATGGTTGTCAGGTCGCATCGCTTCCCCCTTGTTCGGACTCCAGGAATGCGTCATACATGGTTCGGTCGGTCAACAGGCCGTCGGTGTAGACCTCGAGCGCGGGAAGGACCATGTCCCGGGCGTAGTCACGCAATACGGTGCGCAGGTCGGTCGGATCGGCGTGCAGCTGCAGGTACAGCAGGAATGCGCCGCCGCCGGTGAGGGCCAGGTAGCGGGCGCGGGCCTTGGGGTCGCGGCTGGGTGTGATGGTGCCGGCGCGCACGCCCTCCTCCAGGTAGCTCTCGGTGTTGTCGATCATCCTGCGCCACAGGGTGTTCGCCAATTCGCCGCCGGACTGCATGCTGCGGACCAGGTAGGCCATCAAGGGCGCATAGGACTCGATCTCGGCCATGGCCGCGAACCACGTTGCCGGGTCCGAGGACTGGATGGTCTCGGACTTGCTGCTGCGGATCTCCTCGGCGACGAACTCGTCGCAGGCCCTGCGCAGGCCCTCTTTGGAGCGGAAGTGGTGGATGACCAGCGCGGGGCTCACTCCGGCGGATTCGGCGATGGCCCGGATGCTCACCCCGAACCCGTGCCGTCCGAACTGGGCGATGGCCGCATCGCGGATCTTCGCGGTGGCCGTCAGATCGGCTGAACGCATGTTCAGTAGGCTAAACGCGTGTTCAGTCAGGTGTCAAGCATGGGGCCGAGCGCAGGGAAGCGGAGCGGGAACTAGTCGCGGACGGCGGCCAGCAGGCCATCGCCCAGCGGAATCAGCGCCGGGGTCAGGCGCTCATCGACGGCGATCAGCCGGGCAGCTTCGCGTACCGCGAGCACCTCGGCGTCATGGGCCGCCGGATCTCCGGCCCGGCCGCCCAAGGCGGCCCGGTGCACCACCACCACGCCGCCGGAGCGCAGCAGCCGCACCGTCTCCAGGACGTATTCGGGCTGGTCAATCGGGTCGGCGTCGACGAAGACCAGGTCATAGGAGTCGTCGGCAAGCCGGGTCAGCACCTCTTGGGCGCGACCGCTGATGAATCGGGTTCGGCCCGGCCCGATACCGGCGTCGCCGAAGGCTTGCTTGGCGGTGCGCTGGTGTTCGGGCTCGATGTCGATCGTGGTCAGAACACCGTCCTCGCCCATTCCCGAGAGCAGCCAGAGTCCGCTCACGCCGGCCCCGGTGCCGACCTCGACCACCGCCTTGCCGCCGCTGAGCTTGGTCAACAGGCTCAACAGCGCACCCACCGCGGCACTGATCGAGCCGACACCGATCTCACCGGCCCGGTCGCGGGCGGCCGCCAACACCGCGTCCTCGGTCATCGAGTCCTCGGCGTGCGCCAGGAGAGCGTCGGCGCGACTGCGCGGCGGCTCGCCGGGAGTGTCGTCGGTGCTGGCCATGTCCGCAGCGTAGGACAAAGGCGTGACGGGGGGTGAACCGGCGCGCCCGCCCGACACGCCCGGGGTGAAGCCCGTGTCCGAACCGTTACCTGGGCTCATAACCGCAGTGCGCGGCATATTCGAACACAGGTTCACAGTCGGCATTCAGTGACAGCACAGAGCGGGCATACAGCGATACGCAACGGTATCGGCATGGAACGAGGTAACAACCGGCCTCGAGACGCTCGGAATACGAGGGGCCCGTCGCCTGTTGATCGCGATAGTGCGCCGCCGTCGCCTGACGGCGGCCCCGAGTTGGAGGACGCAGCCATAACCGCTTTGTTGCCCCCGGTCACCATGTCGCACCCGACTACCCACTCGGACCGGTACACCGGCACCGAATGGGTGGACCCGTCGGAGGCGCCGCAGGGAACCGCGGTGTTCGACGCCACCGGAGACGTGGCGGCCATGCCGTCCTGGGATGAGCTGGTGCGCCAGCACGCCGACCGTGTCTACCGGCTGGCCTACCGACTCTCGGGCAACCAGCACGACGCCGAGGATCTCACCCAGGAGACCTTCATTCGGGTGTTCCGGTCGGTGCACAACTACCAGCCCGGGACCTTCGAAGGCTGGCTGCACCGCATCACTACCAACCTCTTCCTGGACATGGTGCGCCGGCGCGGTCGCGTCCGCATGGAGGCGCTGCCGGAGGACTACGACCGGGTGCCGGCCGACGAGCCCGATCCCGAGCAGATCTACCACGATGCCCGGCTGGACCCTGACCTGCAGGCCGCATTGGATTCACTGGCGCCGGAGTTCCGGGCCGCGGTGGTCCTGTGCGACATCGAAGGTTTGTCCTACGAAGAGGTCGGGGCCACCCTCGGGGTGAAGCTGGGCACGGTGCGTAGTCGCATCCACCGCGGCCGTCAGGCGCTGCGGGAGTACCTCGCCGACCGGTCCGGTCAGCCTGACGGCTCGGCGTTTCGCGGCATCGCGGCCCGCTGATCCTCGCGTCCACGTCGGGTTTCCGCGTTCGCGGGCGGTATCGCGCTACATTCTTAGTGGGTCTTTAATGAGCCCGACTGGGTGCCGATAGGGCTGTGGGAGCGGAGAGGAGTCCGGTGTGACGGACCGCGGAGGTGTCTTCCGACGCGCGTTCTCCTGGCTGCCCGCCCAGTTTGCCTCGCAAAGCGACGCACCGGTCGGTGCCCCGCGGCAGTTCGGCTCCACCGAGCACCTCTGCAGCGAAGCGATCACCGCCTACGTCGACGGCGAGCTGAGGATGAACGCCCACCTGCGTGCGGCCCATCACCTGTCGCTGTGCCCCGACTGCGCGGCAGAGGTCGAGTACCAGGGCCGGGCACGCTCGGCCCTCCGTGATTCGCATCCCATCCGGATCCCCTCAGCGCTGCTGGGCCTGCTGGCCCAGATTCCCGATTCCCCGGCCGATTGTGCGCCCGACGAGCCGACTAGGCCGATGCCCGCCAGGTTCGACGACGGCAAACCTCAAGATCGCCGTAAACGCCGGTAAGGTGGATCCGGAGCGGCGCCAGCGCCAGGGTGATGCTGTGCTCGCTGAGCCTGAATGCGACTCAGGGGTGGACCCGGAAGAGGAATAGGTGAGCTCCAACAACGAGAACGCCGGCGGTAACCGCTTGGCGCCGCGACCCGTCTACCGGCCCCCCGTGGACACTGCGTCCAAGAAGGCCTTCGGCCGGCCCGATGGGGTGCCCGGTTCCTTCACGCCTGCCGATGTGCGGCCCAAGAAGTACCGCGAGCAGGGCGACTACGTCCCGCGGGACCTGCCGCCGGACCCGGTCCTCAAGGAAGCGTTCGGTCGACACGGTGCCGGGCCCTCGCTCCAGCGTCATCCAGCCGACGCCGGCGCACTGAACCGCAACGGCAAGCCGAACGGCCTCGAAGACACCGGCGACCCGTGGCGTGACCCGGCAGCGGGTGCCGCACTGGGTGCCCCCGCCGTCGTGCCGCCCGTGCCGCGGTCGGCCGGCGGTGACGCGGGCGGTCGTCTCGGTGTTCGCGACGTGCTGTTCGGCGATCGGGTCTCCTACCGGACCCTGGGCGTACTGGCCGCGATCGCGCTGGCGATCGGCATGGTGGGCGGCTTGGTCGGGCGGACCACCGCACAGGTCGTGGAGGCATTCACCACGTCGAAGGTGACGTTGTCCACCAAGGGCAACGCCGAGGAGCCGGCCGGGCGCTTCGCCAAGGTCGCTGAGGCGATCGCCAACTCGGTCGTGACCATCGAGTCGGTCAGCGACGACCAGGGGATGCAGGGTTCCGGCGTCGTCATCGACGGCAAGGGCTACATCGTCACCAACAACCACGTCATCTCCGAGGCCGCCAACAACCCCAGCAAGTTCAAGACCACGGTGGTCTTCAACGACGGCAAAGAGGTGCTGGCCAACCTGGTAGGCCGCGACCCCAAGACCGACCTGGCCGTGCTGAAGGTCGACAACGTCGACAACCTGTCGGTGGCCCGGCTCGGCGACTCCGACAAGGTCAGGGTCGGCGACGAGGTGATCGCGGCGGGCGCCCCGCTGGGACTGCGCAGCACCGTCACCCACGGCATCATCAGTGCCCTGCACCGGCCGGTGCCGCTGTCCGGTGACGACTCCGACACCGACACCGTCATCGACGCCGTGCAGACCGACGCCTCGATCAACCACGGCAACTCCGGCGGTGCGCTGATTGACATGGATGCCCAGTTGGTCGGCATCAACACCGCCGGTAAGTCGTTGTCCGACAGCGCCAGCGGCCTGGGATTCGCGATCCCGGTCAACGAGATGAAGATCGTGGCCGAGGCGCTGATCAAAGACGGCAAGATCGTTCACCCCACGCTGGGTGTGAGCGCCCGATCGGTCAGCAACGCCATCGCGTCGGGAGCGCAGATCGCCAACGTCAAGGTGGGCAGCGCCGCGGAGAAGGGCGGCATGCTGGAGAACGACGTGGTGGTCAAGATCGGCGACCGTACCGTCGCCGACGCCAACGAGTTCGTGGTGGCGGTCCGCAATCTGACCATCGGCAAGGAAGCGCCCGTCGAGGTGGTTCGTGACGGTCGCCATGTCACGCTCATGGTGACACCCACCCCAGACGGTTAGACGTATACCGCTGTGTTCGCCAATGTCGGCTGGGGCGAGATGCTGGTCCTGGTAGTGCTCGGGCTGGTCATCCTGGGACCCGAGCGACTCCCAGGAGCCATCCGTTGGACCGGCGGCGCGTTGCGCCAGGCCCGCGACTATGTCACCAATGCCACCGATCAGCTGCGGGACGAGATCGGGCCGGAGTTCGAGGATCTGCGCGCGCCGTTGAGCGAACTACAGAAGTTGCGCGGCATGACACCGCGCGCGGCCCTGACCCGGCATCTGCTCGACGGGGACGACTCGCTGTTCAGCGCGGTGGGTGCACTGGCCGCTGAGCCCCGTCCCATGCCGCCGGCGCCGGTCGCACTGCCCGAGCCGGGCGTACCGGCTCCCTTCGACACCGACGCCACCTAGCAGGGTTGCGCCGGCGGCGTTCAGCGCCGCGCGCCTCCGGTGTCCAAACCCAACGACATTCCCACCAGCCCGCGACGGCGGGTGGCCAGCGCGTCGGCGACCTTGCGCAGCTCCCGGCCCGCCGCCGACTCCGCTGAGAGCACCACGGGCGAACCGGAGTCGCCGCCGGTCACCATCTCGCTGTCGATCGGCACCTGACCCAGCAGCGGCACGTCACGGCCCATCGCCCGGGTCAGCCGCTCGGCGACTCGCTCCCCGCCGCCCTCACCGAACAGATGCATGGTGGACCCGTCGGGCATGGCCAGGCCGGCCATGTTCTCCACCACGCCGACCACCTGCTGGCGGGTCTGCAGGGCGATGGCCCCGGCTCGCTCGGCGACTTCGGCGGCGGCCTGCTGCGGGGTGGTCACCACCAGGATTTCGGCCGAGGGAACCAGCTGGGCCACCGAGATCGCGATGTCGCCGGTGCCCGGGGGCAGGTCCAGCAGCAGCACGTCCAGATCGCCCCAGTAGACGTCGGCGAGGAACTGCTGCAATGCGCGGTGCAGCATCGGACCCCGCCACACCACCGGGGTGTTGCCCTGGGTGAACATCGCGATCGAGATCACCTTCACGCCGTAGCCGATCGGCGGCAGGATCATCGAGTCGACCTGCGTGGGCAGCGCCGAGACCCCCATCATCCGCGGCACCGAGTGGCCGTAGATGTCGGCGTCGAGCACCCCGACCGACAGGCCGCGTTCGGCCAGCGCGACCGCGAGGTTGACCGTCACGCTGGATTTTCCGACGCCGCCCTTGCCTGAGGCGATCGCGTACACCTTGGTCAGGGAACCGGGCTGGGCGAACGGGATGACGGGTTCGGCGGTATCACCGCGTAGCTGTTTGCGCAGCTCGGCTCGCTGCTCGTCGCTGAAAACATCCAAGGTGACGGTGACGGGACCGGTACCGGGCACGTCGTTGATCGCCGTGGTCACCATATTGGTGATCTCGGTCTTCATGGGGCAGCCCGCGACGGTCAGGTAGATCGTGACGTGCACGCTGCGGTCGGCGGCGATCTCGATGCTCTTGACCATGCCCAGATCGGTTATCGGACGCCGAATGTCGGGGTCCAGCACGGTGCCCAACGCGGTGTAGATCGCGTCGTGCAGGGCGGCGGTGTCATCGGGATTCTCGGACATCGTGTCCGAGTCTAGGGCAGCGCGGCAGGGCCCATGCAGGTCCCGCCCGGGGCGAGATCGCTCTAGGCCGGGGGGCCGGCCTGCGATCCTTCCTGCGGTGTGCCGGGGGCGGACTGCGGGGGCGGGCCGGCCGGCAGATCCGGGGCGCCCGGCGGTGCCGGTGCAACCGCGTACGGCGGCATCGGCGCAGGCGGGGCCAGGGGGGCCTCGGGTGGGGCGAAGGGGGCCGGCGGGAATCCGTTGGGGGGCTCCGTCGGGCTCGGCGCGGCTTGGGGCTCCAGGCAGATCATCCGGCACGCCGCCGACGGACGCGGCAGTTGTTGTTGCTGCTGCTGTTGGTTGTTGGCCATCCAGGGCGGCAGCCAGGGCAGGTTGGCCAGCTGGGTTTCGATGCTTGGTTGACCGAGGTCGATCAGCGTTGACTCGGCGGGATGCTCGACCGGCGACATCCCGTGCAGGCTGAGCGATTCTGGACCGAGCCCCTCCGGGTGCTCCAAGTGCTCCAGGTGCAGGTCGGCGATCGGCGGTGCCGGGCCGACGATAGGTGGCAGGTCGACGGGAGCCACCCCGGTGGCGTAGGCCGCCGCCCAGCCCATCACGTTCTCGGCGTAGGCCATCGAGTTGTTGTAGCGCAGGATCGCGGTCAGCACCTGCGA